>DATFLL010000049.1:0-2758 GCA_035267785.1 Gammaproteobacteria bacterium | reverse complement strand
GTAGGCCACCGCGCCCATGCGCCGGGCCTCCAGGTAGCGCTCCTTGCGCTCGGGCCGATTGCACCAGGTCGAGAGCACCCCGCGGCTCAGCTCACCCAGCTCGTCGGGGTACAGCTCCTTGATCTTGCGGCACACGCTCGAAACCGTATCGCCATCGGCCAGCAGTCCGAAGATACGATCTTCGCCGACATGCGCCTCGAGCGCGTCGAACATCCTTCCGGTCAACCTCTGTCCCGCCACTATCCGATCTCCTCTGCCAGTTCTCGCACCGCCTCGAGCGTCTCCGGCATGCGCTGCGCAGCCAGCGCAACGTCACGGTTCCGCGCCCAGCGCTTGCTCACGACGTTGTACCCGAGCCAGTAGTTCGCCTTGTGCTCCTGCGGTTCCACGCTGACCAGCTTGTACGTCCGCCAGCCATCGCTACCCTGCTTGAGCCATAGACCCCAGGTGGTGCCGAAAGCCGCGACGTGGGACCAGCCTTCGCTATTCGGTCGCCTACCGCGTATCACCTGACCCTTCTGCTTCGCGTCCTGTTCTCCAGGCATGTCTTTTCTCCGCTCTGCGCCAACTTCCAACCGCGCCAGCCTTCCATTTCGGCCCTTGCGCCAACTCTTGTGCGCCGACCCTTCAGGGTTACGGGTCGGCGCACAAGTTGGCGCACTTGCGCCGAGTCCGCGCCAACTCTGCGCCAACTTAACTTGGCGCACTTGGCGCACCCTCCTCGGATCGGTTTGATAACGTTGAAGGTTCGTCAAGCCATGAGTCATCTGTTACGGCCTCCGCGAACGCCCGCTTCCCCTGGTCGGTGACGCTCCAGCGCTCGCGTTCCTTTCGCTGGGCGGTGCGGTAAATCTCCCTGCGCAGATCGCCCCCGCGCTCCAGGTCTCGCACGAGAGCCTGGAAGGCCGGGCGCTCCATGTCGGGGAATTCGATCTCGCCCGCCAGCACGCTCCAGGCGTTGCCCGGCGCATGGAAGCTCACGGGGATGTACTCGCCGCGGTCGTGGAACTCGTCTATCAGGCGCAGCACCCGGCGCCTGGCATCGCTCCATGCGTCGGTGCCCGTGCCGAGCCCGTCATTGGCCTCCGGTTCCCGGCCGTCGATCACCGGCACCCCCTGGTCCCACACCATGTGTGTGTCGACGGCCCGCCGGCTGAAATTGGCCTTCTGGTGCTCGAGTACAAGCCGGTCCAGGCCCTCGGCCCGCAGGTATAGCCGCGATCGCGCCGAGTTGTGCCAGGCGGTGCTCCCCGAGTAACCCTCGGGCGTGCCCGGCTTCTTCGCGCTGGCCTTGTCGACGTGGGCGATGAGCTCGACCGCCGCGCCCGTGTCGATTGCCATGCGCTGCAGCGAGCGCATGAAGCCGCGCACTCGTGCTCGCTCGTTCTCGTTGGCCTCGAAGGTATCCGAGGCGTTGTCGATGACGATGAGCCCGGCGCCGAGCCCCCTGGCCGCCTCTGCGAGCTTGCGGTGGGCGACGGTCGCCGCGCCGTAGCGCACCCCCCGGCGGGCGCCCTCTCCGTAGAGCGCGGGGTTGAGTTCGGTGAGGTCGTAGACGGTCAGGCGCCCGGCCAGCTCGCCCGGGTCGACCTCGAGCCGCCAGCAAATCTTTTGCAGCCGCCAGCGGATCGTCTCGGCGTTGTCCTCCGCGCTGAAGAACACGACCGGCGCGGTCTCGGTGTCGTGGCCCATGAACGTGCGCCCCGTGGCGACGCACACCGCCTGGACGAGCGCAAGCATGGTCTTGCCGGATCCACCGTGTGCGCCGAGCAGCGTAACGACGTTGCGTGGCAGCAGTGGGTGGATGATGTGGGACGGTTCGGAAATGGCGGCGTCTGCGAGGTCGGACAAGTCGACTGTCGGGAAAGGCGGATTGTCAGCCGCGTCAGTCGTTGATTCGTCAAGAGGAGGCTGCGGGTCACCCTCGGGCAAGTCGGGCGTTTGACTCAGATCAGGAAAATCGTCGATGGCCGCCGGGGCCTGTTCGACACCGGGCGGGCGCTGCCAGCCGGCGAGCTCGGCCGCCTGCAGGACCGAGCGCATGGACACGCCGCCCGGGCGCTCGGCGTTGAATGACTCCCAGCGCTTCCAGCCGTACTCGCCGCCACCGTATTTGCTGGCGGTGGCCGACCACTCATCCCACAGCTCGAACGCCTCGACCGCACCGTCGAACTGGTGGTGCAGAGCCATACCGACCTCGAGCCACTCGTCGTAGTGGAGGTCATCGTTGCCGTATGCCTCGAGCGCCGCGCGGGCGATCTCCCGGTCGAGCCCGTCGACCGGGGGCGTTGGGGCGTCGTCGGCCCCGGACGCGGCCTGCGCGCCCGAGACACGGCGCCAGCCGGCGAGGGCGGCCACGCGATCGAACTCGGCATCGATCGCGTCGATCTGCTCATTGCTCACCGCGGGGAGCTCGTCGCGCCGGGCGTGGGCCGTGACGGCATCCCCGCGGGGCCAGTGCATCGGTTTTCGGGTATCCGGGTGGACGCCATGGGCGAGGAACTGCTGGCCGGTGCGCAGCCACTCGAGGCGGTGCTGGCGCCCCCGCGCGTCCTCGTAGAGCGCACTGCGACGCTTCGGCGTCTCGCCCTCGGCACAGCGCAACAGGCACAGCCACTTCGGCGCCTTGCCGACGCGGAACAGCAGCGGGCGGTCGGGCTCGAGGTAGCGCTGCAGGAAGACGCGCATATGCCTGGCGACATCGGCGTCGAGCACATCGCAGTCGAGCACCGCGAGGCCCCGGGTTGCGATCCCGATA
>DATFLL010000048.1:0-3252 GCA_035267785.1 Gammaproteobacteria bacterium | reverse complement strand
GCAGCTCGCCCTTGCCCAGGGGGAGGGCGCTCAGGCCCTTGTCCACGGCGACGCCGGGGCCGGTGCCGCGCGGGTAGCGCACTGCGGCAGGCCCGTCGTGCAGGAATCCCGTATAGAGCATTTGACGGCACTCGTTTTCGTCGGCCGGCGCCATGACCACCATGTTCGGCAGGCAGCGCATGAAGCTCATATCGAAGCTGCCGGCATGCGTGGGGCCGTCGGGGCCGACCAGGCCGGCGCGGTCGATGGCGAACAGCACCGGCAGGTTCTGCAGGGCGACGTCATGGATGACCTGATCATAGGCGCGCTGCAGGAAGGTCGAGTAGATCGCCACCACGGGCTTTCGCCCCTCGCAGGCGAGGCCGGCCGCCAGGGTCACGGCGTGCTGCTCCGCGATACCCACGTCCAGGTAGCGCTCGGGATGTTCCTCGGAGAAGCGGACCAGCCCGGAGCCCTCGCGCATCGCCGGTGTGATGCCCACCAGGCGTTCGTCACGCGAGGCCATATCGCACAGCCAGTCGCCGAAGACCTGGGTGTAGGTCGGCGAGCCGCCGCTCTTCGCGCCCGAGGGTTTGAGCGGCTCGGCGCTCTGCGGGTCGAACTTGCCCACGCCGTGGTAGGCGCAGGGGTTTTCCTCGGCCGGCGTGTAGCCCTTGCCCTTGCGCGTGACGATGTGCAGAAACTGGGGACCCTCGAGCGAGCGCAGGTTGCGCAGGGTCTTGACCAGGGTCGCCACGTCGTGACCGTCGATGGGGCCGATGTAGTTGAAGCCGAGCTCCTCGAACAGCGTGCCGGGCACGACCATGCCCTTGAAATGTTCCTCGGCGCGGCGGGCGAACTCCCACACCGGCGGCATCACGCTGAGCACCTTTTTACTGCCCTCGCGCATGCCCGAGTAGAGCTTGCCCGACAGGACCTTGGCGAAGTAGTTCGACAGCCCGCCGACATTGGGCGAAATCGACATGTCGTTGTCGTTCAGGATCACCAGCAGGTTGGCGTCGAGGTCGCCGGCGTGATTGAGCGCCTCGAAGGCCATGCCCGCGGTCATGGCCCCGTCGCCGATAACGGCGACGACCTTGCGGTCGCTGCCCGCCTGCTTGGCGGCGATGGCCATGCCGAGCGCGGCGCTGATGGACGTGGAAGAGTGGCCTACGCCGAAGGTGTCGTAAGGACTCTCCGAGCGTTTGGGAAAACCGGCCAGGCCTCCGCGCTGGCGCAGCGTGCCCATGCGCGTGCGCCGGCCCGTCAGTATCTTGTGCGGGTAGCTCTGGTGGCCGACGTCCCAGACCAGACGGTCTTCGGGGGTATCGAAGACGTAATGCAGCGCGATGGTCAGTTCAACAGTACCGAGCCCGGCCGCCAGGTGACCGCCGGTGAGGCTCACCGTGCGAATCAGAAAACCGCGCAGCTCGTCGCTCAGCGCGCCCAGCTGGCTCGCATCCAGGGCGCGAAGGTCGTCGGGGGAGTCGATGGACTCCAGCAACGGAAACTCGGCTCGACTCGGCATGGGCGGGTGACTGCTGGGTGTGGTCCGGTGAAAACGGGCGATGTTGCCGTTTTATTATACCGGATGCAAGCTGAAAAAGCCTGTCGGATCAGTGGGCCCGTTCGACGATGACGCCGGCGATTCCACGCAGGGGTTCGGCCGCCTCGCCCAGGACGCCCAGGCTGTCCAGGGCCTCCTGGTAAAGCTCGGCCGCGCGCTGTTTGGCCCCGTCGAGTCCCAGCAGGGCGGGGTAGGTCGGCTTGTCTCGGGCCAGGTCGGCGCCCTGGGTCTTGCCCAGGGTGGCCGTGTCTCCTTCGACATCCAGGATATCGTCCCGGATCTGAAAGGCCAGGCCGACGCACTTGGCATAGTGGTCCAGTGCGTCGAGGGCGTCGGCGGGCAGTTCCGCGCGGCACAGGGCGCCCAGGCGTACGCTGGCGCGGATGAGCGCGCCGGTCTTGTGGATATGCATGATCTCGAGCGCGGGCAGGTCCAGGCGCTGGCCGGTGGCGGCCATATCGATGGCCTGACCGCCGACCATGCCGCGCGAGCCGCTCGCCAGGGTCAGACTGGCGATCATCTCCACGCGCTGGGCGGCGTTCAGGTCGGTATGGGCGTTTCGGGCCAGCACGTCGAAGGCCAGCGTTTGCAGCGCATCGCCGGCCAGGATGGCCAGGGCCTCGCCGAAGGCCTTGTGGACGGTGGGTTTGCCGCGGCGCAGGTCGTCGTCGTCCATGGCTGGCAGGTCGTCGTGAATCAGGGAGTAGGCGTGGATAAGCTCCACCGCGCAGGCAGGCGCGTCCAGCAGGGCCTCGTCGACACCGACCGCCTGGCCCGCCGCGTAGACCAGCAGCGGGCGGATGCGCTTGCCGCCGTCGAGCACGGCATAGCGCATGGCGCGGTGCAGGTCGGTGGGCAGGGTCTCGGCGGCGGGGAGGGTGTCGGCCAGCGCCGCCTCCACCCGGGCCTGGCGGTCTTGCATGAAGCGTTGCAGGCTCACGGGGCGTCAGTCTTCGTCGCTGAAGGGGGCCAGGGTCTCCTGGCCGTCTTTTTCGACCAGGATTCGGACCTTCTGTTCGGCCTCCTTGAGGGCCTGCTGACAGGTCCGGGTCAGCGCAACGCCGCGCTCGAAGTCCTGGAGCGACTGTTCCAGGGTCAGATCGCCCTTTTCCATGCGCTCGACGAGGGCTTCGAGCTCTTCGAGGGCCGCCTCGAAGTCGAGCGCGGGGCTCTCCGACGCCGTTTTCGTCGTGGAGGTGTCGCTGGTGGTCTTCTTGCGGGGCACTGGGATTGTCCTGTGTTGCGCTGGCAGGTCGGCGGCGGGGACGCTCGCATGCGCCCCCTCGCTTGGCGGGCTAAGTTAACGTGGGCGGCCGATCGCGTCAATCGCCGGTCGCCGCGCCCCGTTGTCGAGTATTTGGGCGGGGGGAGTGTGTATTGATCTGGCGCAAAGCGCCCACGGGCGCCTACCCTTATTATCCACCGTCCATTCTGGGGCCGGTCCGCGCCCGGGGAAACTTAGAATCAGTCTTGACAGTTTCGAGAGCGCTGCGCTATCGTAGCGGCATGATTTAGAACAAGTCTAAATCATGAGACTCCTGCCCCTCGGCGGGGGCCGTGATCAACAAGTAATGGGAGGATAATGTTATGGCAGATTTGAAAGGCAGCAAGACGGAGCAGAACCTGAAGGACGCCTTTGCCGGCGAATCCCAGGCCAACCGCCGTTATCTTTACTTCGCACAGAAGGCTGACGTCGAGGGCTACAA
>DATFLL010000047.1:0-65901 GCA_035267785.1 Gammaproteobacteria bacterium | reverse complement strand
GCCCATGCGCTGGCCGAGCACGTGCGCGAACAACTCTCCGAGGTACAACTGCGCCGCCCGCGCCTGGCGTATCGCACCGTGGCCGACGCCGCCCACGATATGAACGACGACCTGGGTCTTTATCTCAGTCTGATGCCGCTGTCGCGCATGCAAGAGCTCGAGGCCGATCGCATCGGGCTGCGGCTGGCCGCCCGGGCAGGTTTCCCGCCCCGCGCCGCGCTGGACTTCTACGCCAAGCTGGCGCGGGATGAGGACTCGCAGCGTCGCTCGCTGCTGGCCACCCATCCCGACGAGCACAGGCGCGACCGCCTGGTCCGCGCATGGGTCGGTCCGGCCAGCCGCATCTACCGTGCGAGTCTGGCCGGCGCGCCACCGCCGGTCTACCACTTTCGCTAGAAATCTGGCGCTAAGCGTCGGACCCGGCGTCAAAGCGCCCGGCCAGGACGTTGTACAACCACGCGAAGACCGCGCCGCCTACCAGGCCGTCGAAAAATCCCCACACCAGGCCGACTACGCTGCCCGTGGGACTTACCGTGTAACCGCGATAGATATGGCCGATGAGGGTGACGTCGCCGGTGGACCCTTCGAAGGCGATGACCCACCAGGTCAGAAAGAACAGCCCCAGTCCCCAGACCAGGCCGCAAGTCAGTGCAAATGCCTTGATGTTGAGTCGCACGATCCCCTCCTCCCTGTCGCTCGGTGGTGACGGCCGCGGCGGCGCCTCAGGTGCCGCCGCGGTACGGTCGATGGAGCGAGACCGTGGTCCCGCTCAGATCATCTCTTTGGCTCGGTCTTGTTTTTTGCCGCCGACTTCCCGCTCGTCTTCTTGGCGGCGCTCTTCTTCTTGGCCGTCGACTTCTTCTTGGCCGCCGCCGCGCTCGTGTCGGCGGCTGCCAGGAACAGCGCGTTCATACGTGCAACAAAGCTGGCCGGGTCTTCGAGCTGACCGCCCTCGCTGAGCATGGCCTGGTCGAACAGAACGCGGGTCCAGTCGGCAAAGCGCTGCTCGTCGGCCTCGGCGCCCAGGCGCTGGACCAGGGCGTGGTCCGGGTTGATCTCCAGCGTGGGGCGAATCGGCGGCACGTCATGGCCCGCCTGCTTGAGCAGCTTTTGCAGGTTGACGGCCATGTCGTGTTCCTCGACCACCAGGCACGAAGGGGAGTCGGTAAGCCGGTGCGACACCCGCACCTCCTTGACTTGATCGCCCAACACCGACTGCATGCGCTCGAGCAGCGCCTTGTATTCCTCGCCGGCCTTGGCGGCTTCTTCCTTCTCGGAGGCGTCTTCGAGCTCGCCAAGGTCCAATGCGCCCTTGGCCACGGAGACGAGCGCCTTGCCGTCGAACTCGGTCAGATGCGACATCAGCCACTCGTCGACCCGGTCCCACATCAACAGGACTTCGATGCCCTTCTTGCGAAAGACTTCCAGGTGCGGGCTGTGGCGCGCCGCGGCGAAGCTCTCGGCCGTGATGTAATAGATCTTGTCCTGGCCGGGCTTCATGCGCCCGATATAGTCCGCCAGCGAGGTGTCGTGGGCCTGGGCATCGGTGTGCGTGGAGCCGAAGCGCAGCAGACGCGCGATCTGCTCGCGGTTGGCGAAATCCTCGGCCGGTCCCTCCTTGAGCACGGCACCGAACGCGGACCAGAACTCGGCGTACTTGTCGGGCTCCTTGCCCGCCATGTCCTCCAGCAGGCCCAGTACCCGCTTGACCGACGCCGAGCGGATGGCGTCGATGTGCTTGTTGCGCTGCAGGATCTCGCGCGAGATGTTCAGCGGCAGATCGTCGGAGTCGACCACGCCGCGCACGAAGCGCAGATACGTCGGCATGAGCTGCTCGGCGTCGTCCATGATGAACACGCGCTTGACGTAGAGCTTCACGCCGTGGCGCCGGTCACGGTCCCACAGGTCGAACGGTGCCCGCTTGGGCACGTACAACAGCGTGGTGTAGGCCTGCGTGCCCTCGACGTGATTGTGGGTCCAGGCCAGCGGCTCCTCGAAATCGTGAGCGACGTGCTTGTAGAACTCCTTGTACTCCTCGTCCGAAATTTCCCTTTTGGGGCGGGCCCACAGCGCGGAGGCCTTGTTGATCGTCTCCAGCTCCCCGCTCTCGTCCTGACCCTCGCCTTCCTTGGCCATGAGGATCGGCAGCGAGATGTGATCGGAGTACTTGTGAATGACGTTGCGCAGGCGGAAGGTGTCGAGGAATTCCTCTTCGCCCTCGCGCAGGTGCAGCGTGACGCTGGTGCCGCGCTCGGGGCGCTCGACCGTTTCGATGGTATAGCTGCCCTGCCCGTCGGACTCCCAGGCCACGCCGTGCTCGGGGCCGAGGCCGGCACGGCGCGTGGTCAGGCTGACGCGGTCGGCGACGATGAAGGACGAATAAAAGCCCACGCCGAACTGGCCGATGAGATTGGCATCCTTGGCCTGATCGCCGCTGAGGCTCTCCAAAAAGCGCCGAGTGCCGGAGCTGGCGATGGTCCCGACGTTGTCCATCACCTCCTGGCGGCTCATGCCGATCCCGTTGTCGTGAACGGTGATCGTGCGCGCCTCCGTGTCGAATTCCACGCGAATCCGCAGGTCGCTGTCGCCCTCGAACAGGGCGTCGTCGGTCAGGGCCTCGAAGCGCAGCTTGTCGCAGGCATCCGAGGCATTGGAAATGAGCTCGCGCAGGAATATCTCTTTGTTGGAGTACAGGGAGTGAATCATGAGGTGCAGCAGCTGCTTCACCTCGGCCTGGAAGTTGAGGGTCTCCTTGTGGGTGTGGACGCTCATGGTTCTCCTCGTACGTTCTTGTTCGTGATGCCCGGCAAAATGGGGGCGCCGCGTCGACGTTTCAAGGCGCGTGCCAAATTATACATTCCTCAACGCCCGCTGCAGACGCTCCCGCTGGGCGGGCTCGACCAAATGCCGCCCCTGTGGTCAAATGAAATGCCATCACATGACGCTCGGTCACGCCGCCCGGGCCCCTATCGGACAGCCAGCATGGACATCCAGGTCGTCTACACCTATCCCTTCGAGGACCAAAAGCCCGGCACCTCCGGACTGCGCAAGAAGGTACGCCACTTCCAGCAGGTCAACTATCTGGAGAACTTCGTCCAGGCCATCTTCGACACGGTCGGCGAGCACGCGGGCAAGACCCTGGTGCTGGGCGGCGACGGACGCTACTACAACCGAACGGCGGTGCAGACCATCCTCAGGATCGCGGCGGCCAACGAGGTCGGGCGTGTCATGGTCGGGCGAGACGGGCTGCTGTCCACCCCCGCGGCCTCGGCCATGATCCGCAAGCACGGCGCCTTCGGCGGCATCATCCTCTCGGCCAGCCACAACCCCGGCGGTCCCGACGGCGATTTCGGCATCAAGTTCAATACCGCCAACGGCGGCCCGGCGCCCGAACGCATCACCGACGCGATCTATGACCGGACCTGGCACCTCAAGGAGTACCGGTTGCTAGAGGCCCCCGACGTGGACCTGTCGACTCCGGGCGAGCGCCAACTGGGCCCCATGCGCGTGAGCGTGATCGATCCGGTGGCCGATTATGCCGAGCTCATGGAACAGCTGTTCGACTTCGAACGCATCCGCGGCCTGTTTGCCGGCGGCTTCACGATGCGCTTCGATGCCATGCACGCCGTGACCGGACCCTACGCCCACGAGATCCTGGAAAACCGCCTCGGCGCCCCGACTGGCACTGTGATGCACGGCACGCCGCTGGAAGACTTCGGCGGCGGCCACCCCGACCCCAACCTGGTCTATGCCCACGAGCTGGTGGAGGTCATGGAGGGGCCGCACGCCCCGGACTTCGGCGCGGCCTCCGACGGAGACGGCGATCGCAACATGATCCTGGGGCGGGACTTTTTCGTCACCCCCAGCGACAGCCTCGCGGTCATGGCGGCCAACGCCCATCTGCTGCCCGGCTACGCGCGGGGCCTGGCCGGCGTCGCGCGCTCCATGCCGACCAGCCGGGCGGTCGACCGCGTCGCCGAGGCCCTCGGCATCGATTGCTACGAGACACCCACCGGATGGAAATTCTTCGGTAACCTGCTCGATGCCGGGCGCATCACCCTGTGCGGCGAAGAGAGCTTCGGCACCGGCTCGGACCACGTACGCGAAAAGGACGGCCTGTGGGCCGTGCTGTTCTGGCTCAACATCCTCGCCGCGCGCGGCCAATCCGTGGCCGACATCGTGCGCGAACACTGGAGCCAATACGGACGTAACTTCTACACCCGCCACGACTACGAGGATATCGACGCCGAGGCCGCCAAGGCCCTGATCGCACACCTGCTCGAACAGCTCCCCAGTCTGCCCGGCCAACAGTTGGCCGGACGCCGCGTGCAAGCCGCCGACGATTTCAGCTACGACGACCCGGTCGACCACAGCGTCACCGGCCATCAGGGCATCCGCGTCCTGTTCGACGAAGGCGCCCGCATCGTCTATCGCCTCTCGGGCACCGGCACCAGCGGCGCCACGCTGCGTATCTACATCGAGGCCTTCGAGCCCGACCCCGCGCGCCACGAGCAGGACACGCAACAGGCCCTGGCCGAGCTGATCGAGACGGCCGGCGCGCTGGCCGATCTCAAAGCACGTACGGGACGCGAGGCGCCCACCGTCATCACTTAGCAGGCGGTGGAGACGGGACCGCCGGCTCGGCTGCGCGATGGCCCATCCGGTCCATGATGGTCGCGGCAAGCTCCTCGACCGACATGCTCGTGCTGTCCAGATAGGCCACGCGGGCGTTGCGGAACATCGCTTCGACCTGATGGACTTCCGTCTGGCATTGACGCAGGGAGGCGTATCGGCTGTTCGGCCGGCGCTCGCTTCGGATCTGGTGCAATCGTTCGGGTCGGATGGTGAGCCCGAACAGCTTGTCCCGGTAGGGCAACACCCGTGCGGGCAGCGACAACTCCGCCAGGTCGTCCTCGGTCAGCGGGTAATTGGCCGCGTTGATGCCGTACTGCAGGGCAAGATACAGACAGGTCGGCGTCTTGCCGCTGCGCGAGACGCCGAGCAGGATGACGTCGGCACGGTCATACTCGCGCGTGGTGCTGCCGTCGTCGTGCTGCAGCGCAAAATTGACCGCGTCGATGCGGCTGGCATAGCCCCGCGCGTTCTCCATACCGTGGCTGCGCCCGGCCGTGTGGGATGAGAGCATACCGAGCTCCTGCTCCAGTGGCTCGATGAAGACGTCGAACAGGTCGAAGAACACACCGTCGGCGTCCGCGACGATATCGCGCTCGACCGTCTCGACGAGGGTGCTGAAGACCAACGGGCGAACCCCGGTGGCCCGGGCGGAATCGTCGATGGCCGCGGCGGCTGCACGGGCCTTGTCTATACTGTCAATGAAGCGCAGGGACTCGCGCTCGAAGTCGATGCCGTCAAACTGCGTCAACAACGAGTGGCCGAGCGTTTCGGCCGTGATTCCGGTGCGGTCTGAGACGTAAAAAACCTTGCGTTTCATGGGTCTGTATATCTATCCGGCTGTATCGATGCAGCTCCCGCCCGAACGCACCGTGTTCGCAAACCAGGGCATCGCGCACTTCGTGCCACGTCGTTCCGCCCGCCTCGTCGAGACTGTCGCGGCATGGGCCGCCAACCGTTAAGATAGAGGACGAAACTCTGACGCCGTTCCACTTTCTATATCATAAGGTGCAATTACAAGAGGTGCGACCTTGAAAGACTACCTGCTCTGGTTCGATTCGCTGCGAATGACCGACGTCGAGCGCGTCGGCGGAAAGAACGCCTCCCTGGGCGAGATGATCAGTCAGCTCGCCGGGCTGGACGTCAACGTACCCAACGGGTTCGCCACCACCGCCGATGCCTATCGCGACTTTCTCAAGGAAAGCGGTCTGGCCGAGCGTATCAATCAGGCATTGGATGGCCTGGACATCGAGGACGTCAACGCCCTGGCCAAGACCGGCCAGCAGATTCGTGACTGGATCCGCGGCGCGGAGCTTCCCAAACGCCTGCGCGACGAGATCGCCACCGCCTACGAGAAGCTCGCCGGCGAGGCCGGCAGCGACGCCTCCTTCGCGGTCCGCTCCTCGGCCACCGCCGAGGACCTGCCGGATGCCTCCTTCGCCGGCCAGCAGGAGACCTATCTCAACGTACACGGGCTGGACAACGTGCTACAGGCCGTGCGCGAGGTCTACGCCTCTTTGTTCAACGACCGGGCCATCACCTACCGGGTACACCATGGATTCGAGCACAGCCACGTCGCGCTGTCGGCCGGCGTGCAGCGGATGGTGCGCAGCGACGTCGGCGCCAGCGGCGTCATGTTCACCCTGGATACCGAGTCGGGCTATCGCGATGCCATCTTCATTACCGGTGCCTGGGGCCTGGGCGAGACGGTCGTCCAGGGCCAGGTCAACCCGGACGAGTTCTACGTCCACAAGCCGCTGCTGCGTGAGGGCAAGCGTCCCATCCTGCGCCGCAATCTGGGCAGCAAGGCCGTGCGCATGGTCTACACGGGCGAGTCCGGGGTCGGTCAGTCGACCCGCACCGAAGAAGTGCCGCTGGACGAGCAGTGCCGGTTCTGCATCGACGACGACGATGTGCTCGAGCTGGCCCGCCAGGCGATGACCATCGAGGAGCATTATCAACGCCCCATGGACATCGAGTGGGCCAAGGACGGCGAGACCGGCGGGCTGTTCATCGTCCAGGCCCGGCCCGAGACGGTCAAGAGCCGCGGCAAACACAACGTGCTCGAACGCTACGAGCTCAACAGCCGCGGCGATATCCTGTCCACCGGCCGCAGTATCGGTCAGCGCATCGGCGCCGGTCCGGCCCGAATCATCGACGACGTCAAGCAGATGGACCGGGTGAAACCCGGCGATGTGCTGGTCACTGACATGACCGACCCGGATTGGGAACCGATCATGAAGCGCGCGGCCGCCATCGTCACCAACCGCGGCGGGCGCACCTGTCATGCGGCGATTATCGCCCGGGAGCTGGGCATCCCCGCCGTCGTGGGCTGCGGCGACGCCACCGAGGTGATTCCCGACAGTGATGAGGTGACGGTCTCCTGCGCCGAAGGCGATACAGGCTACGTGTACAAGGGTATCCAGGACTTCGAGCACAAGGAGATCGATCTGGAGACCATGCCCGAGCTGCCGTTCAAGATCATGATGAACGTCGGCAACCCCGATCGTGCCTTCGACTTCCAGTTCCTGCCCAACGCGGGCATCGGGCTGGCGCGCGTGGAATTCGTCATCAACCACATGATCGGCGTGCACCCCAAGGCCTTGTTGAACTACGACGAGCAGGATGCGGAGCTGAAAAAGACCATCGACGAGCGCAGCGCCGGCTACGACGACCCGGTCAGTTTCTACGTCGACAAGCTGGCCGAGGGCGTTTCCATGCTGGGCGGGGCGTTCTGGCCCAAGCCGGTTATCGTGCGCATGTCCGACTTCAAGTCGAACGAGTACGCCAACCTCATCGGCGGGGAGAAATTCGAGCCGCACGAGGAAAACCCGATGATCGGCTTTCGCGGTGCCTCGCGCTATGTGGCTGAAAGCTTCCGCGACTGCTTCGAGCTCGAATGCCGCGCGCTCAAAAAGGTACGCGATGAAATCGGCCTGACCAACGTCGAGATCATGATTCCCTTCGTGCGCACCGTCGACGAGGGCGCCAAGGTCATCGAACTGTTGGAGCAACACGGCCTGAAACGCGGCGAGAACGGGCTGCGGGTCATCATGATGTGCGAGATCCCCTCCAATGCCCTGCTTGCCGAGCAGTTCCTGGAGCACTTCGACGGCTTTTCCATCGGCTCCAACGATCTGACCCAGCTCACCCTGGGCCTGGACCGCGATTCGGGCCTCGTGGCCGAGCTCTTCGACGAGCGCAACGACGCCGTCAAGTCCCTGCTGTCGATGGCCATCCAGGCCTGCCGGCGCCAGGGCAAGTACGTCGGTATCTGCGGCCAGGGGCCTTCGGACCATCCGGACCTGGCACGGTGGCTCATGGACGAGGGCATCGACAGCGTCTCGTTGAATCCGGACAGCGTGGTGGAAACCTGGCTGTACCTGGCCGGCGACACCCCAAACTAGCGAAATGGGCGGGGTGCACCGTCCGGTGCGCCCCGCCCGCCCCTTATCGTTCGCGCCACTGTCGTCTATAGTTTTTGGTATGCGCTTCGAACACGACCTCACAGCCCGACAACCGGTCACCTCACAGGAGCACCGCTGGCTCGAGCGTCTCAATCGCCACGAGCTGGCCCGCTATCTGCACCAGTGCCCGCGCCACAGCCGCGATTGGCAGCAGGCCATGGCCGTGTGGCAGCAGCGCTTCGCGCGCATCGACGCTTTGCAGCACTACGCGGCCATCAGCATCCTGGCCTGCGCCTTTCTGATTGCCCTCGCGGGCCTGATGCACTGAGTCCCGGCGGAGCGCACCGGTGACGGGTTCGCCATGACTTTCGGTGAGCTGCTGTTGCGTCTGGACGGCGCCGACATCGGCCCGGTGCTGTGCGGCGACCCGCCAACGCCGCAGGCCACGTGCGCGGCGCTGCTCGCCCGCGCCCATCCGGCACCCCTGCTGGGCGAAATGCTCAGCACCATCGCCCTGTGGTGCCGGGTTACGGACCCGGCGAGCGAGGTCGAGCGTGCCGCCGTGATCAACGCCCTGGGGCCGCTGCGCCGTCATTACCAGGCGGACGAGGCGCCGGCGCAGGGCCTGCGCCTGCTCGGCGCCCTGGTCGAGGCCGTGGATGCCAGCTTCGATTCCGCCGCCCTCGACGCCATCCCCACCGGTACCGCAGATCCCCGTCCACATTGAGTTGCAAGGCGCTTCCGGCGTTTTTGTGACCTGCCTAACGGTTACCCCGCACAGTGTCCAGTAAGGTCTAGCGCATTCGCTTGCCCAAAAAACAAGAACTTAATAAAGCCAACCCGCCACGGCAGCTCGGGCACGGCGGCAAGCACTGAGCTCTTCCCAGAATTGCAGCCCCAGGGGCAAACTCACCCCGCTTGCCCCCAGCTGCGACAACCTCAGCGATCACTGGGCCCATCCGACTCGGGCCGCGGGAGGCCAGGACCAATGAATGACGACACAGCTGGACGCACACCGGCGGTGTGGGTCGCCGCCGCGGCCCTCATGCTGGCCGTGCTCTCGCCGGTATGCCCGGCCGCGGCAGGGCCGGGCCAGACGGGCCGATCCGAACCCACCGCGGCGCGATCACCGACGCCCCCGGGTGTCGAACAGCCGGCACCCGCCGCCGCGCTGGGAGGAGATATCGAGTCCGCCAAACGCAAGGCACTTGCGCTGGACCGCGAACTCAGCCGGCTTGAACACGAGCTGCTGTTTCCGGCCACGACCCGTTTTGCCGTATTCATCGGGCTGGAAGACGCCCTGGGCGACTCGGGCCCCGGGCATGGGCTGCGCTCGGTCCAGTTGAAGCTCGATAACCGGGTCGTAGCCAATCATGTCTACTCGGCCGAGGAGCTTGCGGCGCTGCGCGCCGGTGGTATTCAGCAGGCCTACATTGGCAACGTCGCACCGGGCAAACACCGGCTGGTAGCCTCGGTCACCGCGACCGGCCCGGACGGCGATCGCCATGTCGACACCCCGATCGAGTTCGAAAAAGCGGCCGGTTTGCAGTATGTGCAACTGCGGTTGTCGACCGCGGCCGACAAGCCCTACCTTCACGTCCGGGCGCTCGTCCGGAACTGACCGCGGCGAACGACTCATGTCAGGGCCCCTGCCACCGAGAACGGGACGCCTCGCATGGTCGGCACTGGCAGCGACCCTGCTGCTGGTCCCGTTCGCGGCCCAGGCGGGGAACGGCGCCGGGGGAGATATTGCGCTCGGTGTGGCCCGCTTCCATTTCGCGCAACGGGACTTCCGAGCGGCCGTGACCGATCTCACCGCCGGCATCCTGCCCGGCGACAGCAGATGGGCCGAAGAGCGCAACCTGCTGCTCGGCCGCGCCGATCTGCGACTCGGCCTGACGCGCAGCGCCCGCGCCACACTCCGGGACCTCCTGAACGGCACTCCGGCGCCGCAGGTACGCGTCCAGACCGCATTCTTCCTCGGCCGTCTTCTCTATCAGCAAGGCCAATACCGCGAGGCGGCCGACCTGTTGGTCCGCAATCCCCGCGTTGTCCCCCCGACCCGCGAGACCGAACGGCTGTATCTACTGACGCAGGCTTACCTGGCCCAGGGTGCCTTCGGCCAGGCGCGGCGCACTATCACCGCGTTGGAGAGCGCCGCGGTCCAATCGGGTCATCCGGACTGGGCCGCCTTTGCCCGCTACAACCTGGGCGTTGCGCTGATCAACGCGGGCCGGCTGGACGACGGCGACCCGCACCTTGTGCGCCTGGGGGACCACGATCCGACCGCCCCGGAAGCAGCCGACCGCATCGGCCCCGCGCTGCGCGACCGCGCCAACCTCGCCCTCGGTTATGCCCGGCTGCGTGCCGGGAACATCGCAGCGGCCCTGCCCCCCCTGCGCCGCGTGCGCCTGCGCGGTCCCGCCTCGGCGGACGCCCTGCTCGCACTGGGTTGGGGCGAGCAGCGCGCAGCCAGGCCGCGCCGCGCCCTGGTCGCCTGGCTGGCGCTGACCGAACGTCCGTTCTCGGAGCCTGCCGTCCAGGAGGCCATGCTGTGCGTACCCAACACCCTCGAGCAACTCGGGGCCCGGCGCGAGGCACTGACCCGCTATCAGGCCGCCCTGGCCGGCTACAACCAACAGCTCCAACACCTGGACACCGCCCGCGCCGCAGTCCGCGGGACCGCCCTACTCGATGCCCTGCGCAGCGCCGACCCCGCCGCGCCGGTTCCGCCGCTCGGCGCCGCGCTGGCGCCCTATCTCGATCACTTGCTCGCCAGGACCGAATTCCAGCGGGCCTGGCGAGATTACCGGCAGCTGGTGGCACTCCGCGCGCGGGTTGACCACTGGGCCGAACAGCTGCCGGTCTTCGAAGTCATCGTCCGCGCGCGGCGGGCCGATTACGCAGCGCGCCGTCCACTGATGCAGAGCGGCACGCTCACCCGGCGCCTGTCGGCCCTGCGCGAGCAGCGCCGCCGCCTGACCCGACGCCTCGACGCCCTGCTCGCCGCAGACGGTCCCGCGGCGCTGGCCGACGCCGAGCAACACCGCCACCTCCAACGGTTGGACGCGCTGGGGGCAGAACTGAAACATCTGCCGCCGGGACTCGCCGCTCCGTTGCAGCCGCGACTGAACCTGCTGCGCGGCGTGCTGCGCTGGCGGCTTGTCGCATCCTATCCCGCACGCCGCAAGCGTCTTCAGCAAGCCTTGGCCGACCTCGATGGGGCCCTGAGCAAAGCCGAACGTCACCACGAGGGGATGCAGCGGGCCTGGGCCGCGCTGCCGGCGACCTTCCAGGGCTTCGACGAACGTCTATCCGAACAACGAACGCGTATCACAACCACACGCCGTGAGCTCAGCGGCGCCATCGACGCCGCGGGTAACCATCTCAGGCAGCTGGCCCTGCGCGAGCTCGACCGGCGCCGCCGGCACGTCGCCAGCCTGCGGGCCCGGGCGCAGTTCTCCCTGGCACGCCTGTATGACAGCCTGGCCAGCGACGAGGACGAAGGGACATGATGAACGCCGGCACACGCCTACTCGCCGTGGGCGGCGTCGTGCTGCTGGCCGCCGGCTGCGCGAGCCGTCAGGCGCCCGCGCCGACGCTCGCCGCGCTGGCTCAGCGCCCATTTACGCTGTCCCAGGGCTCGGCGCCGCGCATCGCTCGCGAACAGGCCGTCGACAGCTACCGGTCCTTCCTGCGCCTCAACGCCGACCCTCAGCTCCAACGCGAAGCGCAGCGGCGCATCGCCGACCTCAGCGTCGAATCGGCCCAGGCGGCGCGTCTTCGCGCTCAACAAGCACCGCTCAGTCCCGAGACGGATCGTCAGCTGCAGGCGGCAATCGAGCTGTACCGAACCTACCTGGAGGCCTATCCAGACGACGACCAGGCCGAACAGATCCTTTATCAACTCGCCAAGGCCTACGCCCTGACCGGGGATACGGACCATTCACTGGCGACGCTGACGCACCTGGTGCAACGCTATCCCCACACGCACTACTACGCCGAGGCACAGTTCCGTCGCGGCGAAATACTCTTCGCCCGTCAGGAATACGAGCCGGCGGCGAGCGCCTACCAGGGCATCATCGACGGCCATCAGGGTTCGGTGTACTACGAGCGGGCCCTCTACAAGCGCGGCTGGAGCGAATACAGGCAGCGGCGCTACACCCGAGGACTCGAATCGTTCTTCGCGCTGCTCGACCTCAAATTGGCTCAGGGCAAGCTGCGCGAAGACGGGCCGGTGTTCTATATTGCCCCCGCCGATCGCGAACTTGTCGACGACACCCTTCGCGTCATCGCCCTGACCTTCGCCAACGAAGACGGCGCGCGCTCGGCAGTGCGCTATTTCACCCACTACGGCGCCCGGCGTTACGAGGCACTCGTCTATCTTCAATTAGGCGACCTCTATCTGAAACGCGAGCGTATCGCGGACGCCGCGCAAACGTATCAGACCTTCGTGCAGCGGCACCCCGACCACGCGCTCGCCCCCAATTTTCAGGAAAACGTGATCAACGCGTTCGAGACCGGCGGTTTTCCCAGCCGCGCGCTCCCGGCGACGGAGTACTTCGTCGGGCACTTCGGTCCGGACAGTCGGTTCTGGCAGACCCACGCGGCCAACGTGCTGGCCCAAATAGCGCCTTACCTCACCGTGCACGTGCGCGATCTGGCCGCGCACTATCACAGCCGCGCCCGGCGCACGCATGCCGCAGCCGACTTCCTGCGCGCCTCGTACTGGTATCGGACCTACCTGAAGTGGTTTCCCGACAATCCGAACACCGCGCATATGAACTTCCAGCTGGGCGAATGCCTGAACGAGGCGCACCAGTATCCGGCCGCCATCGCGGCCTACGAACGCACGGCCTATGACTATCCCCGGCACAAGGAGAGCGCAGAGGCCGGTTACGCGGCGCTACTGAGCTTTGCGGCGCTGCGCAAGACGGTGACCGACTCGAGCGAACAGGCAACGTGGCGCGAACGCAATGTCGCCAGCGCCCTGCGCTTTGCAAATACCTTTCCGAACGACCCCCGCGTGCCGCCCGTTTTGGCCGACACCGCCCATCAGCTCTACTCGGCCGGCGACTTCAACCGGACCGTCGCGGTCGCGCGCCAGTTGCTCTCGCAACCGGCGCTGAAGCGGGCCGGCGCCAAGACAACCGAGCTGCGCACGACCGGCCTGCTGCTGGCCGCCCACGGCGAATTCGCCCAAGGCCGGTTCGCCGCGGCCGAACAGGACTACCGCCGGGCGCTGGCATTGTTGAATCGCCGCGACAAGACCTGGGCGCCGACCCGCGACCGCCTGGCCGCGAGTATTTACAAACAAGGCGAACAGGCCGAACGTGCCGGCCAGCCGCGCGCGGCGGTCGCGCACTTCCTGCGCCTGGGTCAGACCACACCGAATGCCGGTATGCGCAGCAAGGCCGAGTACGATGCGGCGGCACTGCTCATCGGCCTGCAGGAATGGACTCGCGCGCGGCGGGTGCTCGAGGACATGCGCCAGCGCTACCCGCACGACCCACTGCAGGCGGGCGTTACCGAAAAGCTCGCCCTGGTCTATCGCAAATCGGGACACAACTACCTCGCCGCCCGCGAGATGGAGGCCATTTCGCGGCGCCCGGGCGAGCCCGACGACCAGCGACCCATGCTCTGGCAGGCGGCCGCGTTGTACGAGCAAAGCGGTCATCCCAAACGGGCACGGACAGCCTACCGTCACTATCTCGAGCGATTTGCGCAACCATTCGTGCAGTCCATTGACGCACGCCAACGACTGGCCGATCTGTCGCGCACGCTGGGCGATGCGCGGGCGCGGCGGCACTGGCTCACCGGGCTGGTCAAGGCCGAGCGCGCCGGCGGCCAGGCGCGCACCGAACACACCGGGGAGCTGGCCGCGCGCGCCAGCCTGGAGTTGGCCGAGACCGCCGCCACATCCTATCGCGCTGTGTCTCTCACGCCGCCCCTGAAGAAATCGCTGCGGCGGAAAAAACGCCTGCTGCAGACGGCCATTACCAACTACAAACAGGCGCTGGACTACGGCGTCGCCGGCGTCACCACGGCGGCCACCTATGGGCTGGGCGAGCTGTATTACGACTTTTCCAAATCGCTGTTGAGCTCACCGCGGCCCAAGCGCCTGAGCGACGAAGCCCTGGAACAGTACAGCATTCTGCTCGAGGAGCAGGCCGAGCCCTTCGAGGAAAAGGCCATTGCGATCCACGATACCAACCGGCGCCGCATGGCCGACGGCCTGTACGACCAATGGATCGAAAAGAGTCTTCAAACCCTACGCAAGTTGCGACCCGTCACCTACGCCAAGCAGGAGAGGCACGATGCCTACGTCGCCGAAATTCGCTGACCGACCTTGGCTGCGACTGGCCCCGGCGATTCTGGCGAGCATCGTGCTGTGCGGCTGCACGAGCACGCCCCGGACGCACGACCAGGCGCCCGTCCCGCCCGCCGCCAAGGTGGCCTACGAGCGCGCACTGGCAACCATGCAGGCAGGCCATGCCGACGAGGCGATCGATCGGTTCAAGGCCATCGCGCACCGGTACCCCGCCCTGTCCGGCCCGTACATCAACCTCGGGATCCTGTACACCCGACAGCACGAATTGGACAAGGCGCAAACCGTCCTGGAGCATGCAGTCCACTGCAAGCCCACCCGTGCAGTCACCTACAACCAGTTAGGCATTGTCTATCGCAGGCAGGGCCACTTCGAAAGGGCAAAACGGGCCTACCTAGAGGCCCTGCGCATCGATCCCGGGCTCCAGAATGCTTATCTGAATCTGGGCATCCTCTACGACATCTATTTCAACGACCTCAAGCAGGCACTGTTCTATTACAAGAGCTATCAACGTCTGCAAGGCGAGGCCGACCCGCAGGTCGCCCGTTGGATCGCGGACGTCAGGTTACGCAGGGCCACGCAGGTTGCCCGCAGCACCACGGGAGAACGACCGTGAGCCGCGCTCTACAAAAAGGACGGCGTCTGCACCGGGCGGCGGCACTGGTATGTCTGTGTGCCGCCGTGATCTTTGCGGGAACGGCCGGCGCGGGCGGCCAAGACAGGGCCAAGAAGCGGCAAATCGATATGGACGAGATGAAGGTCCACGGCGATCGGGCGCTGCCCAGGATGATGTACGTGGTGCCCTGGAAGCGCTCGAAACTGCCGGACCTCACCAGGCCGACACCGCAGGATGCGTTGGGCGGCACGCTGGCGCCGCTGCGCCCCGGCGAGTTTGGGCGCGAGGTGCGCTACTACCAGGCACGGGAGAACGCCGCGGAATCCACACACGCACCCCGCTGAGTACGTACAAACGCAAAGCTTTCACCACGACGACAGGCAGGAGAACGACGATGGACATCTATCTGGCATTGGTCCGTTTCTTTCACGACGGCGGACCACTCATGTTTTTCATTGCAGCCGTGCTCGCGGCGGGATTGGCGATCGCCGTGGAGCGCTATCTGTATCTCAGCCGCGCCCGCCGCAACAATCAGCGCCAATGGTCGAATCTGGTGCCGCTGCTCAACCGAGGCGCCTTTCGCGAGGCGTACAATGCGACACGAGACTCACGCCACCCGATCGATGAGGTCATGTCCTGCGCGCTGAATCGCCTGTCGACGGCCAAACAGCGCGACGACGTGGAGCTGGCCCTTGAGGAAGCAATGATGGGTGTGACGCCTCGCCTGGAGAAGCGCACGCACTACCTGGCGACCTTCGCCAACATCGCCACCCTGCTCGGCCTGCTCGGGACCATCATCGGCCTCATCCACGCCTTCAATACCGTTGCAGGGTTGGACCCCGCCACGAAGGCGGACCAACTGGCCTCAAGTATCTCGGTAGCCATGAACACGACGGCCTTCGGCCTCGTCGTGGCCATCCCGCTGCTGTTGGTCCACGCCGTGTTGCAGACCAAGACCACCGAGATCATCGATGGACTGGAGATGGCCGGAGTGACGTTCATCAACCTCATTTCCACCCGGCCACGGGCGGGGCAGGACACATGAGACAGTCCCGCCATCGGCGCCCGCGTTCCAGGGAACAGGGCGAGCTGAACATCACGGCCTTCATGAACCTGATGGTCGTGCTGGTGCCAATCCTGCTCATATCGGCGGTGTTCTCGCGAATGGCGATCATCGAACTCGCCCTGCCAGACGGGCGCGGCGGCGCGCATACGCCCCCAGCGCGCGGTCTGGAAGTGGCTATCCATCGCGACGTCATCGAGGTGCGCTACGGGCGCGACGGCCTGCACGAACGCATTCCCCGAACGACCGGCAACGTCCAGGCAGCGTCGGGCACAGAGGCGAAACACGAGGCGGACCTGCGGCGCCTGCGTGCGACCCTCAAACGGGTCAAGGCGCGTCATCCATCGCTGGTCAGCGCCACGGTGCGTTCGGAACCCGATATTCCCTACGACACTGTGGTGCGTGTCATCGACACCGTGCGTACCTTCCCCGCCCGCCAGAACGGACGCCTGCTCACGGCGGAGTTATTTCCCGACATTGCCATCGGCGATGCCAAACCCTAAGGAGCAATTCGGCATGAACCGCGCCAAACGTCCCGCGAGACCGGAGCGCTCGACATGAAGATGTCCCATCGCGCCAAGCGCATGTCGCGCCGGCATTGCCGCGCGCGCTCGCGCGGCGGCCTCAATCTGGTGGCCTTGATGGACATCTTCACCATCCTGGTCGTGTTCCTGCTGGTCAACAGCTCGGATGTGGAGAATTTGCCGAGCACCGGTGCCGTGCGTCTGCCTGAGTCGGTGGCGCGCCAACAACCCAAGCAGGCCACTGTCATCATCGTTACGCCCGAGACGATTGTGTTTCAGGGCCGGCGTGTTGCCGCGACGACCGAGGCGGCCAAAGCGCGGGTCGTGCCCGCCCTGCGCCGCGCCCTTGCGCAGGCCCGGGCACGCAGCGTCGCCGGCACGCCAGGGCGCGCGGGCGTCTTGGACGAGGTCACGATCATGGCGGACCGCCGCGTGCCGTACAGCGTTGTCAAAGCGGTGATGACGACCTGCAGCCAGATGCGGGTCCCGCACATCGCGTTGGCCGTGCTGCAAATGACCTCCGATGAGGGACGCTCGTGAACGGCTGGGCGCCCAATCGGGTCATGGACGGCGTCCTCTGGGGCGACGTCGAGGCCGATCGGCGCTTTCGCCGCCTGTTCCTCGCCTGGGCCCTGCTGTTTCTGGTCCTGGGCATCCTGATCTCGCTGGCGCCCCTGCCGCCGCCGGTCCACCTGGTGTCCACGAGTCCGCCGCCGCGCTTTGCACGGGTCCTGATCGAGCCGGCCGAGCCAACTCCGCCGCCCGCCGTACCGACACCGAAGGCCGCCCCCGTACCGCCGGTCAAGCCCCGCGCCCGGCCCCGACCCAAACCGAAGCCGAAGGCGGCACCCAAGGCCGAGACCGATCCGCACGCAACAGCCCGGGCGGCCGCCGAGTCCGCCGGGCTGCTCGCGTTGAAGGGAGAGCTGTCCGACCTGCGCAATGACGTCGATACCAGAGAGCTCGGTCGCACGCCGCGGCGCAAGTACCGGGCCGGCACGCGCCGGACGAGCGGTGCGAACGCCGATGCGCTCCTGGAGCGGGACGCCGGGCGGGGCAGCGGCGGAATCGATGCCGCCAAGCTGCACGCCGCAATCGACAAAACCCGCCTGGCCGAGCGAGAGCGCAGCGCGGTGCACAGTCGCCTCGACAGCGCGCAGCAAAAGCGGCATGGCGCAAAACCGAAACCGGGACGCAGCCTGGAGGAGATCAAGCTGGTCATCGATCGTAATCGCGGCGCGATCGATCGGCTCTACAACCGGGCCCTGCGCAGCGACCCGATGCTGCGCGGCAAGCTGGTGCTGCAGCTGACCATCGCATCCTCCGGCCGGGTGACCGACTGCCGGGTGGTCTCCAGCGAGCTCAACGCCCCCGAGCTCGAGCACAAGCTCGCACTACGCGTGAAAATGATGAATTTCGGGCCCAAGGCCGGTCCGACGGTGGTGCTGAACTTTCCGATCGACCTGCTACCCTCCTAGCAGACTGTTGAAAAAAGCACTTCGTAAGGCCCGTCGCTCCGGGCATCCTGCCCTCCCGCGACACTCGTACATCCCGTACCTCGTCCTGCCGTTTTGTCGCTCCTTCGTCTAGCCGGCCGATACGCCCAAATTGAAGAGGGAGTCGCTGCGCCGGCATGGCTTGCATCGACCCCTGATCTATCCGGGTTCGCGGCCTTTTCAACAGCCTGCCAGCGCCGCTTCGGCGCGGGCACAAAAAAACGCCGACCCCGGGCTGCGGGATCGGCGTCCTTGATCGGGCAGGGGGCCGCTGTCAGCCGGCGGCGGCCCGACGCCCGGTGGCCAGAACAGACTGGGCCGCACTCACGGCCGCGCCGCGCTCGAGCCTGACGCCCATGTCGATCAGCACCGTCTCCAGCGAGCTCAGGCAGTACTCGACATTGTGCTCGCTGCAGGCGTGACCCATCAAACCGATGCGCCAGACCTTGCCGGCCAGGGCGCCGAGGCCCGCGCCGATCTCCAGGTTGTGATCGTGCAGCAGGCGGTGGCGTACGGCGGCGTCCTCGACGCCCTCGGGAATGGTGACGGCGTTGAGCTGCGGCAGGCGGTCGCCCTCCTTCACCACGAAATTCAGCCCCATGGCCTCCAGCCCGGCGCCCAGGGCCCGGTGAAAGTGCTCGTGGCGCGCCCAGGCGTTCTCCAGGCCCTCCTCCTGGAGGATGACCAGGGCCTCGTGCAGGCCATACAGATTATTGATGGGAGCGGTGTGGTGATAGGAGCGCTTGGCGCCGCCGCCCCAATATCCCATGACCAGGTTCAGGTCCAGGAACCAGCTCTGGACCCGGGTCTTGCGGTTGCGCACCGCCTCGGCGGCCCGATCGCTGAAACTGACGGGCGACAGGCCCGGCGGCGCCGACAGGCATTTTTGCGTGCCGGAGTACACCGCATCGATGCCCCACTCGTCGATCTTCAGCGGCGAACCGCCCAGCGAGGTCACCGCATCGACGATGGTCAGACAGTCGTGCTCGTGAGCCAGCTTGACCAGCGTCTCGGCATCGGACTGGGCGCCGGTGGACGTCTCGGCGTGGACGAAGGCCACCAGCTTGGCGTCGGGGTTGGCCTTGAGCGCGTCCTCGAGCTTCTGCGGATCGACGACTTCGCCCCAGGCGTCCTCGACCATCACGGCCGTGCCACCGGCGCGCTCGACGTTCTCCTTCATGCGCCCGCCGAACACGCCGTTCTGGCAGACGATGACCTTGTCGCCGGGCTCGACCAGGTTGACGAAGCAGGCCTCCATGCCGGCCGAACCCGGCGCGGAGACGGGGAAGGTCAGGGCGTTCTTGGTCTGAAAGGCGTAGTGCAGCAGCTCCTTCATCTCCTCCATCATGCCGACGAAGGCCGGGTCGAGGTGACCGATGGTCGGGCGGGCCAAGGCCTCCAGCACGCGCGGACTGACGTCCGAGGGGCCGGGGCCCATAAGGGTTCGTTTGGGGGGATGAAAGGACTTGATGCTCATAGACTGAAAGCTCCCATATCGTATCGAAAACAAGACCCGGGCCCGGCCCGCCCGTTCGAGCGAACCGGTCCAGCGAAAAGATGGTTAGAACGTATTGGCGACCTTGGCGGCCCCGGGCACCGCGTTGAACAGAATCTTCTCGACGACGTTCTTCAGGTCCAACGGCGCATTCGGGCAGCCGACGCAGGCGCCCTTGAGGCGAACCCGGATGACCCGGCCCTCAACGGCGACCAGCTCGATATCCCCCCCGTCCTGGTTGAGTATCTGGCGCACATCGGCAATGGCCTCGCGCACCCGTTCCGGGTCGGGCGGCGGGTGATCCTCGGGACGCCGCTCGGCGCCCAGACCGCGCTCGGCCATGGCCTGCGCGCGCGCGATTCGGTAGGCCCGATCGGGATCCACCTCCTCCATCGCGTCGAGCTCCTCTTCGGTAAAGAACCGAATCGGCTCCCGCGCCGTGGTATCGTTCGCGCCGCCCATTATGCCATCTTTCGTCCCGGAACGGGCCGCCGGCCCGAATAACCCTAAATAACCGAGTGTCATAGTATACATTAACCGCGCCCCGGCTCCCACCGGGACCGGGGCGGGGCAGGCGCGGCGCCGCAGGCCCCGCCATAGGTGGATTCGGGCCTGGACCGCCCGCGGCGGGGACTCAGGGAGTGGCGTGGTCGATGGTGATCTGGACCGGGCCGGCCGCCGCGACGCTGACGACGCCGCTGGTGCCCTGCAGGTCGCCGTGCTGGGGCATGGCGTTGCCCGACTTCGAAATACGCGCCCCCACAACGACGTGCCGGAAATTGGACAGGCGCAGCGCCGGCATCATGGCCATGGAATCGTCGAGGGTAAAGCGCACCGGGAGATCGCCGGCTTTCTTGCGCAGGACCGCCAGGGGCATGGGCGGGCCCTGATCGGCCTTGGCGAAGATGAACAAGGTATCGCCGGGCGAAACCCGTTTGGCCAGCTTTGGCGAGAGGGTGACCCGACCGTGTATGACGACGGGAGCCGCCCCGTCTTGCCCGGTCGAGCGCGCCGTTTTCCCCGGCTGGCCTCCTGAGGACTTGGCCGCCCCGCCGCCGGCCAGGTCCTCGGCCTCGGCGATACTCGCCTCGATGCCCTGCGCCTGAGGCGCCCCCGGCGGCAGCACGGACCTGAGATGACGCCAGTGCTTCAGGGCTGTCTTATAGTCGCCCCGCTGGTAGGCGACAGTCCCGGCCAGCCACAGCGCCTTGGGCTGGTCGGGATCCAGCGCCAGGGCCTGTTCGACGAGGGCGGCCGGCTTGCCCGCCAGGCGCTTGTCATTTCTGGCCGCCAGGGTATCGGCATAGTCGGCCAGGAGCACCGGGTCGTCCTTGACCAGCGCGGCGGCCTTGGCGAACGCCTCGACGGCATCATCGGGCCGTTGCAGGTAGACGTAGGTACGTCCCAGTAGGGCCCAGCCCTTGCCGTCCTTCGGGTTGGCCTTGAGGCGCTCGGTAAGGCGCGCCAGCATCTTGTCGATGGAATGCATCTTCTGCTGGTCCGACCCGGTGTTGCCGGCCCGGGCATCCCCGCCCGCCTCGGCACCGGGTCCGCCGGCCGTATACGTTCCTCCCGTATAGTGATAGAGGGCCAGGGCTGCCGCCGGTACGGCGATGACCACCGCCGCCACCACCCAACGCCCCTTGCGCGCCAGGGCCGCCGAGGCGCCGGCACCGTCGGCCGGGGCCGGCGATTCGGACTGGGCCAGGAGGGCGTGCTGCAGATCGCCGCGGGCCTTTTCGAATTGCTCGGCGGTAATAGCACCTTTGATTAGATCATCGGCCAGCTCGGAGAGCTTGTCCTTATAGAGGGCACGGTTGACGTCATCGACCCGCGGCCCCGCACCGATCCGCCGGCGCCACAGCGGCAGGGTCAGCGCGGCCACGGCAAGGGCCACCATCGCGAGGGCGAATATCCAAAAGCTCATGAGTGGTCTCCTTGTTGGCGCCGCAACAGTACAACCAGTACCGCGGCGCCGATCGTCAGCAATAGCAGGGGTCCGAACCACAACAACCAAGTGCTGGGCTTGACCGGCGGACGGTACAGCACATAGTCACCGTAACGGTCGGTCAGATACGCCACGACCTGTTTGTCGCTCGCGCCGTTGCGCATCATCTGACGGATCTGTCGGCGCAGATTGACGGCCAGGTCCGCATTCGAATCGGCCAAGGTCTCATTGGCGCACACCAGGCAGCGCAGCTCGCTCGTCAGGCGATACAGGCGCTTGTCCACGGCGGATTCGTTGACGGTCGGTCCGGCCGCGGCCGCCATCAGCAGCGGTGCAATCAGCACCAGCCAGCCGAAGCGGCTAACCCTGCTCACGCTGCAGCCGGTGGACGAGGGGTAGAATTTCATTGTTCAGCACCTTCCAGTCCAGGGGGCCGATATGCTTGTGGCGAACGATGCCGTGGCGATCGATCACATAGGTCTCGGGCACACCGTAGACGCCATAGTTGATCCCGACCAGGCCCTGCGGATCGAAGGCGGAGGCGACGTAGGGATCGCCGTAGGTCCGCAGCCAGGCCACGGCGTCGGCGCGTGCGTCCCGGTAATTGAGTCCGTAGATCGGGACCTCGTGACGGCGCGCCAGCTGCACCAGGACCGGGTGTTCCTCGCGGCATACAGCGCACCAGGAAGCCCACACGCTGAGCAGCGACACATGCCCCAGCAGCTCGCTGCGTGCGACCCGTTTATTGGCGTTCTCGACCGAGGTGAGGTCGAAGTCCGGCGCGGCCTTGCCGATCAGCGGCGAGGGCAGATCGTGCGGATGCAGCGTCAATCCACGTCCGAGCAGTACCACCAGAGCGATGAAAAACCCCAAAGGCAGCACATACCACCATTTCTTCATCGGCCGGTCTCCGCCGCCAGCCCGTCATCGCCGAGCTGCTGCGCCCGGGCCCTCGTGCGCTCCGCCAGCAGTCGATAGCGCCGATCGCTCAGCGCGAGCAGACCGCCGAGCACCATGCACAACACCGAAAACCAAAGGCCGCCAACCATGGGCTTGTAGTACAGACGCATGCTCCATGCCCCACCGTCGCCGGCCGGGTTGCCCATCGCGACGTAGAGGTGGCGGAACAGTCCGCCGTCGATCGCCGCCTCGGTCATCACCCGACCGCCGACGTTGTAACGGCGCTTTTGCGGATGCAGCACCGCCACCGGTTCGCCGCCCCGGGTGACCACCACGGTGGCCTGGGTGGCGCGATAGTTGGGACCGGGTACCGGGACCGCGCCCTTGAACGCGAAGCGGTAGCCCACAACGACCGCACTCTGCCCCGGCGCCATGCTCACTTGCTTGTCCGCGCTGAATCCCCCGGTGATCGTCACGCTGGCGACGAACAAGGCAATGCCGAAGTGCGCGAGCCACATACCATAGTATGCGCGCGGCAGACCAAGCAGGCCCTGCAGAAGCGGTACCCGTGCGATGCGCCGGCGCAGGTCTATCACCAGAGAAGCGAACAACCAGCCCGCGAGCAGCAGACCCAGCGAGATCAACGGCGTCCAATGCCCCATCACGAAGGGCAATACCACGGCAGTTGCCACGCCCACCGCCAGCGCCCAGCGCAGGCGCGCGGCCAAGTCCGGCAGCGAGGCCCGCTTCCAGCGCGCGACGGGACCGACGCCCATGAGAAATACCAGCGGCGTCATCAGCGGCACGAACACGGTGTCGAAATACGGCGGACCGACCGAGATCTTGCCCAGACCGAGCGCATCCATGAGCAGCGGATACAGCGTGCCGAGCAGTACGGTTCCCATGGCCACGAACAACAAGAGATTGTTGGTCAACAGCAGCGACTCGCGCGACAACCAATGAAAGCCCTCGCCCTTCTCCACGGTATGCGCGCGCCAGGCATAAAGCAGCAAAGAGCTGCCAACGACAATGGCCAGAAATACCAGAATGAACACGCCCCGCTTGGGATCGGTGGCGAAGGCATGAACCGAGGTCAACACGCCCGAGCGCACGAGGAAGGTCCCGAGCAGGCTCAGGGAAAAGGCCGTGATCGCCAACAGCGCCGCCCAACGCTTGAAGCCGCCGCGTCTTTCGACCACCGCCAGCGAATGAATCAAGGCCGTGCCCACCAGCCAGGGCATAAATGACGCGTTTTCCACCGGGTCCCAGAACCACCAGCCGCCCCAACCGAGCTCGTAGTAGGCCCACCAACTGCCAAGCGCAATGCCAGCACTGAGAAAACACCACGCGGCCAGGGTCCAGGGCCGCGACCAGCGCGCCCAGGTGGCATCCAGCCGTCCTCCGATCAGCGAGGCCACCGCAAAGGCAAAGGCCACCGAAAAGCCGACATAGCCCATGTAGAGCATCGGCGGGTGCACGGCCATCACGGGGTCCTGCAGCAGCGGGTTGAGATCGGCGCCATTGACCGCCGCCGGCACCAACCGCTCGAAGGGATTGGACGTAAACAGGATGAACAGCAAAAACCCGCTGCTGACCAGACCCAGCACACCGAGGACCCGGGCGACGAAGGCATCCGGCAGACTACGGCTGAAGAACGTCACCGCCGTGGTCCACAGCCCGAGGATGAATATCCACAGGAGCATGGAGCCCTCGTGCCCGCCCCAGATTGCAGCGATGCGATAGATGACGGGCAGGCTGGTGTTCGAATGCGCCGCCACGTAAAGCACGGAGAAGTCGTTCTGCACGAACGCATAGCCCAGACACAGGATAGCGAGCAGCAGGAAAAAGAACTGCGCGCGGGCCGCGGGCCGCGCGACGGCCATCCAGGTGCCCACACCGCGCGCCGCCCCCGCCAGGGGCAGGACCGCCTGTACGAGCGCCACGCACAGCGCCATGACGAGCGCGAAATGACCGAGCTCCGGAATCATAGGCTTTTCCCGTTTTGCGTGCGGTCCGGAGCCGACCCCGAACCCTTGAGTAACGTCGGCGCGGGCGCATGGTCCGCCGCACCGTCTTTGGCGCGTGCCTGCTTCAACGCCGAGGCCACCTCGGGCGGCATATACTTGGAATCGTGCTTGGCCAGCACCTCCTGAGCCACGAACTCGCCGTGCGAGTCGATGCGCCCCGTCGCCACAATGCCCTGGCCCTCGCGAAACAGGTCGGGGAGTATGCCCTTGTAGACGACGGGAATACTCTTGGCGTAATCGGTCAACACGAAGTGCACCGTCAACCCGTCACGCTCGTGGTGTACGCTGCCCTTGACGACGAGACCGCCGACCCGGAAGTTGCGCCCCTGCGGGCTCTCGCCCTTGGCAATCTGGCTGGGACTGTAGAAAAACAGCAGATTGTCGCGAAAGGCGTTGAGCACCAGGCCCACGGCGATCCCCACGCCCATAACCAGCGTAACGATCAGGATCAGACGCCGGCGGCGCTTGGGATTCACGCCTGCCTCCGCGCTCGCCGGGCGATGCTGCGCCGAAGGACGACCTGACGGCGCCAAGGCAATATCACGTTGAGCGACAGGATGGCCGCGGCCAGTGCATACGCCGTCCACACGTAGAACGCGTAGCCCCCCATCTCGAGCCATTGATGAAATGTCATGTCGCCTCCTCCATCAGTTCCTGCACCCAGGCACTGGTGCGTTCACGTTCCAAGACCTGACAGCGTGTGCGCATAAGTACGATTGCCGCGTAATAGAACATGAAGGCTCCGGCCATCAGCAGTAGCGGCCAGAGCATGCTGGGCGCAATCGACGGCGCGCCGAATTTGGTGACCGTCGGCCCCTGGTGCAGCGTGTTCCACCACTGCACGGAAAAATGAATGATTGGAATATTGACGACCCCGACCAAGGCGAGTATCGCCGAAGCGCGCGCACCCGTGCGCGGATCCTCGAAGGAATCGTTCAGCGCGATATAGCCGAGGTACAAAAACAATAGTATGAGTTCGGAGGTCAAACGCGCGTCCCACACCCACCACGCTCCCCACATGGGCTTGCCCCACAGCGAACCGGTCACCAATGTCAAAAAGGTAAACCAGGCCCCGATGGGCGCACTGGCCTTGGCGAACGCATCGGCCAGCTTTATCTTCCAAATCAGCCCGACCGCACCCGCACCGGCCATCAATGTGTAGATGAACAGCGACATCCAGGCGCTGGGCACATGCACGAACATGATGCGATAGCTGTCGCCCTGCTGATAATCGGGTGGCGCCACGACCAGGCCGGTATACAGCCCCGCCGCCAAGAGTACGATCGCCGCGGCGCTGAGCCGCGGGATCCAGCGCCCCGATATCTCGTAGAAATACCGGGGCGATGCGAGTTGGTGAAACCACTTCCACATGGGTCCGTTACTCCGTCACGATGCGCACGGCCGCCGCCGCGGCCCAGGGCGCCAGGGTAATCGCCAGTGCGAGCAATGCACCGAGCAGCGACAAGTGGGCCTGCACCGGCAACCCGGCACTGGCGCGATCGACCGCCGCGGCGCCGAAAATGAGCGGCGGGATGTACAGCGGCAGCACCAGCAACGAGAGCAGGACCCCACCGCGGCGCTGAGCCAGGGTCAGGGCGACGCCGACCGCGCCAATCAGGCTGAGGATGGGCGTGCCCAGCAACAGCGTGATCATCAGCACGCCGATACCCTGCGCCGGCACGTGCAGCAACAGCCCCAACAATGGCGCGAGCAGGATCAGCGGCACGCCGCTCATCAGCCAGTGGGCGCAGATCTTGGCCAGAACGACCACCACCACGGGATGCGGGCTGACGAGCAACTGCTCCAGGGAACCGTCCTCGAAGTCCGCGTGAAAGATGTTCTCCAACGAAAGCATCGCGGCGAGCATCGCGGCGACCCAGATGATTCCCGGTGCCACACGCTGCAGGAGTTGAACCTCGGGTCCGAGACTCAGAGGAAACAGGGTCACCACGATGACGAAGAAAACCAGTGGATTGAACACCTCGCTGCGCCGACGCACGGCAAGCGTCACGTCCCGCGCCACCAGCGTGGCAAACGCGGCCCAGATACCCGGCCGCCGTGTCAGCACGGCCTCAGACATCGCCCAGCCTCACCCGCATGACGTTTCCGTCGGTGACCTTGAACGGCTGGTGAGTGCTCATCACCACGGCGCCGCCACCGGCCAGGTGGCGATTGACGGTGGTCTCGACAAAATGGACACCGGCGGTATCCAGCGAGGTCAGCGGCTCGTCGAGTATCCACAGGCGCGCCGTCGTGATCAGCAGGCGCGCCAGCGCGGCACGGCGCTGCTGGCCCGCCGAGAGCTTGTGCAAAGGGAGATCGGCCGCGCTGGCCAATCCGGCCTCGGCCAACGCCGCATCCGGATCGGCACCGGCACGCGCACCGTGCAAACGGCAAAACAGCCGCAGATTCTCGTAAGGCGAGAGCTCGCCCTTCACGCCCGGGGCGTGTCCGACAAACGCGAGGTCGGCCTGGAACCGGCCGCCCGCCTCGTCGATCGATTCGCCGCGCCAAAGGATCTCGCCGCGCTCCGGCCGTGTCAGCCCGCACAATAAACGCAGCAGGCTGGTCTTGCCGCTGCCGTTGGCACCGACCACCTGCACCATCGCCCTGGGTTCGACCGAAAAGCTCAGGTCCGTAAAGAGGACGCGCTCGCGGCGGACGCACTCCAAACCCCGAACCTGGAGTAACGTACCGGCGCCGCGCGGGCGACGCTCGGCGTCCCTGCGCGGTTCGCTCAAGGGCTCGAGCACAACGGACGCATCGGCCGCCTTAGCCCGACGCTGGGCAACGCCCAATAAACTCGACACGATTCATCCCTCGCACACCCCGTGAATTATGGCTTCTTGTCGGCGCACCCGACCGCCGATACGGCCGGCACGGCACGCGGAACCAAAAGCAAACGCGCAAAGGCAGGAATGCATCCTGCAACTTGAGTGAGAAGGACAGCTAGCAATCTCGCCAAGGTCGACGACCTGGCTGGACTCCGCGCGGCGTCGGCTGGAAGCGGGTATCTGTGCACCCTTGTTTGATTACCGGTCGTTGAGAGGCAACAAGCCCTCCGACCGAGGCCTATGTATAGCCCAGATGGGCGGTGTAACCAAGGCCATTGGTCCGCTTTGTGAGGCGATTCACAGTCGAGTGGTGACACAAGACCGAACCTAGGGCAGTCGCGGTCGGACAACGATGCACGCCCGTCCCCGGGTTCGCCAAAATGCGAACCCGCCCGCGGCGGGTACCCTCGCCGGGGGCTAGCTTGGAGGCGAACGGGAACAGACAGTAACGCACGAATACGTGCTCAACCCGACCGTGCAGACAACCCATGGAAACTCAGGACATGCTTACCATGGCGGCCTACGCCGTACCGATGGCGTTTATCTGGAGCGTCTATTGGCGCCGCCGCCACCGCCGCCACGTGCACAGCAGTGCCGCGCTGGAGTCGGCCAAGGCCGCCGGACTGACCGAGCCGGCCTCGCTGCACCCCCTCATCGACGAGCGTCATTGCATCGGCTGCGCCTCGTGCGCCAAGGCCTGCCCCGAAGGTGACGTGCTGGGTATCATTGGAGGTAAGGCGGCGCTTATCAACGCCAGCCACTGTATCGGGCACGGTGCGTGCAAGCGCGCCTGCCCGGTCGATGCCATCGACCTCGTCTTCGGCACCACCAAACGCGGCATCGACATCCCCTTCGTCAGCGAAAGCTTCGAGACCAACGTCCCGGGCCTGTTCATTGCAGGCGAACTGGGAGGCATGGGATTGATACGCAATGCAATCACTCAGGGCCGGCAGGCAATGGAATCGATTGCCAGGCTCGAGGGAATGCGCCGAGGCAACGATGTGGACGTGGTCATCGTCGGTGCCGGTCCCGCGGGGATCTCGGCCAGCCTGGCCGCCATGGAACACAAGCTGCGTTACGTCACCTTGGAACAGGAGTCGCTTGGCGGAACCGTCTCCCATTATCCGCGCGGCAAGATCGTCATGACCGCGCCCGTCAAACTGCCCCTGGTGGGGATGATGAAGCTGCGCGAGACGACGAAGGAATCGCTGATGGACTTCTGGAAAGGCATTGTCGAGCGCACCGGCGTGTCCATCAACTACAACGAACGGGTCGAGTCCATTACCCCCAACGGCAACAGCTTCACCGTCAAGACCCCGAAAGCCACGTATCAAAGCCGGGCAGTCCTGCTCGCCATCGGGCGGCGCGGCACCCCCCGCAAGCTGGGTGTGCCCGGTGAGGAAATGTCCAAAGTCGTGTACCGACTCATCGATCCGGAACAATATCGCGGTAAGCACGTACTGGTCGTCGGGGGCGGCGACAGCGCCCTCGAGGCGGCCACCAGTATCGCGGCCGAGCCGGACACCCATGTCGCACTGTCCTACCGCAGCGAATCTTTCTCCCGAGCCAAGGAGAAAAACCGTCAAAAGGTCGAGCAGGCCGAGGCCGCCGGACGACTTCGCGTGCTCCTGCAATCCAATGTCAAGCAGATCACCGAAGACGAAGTCGTCCTGGACCACCAGGGCGAGCGCATCGCGCTGCGCAATGAAGCCGTCATCGTGTCGGCGGGCGGTATCCTGCCCACCGGATTTCTCAAGGACATAGGCGTCCAGGTAGAGACCAAGTACGGTACCGCATGAACAGCACGGCCCCTGTCACCAGCCTGCCCTTGTGTGCCGCATTGCTCCTCGGCGCCGTGATTCTGGCGCTGCCGACCCCGGGATGGGCGAACACGGCCGAGGCGGCCCGAAATGCTATACGCCTGCACGAGTACACACGCGCGTTTCGGCTGTGGAAAGAGCTCGCCGAGCAGGGTGATGCGGAGGCTCAATACAATCTCGGGGTCCTGTACCGCAGCGGTCGGGGCGTCGCCGAAAACGATGCCGCCGCCGCGCGCTGGATGACCCGCGCCGCGCGACAGGGCTACGCGCGCGCGCAGTACAGCCTGGGGGCGATGTACGAACAAGGCATTGGAGTCACCGCCGACCCCGCCCAGGCCCGACAATGGTATGCAAAGGCGGCCGCCCAGGGTCACGCCATGGCCAGACGCAAGCTGAACGGCCCGCGCCGGGCGGAACCCGGCGAGGATGGCCAAGGCATGCCCGAGACGCCCGCCGCACGGGCCCAGGCCTTGATGAGTGCGGCGCGGCGTGGGCAAGACGGGCGTGTACGTGCGCTGCTCAAGGCCGGAGCGAGCGCCAACGCCGCGGATAGGTCCGGGCGGAGCGTGCTGATGGAGGCGGCCGCCCGCGGCCGTCGCGAGGTCGTCGATACGCTGCTCGGTGCCGGTGCCCACGTGGACCGGCGCGACAATGCCGGCGAAACACCCCTGATGGTCGCGGCCGCCGAGGGTCACCGCGGCGTCGTGCTGGCACTACTCGGCCACGGGGCTCGCATCGACGCCCAAGACCGCCTCGGCAGCACCGCCCTGCTTGAAGCGGCCAAAGCCGGACACCCCGATGTCGTCCGGACTTTGCTCGCACATGGGGCGGACGTCCACCATCGGGACCGCGGCGGCAACAGCGCGTATGCCTGGGCGCAGCGCCGGGAACATCCTTCGGTCCTGGCCGTCCTTGGCAAGGCCGGCGCAAACCCCGGCGAGGCGCATCGTGCCGAGGCCGCGGGGCCTTCGCGCCAGGCGGCCAGTGTCCTGATGAGCCTCAAGCCGGGCACGAAAGGCACGCCCTATGCAAGTTGGACGCCACTGATGCTGGCCGCGTGGCGCGGACAGACCGCCGCCGCCGAATCGCTCCTGCGCGGCCACCCCCGGATCGAGGCGCGCGACGATGACGGCTACACCGCACTGATGCGGGCCGCGTGGAAGGGACACACCGAGATTGTGCGGGCCCTGCTGCGCCACCATGCCCGCCCGGATGCGCATCTGCCAGACGGCACGACGGCACTGATGCTCGCCGCCGGCGAAGGCCACGAGAAGGCCGTTACGGCGCTACTCAAAGCGGGCGCCGACGTCCGGGCAGCGCAGACCAATGGACGTACCGCCCTGCTGTGGGCCGCACTCGGCGGGCACAGCGGAACGGTCACGCGGCTGCTCAGTGCAGGCGCGCCTATCCACGCCAAAACCGACGACGGCCGCACCGCCCTCATGCTGGCCGCCGAAGGCGGATACGCCGATACCGTCAAAACGCTGCTGGACGCCGGGGCCCGCGTGGCCGATCACGACAACCAGGGCCACTCCGCACTGTGGACAGCGGCCGATCACGGCAGCACCGCTGTCGTTGCGCTGCTCCTGCACCGGGGCGCCTCGGCCGATACGCCCGATGTCAGCGGCATGTCGGCGCTGGCGCGTGCCGCGTGGCGCGGTCACGATGCCACCGTCGCCGCCCTGTTGCAGGCGGGCGCCGACTTCCGTGCGGCCGGCGGCGACGGCAATACCCCGCTGATGCTGGCGGCGGCGCGCGGACATACCGCGGTGGTTCGCCGCCTCCTCGCGGCCAAGGCCCCCGTCAATACCCACAACGGCTTTGGCGACACGGCGCTCATCCTGGCGGCCCGTGCCGGTCATGCCGCGGTCGTTCGGGTACTCCTCGCCCACGGCGCCGATATCGACGAGAAGAACAAACGCCGCGAAACGGCCCTGATGGCCGCCACCCACGCGGACCGAAAAGACGTCGTCAAACTGCTCCGCAGCCAAGCCGAGAAACACAAGAAGTTCCTCGGCATCTTCTAACGGCTCACTGAAAATCCCAGCGATAACCCACACTCAAATAATACGAGCGTTGGTCGTTGGCCGAGCTGAGCATCGAATCGTTGTACCAGCGGTAACCGCTCTCCAATTCGAAGTTAAGATGCCGCCGGAAGCGGTAGTCCACCCGGATCGTCGGACTGACCAACACGACAGTGCCACCGGCGCTGCGTTCCTGCCGGTCGACCCGCAAGCGCGGATTGACGCGCCACTTGCTACCGAACGGCAGCCGCGTATTGCCCAGCAGCGAAACGGTCTTCACCGTGCCGGTGTCAGAGTAGCGCAGTCCGAGAATCGTGATGTCGCCCTGCTTGAAAAAGTCGGTCGCCACTAACTGGGTCGAATAGAACGTTTGATCGCCGGTGCTCGGCGTCGCCTCCACGCCTCCCGAGGCTGCCGTCGGCGAGAGATTGCTCTGCGTCACGTTGACGCTGAACTGCAGTTTCTTTTTCAGCGGATAGGAACCCGACAGCGTCAGCGTGCGCGCAATGGGCGTTCGGTCCAGCGCCAAAGCGCGCATCTCGTCTTCCGAGTAAGTCGACGACAACGCGTCGAGGGACGTCACCGACTGACCTATAAGGGCGTTGCCGGTCGTCAGCACGGGCGTGCGCCGATAGTCAGCGGTTACCCCTATCATCGCACTGTTGTCGAAACGCCAGTTGAACAGGAGCATCGCTATGTTGACCCGCTTGTACGAGGTATCGTAGTCAACCAAGCTGTACAGAGTCCGTTTCAGACTTGAGTAGCGCACCTCACCGCCCACGGCCTGACGGTCCAGATAGCCGTCATTGGTCTGGCGAATCGTGTAAGTATTAAAGTCCCAATGCTTGGCGAACGTGCCGGCGTCCAGACTGACTCCGACGAAATGCTTATTCGTCTGGACGCTGTTCAGGTGCATCAGGTTTACCGGGTAACCGGCAACGACGTTGGCGCGCCAGTGCTGTGACAGCGGATAGGTAAACTGACCGCCGTCAAAGCGGCCCAGCACGCCGCTGCTGTTGAGTGACTGGCGGCCCAGGCGGCCCGATATCTTTTTCTTTCGATTGTTGACATCGACATAGAGGTAGCGGATTTGGGTGTCGGCGCCGAAACCGTTATCCACGAACTGGTAGCGGTAACCGCCATTGAACAGAGCCCGCATGTCGTAGTTCTTGCTGCGCCGCCTGGCCACGAGGTCCAGATCGGTAATCAGATATTCCTGATCCACGTTCGAACCGGCGGCGTCCGTTTCGCTGACATCGCGCCGATAAAACTGCGAGAGACTGCCGAAAATATCGGTCACAACATTGTCGGCCTTGTTTGCGCTGTGTGACATCCGCGCCTTCGGTCCCTGGTTGACGCTGAGCAGAGCCGCCAGCCGTTGACGCACACGGTCCGCCGCTTCTCCGTCGGGATAGAGCCTCAAGTAAGTCTTATATTCGGCCACGGCAAAGGCCAGTTGGTGGTTCCGTTCGCGCGCCACGCCCAGCAATTCCTGCGCCCGCTGCTTCTGCGAGGCGTCGTCGGACTGAAGGACCTTGGTATACAGGGCGATGGCATGGCGGTAGTTTTTCGCCAGCATTGCACTCTTAGCCTCGGCCATGACCGGCGCCATGGACTTGCCGGCGTTGGCCGGAACGGGCTCGGCCGAAGCGACGCGCACGGGAGGCGGTGGCTTGGCTGTCGACTTGGGCAATGCCGGGATCGCACCGCCGCTGCCCGGGTAGGCATCGGCCCAATGCAGCGCATAGGCCTGCTCCTTGGCGTCGACTTTGGCCACCCACACCGCTGGGAACATGGCCTTGATTTGCACCATCGCCTCTTCGGCCTCGGCGCGCGTACCGTAGAAGCCGAGCCGGATGCGGTGCCAGATCTTGCCGTTGACTTCGCTGCGCAGCACGTAGATCTGGTGAGCCCTGAAAGCCGGCAGGGCAGGCAGATGCAGCGGTAAAGGGGAGATGCGCGAGGAGCGCAAGTTCAGCGCGTAGGCGTCACCCCCACTCACCGGGGGACGTGCGGCGGCACGGACCGAAACGGGCAGCAGCAACAGCGCGACCGCCACGAGTTCGACGACCCGGGCGACGGTGAACAGGCGAATCCAGTGGGGCGGAGCGGACACAGCGGCGCTCCTCAACCCCGATAGGGGCCCGGATGCTGCCGTGCCCTCCCAGGCTTGGAGCCCGGACTCGTATGGCCTTCCTCTGCAGGAGCGGCGGGCGACTTCTCATCGTTCGGGGAACTGCCCTGAGCGCCTGCCGGTCGGATATCGATCACGAGGCTGCGCATGTCGCCGCCCTGGCTCACCCGGAAACTCACCTTCCGCGAAAAATGCAGCACCAGGTAGCGGCTGCACTCATCCTCACCGTCGTAGACGATGTCCGTCAGATAGTCGGGCGCCTCGGGCGGCGGGGCCAACGCCTCGCGGTGCGAAAGGCCCGAGCTCCCGGCGGCATCCAGCACGATCGGCTTGATGTGGATGAGGATGGTGTCGCCGGTGTCCATCGGCACGTGGCTGAGGTAGCTGACCGGCAAGGCGAACTTCACCGTCAAGCGAAACCCGTCCCCGCGCGAGGCGGCCTCGACGTCACTGAGCACCTCGCGACGCACTGGCTGAGCCGACGCACTGGACACGACCATGAGCGCCAACATTGCCCACACTACTCGAATCAGAGCACGCCCACGCACCACTCGCACCTCCCCTGCATTTGTTGACTCGGTCATATCCTACTCAGCCGGTATTCGCGGCCGGCCGTGATCACAGTGGGGCTGCTGGCCGCACCGGTCAGTCGAACCCGCCGTCGGAGACGTGGTGGTGGCCGCTGCGCCGCGACTTGATGGTCGTCAGCGTACTGTCGGTATAGATATGACACGAACCCGTGCAGTCGCGCAGCTCGCCGACCGTGTACTTGGTCGTCGGATTCTCGTACTTGGTATGCGGATCCGACCGATAATCGCCTGCGTGACACCCCGCACAATCGGGCTGATAGGCCGGATAACGCCACGCGACCGTTTCGGCGTTACTCGTATGGCAGCTCGTGCAGGTAAGGCTGATTCGGTGGTCGCCCGGATAATTGGGCGAGCTGTGCCGGAACGTCAGCGGCGTCCACGCGTTGGTCGAGTGGCACTCGTTGCATTCACGCGCCGTGACGAAATGAGTACCGGGCTTTCCTGTGGCCGTGGTGCCGTTGTGACAACTTGAACACGAGCCCGTGACCAGGGCGTGATCGAAGTTCGCCGGAGTCCATGCCAAAGTCGTGTGACACCCGCCGCAATCGGCCGAGGTCTGCACGTGATTGGCCGGTTTACCCGTGGCGGTTGTGCCGTTGTGACAGCTGGAGCACGTACCGGTGATCCCGCTGTGGTCGAACTGCGCCGGCGTCCAGGCGACGGTCGTGTGACAGTTGTCGCAGCTCGCCGTGGTGGCGATGTGATTACCCGGCTTGCCGGTCGCCGTAACACCGTCGTGACAGCTGGCACAGGTCCCAATGACGTCGGCGTGGTCGACACGCGCGGGCGTCCAAGCGACGGTGGTATGGCAATCGCCACAGGCCGAGGTGGTGGCGATGTGAGTCGTCGGCTTGCCGGTCGCCGTCGTGCCGTTGTGGCAACTCGAACAGCTGCCGGTCACCGCGCTGTGGTCGAACTGCGCGGGCGTCCAGGCCAGCGTCGTATGGCAGGAGTCGCATTCCGCCGTCGTCTGAATATGGTTGGCCGGCTTGCCGGTCGCGGTGGTGCCGTTATGACAGCTCGAACAGCTGCCGGTCACCGCGCTGTGGTCGAACTGCGCGGGCGTCCAGGCCGTTGTCGTGTGGCAGTCGCCGCAGTCGGCGGAAGTCTGAATGTGATTGACCGGCTTACCCGTCGCCGTGCTGCCGTTGTGACAGCTGTTGCACGTGCCCTGCACGGCGCTGTGGTCGACGCGCGTCACGGGGCTCCAGGCAAGTGTCGTATGACAGGCGTCACACGCCGAGGTGCTGGCAATGTGACCCGCCGACTTGCCGGTCGCCGTGGTGCCGTTGTGACAAGTGGCACAGGCGCCCGTTACGTTGCTGTGATCGAAATGCGCCGGTGTCCACGCGGTCGTCGTGTGGCAGTCTTCGCAGGTATTGGGGCTCGCGATGTGACCGGCCGACTTGCCAGTCGCCGTCGAGCCGTTATGGCAGCTGAAGCAGCTGCCGGTCACCTGGCTGTGATCGAACTTGGCCGGTCTCCATGCCAGGGTAGTATGGCAGGTCCCGCAGTCCGAGGCCGTCTGGATATGATTGGCCGACTTACCCGTTGCGATACCACCGTTGTGACAGCTGGCACAGGTCCCCGTGACATTGCTGTGGTCGAAGCGCGCCGGTGTCCACGCAACGGTCGTATGACAGTCACCGCACGCATTGGAGCTCGGGACATGATTGGGCGTCTTCCCAGCGGTTTTAACGCCGTTGTGACACGTCACGCAACTGACAGTGGCTAACGCATGGTCGAACCGTGCCGGTTTCCAGGCCGCCGTCGTATGGCAGTCCTCGCACTGGTTGCCGCTGGGGATATGGCTGGCGGGTTTGCTGGAGGCCGCCGCAACGCCCCCTGCACCATGGCAGGACGAACATTGCGTCGGAGTCCCTTGAAAGATACCGCGCACGTGGCAGGACTCGCATTCGACGTTGCGATGACCGCCGGTCAGCGGAAAACCTGTTTGGAAATGATCGAACGAACTGGATGCGCTGGTCGCCGCCGATGCAGGCGCCCAGTTTATTCCGATCGCGAGCAGAATCAGACCAATCAGGCGCAGCGTTGCCGCCGTGCTACGTCCCAATCTGCAGGCCGCGTGTCCCTGTGCGTGTATCATCGTCTACCCCCTCGTGGCGCACCCCTCGCGCGCCCGTTCATTGCGTGAACTGGGATTTGATGTCACGGAACCGCGTTGTGACATGGCAGCGCTCGCAGCGCTGCCCGAACTGGCCGCGGTGGATGTCGTCGTTGGCATGACATCCAATGCAGGCCGTGCTCATCTGAATCTTTCCCTCAACCGGCGTATCGTGGCAGTCCTTGCACGTCAACTCGGCGTGGGCCCCGTCCAGCTTGAAGTCCGTTTGCGTGTCATGGTCGAACGACCAGAAACGCCATCCGTTCGGGTTGTGGCATGTCTGGCAATCGGTTCCCAATGTCTTGTGGTGCGCATCGTCTTTGGCGTGACAGGCATTGCACTTTGTCGACGTATCCTTAAACGCCGAGGAGACGTGGCACTCCTCGCAAGGCGTAACGGCGTGCAAGCCTATCAACGGGAATTTGGTCAAACCGTGATCGAATGCAACCTTTGCGTTCCAACCGTCCTCGTTGTGGCATTGCTCACAGCGCGTACCTTGCTGCCCCTTGTGAACGTCGTCGCCCGCGTGGCAGGCGTTGCAGTTCGTCTTTAGTTTGTCCTTGTACAGATTTCCCTTGTGACAGCTCTCACATGCCACCTTGGTATGTTTCCCGCGCAGCGGGTATTTGGTATCGCGATCGTGGTCGAACGTAATCATTTTCCACTGCGTTTCCCGGTGGCACGTGTCGCATTGACGCCCGAATCGCCCCTTGTGCCGGTCATCGAACTTATGACAGCTGTAACAGTCCGTTCCGAGCGTCTCCTCGTACAGCATGCCGCGGTGACAGTCCTCGCACCTGATATCGGCATGTGCGCCGCGCAGGGGAAATTTCGTATCACGCGCGTGATCGAACTTGATAGCCTTCCAACCGGTCGCTGTGTGACAGGACTCGCATTTCTTGCCGAACCGGCCACGGTGCTTGTCATCCAGCTGGTGGCATGCCACGCAGGCCGTCGGCGTGCGCTTGTAGTGCTCGTTGGGATGGCAACTCGCACAGTCGACCTTTCGGTGCTTTCCGCGCAGCGGAAAGCGTGTCTTGTCGTGATCGAACCGGAACCGGCCCCAGGCCTGTTCGCTGTGGCATTGACCGCACTTCTTTCCCAGACGGCCCTTGTGGGCATCGTCATCCTTGTGACAGCTGTAACAGGCCGAAGGTGCGTCACGGTACTTCTTGCCCGGTTTATGGCAGCTGTCACAGCTCGCCTGCGTATGCCGTCCGCGCAGCGGGTAGTCGGTATAGCGGTGGTCGAATGTCTGCTTGTCGAGTATCACAACGTTCGCGTCCCGGCCTTCGTGATCGGTATGACAATTTTTGCAGGGCTGGCGCCGCACGCTGGGCGCGCGTCCGTGAAACCCCGTCTTGGCGCGGATATCCGCGTCGACCTTTTCGTGACAGGAACGACACAGCGTGTCCTGCTTCTGTTTGCTGAACCGTGCATGGCATTTGTTGCATTCGGTCTCGATCTTAGCGTGCCCCTCGATCACCTTGCCCGGCATCACCAGAGACTCGATAGAGCCGGCATAGGCGGTTCCCGAGGCGATGGCCAGCACAAACGCGGCAAGCAACCCGATCAATACGCACCGCGGCAAGTCTCGTCTCCGTTGCCAACCGAGTCAGTACATGTGCACGGCAACGACATGCGCAATTCCCGCGATCAACAACATGAAGAACAAAGGAATATGCACGACGTGCCAGAGGGAAAACATGCGTTCGTAAAAGCTGTATTGAGCCTCCCTGATGACGGCCGTCACGTAGACCGACACGGTCTGCCGCGCCGCCACCTCGAGATCATGACGCATCTTGCGTCCCCACTGCTTGGCCTTTGCCTGGCGGCGAATATCCCGCGTCAACGCACCCGCGACGCGCCAGCGCGTCCAGCGGGCGACAAGCGGAAGCAGCAGGACACGCAGGGCGTGGGCCGGCCCCTTCCCCTGGCGCGCGAAGTGTTCAAATCGGCGCAGGTGCCGGGTGTTGGCGGCCGACAGTGAAAAACGTTCACCCAGTCGACCCTTGCGGACTTCCAGCTGTTCATGCAGCTCTCGCAAGGATGCCCGATGACCGTACAACCCATGGTGAATACGAGCATAAAAAAACCGTCCCACTACCCCGCTGCCGGCTACCACGAGCATGCAGAACAACGCGACGTTGCTGTTGATAGAGCCGAAATGGAATCGGGCGTGGTAGAGGATCAGAATGGGGCCGATAACCCCGAACATCATGTGGATCTGAAACCAGCGCTTGAGCGGCCCCCAGTGGGCCATGAAACGCCAGTTCTTGCGAGCCGGGTAGAGCAACAGCGACAACATCAGGGAGCCGCCCGTAATTCCCAGGACATAGCCCATGCCGGACTCAGCTGTGAGGTCCAGACTGTCGCGATTCAGCCAACCAAGCGCCAGGGCCACGAGTGCAAGTACCGCGAACGCGCGTGTCCCCCATCCGGCGCTCGTCCTCTTCGTCGAACGCTTAGGCGCGGCGTCCTCGACGGTGGCGACCTGGGCGGGTGCCCGGGCACGTTGGCTCTCCCCCGGGTGGGGCGTGGATTGCGTAACCGAAACCGAACTCATCCTAAGGTCTACCTTGCAAGCATGTTCAGGCCGCCGTCGGCAAAGCGCCGACGTTCCGGACCGTAATTGCAGCTCAACTGCAATTACGAATACGCGCCGAAGTACTGCAATGAAGCTATTATTATCGGTATAACCAGGGGGGAGAGAACGGCACGCGAGACGGCACCGCCGATACGGGCCCTTCGCGAATACCTCCGACCTTGCGTTATTATTGGATGGTATTTATGCGCAAATTGCCGGGCCGACGCAAACGCCGAAGCCCGAACTGTGAGCCCACCCATGGACGGGGTGAGAACAAGGTCTCATATCGGTAATATTGGGCCTGGGGGACGCTGAAATCAACCCGCGCGCCATAGCTCCACTGCAGTCGCCCTGCCGGTCCGCCAAAAATATGGCACGCATCCAATCTCATACCCGAGCCCTGCTATGCAGACACTGCCCCTGATCCTGGAGCCCGAGGTTCTCGAGGGACATCTTGGCGAAGAGAATCTGCTGATTGTCGATTTGTGCAAACCCGACACCTACGCGCAGCTTCATGTCCCGGGCGCCGTCCACCTCGACTATGGGCGCATCGTACACAGCGAAGGCCCGGCCAAGGGACTGCTGCCGGACGATGCCGAGCTCAGCCGGGTCTTCTCAGAGGTGGGATTGACGCCGGACAAGCACGTCGTGGCCTACGACGACGAAGGGGGTGGACGGGCCGCGCGTCTGTTGTGGACGCTGGAGGCGGTGGGCCACCGAAACTATTCGCTGCTCAACGGCGGCCTGCACGCCTGGGCGAACGAGGGTCACCCGCTGAGCCGCGAACCGGTCCAGCCGACGAGCAGCGATTATCAGGCGCATCGCGTCGATTCCGCCATCGCCGATCTCGACTACGTGCGCGCCCATCTGGACGACCCGTCGGTCGTGATCCTCGATACCCGTTCACCTGAGGAGTACAACGGTCAGAAGGTCCTGGCCGCGCGCGGCGGGCACATCCCCCGTGCCGTGAATATGGAGTGGACCGCCGCCATGGATCAAGAGCGCAATCTGCGTCTCAAGCCCGCCGAGACCCTGCAGGCCATGCTGGAGCCGCTGGGTGTGACACCCGACAAGACAGTGGTCACTCACTGCCAGACGCATCACCGCTCGGCCCACACCTTTATAGTGCTCAAATCGCTCGGCTACACGCGCCTCAAGGGCTACCCGGGATCCTGGTCCGAATGGGGAAATCGCACGGATACGCCGGTCGAATAGACGCCAATAGCCGGTGCATCGAGCCTCAGCGCATGGCGTCCGGTAGGTTCGAGCCGCGCCGCCAATCGCGCAAGCGCTCACGCATGCGCCGCACGTGACTGCCCTCCCAGTAGAGCTGACGACAATGCGGACAATAACGTGCGGTGTCGAAACGCTCGCGCACCCGGGCGGGCATCTGCTGCATTTGCTCGGGCCGGGCCTCGACCAGCGGCGTGTTGCAGCGTAGACACCGCGTAAAGGGACGATATTGCCAGTCGATGGCCATGCGCCGCGTCAACTCGGCAACGCAGGCCTCGACGCCGTCGCTCTGCAGCAGGATCACCGCGTCATCCGCGCCGCGGTGTTCCAGCAGCTTGCGATCGCGGGTGAGCAGCCAACGGCCCTCCTCCAGGGCGCGCTGCAGCAAGCGGCGATCACTTTCGCCCTGCGTCTCGATGACGGTGTCGTAGCCCGCAGCGCGCAGCCAACGGCCGAGGCGCTGGAGCATCTCATCGCAGAGGAACTTCACGAAAGGGCCTCCAAGCCACCGCAGGTGGCCGGCCGGCACGAAATCTCAAGACGAGGGTTCAGATTGGCGGGGGCCTGCGGCGACCCGCGTATGATTCACGCCGGGTCGGGTTGGCGAATGACGCCGGTGACGATGCCGAGGATCTGGACATCGCCGTTGTGCAGGCGGATCGGAGCCATCTCGGGGTTTGCCGGCTGCAGCCGGATACCGTCGGCCTCGACGTAAAAACGCTTCAGCGTCACCTGCTCGCCGTTGATCATGGCGACCACCGACTGGCCGTTTTCAGCGGTTTCACGCTTCTCAATGATAATGATGTCGCCATCCTGGATGTTATCGTCAACCATCGAGTGTCCCCGGACCCGCAAGGCATAGGTGTTCTTGCGAACCATGTTGGCGGGAACGGCCACGCTCTCGCGCTGCTCGCAAAGATCGACGGGCTCGCCGGCCGCAACCCAGCCCATCAGGGGAATGTCGACCAGTGCTGCGGCGGTTACGCCCACGGGCTCCAGCTCGGCGGTCCAGACGGGCCGACTTTGTTTAGGCAACATCATGCTGACACTGGCCATGCGAGACTCCTCACAGGAAACGACTACGGAACAAAACTAGCCCGTGAACCGTCATAAATCAATAGCTTTGCGCCAGCCGCGGCCCGGCGGGCACGACCCGCCCAGTCTCTTCCAATGGAGATAGTCTTTTTGGACGCCGCCGCACCCGACGCCCGGCACTTGGGCGGGGCCATGCGTATCGCCCCGTGATCACAGAACAATTACATGGAATAATGCGCCGATGTCCGATAACAGCACCAAGACCACCAAGAAATCCGCCCTTATCCTGCTCGCCATCGTCGCGGTGGCCAGCCTGGGGCTGGGCCTGTGGCTCAGCCTGCGCCTGCACAACGGGCCCGGCGCGGACGCCGAATCCGGGCCCGCGCTACGCCAGGGCATACCCAAGGGACTCGACGCCACGGTACTGCCCCACGGCAAGCCGCTCGCGCCGTTCAACCTGACCGACTCCAATGGCCAGGCCTTCAACCTAGATCGGCTGCGCGGCGAGTGGAGCTTCGTGTTCTTCGGCTACACCAACTGCCCCGATGTCTGTCCGCTGACCCTGAGTATCCTCAATGGGGTCTACCAGAAACTGGAGAAGACGCCGGCGGAGCTGGCCAAGACTCAGGTCGTTTTCATCTCGGTCGACCCCGATCGCGACAAGGTTCCGGAGCTGAAAAAATACGTGCGTTTCTTCAATCCGAACTTTGTCGGCGCCACCGGCACCATCAAGCAGATCAACAACATCACCAAGCAGCTGGGCGTGCTCTACAGCTATACCAAGGATCCCAAAAGCAAGGCGGGTTACACAGTCAACCACAGCGCCCAGATATTTCTGGTCGACCCGCAGGGGCGCGAACGTGCCATCTTCTCCCCACCGCACAAGATCGACACAATCACGGCGGCCTATCGCAAGATTCGACACTACTACGAGGGTTCATAGCACGATGAAAGGCTTAATCAGACGTTCTGCTCTATTGTTCGCGGGCCTGCTCGCTGTGGCCGCCGTCCCCGCCGCGGCGGCCGAGGGCCTGACGGCGCACCACGCCTGGGTGAGAGAGGCCCCGCCCGGGATGCGCATGCTCGCCGGCTACGTAACACTGGAGAACAAGACGGACCGCGCCATCAAGATCACTGGTGCCAGCAGCCCGGCCTTCGGTTCCGTCGAGCTGCACCGCAGCGAGGTCCGCAACGGCGTGGCGCACATGATCAAACAGGACCATGTCACCATCCCGGCCAACGGCAAGTTCAGCTTCGAGCCCGGAGGCTACCACCTGATGCTGATGCAGCCCAAGCACGCGCTCAAGGCCGGCGACAGCGTGAAGATGACGCTGCGGCTCAACGACGGGCGCACGCTGAGCTTCAAGATGCCCGTGCGCAAGGCAGGCGCCGGCGAAGGCGGCATGCACATGCACATGAATCACTGATTCCTCGATGTCATCGCCATCCCGCCGGGCAGGCCCGCCCGCCGACAAGGGGGCGGGCCTGCTCGATTATCTGGCCGCGTTCGCCCAATACCCGCTGCCCACCCACGCCATTTCGCGCCTGGTGCATGCGCTGACACGCTCGCGCGTGCGCTGGCTGAAGGACATGCTCATCCGCCGGTTCATCGCCCATTTCGGTGTTGACATGAACGAGGCGCAGCACAGCGAGCCTTCGGCGTATCCCGACTTCAACAGCTTCTTCACCCGCGCGCTCAAGTCGGGCTGCCGACCGCTCGCCTCGGGCCGAGGCGAGCTGATCTGCCCCGTCGACGGCACCGTCAGCCAGGTCGGACACATCGAGTCCGATTCGCTGCTGCAGGCCAAGGGACACTACTACAGCCTGCAGACCCTGCTGGGCGGGTCCCGGGAGCTGGCGGACACCTTTGCCAACGGTGAATTCGCCACGCTGTACCTGTCGCCGCGGGACTATCACCGCATCCATATGCCGCTGGAAGGCCGACTGCGTCAGATGGTGCACGTGCCCGGGCGCCTGTTCAGCGTCAATCCAAGAACCACCCGCGCCGTCCCCCGGCTGTTCGCCCGCAACGAGCGCGTGGTGACCGTCTTCGATACCGCCGCCGGCCCCATCGCGCTCGTTCTGGTCGGGGCGATCAACGTCGCCAGTATCGAAACCATCTGGCACGGCGAGGTCACTCCGCCCGCCGGGCGCAGTGTGCGCACATGGCGCTACGAAGACGCGGCGGCCCCGCTGGTGTTGGAGCGCGGCCAGGAAATGGGCCGTTTCAACATGGGCTCGACGGTGATCGTGCTGTTCGCGCCGGGCGCCGCCGCCTGGGACCGGGCCATCCATCCGGGGGCACCGGTGCGCATGGGCCAGCGGCTGGGCCGCCAGCGGGACTGACCTGCCACCCGAACCCGCCCCCGCCGGCCGTGCACTTCGACTCCCTTGGTCTATTCTTATTGGCATGGTCGGACGTTGCCGGCGGCCCGCATGCGGTCCGGCAAAGGCCGTGCAGGGAGGCGGCGTCGGGTCGAGACATCGGCGCACCAGGCCGAGGATGGGCCGGCCACATGTCTTTTGGCGGTATGCGAGGTACTCCCCATGACCGAGAAGCCGATTCCGGAAAATCCCCAGCGCGTCGAATGCGAGCAATGCCTCGCCGAAATCCCCCCCTCCGTCGCCCAGAGCTTCGAGGGACCGGACTATGTCCATTACTTCTGCGGGCTGGAATGCTTCACGCGCTGGCAGGAGCAAACGGCCGACTGAGGCCTCCTTCGCTCAGGCGCTCTCCCAGGCGAAGGCGGTCACCTCCCCGATAGTCGAGGCACCGACTATCCGCATCAACAGGCGATCGACCCCGAGCGCCACGCCGGCGCAGTCGGGCAGGCCGTGCTCGAGCGCCGCCAACAGGCGCTCGTCCATCGGCATCGTCTCGCCGCCGCCAGCCGCCCGCCTGGCGACATCCGAGGCAAAGCGCCGCCGCTGCTCGGCGGCATCGGCCAACTCGTGGAAGCCGTTGGCCAGCTCCAGGCCGTCCAGATACAGCTCGAAACGCTCCGCCACGTCGGGCGCTCCCGGGCGCACGCGGGCGAGCGCCGCCTGCGAAGCGGGGAAATCGAATATGAAGACGGGTCGATCCCGAGGCAGGCGGGACTCCAGTGCGCCGGCCTGGAGCAGCTCCAGCCACCCGTCGCGATCATCGGCCGCCAATCCGGACACCGGCCCCAGCCCCGATTCCTCGGCGCACGCCCGCAGGTCACTCGTGTCCGCCCGGTGCGGATCGAGCCCGAGGTAGCTCTGAAAGGCCTCGGCGTAGCTCAGCCGGACCGACGGCGCCAGGGACAGGTGACCCGAGGTGAGTTCAATCAGCAACGCCTCGACCTCATTCATCAATCCGTGGTGATCGAGTCCCGGGCGATACCACTCGAGCATCGTGAATTCCGGTTGGTGATACCGGCCCGCCTCGCCCTGGCGGAAGACTTTGCACAGTTGATAGATCGGACCGCTCCCCGCGGCCAGCAGGCGCTTCATGGGGAACTCGGGTGAGGTCTGGAGGTAGCGGGCACGCCCCTGCGGCGCGCCGGGGCCCACGTAGCGGGTGACGAAGCTCTCGATATTCGGATCGGTGGTCGCGGCGGCCGATAGTATCGGGGTGTCGACCTCCAGCACACCGCGTTCGGCAAAAAAGTCCCGAATACGTCGGTAGAGCTCGGCGCGCCGTTCGAGCACCGCCGGCAAGGCCGACGGCCGCCACCGTTCGGTCGGCGCGCGGTCCTCGCTCACCACGACGCCGCGAACGCCCGCGCACTATTCCTTGGCGCGGGAGACATACTCGCCCGTGCGGGTGTCGACCTTGATGAGCTCGTCGACATCCAGAAACAGCGGTACGCGCACCACCGCCCCCGTTTCCAGAGTCGCCGGCTTGCCGCCGCCGCTGGCCGTATCGCCGCGCACGCCGGGCTCGGTGTCGGTAATCTTGAGGATCACGAAGTTCGGCGGGGTCACGCTGATGGGTGCACCGTTCCACAGCGTGATGGTGCACATGTCCTGCTCCTTGAGCCACTTGGCGGCATCGCCGACCGCGCTGGCATCGGCCCCGACCTGCTCGAAGCTCTCCGGATGCATGAAGTGCCAATGCTCACCGTCGTTGTACAGGTACTGCATCTCGGTCTCATGCACGTCGGCGGCCTCGAGCGAATCGCCGGACTTGAAGGTCCGTTCCACCACACGGCCGGAGAGCAAGTTGCGGAACTTGACCCGGTTGAAGGCCTGCCCCTTACCCGGCTTGACGAACTCGTTTTCGATAATGCTGCAGGGGTCACCGTCCAGCATGACCTTCAGGCCGCCCTTGAACTCGTTGGTGCTATAACTAGCCATCGCTTCCTCGTTCTGGGATCATTTCCCGATCGGACCAATAGATTCGGACTATGATAACGCGAACCGCCGTCACTTGGCACACCGGAACGCAGGACAGGCCCCGGTGGCAGCACGCCCTGGCCGATGCCGTACGCGACCCGGGAGAGCTGCTCGCCGCCCTCGACCTGCCGGACTCGCTGCTGCCGGCGGCCAGATCGGCCGCCGTGCAGTTCGGTCTGTGCGTACCGCGCGGCTACCTCGCCCGCATGGAACGGGGCAACCCGCGCGACCCGCTGCTGCTCCAGGTGCTGCCCACGGCCGGGGAGCTGAAGACCGACCCCGCCTTCGGCGTCGACCCGGTTGGCGATCGCCGGGCAATGCCCCGCCCCGGTCTGCTGCACAAGTACCACGGACGCGTGCTGCTGGTGACCACGGGCGCCTGTGCCATCCACTGCCGTTACTGCTTCCGGCGCCACTTCCCCTACAGCGAGGCCAACCCCGGCCTCGAGTCGTGGCGCGAGGCGCTGAGCTATATCGCGAGCGATGCCTCCATCGAAGAGGTGATCCTCAGCGGCGGCGACCCCCTGTCGCTGAGCGACCGGCGCCTCGCGGCGCTGGTCGAGGCACTGGACGACATCGCTCATGTGCGCCGTCTGCGCATCCACACCCGCCAGCCGATCGTCCTGCCCGAACGCGTCGACGAGGCGCTGTTGGCGTGGCTGGACGCCACACGCCTGCAAACCGTGGTCGTGGTGCACGCCAATCACCCTCATGAGATAGACACGGCGGTCGTTCAGGCCCTGGGCCGGTTGCGCGGCCGCGGTGCAACGCTGCTCAACCAGAGCGTCTTGCTGCGTGAGGTCAACGACGACTCGCAGACCCTCGCGCGACTCAGTGAGACGTTGTTCGAAGCCGGCGTGCTGCCCTATTACCTGCACTTGTTGGACCCGGTCCAGGGCGCGGTGCATTTCGACGTCGACGAGGCGCGCGCCGGGCGATTGATGGAGAGCCTGCGGGCCCGACTGCCGGGCTATCTCGTTCCAAGGCTCGTACGCGAGATTCCCGGGCGACCCGGCAAGACGCCGCGGTAGCAGTGCGCGTGCTCGCAAAAACCGGGCGGGTAGACGCCTTTGCAGCAATAATGTCATACTGCAAGAAAGGTCTGCTAGACAAGGACTTAGAGTCTGGCCTCAACCGCATGACAGGAGGGTCCAGGTGGGCACGCCTCTCGGTTTGAATGTTCCGGAACGCACCCGGGCCCATGGCCAGGGGTTCGACGTTCGCCCAAGGAAAGTCGAACAGTGGCTGGGCGATCTGCCCATGGCCAACGTCGGCGAGACGGCCCGACTCGTATTCAGCGCCCTGACGCAGACCAACCGCGAGGACCTCACTGTCAGCGACCGGCTGCGCTTTCTCGAGATGCTGCGCGAACCGGTGCTCTATATCACCGAGGCCCTGAAGAAGCATTTTCTCACCATCCCCTTTCCCCTGCCTCCCAAGGCGCAGAAGGTCGCGGCCCTGGCACGCGAGCTGTGTGCCGAGATGGCCACCGGTTACAAGATAGCCCTGGAGGACTCGGCCAACCGCAGCGCCTTGTTTTCGGACAACCGACAGGTGGTTCAGCTGATCCACCGCGCCTTGACGTATCAGGGGCGGATGCTGCTGACCTCCTACCAGGTCTATGGGCCTTTTCCTCCGGGTATTTGGAAGGAAATCCATTCGCTGTACGCCTTCGCCGAACGCAAGAAGCTGCACGGCACGCCCGTGGCCGATGGCCAGCGACGCCTCGTGCCCAAATCGACGGTGAGCAACGAATACAAGCGCATCCTGCTGCTCTCGCTCGCCTCACCCTACCGGCTGCGCCAGGGCGAGGCCGAACGGGTCTATATCAACCTCGAGCGCTGGGCGGTGCACGCCCATCTCAATCCCATACAAAGGGACGAAAGCCTCAGTGGTCGGTTCGTGGTGGTGCTCGACGGCGACTATCCGCCGAGCTACATTCCCCTGTCCGCACACACCCACCGCCCGGAGCTGTGCCGTACCCTCTCGACCGACGAACTGGCACGGGTCATCCGCGAGCAGATCGCACACGTCCACGACGAGTCCCTGAGCACGCTCACGAATATCGACAAACAGACCCCCAATCTGTCCAGCGACCTGATGCGCCGTCTCATGCTGTCCTGGGGTGTAACCCCCAAACGTAGCTTTTCGCGCACCGACAAGCGGGACAAGGTCGTGGTGGCGATGGGGCTGACCTCCATGCACCACTTCATCAGCCGCGATCGGGGTCAACGGGCCGCCGAGGACGAAGCAAGCGGCGGGGGGGACAACTCCTTCGACCAACCTGCGCACTACGACAGCATTCCCGTTCTGGACGTAAACCAGGAGCAGCCCGACGTCTGGGAGCTCGTCTACCCCCACGATGTCACCGGCTACGAGCAGCTCAAGCGTCAGGCGCCCGCCGAGCCCCTGGAGAGCAAGGCAGCCGAGCGCTATCATGCGGACATATGGAAGATGGTCAACGAAAGCGCAGGCGGCTGCTGTCTGGTCAGCGAACACCAGCAGCATGCGAACGTACTGGTCGGCGAGCTCATCGGGCTGCGCCGCCAGGAGGAATCTGAGCCGCGCCGGTGGGGCATCGGGGTCATCCGTTGGATGAAGTCGACCGAACGCGGCCAACTGACGCTCGGCGTGCAGATGTTGACTCCCGACGCGGCGCCCATCGCCGTGCGCCCCGTCAGCGAAACCGGACAAGGCAAGCACCACGACCACCGGGCCTTGCTCCTGCCCGAACTGGCGCCCATCAATCAGCCGGCCACCGTCATCACCCCGCCGGTACCGTACCGTGTCGGCAGCAAAGTGACGTTGACCGTGATGGGGCATCAGGCGCCTGTCGAGTTAACCAAGCTCATGGAAAACACAGGGTTGTTCGCCCAGTTCCAGTTTGCACTGCTGGACAAGCCCGAACACAAGCCGCCTGCGGACAATTGGGTGGAGGACCGCGATTTCGCGAATGTCTGGTCAGTGATATGACGACGGCCGAGGCCGACGACGACCCCGATTGCTCCTCAGGCTGGTCAGGGAGCGCCAAAATACCGTATAAAGTCCCTGCCGATCACGCTCACTTCCGTGGGGGTGGAAGGTGAACACGGCAATACTGAGCGGCGAGACGAGAGACATAGTGAGTAGCGACAACCTCCTTAGAGTCCTGACCCTGTTCGACTCCTCCGAAGAAGCCGAGGCGCTGATCAATGTCCTGCGCAATGCCGGACACATCGTCCGCGACATCCGCGTCGAAGACGACGAGGACATGCGGGCGGCCCTCGATGAGCACCCTCTCGACCTGGTCCTGGCGCGCCCCAAGCTGCCGCTGCTGAGCGCCAAGCAGGCGCTGGAGATCATGGCCGCCAGCGGGCGCGACCTGCCATTGGTTATCGTCACTCAGCCCGGCGACGAGACATCGGCCGTACCGCTCCTGCACGCGGGGGCTCGGGACCTGGTCGCCATGGACCAGCCTGAACGCCTCAAGGCCATCGTCAACCGCGAAGTCGCCGACTTGAAGGCCCGGCGCGACCACCGCCGCTGCGAAAAGATGCTGCGCGAGACCGAAAAGCGTGCGCGCGACCTCATCGACAGCTCACGGGATGCGATCGCCTATGTGCATGACGGGATGCACATCTATGCCAACAGTGCCTACTTGAAGATGTTCGGCTACGACAGTCAGGACGACATCCAGGGCGTGCCCATCATGGATATGGTAAGCAGCGAGGACAACGCCCACTTCAAGGATTTCCTGCGCAAGTACGCCAAGGGGGACACCAGTGAAAGCACGCTCGAGGTCCACGGCCGACAGGTGGACGGGCGAAAATTCAAAATCACCATGGAATTCTCGCCTGCCAGCATGGAGGGCGAGGCCTGCACGCAGATCATCATTCGCGACCAGACGCTCAGTCAGGAGCTGGAAAAGAAGCTCAGTGTATTAAGCAAACAGGACCTGCTCACCGGTCTGTACAACCGAGCCTATTTCCTCGAGCAGGTCGACCACCTGGTCTCGCGCGCTGTCGAAGGCAAGTCTCGGGGCGCCCTGCTCTATATCTATCTGGACGGCTACAAGGGCATCAAGGACAACATCGGGATCTCAGGCGGCGATCTGTTCCTGGCTGACGTGGCCAACCTGCTCAAATCCAAGCTGGGGGAGACCGGCCTGCTGGCCCGTTTCGAGGGCGAGGTGTTCACGCTGCTGCTCGAGAAGGTCGACGCTGAGCACGCGGAAAAACTCGCCAAGGGAATCTGCAAGCTGGTCGAGGACTATTTCTCCGAGGTCGGCGGCCAGACGGTGCGCACCACGGCAAGCATTGGCATCAGTCTCATCAACGAAACCGCGGGCAACGGGCAGCGGTCGCTGCTCAACGCCGAGAAGGCCTGCGAGTCGGTTCGCGAGGCCGGTGGCAACGGTCACATCCTGCACAACCCGGCCGTCGCCGGTCTGGCCGAACAGGAAAAACTCCTGCACTGGTCCCAGAAGATCAAGGACGCGCTGCAAAACAATCAGTTTCAGCTGCTCTACCAGCCCATCGTCAGCCTGCACGGCGAGGAGGGCGAAAACTACGAAGTCCTGGTACGCCTCCTGGACGAGCATAACAACGAGGTGGAACCGAGCGAGTTCATGCCCGCCGCCGAACATGCCGGGCTCATGCTCTATATCGACCGATGGGTACTTGCCAACGCGTTCAAGATTCTGTCCGACCGGTTGCAAAGCGGCACCAAGACGCGATTGTTCGTAAAGCTCTCGGGCGGCTCGCTCACGGACGATCAGTTCATCCCCTGGGTCAGCGAACGCATCAAGGCACTGCGTCTACACGGTGAGTACATCGTATTCGCCATCAACGAATCGACAGCGTTGAATCACCTAAAGCGTGCACAGGAAGTCATCGCCGGCCTGAAACAGTTGCACTGCCGCTTCGCCCTGGACCGGTTCGGGACCGAGCCCAACACCTTCGATTCGGTCAAACACCTGGACGTCGACTACCTCAAGCTCGACCAGTCATTGAACAGTAACCTCGCGACCAACGTCGAGACACAGGAACGGGTCAAGACAATCAGTGAGCATGCGCGCACTATGGGCAAACGCACCATCGCCGCATTCGTCGAGGATGCCAACAGTCTGGCGGTCCTCTGGCAATGCAGCGTCGACTACATCCAAGGCTATTTCCTGCGCGGCCCGACCGCGGAAATGGACTACGACTTCACTGAGGACAGTTGAAGCCTGCGGCGCCGCACGCGCCAATCAGTCCAACACGTGGGAGACGAGGCCGTCGGCAAGCTTGGGTTCGAACCAGGTTGACTTGGGCGGCATCACTTCGCCGGCATCGGCCACCGCCATCAGCTCGTCCATCCGCGTTGGGTACATGGACAAGGCCATCGCCATCTCGCCGCTGTCGACGCGCCGTTCCAACTCGCCGAGCCCCCGAATGCCGCCGACGAAGTCGATACGCGCGTCGCGCCGCGGGTCCTCGATACCCAACACGGGCTCGATCAGGTGATTTTGCAGCAAGCTCACGTCGAGGCACCCGACCGGGTCATTCTGCGGGACACGATCGGCATGGATGGTCAAGCGGTACCACTGTCCGGCGACGTACAAACCGAACTCGCCCGTCTGCGTCGGGCTCACCGGCCCACTCTCCGGCGCAACATCGAAGGCCTCGCGTAGACGCTCGAGCAGGGCCTCGGGCGACAGGCCGTTCAAGTCCTTGACCACGCGGTTGTAATCGAGGATCTGCATCTGGTTGTCGGGAAATATGACCGACAGGAAATATTCGTAGTTCTGTTCGCCGTCGCCGGGATGGTCGCCGCGGCGCATGGCGGCCACTCGCGATGCCGCCGCCGAACGGTGGTGCCCGTCAGCGATGTACAGACAATCCATGGCATCGAACAGACCCGTGAGGCCGTCGATGAGCTGCGCCTCGCGCACCACCCATAAACGGTGGCGCACGCCGTCGCTGGCGGTCACGTCGTATTCAGGCGCACCGGAGGTGGCCTTCTCGACCAACTCATCGACTGCCTGTTGATGCCGATAGGTCAGGAAGACCGGGCCGGTCTGAGCATTGAGGGCGTCGATCTGGCGCACCCGATCGTCCTCTTTGTCGGGGCGGGTAAATTCGTGCTTGCGGATGCGGTTGCTGTCGTAGTCGGCGACCGAGGCCACAGCGACCAAGCCGGTTTGCGAGTGCGAGCCCATATCCAGCCGGTACAGGTAATAACAGGGCTGGGAATCGCGCTGCAGGATACCCTCGGCAACCATGCGCTGCAGGTTTTCCGCGCCCTTGGCGTAAACGGCCGGGTCGTGGACGTCGGTGCCCTCGGGAAGGTCGATCTCGGGCTTGGAGATGTGGAGAAAGCTCCAGGGCCGCCCTTCGGCCCGCTGGCGGGCCTCGGCGCTGCTCAACACGTCATAGGGCGGGGCCGCCACGTCGGCGGCATGCTCTGGCACCGGGCGCAGCCCGGCAAAGGGGCGGATCAATGACATACTGGCTCCCTAGGCTCAATTCGGCCGGTCAAAAGCCGGGTATTGTACCGGATCGACCCCGCCTCACCCAACCTGGGGATGCGGGCGATCCCCGCTGGAGCGGTCACTGCCCATGTTCCCGGCCCGCTGGAGCGCGGCGATGCGCTCCGCCAGCGGGGGATGCGTCATGAACAGACGGCGCAGTCCGTGACCAATGCCGCCGGCAATCCCGAACGCGGCCATCTGGTCGGGCAAGTGAGGTTGGCCGGCACTGGCCTGCAGTCGCTGCAAGGCGGCTATCATCTTGGCGCGGCCGGCCAGGGCCGCACCCCCGGCATCGGCACGGAACTCGCGCCGACGGCTGAACCACATCACAATCGCACTGGCCAGGATGCCCAGCACCAGCTCGGCCGCGATAGCCGTGATCCAAAAGGCCGGACCGTGGCCGCGCTCGGTCTTGAAGACCACGCGGTCCACCAAGTGACCGATGACCCGGGACAGGACGATAACGAACGTATTGACCACGCCCTGGATGAGCGCGAGCGTGACCATGTCGCCATTGGCAATGTGGCTGATCTCATGGCCCAATACAGCCTCCGCCTCGTCTTCGGACATGTGGCGCAGCAGCCCGGTGCTCACCGCCACCAGCGCGCGGTTGCGGTTCGCGCCGGTGGCAAAGGCATTGATATCCGGGGCATCATAAATGGCGACGTCGGGCATACCGATACCGGCCTGTCGGGCGAGCCGGCGCACGGTGTCGACCAGCCAGACCTCCGCGGCATCCCGCGGCTGCTCGATGACGCGGGCCCCGGTCATGTGCCGGGCAGTCCATTTGGAAATCGCCAAGGAGATCAACGAGCCGCCAAAGCCGATGACGGCCGCGAACACCAGCAGGGCCTGGAGATTCAGACCGCCGCCCTGGGCGTCCAAGTAGCTCTCGACACCCAGCAGGCGCAGGGTGATGCTCAGGACCACGAGAATGGCCAGATTGGTGGCCAGAAACAGAAACACGCGCTTCATTGCCAAGCTCCCGGATTGTCTGGGGAAAATCGGATCATTGCAGGCATTAGATGGGGGCGGACCGCCGGAGTTCAACGAAATTTTAACAAATATTAACGCGTGGGATTGAAGACCTCCGAGGCCCGGATCCGGGTTCGAAGGCTTGTTTCTTAACGAAAATTTGAGAATTGGCCCTGCCGTGCCTATAATGCCCGGCTTTGCCACCCCATGTATCGGGCGGGGCGTCCACCCCGGCGAGGAATGTCGATGGAAGAGTCACAGCGTCTGAAGCAGTCACAGCAGTGCAGCGTCTTTTGGGTCAAGTTCTTTCCCTTCCTGCGCTGGCTGCCGATGGTCAACCGCGAGACGCTGCGTGCCGACGCCCTGGCGGGGCTGACCGGCGCCATCATCGTCCTGCCCCAGGGCGTGGCCTTTGCCACGATCGCCGGCATGCCACCCGAGTACGGCCTCTATGCCGCGATGGTGCCCGCGCTCATCGCCGCTCTGTTCGGCTCGTCCTGGCACTTGGTGTCCGGCCCCACGACCGCCGCCTCCATCGTGCTGTTCGCCTCGCTGAGCGCGTTTGCCGAGCCGGGCTCGCCCGAGTACGTGCGCCTGGCGCTCACCCTGACGTTCATGGTCGGTGCCATCGAGCTCGTCATGGGGCTGGTGCGCCTGGGCACACTGGTCAACTTCATCTCACACTCGGTCGTGGTCGGCTTCACGGCCGGCGCGGCCATCCTGATCGGCACCAACCAGATCAAGAATTTCTTCGGTGTACCCATCCCGCGCGGACTGCACGTCTACGAGGTCTTCGGCGCTCTGTTCGATCAACTCGACAAGATCAATCCCTACGTGACTGCCGTCGCCCTGGTCACCTTGATCTCGGGGATCCTGGTCAAACGGTACTGGCCGCGCATCCCCTACATGATCGTCGCCATGCTGGCCGGCAGCGCCGTATCGGTCGCGCTGAACGCACTCTACGGACAGGCCGTCACCGGCATCCAGACCGTGGGGGCCCTGCCCGCCTCCCTGCCCCCCTTGTCCGGGCCCGACCTGACGCTCACGACCATCAAGGACCTGGCACCGGTGGCCGTGGCGGCAACGCTGCTGGCCCTGACCGAGGCGGTGTCCATCGCCCGCTCGCTGGCGGCACGCTCGGGCCAGCGTCTGGACGGCAACCAGGAATTCAAGGGCCAGGGCCTGTCGAACATCGTGGGCAGCTTCTTCTCCTCGTACGTTGCCACCGGTTCGTTCAACCGCAGCGGCGTCAACTACGAGGCCGGGGCCCGCACGCCGCTGGCCGCCGCCTTTGCCGGCGTCATGCTGATGGGAGTCATGCTGCTGGTCGCTCCCTACGCGGCATACCTGCCCAACGCCGCCATGGCGGGCATCCTGCTGCTGGTGGCCTGGGGTCTTATCGACTTCCACCACATCTCGCAGATCATCCGCGCCAGCCGTTCGGAGACGGGCATTCTGCTCACGACCTTCTTCGCCACCCTGCTGGTCGAGCTCGAGTTCGCCATCCTGCTCGGCGTCATGCTGTCGCTGGTCGTCTATCTCAACCGGACCTCGCGCCCGCGCATTCATACGCTGGTGCCCGACCCGAATGACGAGCGTCACAAGCTGGTCACCAACGCGAACCTGCCCGAGTGTCCGCAGCTCAAGATCGTACGAATTGACGGCTCACTGTTCTTCGGCGCGGTCAATCACGTCGAAGAGACGCTGCAAAGCTACGATCAGCACGACCCCGAACAGACGCGGCTGCTGATCGTGGGTTCGGGCATCAACTTCGTGGATCTCGCCGGCGCCGAAATGATAGTCAAGGAGGCCCGGCGTCGGCGCGAGATGGGCGGCGGACTGTACCTGTGCAAGGTCAAGGATGCCGTGTGCCGCATCTTCAAACGCGGCGACTACCTGGACGTCATCGACGACCGCCACGTCTTCGCGTCCAAGGCCGAGGCCATTCACAACCTCGTGATCAAGAGCCTCGACCCGGAACGCTGCCGGCGCTGCGACAAGCGTATCTTCGCCGAGTGCGCCACCATGCCCAAGCCCACTGAATGACCCGGGGCTCGGCCCGCCGCGAGCCGATACCGGCCCGTTCCCCTAAGCCGTTAATTTTAATGTGCTTTACGCGGCGGCCTCGGAGGGTCCGGGGCCGCCATGCGTGTGGATCGGCGCCTTTACGTGCTATTATTTGGGGGGTTTCTACACGCCGCAAAACCCAGCGGTCCCCGCACGGCCCGGCCACCGCCCGGCGTGTGCGACCACATAATAAACGGGCGATGGAATCGCGAAAACGATGTCACCTTGGCGACAACCGATCCACCGATTGCGCCGGCTCGCGGCGCTGGCCCGACGCCGCACGCGGCGCGCTCGTCCGTGGCTTGCCGAGCGCGTTCCCAAGCACTTCCCGATCGCCTACAAGCTCGCCCTGGTCATCACGCTGCTCATTGCCGTCGGCATGACCCTCCTGGGGATGGTCATCGTCAAGAATCAGACCCAGCTGCTGCGCCAACAAATGCACGAATTCGGTCAGACTGTGGTCAGTCAATTGGCGGAATCTTCCAAGGAACTCGTCCTGTCCGACGACCTGCTCGGTCTGAAGGTGCTCATCAACAATCTCGGCTCCGACGATCACCTCCTCGGCGCGGTCATCTATTCGGACAACGGCAAGATACTCGTCTCCCGAGGCGTGATCCCGAAACCCAATATTCTCAGCCTGTACCGTCGAGCCCACGAGCTGGCGCCCAACAGCTACACGTTCGATTGGGACTGGACCAACGCCGACCGCCAGCAAATCCACGTCGTCTCGTACCTGGTCCCTATACGGTTCCACAAGCTCATTGCCGGACACGCCCTGATTACCTTCAGCGCCAGCACGATGAGCCAGGCCATCCATGACGCAATTCGCGCCATCGTAGCAGCCACTTTGCTCATGATCCTGCTCGGCATCGTTACGGCCTTCGTCATGGGCCGGCGCCTGTCCAAGCCCATTCACAATCTCATGGATGCCAGCCGCGCTATCGACCAGGGAAACCTGCGATATCGTATCCAGGACCGGCGCAACGACGAGATCGGCCACCTGATGGAAGCCTTCAACACCATGGCAGCGGGCCTGTTGGAGAAATCTCAGGTGGAAAACGTCTTCTCGCGTTTCGTATCGACGAACGTCGCGCGTCAGATCCTCGAAAATCTCGACCAGATCAAGCTGGGCGGCCAGCACGTCAGAGGTTCGGTCCTGTTCGCCGATATCGTCGGATTCACCAGCATGTCCGAGCAGCTCAGCCCGGACGAAGTGGCAAAGCTCCTGAACGAATATTTCTCGTATATCGCCCTGGCTAGCCAGCTCTACCGCGGCACGATCGACAAGTATATGGGCGACTGTGCCATGGTCGTGTTCGGCGTCCCCGACAGCGACGAGGAACACGCCTTCAATGCCGTGGCCTGCGCGGTGATGATTCAACGCCTCGTCGATCGCCTCAATGCCAAGCGGGTACGCGACGGCAAGTTCCCCATTCATTTCCGGATCGGCGTCAACAGCGGCACGATGCTCGCGGGCAACATGGGCTCTCACGAGCGTATGCAGTACACGGTCGTGGGCGACTCGGTCAATCTCGCTGCGCGGCTGTATGATGCGGCCGGCGCCGGCCAGATCATCATCACCGAAGAGTTCTACAAGGACCCCGACGTCCAGTGGCGCATCATCGCACGCCGTCACAAATCGATTCGCCTGCGAGGCAAGAGCCGCCCGGTGACCACCTTCCTCGTCAAGGACGTCGCCGCCACCTTCCGCGCGACCATGGACGCCCAGATCTCGGAAATCCTCGCCGACAAAGTCGTGGCATGAACAAGTACCTGGGCATCCTCCTCCTCAGCCTGGCGTTGGGCCTGTCCGGCTGCGCCCAGCTCTATGCCCTGCGCTCGGACGTCGGCCAGCAGGCCGACGACTGGGTTGCACAAAAGGAGTACGGCAAGGCGATCGACACCCTCGAGCGAGTCGCCCCGAGTCACCCCCATTATCGGGCGCTGCGAGCGAAGCTCGAATCGATCCGCCGACAAGCCGACAGCTACGTCCATTCCGTACTCAAGCAGTCGGCAAGCCTGGAAGACAAGGCCAAGTGGGCGGACGCGGACCGGCTGCTGGCCACGGCACAGGATCGCCTCCCCGACGACGAACGCCTGCAAAAGGCAAGGCGCGAGCTGACCGCACGCCGCGAAGCCTACGTGCACGAGCTCCAATGGCGCGAGCTTATCGACAAGGGACACTGGCTCAAGAGCATGGTCCCGCTGCGCCGCCAGATGGCCGACGCCGATCCGGGCAGTTGGAGCGCCAGCCGACGCCTGCGGTCGGCCGAACAAGAGGGGCGGGAAACGGGCGATGAACTGGCCGATGCGGGCCGCCAGGCCCTGGATAAAGGCAAGCTCGACCTGGCCAGGCAGGCCCTGGTGCTCGCCGACGAGCTAAACCCCGATCCACGGGTCAAGGCCGCTCTGGCCGAACTCGAGCGGCGAGAGGCGGCACAGCGCAAACGCAAAGCGGCGCAGCGCGCCCGCGAACAGGCGGCCGAGGCCAGACGCCGGCGCGAACAACTGCAATCCGCGGTACAGGAACAGATAGAGAGCTACCACCGCTGCTACCGGCACGCCGAATGGGTCTGTGCCCGGGGCGCGCTGACCAAGCTCGAACGCCTCGACCCGCGCAACCCGGCGCTCGGCAAGCTCCAAAAGCAGCTGGACCACCGCCTGCACAAAAAGCTGGCCAAGGGTATCGAACGCGGGCGCCGGCTCTACAGCCAGGGCAAGATACAGGCCGCGCTCGACGCCTGGCTGCCGCTGCGCAAGCTCGCGCCGCACAACTCCGAGCTAGAGGAACACATCACCCGGGCGCGCAAGGTCCTGGCCAAGCTCAAGGAGCTGCGCGAGAAGGCACAGCAGGAAAAGGCGACCCGCGCACATCCGGCCGATTCGATCCCGCGCTGAACCCGGGAAATCGGCCGCGCGCACACGCTCAGTCCCGTCCGGGCTCCAGGCGCTCGATGCTGCGAAAGCCGCGCGGCAGCTTGTTGCCGCGTCGCCCGCGTTCCCCGGCGTAATGCGCCTGGTCCTCTTCCTTGAGCGTGGTATGACGCTTTCCTGAATAGGCGATCAGCCGATCGTCCTCGCCCAACACGGTGATGGCGCAGACATACTCCTCGTGCTTGGCCGCGCGGGCCGAGGGGATGCTGATGATCTTCACGCCCTTGCCGCGCGCCAGCTGGGGCAGTTCCTCGATGGGATGGATCAACAGACGTCCTTCGTTGCTGGCGGCGGCGACCCACTCGGTCTCCATATCGCCCACCGGCACCGGGGGCAGCACCCGCGCCCCTTTGGGCACCTTGAGCACGGCCTTGCCCGACTTGTTGCGCGTGTAGAGGTCTTCGAGCTTGGCCACGAAACCATAGCCGGCATCGCTCGCCAAGAGGAACAACTGCTCGGGATCACCGAACATCACCCCCGCGAAAGTCGCGCCGTCCGGGGGATTGAGCCGGCCGGTCAGGGGCTCACCCTGACCGCGTGCCGAGGGCAGCGTATGGGCGGGCACGGCATAGGTGCGTCCGGTGGAGTCGATGAACACCGCGAGTTGGTTGCTGCGACCGCGCGCAGCCTGGAGATAGGCGTCGCCCGACTTGTAGTTCAGCGAGGCCGCGTCGACTTCGTGTCCTTTGGCGGTGCGCACCCAACCGCGCTGTGACAAAACGACGGTCACCGGCTCGGCACTGATGAGCTCGGTCTCGTCCAGGGCCTGGGCCGCCGCACGCTCCATCAAGGGTGAACGGCGCTCGTCGCCGAACTCCTCGGCGGCCGCCTGCAGCTCCTTGCGCACGAGGGTCTTCATGCGCCGGGTCGAGCCCAGGGTCTTTTCCAGAAATTCGCGCTCCTCGGCAAGGTCCTTTTGCTCGCCGCGTATCTTCATCTCCTCAAGCTTGGCCAAATGGCGCAGCTTGAGCTCGAGGATGGCCTCGGCCTGCGCCTCGCTCAGCCCAAAACGCTCCATCAGGGCCGGCTTGGGCTTGTCCTCGTTGCGGATGATCGCAATGACCTCATCGATATTGAGGTAGGCGATCAGCAGGCCGTCGAGAATGTGCAGGCGCTGGGTGACCTTGTCCAGGCGGAACTGCAGACGCCGGCGTACGGTCTGAAGGCGAAAATCCAGCCATTCGCTCAACATGTCGCGCAGGTTCTTGACCTGCGGGCGGCCGTCCAGACCGATGACATTCATGTTGACGCGGTACGTACGCTCCAGGTCGGTCGTGGCGAACAGGTGCGCCATCAGGGCCTCGACATCGACGCGGTTGGAGCGCGGGACGATAACCAGGCGCGTTGGGTTTTCGTGATCCGACTCGTCACGCAGGTCGGCGACCATGGGCAGCTTCTTGGCGTTCATCTGCCCGGCGATCTGTTCCAGGATACGCGCCGGGGAGGCCTGATGCGGCAGCGCCGTAATGATGATGTCGCCGTTTTCGCGATCGTAACGGGCGCGCATGCGCACGCTGCCGCCCCCGGTCTCGTACATGCGTGCCAGGTCCGCGCGCGGGGTAATGATTTCTGCGTCGGTCGGATAGTCCGGTCCCTTGACGTGCTCGCACAGCTCGGCGACGGTCGCCTTCGGTTCCTCGAGCAGGCGAATGCAGGCGCTGGCCACCTCGCGCAGATTGTGCGGCGGAATATCGGTCGCCATACCCACCGCAATACCGGTCGTCCCGTTGAGCAGCACATGCGGCACACGCGCCGGCAACAGGGACGGCTCATCGAGCGTACCGTCGAAGTTCGGCGCCCAATCCACCGTGCCCTGAGCGACCTCGCTGAGCAGCAGCTCGGCGAAGTGCGACAGGCGAGCCTCGGTATAGCGCATGGCGGCGAACGACTTGGGGTCGTCCGCCGAACCCCAGTTGCCCTGGCCGTCGACCAGCGGATAACGGTAGGAAAACGACTGTGCCATGAGGACCATGGCCTCGTAGCAGGCGCTGTCGCCGTGCGGGTGGAACTTGCCCAGCACGTCGCCGACCGTGCGGGCCGACTTTTTGTACTTGGACGCCGCGTTCAAGCCGAGCTCGGACATGGCGTAGATGATGCGCCGCTGCACGGGTTTGAGCCCGTCGCCGATGTGCGGCAGAGCGCGGTCCAGGATGACGTACATGGAGTAATCCAGGTACGCCTTCTCGGTGAATTCCTTCAGCGGCAGACGTTCAATGCCGTCGTCGGATGGCGTTTGGGTCGTTTCTGTCATCGTAGGCTATCGTCGGGGCTTGAATTCGAAGGAGAATGCGATCGGCGCGCGGCACGGCACAGCCGTCATACATTGGCTTCGGCCAGGTGGCCCTTTTGCTCGAGCCAGGCCTTGCGGTCGGCGGCGCGCTTCTTGCCGAGCAGCATGTCCATCAGCTGCTGCGTGCCGTCGCCCGGCTTGATGGTCAGACGTACCAGGCGGCGCGTGTCCGGCGCCATGGTCGTCTCACGCAGCTGTATGGGATTCATCTCGCCCAGACCCTTGAAGCGCGTCACCGAGACCTTGCCCTTGCGCTTCTCGGCGGCGATGCGATCGAGCACTCCCTGGCGTTCGCCGTCGTCCAGCGCGTAGTAGGTCTCCTTGCCAATATCGATGCGATACAACGGCGGCATCGCAACGTAGACCCGGCCGGCCGCGACCAACGGCCAGAAGTGGCGCAGAAACAGGGCCGAGAGTAGCGTGGCAATGTGCGCGCCGTCGGAGTCGGCATCGGCCAGGATACAGACCTTGCCGTAGCGCAGGCCGCTGAGGTCATCCGAGCCCGGATCGACCCCGAGGGCCACCGAGATGTCGTGGATTTCCTGGGAGCTCAGGACCTGGCCGGGCTCGACCTCCCAGCTGTTCAGTATCTTGCCGCGAAGGGGCATGATGGCCTGGTAGTCGCGATCACGCGCCTGCTTGGCCGAACCACCCGCCGAGTCGCCCTCGACCAGAAACAGCTCGGTGCGGTCCGTGTCCTGGGACGCGCAGTCGGCGAGCTTGCCGGGCAGCGCCGGCCCCTGCGTAACCTTCTTGCGCACGACCTGACGTCCGGCCCGCACGCGGCTTTGGGCGCTGTTGATGGCCAGCTCGGCAATACGCTCGCCGGTCTCGGTATGCTGGTTCAGCCACAGGCTGAAGGCATCCTTGACCACGCCGGAGACGAAGGTCGCACACTCGCGCGAGGACAGGCGTTCCTTGGTCTGGCCCGAGAACTGCGGCTCGGCGAGTTTGACCGACAGGATATAACTGACGCGGTCCCATACATCCTCGGGGGTGATTTTGACGCCGCGCGGCAGCAGGTTGCGAAATTCGCAGAACTCGCGAATGGCCTCGGTCAGACCGGTGCGCATGCCGTTGACATGCGTGCCGCCCTGGGAGGTGGGAATCAGATTCACGTAGCTCTCGACCACATTCGAACCGGCATCGGGCAGCCACACCACCGCCCAATCCACGGCCTCGGCGTTGCCCTCCATCGTTCCCACGAACGGCTCGGAGGGCAGCATCTCGGCGCCGTCCAGCGCATCGACGAGATAGGCTGTGAGGCCGTCCTCGTAATACCATTCCTCGCTCTCGCCGCTGGTCTCGTCGTGGAAGCTGACCTTGAGCCCGGGACACAACACCGCCTTGGCTCGCAGCAGGTGCTTGAGGCGCGGCACGGAGAACTTGGGCGAGTCGAAGAACTGCGGGTCGGGCCAAAAGCGCAGTGTTGTGCCCGTATTGCGCTTGCCGACGCTGCCGACCTCCTCGAGGTCGGAGACCTTGGCGCCGTCCGCAAACGCCATGTTGTATTCCTTGCCGCCGCGCTTGATCCACACCTCCAGGTGCTTGGACAGGGCATTGACCACGGAGACGCCGACGCCGTGCAGTCCGCCGGAGAAGCGGTAATTCTTGTTCGAGAACTTGCCGCCGGCATGCAGGCGGGTCAGGATGACCTCCACGCCCGGGACCTTCTCCTCGGGGTGCAGGTCCACCGGCATGCCGCGCCCGTCATCGGTGACCGACAGCGAGCCGTCCTTGTACAAGGTCACCTCGATGTGGCTGGCATGGCCGGCGACGGCCTCGTCGACGCTGTTGTCGACGACCTCCTGGGCGAGATGGTTGGGACGGTCGGTCTGGGTGTACATGCCGGGGCGCTTACGCACCGGCTCCAGTCCCGTGAGGACCTCGATGGCTTCGGCGTTATAGCTGGTACCTGACGTCATAGGCTCGTGAATCTAGTAGAGTCAATAAACACGCGCAACCCGCGGCACCGCGCGCACCGATAGTTGCGCGTCATCATATCCGAAAACGGCGCCGATGTTTGAACCCTCTTCACACCCTCGCCGCGCCAACGGGTGCTCGAGGGCCCGGATTCGACCCAGGCGGGCCTCAGAGCGGCACACCCAGGCGCCGGGCCACCTCCTCGTATGCCTCCACGACCCCGCCGAGGCCCTGGCGGAAGCGATCCTTGTCCAGCTTGTCGCGCGTCTGGGCATCCCACAAGCGACACCCATCCGGGGTGAACTCGTCGCCCAGGACCACTGCGCCGTGGTAGCGGCCGAATTCCAGCTTGTAGTCGACCAGCAGCAGGCCCGCATCGAGGAACAGGCGCTTGAGCACGTCGTTGACCCGGAAGGTCAGATCCTTCATCTGCTGGACCTCCTCGTCGCTCGCCCAGCCGAAGGAACGGATGTGAAACTCGTTGACCATCGGGTCGTGCAGCGCGTCGTTCTTCAAGAAGAACTCGAAGGTGGGCGGGTCCAGGTCCTGACCTTCGGCCACCCCCAAACGCCTGCAGATACTGCCGGCGGTAATATTGCGCACGACGCACTCGACGGGAATCATTTCCAGGCGCTTGACCGCGGACTCCTCGTCCGAGAGCAGTTGCTCGAAGTGCGTCGGGATGCCCGCTTGTTCGAGCTTGCCCATGATAAAGGCATTGAACTTGTTGTTGACCATGCCTTTTCGCTCGAGCTGCGCCACCTTCTCGCCGTCGAAGGCCGAGGTGTCGTTGCGAAAATGCAGGATCAACTTGTCGCGATCATCGGTCGCATACACCGATTTCGCCTTGCCCGCGTACAACTCGGCCTTCTTTTGCATGAAATTCCCCTGCCAGATTCGGTCTCAAACCGGGTTTAGTCGATAGCCCGCCAGTCCAACACCTCGCCCTGGGATGCCACCGCGATCCAGTCGACCTCGCAGTTCAGGGCATCGGCCAGGGCGGCTCTGGCCAACTCCGGCGTGTTGTTCTGTTCGCTCAGGTGCGCGGCGACCACGTGCTGCAGGCCCGAGGTATCCACCTCGCCGAGCAGCGCCGCGGCCTGGTCGTTGCTCAGGTGACCGAACTGGCCGCCGACCCGCTGCTTGAGCGCCGCGGGGTACGGACCGGCCGCCAGCATCGCCTCGTCGTAATTGCACTCCAGCAGCACGGCATGGCAGTCGGCCAGCTGGCGTACGATGTGCGGCGTGATGTAGCCGCTGTCGGTCAGAATACCCAAGCGGCGCGCACCGTCGCCGAACACGAACTGACTCGGCTCACGCGCATCGTGGGGCACCGGGAACGGATCGACCGCCAAATCGTCGATCGCGAACGGCGTATGACAGTTAAAAAACCGAGCCTGCGGGACCTCGCCGAGCGCCCCATGTGACCAGGTCCCCTGGGTCGCCCATACCGGGATCCCGTGACGTCGGGCCAGCGCCCCGACGCCGCCAACGTGATCGCTGTGCTCGTGGGTGACCAGAATCGCCGTCAGCTCGGCCGGCGCGATACCCAACGCGCCGAGGCGCCGCTCGGTCTCGCGCACGGAAAATCCGCAGTCGACGAGCACCCGTGTGCACCCGGCGGTCACCACCGTGGCGTTACCGCGGCTGCCACTGCCCAGGCAGGCAAAACGCACAGGCCATCCCCCCCTTTTACGCCGCGCGCCCGCGCGGGATCATTTCAGATAGGTCTGGAGCCGATCCAAAATGTGGCGCGCCACCTGCGAATCGTCGGCCTCCCCGTCCTTGCTCAAGACCTGGACGGCAGTCGTGGCGCCATGATCGGCGATGCGCAGTTGGAACTTCTGCGGCGGCGTCTTCTGCTTGTCGCCGCCGAACAGGCTGGCCAGCCAGCCCTTGTCCTTTTCTTTGAAAAAGTCCTTGGGCAGGCGAATGTAATACAGTCCGTTGGAGCGATCGCGGTCCTCCACGGTCACACCGAGGCGGTCCAGCGCCAGCCCCGTGCGCCGCCAGGTGCGCGCGAAGACTTCGCTGACCTCCAGGCTCAGGTGACCATCGACCTGGGTGACCTTGGCCCGGGAGACCGCGGGCCCGGCTTCGGCGACCACCTGCTTGGCCTGGGGCTTGCTCGCGCCAAGATAGACCAGGAAGCGCTCGGTCATCTCCGCCTCGAGCTCCGGATCGGAAGGACGCGTCTGCCATGCGGTGCTGATGTGTTCCCCGCCGGTATCGTCAAACGCCACTTCCTTCAAGCCCCGGTGGGTGATGAACACCAGCGTCTTGTCCGGGTCCTTTGCCGGTTCCAGGCGCACCCGGTATTTGTCGCGCAGCCCGGTGGAATTGAGCTTCTGGAAGATGCGGGAGAAGAAGCCGTCGTTGACCTCGGCCTTCTGCTCGCGCCAGTTGGTCTCCATCACGCCGAGCTTGGGTTCGGACACGGCGATCTTGAAGCCCTGGCGTTGGAAGAAGTCCTTGAGGTGAGGCCACAGCGCGGCCGCCTTGGCGTCGACGACCAGCCAACGGATGGCCCCGTCGCGCTTCATATGCACGCCCGGCAATCCGCCCGACAGCGCCGCCGAGGACTCCTTGGTCCCACCGGTCTGCTCACCCGCGGCATCCTTCTCCTGGCCCATATAATTGGAGAAAGTCGCCTGGCGCGGGGCGATCTGCGGCACGTCCGTCTCGCTACCCCCCGGGCTGAGCGACAGATCGGGCGGCATATCCAGGGGGCGCGTCTGTTTGCTCGACTCGTAGTCCGGCCCACCGCCGAAAGCGGAACAACCGGCGGCCAACACCGCCAGCGAAAGGATGGCCGCGTTACGCCACGGCCTGCACAGAATTGACATCGTTTACAGTACTCCGCCCTCGCGTAGGGCCTGTCTGACGGTTTCGTGGTACTGCTCGGCCAGCGGCGTCAGGGGTAGTCGGATACCGGCCGGGATCAGCCCCATTTCGTGGAGGGCCCACTTGACGGGGATAGGGTTGGCCTCCACGAACAAGCCCTTGTGCAGCGGCATCAGGCGCGCATTGATCTCCGCCGCCTTCGAGCGGTCGCCGGCAATGGCCGCGGCGCACATCTCGTGCATGGCGCGCGGCGCGACGTTGGCCGTCACGGAGACATCGCCCTTGCCGCCGAGCAGCATCAGTTCCATAGCGGTGGCATCGTCACCGCTGTAGATGTCTATTCGATCGCCGCAGCGCTGGACAAGTTCCCGGGCGCGGTCCAGGTTGCCCGTGGCGTCCTTGATGCCGACGATATTGGAGATGCTGGCCAGACGGTCGACCGTGTCGGGCAGCATGTCGACGGCGGTGCGCCCGGGTACGTTGTAGAGTATCTGGGGAATCGCCACGGCCTCGGCCACGGCCTTGTGGTGGAGATACAGGCCTTCCTGGGTGGGCTTGTTGTAATAAGGTGTGACCAGCAGGCAGGCGTCGGCCCCGGCCTGCATGGCGCAGCGGGTCAGCTCGATCGCTTCGCTGGTCGAGTTGGCGCCGGTGCCGGCAATCACGGGGATCCGTCCCTTGGCGACCTCGACCACTCGGCGGATGACGTGGCAGTGCTCGTCATGGTCCAGGGTCGCGGACTCGCCGGTGGTGCCGACGGCCACGATGGCATCGGTGCCGTGTTCGATATGGAACTCCACCAGCGCGGCCAGCGAGGCGTCGTCGATGCTGCCGTCGTCGCGCAGAGGCGTCACCAGGGCGACCATACTGCCGTGAAACATTGAAAACGCTCCGCTGAAATCAAACATGCATGGTACTGACGCGGCCCGCCGCTGACAAGCTGGCCCCGCTTCGATCCGGTACCTGCCCGGTCCGGCTTGGCCGGCCCCGCCCGGCATAAACGGGCGCTATGGGTGTATACACATATTCACCTGGCGCGCCCCCGGGCACGCGGTATTCTGCCCTCTGTGACAGGGATATTCCAAGGAGCCCCGTACCCCTCATGAGCCAAGCCGACCGCCACCCGACCGCCCGCCCGGACGAGGCGCCTGAGCGCCCCATCCGCGAGATTCGCATCAACCCCATCGTGCCGGCCGAG
>DATFLL010000046.1:0-78862 GCA_035267785.1 Gammaproteobacteria bacterium | reverse complement strand
CGGTCGTCACCGACCCCGTGACCGCGTTGTGACCGCACTCTTACGGGAAGACCCCGGCAGTGCGCGCCAAGGCCAGCAGGGTCAAGCCAATTAAGAGGCCTAACCAGGACATTTGCACAAAACTCGGCTGTTCGTGGTAATTCAATATCGTATCGCGTTCGGCCTTGTGTACCTTAATGCCCGGCACCAGCGACGGGATTCGATCGAATTCTCCCTTGATCATTGAGTCCAGCGCACTCGAAATTTCCATTAGAGCACTCGCTGGAAAATTCCTGCCGTTGATCGTCAAAGACTGACGGTTTGCCTCGCGGCCAACGTGGAAGATCACACCACGCTCCGTATGTTCGACGGAGATCAATTCACGCGGCTTGCGCGCGGATATGCGGCCCTCGACAAAGTGTCCGGATACCGTAAAGGTGCTGCCGGCCGGCTTACTGACGTGACACCGTTGCGGGGCCCAGCGGCGGTCGAGTCTGGTTAGTATCGCCAAAACCCCCAGGACCCCCAGACCAGATTGCGGCCACGTGATACCCCACCGACCGAGCAGCAGATAAACGGGAATACAGACCAATACCAGCGCAATTCGCGTTAAGAAGAATAAGAATGGCTGCGCTGGACGTCCGATTGCATTGAATGTGACTTTCATACTGGCAGGCTCTTCTTGTCATCGCCGAATTCGTCGGCCTCCGTGCTATTTATCCGGCGCGCCCGGAAACATCCGGCCGCCTATCTTTTCGTGTGCGTTTCAAGACTGCCACAAAACGAGGCAGCGGTAAAAACCCGCCAACGCGATTGGAGGAGGCAAGCCGCTTATCAGGTGACCCGCCAAAATAGAATATAATCTCCCTCGATGCTTGCCTCGAGACTGAAATCCTAATGACCCAACGCACCGAGCACGGCGCGGGACTGGCGTCCGCGCTGGCCGCCTTCGGCATCTGGGGCTTCCTGCCCCTGTACTTCCACCTCATCGGCCCGCGGGTCAGCGTGTGGGAGGTGCTGTCGCACCGCATTGTCTGGGCAACCGTCTTGCTTGCCACGTACACCGTGTTCAGCGGGCGTTTTTCAGGCCTGCGCGCCGTCTTCGCGAGCCCGCGCGTGCTGTTGGCCCTGGCGGCGAGCGCGGTTTGCATCGGTCTGAACTGGGTGGTCTTCATCTGGGCGGTGACCCACGGGCACGTCTTGGAAAGCAGCATGGGCTACTACATCACCCCACTGCTGAACGTGGTGATGGGGATGCTCTTTCTCGGCGAACGACTGCGCCCCCTGCAATGGCTGGCCGTCGCTCTGGCCGCGCTGGGCGTCGCCATCATGATTGGCGCCTATGGCACCGTGCCCTGGGTGGCACTCACCCTGGCCAGCGCCTTCGGGTTTTACGGTCTGATCCGCAAACAGGTGGCGGTCGACAGCCCGACCGGTCTCCTGACCGAAACGCTGTTATTGCTGCCACTCGCCTTCGCGCTCCTGGCCTGGGTCTACGAGCAACACGAGCTCACGTTTCTGCATACGTCACCGACCATGGACCTGCTGCTGGTCGGCGCCGGCGTGGTCACGGTCGTGCCGCTGCTGTTGTTTGCCACGGGCGCGCGTCGGCTTCGCCTCGGCACCATCGGCCTGCTGCAGTACCTGACCCCCACCATGCAATTTCTGACCGGGGTATTTCTGCTCGGCGAGCCCTTCACGCGAGCGGACGGTCTCACCTTCGCGTGCATCTGGAGCGCACTGGTTCTGTACAGCATCGACGCCGTCCATCTCAACGCGCGCCGGATGCCAAAATGACGTCCTCGCCGAAGCCGTTGAGATAAAGCCGAGGAAGAGTATCCACCGGGGGCGGCCCCCGATCGTCCAGGGCAGCCGTCAACGGCCGCCCTGGAGCACAGACCCCTTTATCTCGTTAAATCAGACAGTTGGTGGGCGTCGGGACCCAGATTCACCCCCGCCTCTTGCTGACGGGCCGCCGATTTTATGGCATGTTGAAAGAAGGTCAACATCGAGTCCGATAACAACCATTGAATCTTGAAACGAAAAAAGTCGATTCGGTCAGGCCGCACCGAAAACGCGCCGGCATTCCGGCAAGAGCCGTCATGGCGATTGCTGCGGTTTGTATGGGCGCAATGGTGCTCGCCGGGTGCTCCGGCCACGTCGGCGACAAGCGCCTCAAGGCCATCAAGGCACGGGGCACCATCGTCGTGCTGACGCGCAACGCGCCGACCACCTACTACATTGGACGCGACGACAAGCCGACCGGCCCCGAGCACGACCTGATCGTCTCCTTCGCCAAATCCATCGGCGTCAAGCCCAAGTTCGTCGTCAAGAATTCTGTCTCTGAGCTGCTGCACGCGCTCGCCAAGGGCGAAGGCGACGTCGTGGCGGCCGGCATTACGCACACCTCGGAGCGCAGCGAACGATTCCGCTTCGGCCCGTCGTATCAGAAAGTCACGCAACAGGTGGTGTGCAGCCGGCACGGCAAGCGTGCCCGTTCCGTGGAGCAGTTGTCCGGCGTCAACCTCGAGATCATCTCCGACAGCAGCTACGTCGAACGACTGCAGGCGCTTAAAAAGAAGCATCCGGACCTGCATTGGAAAACCTCGTCGGATGCGGACACCGAGGAGCTGCTGCGCCGTATCTGGAAGGGCAAACTCGATTGCACCGTGGCGGATTCGGATATTGTTGCTATCAACCGCCGTTTCTTCCCCAATCTGGTCGTCACCTTCGATTTGAGCGACCCCCAGCCGCTCGCCTGGGTCCTGCCGAAGGGGGCCGAGGGGCTCCAGGAGGCCATGCAGGACTGGCTCGAGCACTACAAATCCAACGGCGAGCTCAAACACGTCATGCAGCATTACTATGCGCACGTAAAGGTGTTCGATTACGTGGATACGCGGGCCTATGTGCGACGAATCAAGCACCGTTATCCCCGTTACCGCAAGCTGTTCGACAAGGCCGCGGACAAGCACGGGCTATCGCCCGTCATCCTCGCTGCGCAGGGCTACCAGGAATCGCACTGGAATCCGCACGCCAGAAGTCCGACCGGGGTGCGCGGGATCATGATGCTCACCCAAACCACGGCTCGATCATTGGGCGTAAAGAACCGCCTCGACCCCCGCCAGAGCATCAACGGCGGTGCCAAGTACCTCGCACACCTGGAGTCTCGGCTGAGCGACGATATCGACCCTCGCGACCGGATATGGTTCGCGCTTGCGGCCTACAATATCGGTTTTGCGCACCTACGCGATGCCCGCAAACTTGTCGAAAAGCTCGGTCACGACCCCAACGACTGGAATGCCGTCAAGGGCGTATTGCCGTTACTTGGAAAACGGAAATACTACAGCGACCTCGACCACGGCTACGCCCGCGGTACCGAAGCCGTGCGCTACACCCAACGGATACGCAACTACGCTGGCATCCTGCGCCATAAGACACGTGCCCAATCGCAGTGACGCATTGAGACTAACAGAGGGCGGTGACAAGCGATTTTCATGTGTTATCAGGCCATTTCGCGTAAAGCCCAAAGCTTCCGGAAGCCGCAGCCCCAAGGCAGTTAACGGCTGACAGGGTTAGTGGAAAAAAGGAAGGGGATTCAACTTTCACCAATTCTTGAGCGGTGCCTAGGTTCCCGTAAACGCGAATACGCACGCGCCGCGCCCAGCCTTAAAAGGAACCACATCCGCGACCTGCCCGCGCCATCCGCTAAAACCAATATTTAAGAACCTTCTTTGAGCTGCCGATAAATCCCTTCCGGGCGCAGGGATATGCCTCACCTCCCTGCCTCGACAATAACCAACTGCCAGAGTCGGGTTTCATAACCACCGACGGACGCCGGTACCTAGCACGTACGCGTCCGGCCCGCACTGGTCCGACAGGAGGAGCCGCCAATGATCTTCGGTAGGAAAAAACAGAACGACAAAGGGAGCAGCGATCAAGAGCAGGAATACAATACGGCGCCCGGAACCGGTATTCGTTTCGACCCCGAGTTGGTCGACCGGCTCAAAGATGACCACCGAGCACTGTTCGGGCTGTACCGCGACATGAAGTCAGCGTTCGAAGCAACGGATTATGGGACCGTCACCGATACGCTGCGCAAATTCCGCGGCGCGCTCCAGGAGCACCTGCTCACCGAGAACGTCCGGCTTTATATCTATCTGTCGCATAGCTTCAAGCACGACGACACGAACTTCGAACTGATCCGGGGTTTCCGCAAGGAGATGGACGGCATCGCCAAGACGGCCATCAAATTTCTCGACAAGTACGACGCCATCGGCGTCGATTCCGAATTGGCCGCCAGTTTCGGGCGCGATCTTGCCGAAATCGGTGAAGTGCTCGGAACGCGGATTCAGAAGGAAGAGAGTATTCTTTATCCACTCTACACCGAGCAATACTGAGCGGCCTGACGACCAACCGGCGCCTCATAATTAAAGGGGCCGGGGCGAACGTGTTTCGTTCGTTCCGGCTCCTATTCCCGGTACGCCTTAAATCCCGCCATCGCAGGAAAGACGGCCTTGCGCGTATTCGTCACCTGGGCGGCCACATCCGACATGGGATGCGAGGCGCTCGGTGCTTCAATGTTCTTCGCGTAGTGAAGGCACAAGACATGCTTGTTGACAGGATCGCGGAAAAACTTGAACGCATCGAACTCCAGGTATCTCTTGACGTCTGCCTTGCGCGTTGATGTTGGATACAACATATACAACATCACCTCGCCCGTTTTTTTGTTGGTATATATGCTCAAAGGCATTTTCGGGTATTTGCCTTTGAACGCGGACGCGACGCGCGCGGCAAAGGCGGCGGGCTTGTCCCCCTGTGAATCGGATGGATAGACCTGAAACTCGACCATTTCATACCAATCGTCGGGGGTTTCGTTGGCAAGATAATACTCGTACTGCTTTACCGGCCGGTCCTTGGACCGCCATTTCCGAGTAAACTGCTTGCCCAAGAACGTCACGTTCTCCGTAGCCGCCACAGAGGGCGCGGTGGAAGCGGCAGCAGCGGATGAGGTCGGCGCGGCGCTCGTGGGGGCGGTCGAGCAGGCGGAAAGAGAAAAACAGATCGCCGAAACAACGCATATCAACGCACGCATAACACCTCCGATATGTCACGTGGAAACCGGGCGAGACTTATTTATTGTGGGGCCCGGGGCTTTGATTCTGGCCGAAAAACCGCGCCGAATCCAATTCTATATTGCCGCAGTCGAATGAATGGGACGAGCAGCCTGTCAACGGACTTCGTGGCATGCCCTGCGCCCGAGCTTTTGACGGGCTTCCGGGCCTGTAGTCACTCGCCCGTGGCCTTGCCTTGTTGCTGGTTTTCTTCCAAAAGCAGCTTCTTTGACATCAGGACCACGGTGCACGTATGCGAGGCATCGCAACTGACAAAGATCCGCGTCGTCGGCCCGTCCCACAGGTATTTTTCGGCCGATCGGCTGGCCCTGGCGCCGGGACCGAACTGGCGGTTCAGCGCCGCCAACAGAGAGCTCTGGTTGTCTGTGCCCCTCGACTCGATGTACACGCTTTCAAATTGATGGTGGTGCTCCCGATACCAAACCATCTTGAGCGACGCGTCGGCGAAATGCATCTTGTCGTTACGGCGTTTGTAGTAGACGTTTCCGTTCTTATCCTGGGCGAGTCGCTGCATATCCTTGCGACTCGACAGCTCCGTCCCCCACTTGACGCCGCGAAATCCATCGGGCTCATTCTTATACCCCCCAGCCAGCGCCGTGGCCGGCTGGGCGACCAACAACGCCAAAACGACAACCAATTTCTTCATCTAATTCCCTCTCTCGTCCGTACACCGACGATCCACAGATAGCGCTAAAATAGCGAACGCAGCCCGGCGCTAGCCACGTGGCTCTCGGCCTCGCGTTGCTGCGGTCCGGGTGAGATTGCACCGCCTGAGCCACAGCACGCGTGACGTCGCAGTCCGCGCTACCCGGCGCGGTAACCCCTTGTTTGACTCAAATGCGCCGATTGGCTCACAAATCCCCTTATCAACGGTATCAAGTCTTGGCCGATAACGACAATACTGAAATACTGTTCGAACCAGGTGATGTTATGAAGTTTATAAGATATGGTTTGTTCCTTTTCGTTTTGGGTGTTACCGCCGCGTGCACGGTTTCCGCTCCCGGCGTAAAAGTTCATGTGCCCGGTCCGGGTGTGGACATTGATTTGGGGGCGGGACATGGTTGTCCTCCCGGGCAAGCGAAAAAGGGGAATTGTTAACGCGTCGGACGAAAAAGCCGAGTCCGCGACCGACCGATTCCCTTTCTTATTATTTCTTGATGTGAGCGGCCAAACCAAACGCCTCCGTCAACGTCGGGTGGGGGTGGATACTTGAGGCGAGCTGCGCCAGAGTTAGCCCGTTTCGTACGGCGAGCGCGGCCTCACCCATGATATCTGCGGCACCTTCAACCAGGGCATGGACGCCCACTATGCGTTGGTCGTCCCGCAGATAAACGATGCGCAGGCGGCCAAGAGGCTCGCCACTGATCTGGGCGCGGGCATCCATGCGATAGTCGTATTCCGTCACCGCTACATCGTAACCGGCGGCGCGGGCCGCCTCCTCCGTCAGTCCCGCCATGCCAAGCTCTGGAAACGAGAAGATCACGGCCGAATTGTATTCGGGGGCAGGGTAAGTCACCGGCGCCCCGAGTATATGCTGCGCGACGGCCAATGCTTGCGCGGTTGCCCAGTGTGCGAACATCGGATGTCCGACCAAGTCCCCTGTGGCGTAGATGCCAGGCTCATCCGTCTGTAACGTGTCGTCCACCTTGAGCCCGTGGCGATCATAACGAACTGCGGTGTTTTCAAGGCCAAGGCCGGCGACCTGCGGATGGCGTCCAGCCACAATGGCCACCACCTGGGCGCCGATCTCTTGCGCCTGGCCGCTCTGGGAATAGCGTACCTGATGCGTGTCTTCATCTCCCTCGATGCCCTCGACACTTACGCCGGTTTGCACGCGAATTCCGTTGGCCCGCAGTTCACCGGTCAGAAGCTCCGCTAAAACGGCATCCACCGGACCGAGGATTCGGGTGCCGGCTTCCAGGATGGTGACCCGGGTTCCGAGCATTGCGAATATTTCCGCCATCTCTACGCCGATGGGCCCGCCGCCGATCAGGACCAGCGACTCGGGGACGAAGCCAATCTCGATGAGCTGCTCCGAATCGAGAACGCCCGGCAGCTCCGCGCCGGGGATAGGAAGCCGGTTTGGGACCGAGCCGGTAGCCAGGATGGCCCGTGAGAAGCGCACACTACGAACGGCATCGGGCAGCTCAATCATCGCGGACCGGGCGTCAGTCAGACGAGCGCGGCCAAATACCACTTGGAGGTTGGGCAATGCCTTGGTCTTGGCCAGGGCCCCCTGCGCGCGCTGATTGAGGATTTGGTGGCGCCGTGCCTGTACGGCGCTCCAATCAACCTCGACCGCCTCGCCATCGTTCACCCGCAGACCGAATTCGTCGGCCCTCCCGACGGCCCGCCTGCGGGCTGCCGTCTCGCGAAAAATCTTGGAAGGTATGCAGCCTTCGAACAGGCAAGTGCCACCCAGTCCGCGCCCTGCCTCAACCAGCATGACCCGCTTACCCGCCTGCGCCAGGGCCAAGCCTGCGGGGGTGCCCCCAGGCCCGCCTCCGATGACCAAGACATCTACCGATTCCTCGTTGCTCATGGCCTGCCCTCCATCGATTGGTATACGGGATGGCTCAATTCCCAGCGCGCCGAAGAGCGCTTCTTCTTACAGGTTCGGCGGTATATCCCTCGCGAGCTACACGCCAGTACCCTGTGATTACTGTTGATGTTTTACCACAGCCTCACCCGTGGCAATATTCACAATCAGAGTCTAGCCGCCTAGACCGCAAGGGTGAACCGCCGGCGGGACAAGGCCCGTTAGTGAACTGGCGGCACTGCGGCTCCCCTGGCTAAAATCACCGTACGAAACCATAACTCCCAGAAACCAAGAGAGCGCGAATGGGCGGCGTCGCAAAAACAACAATCTATCTTGTTCAACTGCTTATAAGTCTCGGCGTGGCGACACAGGTTTGGGCCTGGGTCTTCATGTTAGGAAGCCTTTGGGTCTCGAGGGATGGTTCCTGGGATCTTGTTGTTGGCCTTTTTCAATCGGTTTATCTCTTGGAGTTGGGCTTGAAGGCCTTCGCGGTCGCTTTCCTGCCTGCTGCTGCGCTGGTCACCGTCTGCCGTGCCCTAGCGGTCGGATGGGTCGTGCCCACCGGGTACGTCATCTCCGGTGGAATCTTTTCGCTGCTCTACCTCTTGATCATCGTCGGATTTCCTCCGGTCAATCCGTCATTTCTGATCCACCGTGCGCCTGTCTTTGCGTTGGCCGGCATGGTCGGGGCCTTCGTCTTCTATGCATTGTCGGAAATCCGCCTTCGCCGGACTGCGGGCGGCGACAGCGACACCGACACGGTGGATGCCGGCAGACGACGATATCTGGTATCCGCTACCGCCGCGGTCGTCGGCGGCGCGGGCCTGGTGAGCAGCCTGGCGGGTCCCTTCCGCATCTGGCGCGATAGCAGCAAGCACCTGGATGTCGACGTGCGCAAGCTCGAACCCGGCCAACAGCTCACCGTGGTTGTGGACGGCACTCCAATCTGGATCATCCGCCGAAGCAAAGCGACGATCGCACAACTCGCTAAGGGGTACCCGGGCCTCTACGATCCGGAATCCCGCAGGTCTTTCCAGCCTGCCAACATGCGCAACGCGTACCGGTCCGTCAATCCGGAATACCTGGTCGCCGTTCGGGTCTGTACCCATCTCGGCTGCTCGATATCGTACCGCCCGGGCGGGGTCCCCGGCCTTTTCGATGGACGCTTCGAAGGTAAGGTGGTGATTTTCTGTCCGTGCCACGGCGGTGTATATGACATGGCCGGGCGGGTATACAAAGGCACGCCACCGCCCACCAATTTAACGGTCCCGGACTACGAGTTCATCTCGGATCATATGATACGCATCCATTACCCGTCCCTCGCCGAGAAATGGAACGGTCGGATAAACTAACCGCTACGGGAACTAATACCTGGGCCAGCCGTGGTAAGACCTACGGCGACCCGGCCCGCACGCTGGAGCGATACCGGGCGCAAATTGCCAAGAGACTCCGGCTCGAGCGTTAATCCACATGCAATGAGCGGTGCGTAAACGCACCCAATGCCATGCGGACCTCGTTCGAAAGCTCTGCGGCCAGTTTTTGCTGCAGCACACCCACATCGCTGCGTGCGACAGTCAGCTTGTGCCTGCCATTGTCGGTGAGCATGATATGAAACGAGCGGCGATCATGTTCGTTTTCGACTGTCGCGACGATGTGTGCAGCAATCAATTCATTGGTCATCACGCTGGCGGTGGCGCGTGTGATGCCGAGTGCCAGACTCATTTCGCTGACCGTCGCCTGCCCGGTCCGCTCCAGCCGATCCAGAAAACGAAACTGCGAAATACGCAGGCCAGAGTACATTAACGCCACTGATACCCGCTTCTCCAGCTTCTGTACGGCTTTGAGTAGTTCGACCAGGTCGAATTCGTCCATGCCCGTCGTCGCCTGCCTTTGTTCGTTAGCCAAACTAACTAAATGTTTCTATTTGTCGCGCCGTGCTCCCGCGACTTAAATATTAGTCATATTCAACGCAACGAATATAACAAAGGAGCCCGGTATGTCGAACACTCAAGTCGTAGAAGCCTTAGCCCAGGATACCGTTTCACAGCGCCTTGCCGCCCTGGAAAGCGAAGTCAGCGCCTTGCGCGGGCGGGTGCCGGAGGACAAGGTCTCCATCATTCTGCTCTCCGGTGATTTCGACAAGGCGATGGCCGCCTTCATGATGGCAAACGGCGCCGTGGCGATGGGCATGGAGGTCACGATGTTCTTCACCTTTTGGGGGTGCAGTGTCATCAAAAAAGGCACCAAGCTCAAGGGCAAGAAATTCACTCACAAGCTGATCAACCTCATGCTGCCCGGCAGCGCGCGGGAACTCACACCCTCGAAGATGGCCTTCGGCGGCCTCGGCCGAAAGTTTTTCAACTATATGATGAAGGGCGAAATGTCGCCCCTGGAAGAGCAGATTGAATTGGCCGTGGAAGCGGGTGTCCACTTCCAGGTCTGCGCACCTTCACTCGGACTGATGGGTTTCGATGACGATGAGTGGGTCGTGCCGCTGGACGTTTGCGGTGTGGCGGGGATGTACGACACCGCGCTGCATGCGCGTACGTCGTATTTTATATCTTGAGAAAGTTCATCCGGAGGACTATCGCGCCGAACCCGGCGGATCCCACGTCGGCAAGAGGGGCGGCGTCAGCCGCCCTTTCTGCCGCGGCGGGCTTATAGCTTTCTTGCCGTTACCAGGAAGATCGGATAGTTTCCGGTTTCCTTGTTCACCGTATGTGCGGTGACGAACTCGATATTCCCGAAGCCGTTGTTCTCCAGAATCGACTTCATGGCCTCGCGGTCGAATCCGGAATGGTAGACGCCCTCGGTACCTGCCGGGTGAAAGCTGCCGTCTTCCTTATCCAGGTCCGCCAGAGCAACCTCGCCGCCCGGCTTGAGATGCTCCGCGAAGGTCTTGGCCAGCTTGTCGGTGTTCTCGACGTGGTGCATGGCCATGGCGCTGACGATGACGTCGAATTCCTCGTCCAGCGGCTGCTCGGTGATGTCCTGACAGACGGTGCGGACTTTGCCCTGCAACTCCGGCTTGGCCGCCAATTGCTCGAGCATCGACTCGGAGACATCCACGGCGGTTATCTTTCCGACCTTCGAGGCGACCTGGCCGCTGATGAGGCCGGTACCGGCGCCGAAGTCCATGACCGCCATATTCGGATGAAAATCCACCCGTTCCAGCACGGCCGAACCGATGCCCGCCGCCAATTGGGTGCGCATCTCGCTCTGGTCCCAATCCTGTGCCTTTTCTGCAAATAGATCTGCCATGGTTACATCCACAATCTGCCAGTGAAAACGTTGATCCGTTAGTGTCTGTCCCGGAATCCGGGGCCAGATGGCTATTATACGCCTTAAAGGCCGACCGTTGAAATTTGGGGCCGCAATACAATAACTCAAGGTCGTCGCCCGTTTTGCGGACCACGGCTGCGGTCGGCAGCACCGATCAGACTCAGCCTGTGGACTTCGTCAAGTCGTTTGAACGACGTGATAGTCCGTCATTGGATACACGTAGTTCGACATATTGGAACTAGTCGTGCCCGGTGTGCGGGTTAACTGTCGCCAAAGGGAATAGGCAGGCCAGAGCAAAACGAGGCTCAGCGCCATGACCAGCGCGTCGTTCGACGATCCGCGGTGCAACAACACTGCCTGGTCGACGACGATTGCAGAGAAGAGGTCGGTGACAAACGAGATGCATTTGCCACCGACCCACGCTGCCGCTCAGCCTCTCCTCAGACTCGGCCAGCTCGCGAAGGCGAGAAAGTAGATGTAGATCAAGTTGACCAGGGGAATAATCATCAAGAGGGACAGCCAACCGCTGTAGCCGGCCTTAGCGGTGATTTTCCAAAACGGCAGCACGATGATTACTGCGTAGATTATAAGAAGCACTATTTGAAAAACGCCTACGTTCATACCCTGTTCCATTGGGTCCCCCCTTTTCGTGGTTATTGGATGGAGTGGCGCGTGGCGAAACGGGATCAAAGCCCGGTTTTTGATTAGATGCAGACATTCCGAGCGGCAGCGGCATGTTATCGCCGCGAATCCCGGCGCCGCCGACCCCTTTCCCCCAACTCGCGTCTCATTGTCTTCGGTATCCGTCCGCGAATCAAATACAGTGGTCGCCGACTTGCCGGTAGCCTGGAAAACAGTGCCATTTGTGGCCCGAATAGTCGAGTTCCGCATGGTCGGGCACGATAATCTTGACGCAGCCTGGGCCGCTGCGTACATAGCCCCAGTTGCAGCCCCAGCCGTGACCGGTCGCGTCCAGCGACGCATTCGCGGGTACCTTGATCTCGACGCAGCCCTTGCCCGAACGGACGTAACCGCGCAGGCACTGCCAGCCATGCCCGGTCGCATCCAGCCCGGCGTGCTCCGGGATGTCCACCTTGTTGCAGCGCCCGTCATCGCGCACGTAGCCGAGGTTGCATACCCAGCCGTGGCCGGTGGCATCGAGCATGGCATGTGCGGGCGGGTCGACCGGAACGCAATTGCCGGACACTTCTCGAAAACCGGTCGCGCATCCGACGTGTGCGCCCCAGACCGCGATCGGGAGCAACGCGCCGACCGCAATCCACGCGCCAGCCATTATGAGGCGGCGTACGCCACGAACCCAGCCGGTCATTTTCCGCGCCGCTCCGTAGAGATTGCCTCCGAGGCATGGAGGCTTCAGCATGAGTATAGAACGGCCGGTCGGCGTCCGCTCGGTTGCAGACATTCCTTGATGCGGCGGGTGTATAAACCGTTGAACGGGCTGTGACCGAGAATCAGTCGTGAATGGGCCGCGTCATACTGTCGCGGCTGTGCCTGAGGACGGCGGAAAACCTACCGCTCTTCGCGACGCCCGCATACGTCAGCCATTTCCAATCGCCCGCCAGGGAACCGTGCGTGAACGTCCCTTTAAGGACGACGTTGTGGTCGGCCCAGCCGGGGTTGAGGTCAATATAGATTTCGTCGTTCGAGACCTGAATTGACAGCGTACCGCTGCCAACCTGCGGACCCACGTCTTGATTCGACGCGACCTGTTCGATTTTCCAGGCCCCCGAATCGGAGGAGTCCACCAGCAACCTGCCGGTTGCCACTACCGCACCATCGGTGTCCCGTGCCACGTAGTCGTAGACGCCAGTGGGCAGCGCTGGCCTCCCTGCCAACGCCGCCCACGGCAACCACAGCATCAACGACAGTAAAAGTCGACGGTTCATTCTCGACAGGAATAGCACCCCATTGCGGCCCACAATGGTCGTCGAGGGTACGGAGATCGTCGCATCCTATTGGTCCCGATGCCCTGCATCCCCTGTCGGATGCCTGCTAGCCCTTCTTGCACCCGGGTGGGGCATTGACGCGCTTGAGCCGCTTTTTGCCGTTACGAGTCATTTGGTAGAGCCGGATATCGTACATCGCATCGGCATAGTTGACGTCAAGCAGATAGTGGGCGCCGGGCTCGGGTGTTATTACGACACCGCGCTGCATGCTGCCGCTGCTGTTGCCGAGCCACGAGGAATGCGACAGTTCGACAACCAGCATCGTGGGTTGCCCTATGGCGAGCCCGACGTCATTCTTGCCCTCGTCGAGCTTTACCCAGCCCTTGTATTTGGTCGAACAGTCCTTGGCAATGTCGTTGACGCCGGCGAAGGCTTCGCTGGAACTGAGAAACCCCCCGCTGCTCTCGAAATGAAGATTGATCGTCACATTCTTGGGACGATCGTTCGGGTAGCGCGGCAGCGAGGCTGCGCAACCGACCAGCAATGCACCGGCCGTTATGCCAATCAGTGAGCGAATATACATAACTTACATCCCCGCCGTGAGGTCAGGGCAGCCGAGATTGCTGCCATCCGCCCAGTGTTTGACCGCCTTGGGGATGTATTGGTACATGCCCATGCTCATGCCGTACGTCGCGACCTTTGTCTTATTGCGCCCGGCAGGGGTTATATCAGCCACCGTCACGAACATTCCGTCCTTCGGCGGCGGGCCGCCAACGTACCAGCTGTGATCGGGCTTGAATTTCACCTGTACCGAAAGCTCTGAACGTTGGCGCGTGCCGTTGAATTTTGGCTTGAATATGTAGTCGATATTCGAACAACTGCTGTTTACGCAGGACTGGATTGTGATGATTTTGTTGAGGCACTCGGCGCCCTTTTTCATCACCCTCGTTGCGACCTTGGCATAGGGGGCATTGACCTGGTACGTCTCGTGCGAGGTTCCAAGGCCGCCCTTGACTACTCCCTGTCGAAACTCCTTGGCCGTTTGCGGCGTCGGACCGAACGCGCAGCCGGCGAGCGTCGCGACAGCCACGAAAACAAGTACGGGCCTGATAGTCATGGAATGTTCCTTTTTTTTGCTTATCGAAAAGATGGACCGCGGAGCCGAACGACGGCGCCCGCGCAACATTTGCAGGTCGTTGTGTACCCGAACCCAAGGCAATCAGATTCGATCCAAACCAGCCCGCCGCGAGTCAGTAACTGTCTCGGCCTCCCCCTGTTCCATTTCCATACAATTTTTGTGACCTGTCTCTCAAGTTTCCCGCCGCATCGGTTGTGAGAGGTCGATCTGGCTGTTTCGCTGTCGTCGGCGATCCGATAACAGCCTCGGCCTGCCAGGTTCAGCGCATGGTGTACGAGGAAAATTCAACTAAATTCAGCCGCCCCGGGTCGAGGCGGGGAAGCGAGGAGAAGATATGCGGGGCTGGACGAAAATCGTCTTTCTGATCGCCGGTTTTGCCTTGGCGGCCGGCGCGTACGCAGGAGATGACAGCCACGGCGGCACGAAGACGACTTTCTGGCGCATCAAGGGCGTGTCATCGAAAGAGAAGGACCTGCCGAAGGCGGTACAGGCGCTGGACCGTCAAGCCGTCGAGCTGATCGCCGCGAAAAAATACAACCTGGCGATCGCCGCGCTGACAGAATCGTTGAAGCAGTATCCGGCAAACTCCGCCGCGCTGGCCAATCGAGCACATTGTTACCGAACTAACGGCGAATTCGACAAGGCCGTCGCCGACTATCGCAAGGCCAAATCCATCGAGCCCGCGCTTGAACCCTTCGTCGATCGGATGCTCGGTGACATGTATCTTGGGCGCGGTCGTACGCGCATCGACCGTGGCGATCTGCACGGCGCCGCCGACGACCTGGCCAAAGCCGCCCAGGTGCCGGCCACCAAAGCGCGAGCCCTGTCCGAGCTATCCTATATCGCCCTGGTGACTCATGACTTCGATACCTGCATCGAAATGGCGGCGCGCTCGCAAGAGGCGGACCCCGGTTTTACCGACCCGCGTATCAACAAGGGACTGTGCCTGCTGCAGTCGGGTCGTCCACGCGAAGCCATCGACTCGCTGAGTTCGGCTATCCGGATAGACCCGAATATGGGGGCGGCCTATATCAATCGTGCGGCGGCCTACGTCACGGTCGGCGATTGTGCCGCGGCGAAGAAGGATGCGGCGGCCGCAGCTGCGGTCGACCCTGCAAGCGCCTCCATCGCAAACAGGGTCATTTCATCGTGCCTGTGACCGGGGCGACGGGCCGGCGCACAACCGTCGTACGTGGTCGTCGGCCTGTTTCACGACTTCCCGTACAGGGAGCTCGTTACAGCCCCAGGCACGGGACCTAGTCCCCCCGTGCCTTGCCCTCGGCCGATTCCGCCAACAACGCCATGACCTTGCGCCAGCCCGCCTCCGCCTGGGGGCCGGCCTGGTCGAATACCTGCTCGAAGCTCTCGCGCTGGTCGCCGCTGAGCTGTGCCTCCAACCCCGCGCCGCGCCTGGTCAACCGCAGGCGCTTTATCCGCCGGTCCTCGGGGTCGACGCTGGCTACCACGTACTTATCGTGGACGAGCCGGCGCAGCGGACCGTGCAGATACTGCTTCGTAACCTGCATGGTGGAGAGCAGTTCGTTGATACTGCAGTCGGGATTACGCCCGATGAAGAACAGGATGCGGTGGTGGACGCGGGAATAGCCGAGGCCCGCGAGCCGCGCATCGGGGCTGGCAGTCAGCGCGCGGAAGCCGAAGTAGATGGCCTCGAGCGCCGCGTTGAGCTCCCGTTCCCGACGGGTTTCAGTTCGGTCAACCATATTGACATATTAACACCGGCTCGCAATACTGGTAAACGTCAACAAACTTGACCTAATAGAGGGGTAAGATGTCCGAACAGGCGGTGTGTTGGATAGGCGGCGAGCTCATGCCCGCGGACAAGGCGCGCGTGTCCGTCATGGACCACGGCTTGCTCTACGGGGACGGTGTCTTCGAGGGCATACGGTTTTACGGCGGGTGCGCGTTTTTGTTGGAGGAACATCTGCGGCGCCTCGCCGACTCGGCGCGCGCTATCGCCTTGGCGCTGCCATGGTCCTCGGCGCAGCTTATGACGATCATCAAGGACGTCATCCGTGCCTATGGTTCGCCGGACGGGTATCTGCGCATCCTCGTCACGCGGGGCCGCGGGCCGCTGGGGATCAATCCCGCGAGCTGCGGGACGCCGGAGCTCATCGTCATTGCCGACCGGCTGGCCATGGTCGACGAGGCGGCGCGCGCTCAAGGCATCCGGGCCATCATAGCGTCGACGCGGCGTCTGCCCGCCGACGGTCTGGATCCTAGGGTTAAGAGCCTGAATTACCTCAACCACATCCTGGCGCGGACCGAAGCTAACCACGCCGGGGTCGAGGAGGCTCTGATGCTAAACGCTCGCGGCCAGGTGGCCGAAGGGACGGCGGACAACGTGTTCATCGTCCGCGACGGTGTGCTGCGCACGCCACCGGTTACCGATGGGGCATTGGCGGGAATCACTCGGGGCTTGGTTATACACCTTGCGCGTGAACTTGGCATCGAGATGCAGGAATCGTCCCTCGCGCCCTATGATCTCTATACGGCGGACGAGTGCTTCCTCACAGGCACCGGTGCAGAATTGATCCCGGTACGGGAGGTCGACGGCCGCGCGCTCGGGTGTTGTCCGGGGCCCGTGTTCGAAAAACTCTCCCAGAGCTTCGCGGCGGCGATTGAGCGCCACATCCGCCAAGCTAGTCCTTCGTCATCGCTCCCGGCGCGTCCGTCAGACGTCAATTCGCGCAACAACTGCGCAGAAAGCTCCTGATTGCATTTCGGGCCTGCGCGTAACCGGCAACCTCATGATTGGCGCCGACTACATGCCGGCCTTGGCGAACACTTCCCGGGCCATGTTCAGCGCGTTGATGCTGCGAAAGCGCAGGTCGTCGTAGTTGGCGAGATAGGAAAAGCGCGACTGATCCAGCCCCTGGCTGGCTTCGACCGGGTCGAAGGCGCCGTTGTCCAGCGCATGCTGCGCGGAGTCACGCAGGAAGACGAGGTAGTCGTAGCTGTCGCGCATGGCCTCCTTGAGATCGGTGACGTGACCGTGGCCGGGCACGATAATCGCCGGCTTCAGCGTGTCGCGCAGATACTCCAGCGATTTGATCCATTGAAATCCCTTGCCGGGCATCAGCCCCAGCAGGCGCTGCGCGAAAACGATGTCGCCCGTGAAGGCGATCCGCTGTTCGGGCAGCCACACGAAAATGTCGCCGGCAGTGTGTCCGCCGCCTGTATAGATCAGTTCCATTTTGATGCCGCGCACGGGCAGGGCGTAGCGGTGTTTGAAACTATGCCGGGGATAGACCGGCCGCGTGCCCGCGAACTGTTTGCCCAGCAGGCTGCGCGCCCGACCTACCTGCTCGGCGGTGCGGTCCCGCATATCCTGGATGGCGGCCCTGGAGGCGATGATCGGTACGCCGAGCCGGTGGAAGTATTCGTTGCCGAGCCAGCGGTGGTCCTGACCTCCCGTGTTGATCGCCCAGATGATCGGCTTCTTGGTGACTTGGCGTATCGCTGCATGGATGGCCTGGGCGTCCTTTTCGCTGCCGCCGGTATCGATGACCACCACGCCGTTGTCGGCGATCACGAACCCGGAGGTCATGTTGTGGCCGAGGTTCTTGGGCGAGCGCTGGCCGAGCTCCCCGACCAGGGCATATACCCGGTCGTTGACCCGTACCGTCTTGAACGGCGCGGCGGATGCCGCCACCGAGATCAGCGACAGGAATATCAAGAGGATCGGTCGACGCATGAAACCACTCCGCGGATTTGCCCGCGACAATTATGCCCCCGCTCGCGGGCGGACGCTCTGATCTGGATCAAAGTGACGCGCTGCCCCTTTTAGCGAATGCCCCCGCAAACCGGGGATCTGTGCACGGGCGCAGAACCTCAACCGCCGCCGCGAGATAGGCCGGCGGCGTGTCTTCAGGTTGAACAGAGCGTGCCAATCGGCCGAGCGTACGCAGCGCCGTCGTCTCGATGTGATAACGTTCACACCCATCTGCCTCGTGCGGGCGCGGCATATGTGCGATATTCGACCCAAGAGCACATCACATAACGGATAACCAGAAACAGTTGTTGGAGACAAAAGGGGGGACGCATGCTTGGCACTCTGCTTACGCTGTCGTTATTTCTCGTCATCGGGCTTGCCTGGCGTTTCGTCCAGCCGGGTGGACTCAGCAATGGGGCGCTTCAGCGCGCGCTCATCGCGCTCATCCACTTCGTTTTTCTGCCGTTGGCAGTCTTCTTTTCGATGGCGGATCTGCCGTTGAACGAAGCCGCTCTGCGTATACTGTTGTACGTGCTGGGTGCCACCGCCGTGGCGCTCGCGCTGGCCTGGTTCTGGCTGTGGAAGGCCAAGCTGTCCGGTAAGACCAAAGGGGCGCTGCTGATAGCGGCTGCATTTGGCGGCGTGTTCTTCCTGGGCATGCCGATGAACGTTCTTTTCTATCCGGACTGGACCATGCGCGTCGCTGTCGAGTACGGCCTCGTGGCGAACGTGCTGATGATGTACACCGTCGGTGCCCTGCTGAGCCGCAGCTTTGCCGACGGCGGTAAGGTGCAGTTCGCAAAGGCTGCAGCCCTGCTCAAAGACTACCGGGTGTGGGTGAAGGAACCGCTGGCCTGGGCGGCCGTGCTCGGGCTCCTGCTCAACATCGCTGGTGTCGGACTGCCCAATTGGCTCGCCACGGTTGCATCGGTTGTCGACGGTGCCTTGTTCGCCCTCCTGCTTATTTCGGTGGGCACGTTCCTGGTCTGGATGAAGGCCTGGAATCCGCAGGCGGTGCGCGCGCTGCCGGCTGCGGCCATCCAGCTCATCGCGGTGCCGCTTGTTATGTGGGGTATCGCCTCCTTGTTCGGCTCCGCGGGCGTGAAGACCACCCAGACGCTTCTGCTTGACAGCACTTTACCCGCCACCGTCCTCGGTTTCGCTTTCTGCGAGCGCCTCAAACTCGACACCGCCTCCTATACGATGGCTTTCACCGTGATTGCGGCACTGTCGGTTATCACCGTGCCCATCTGGGCCGCGGTGCTGCACTGACACGGTAGTCGGGCCCTTGAGCCGCTGAGTCAATGTGAGCCCGGCTGCGTTGATCGAGCGAAAACCGTAAGGGGGTTGGGTGGCGGGCCGGTTGCCGGCCACCCGCCCCATGGGCGGTCGTCGAGCCCCCGGGAACTGCATCACAAATCGGTCGACGCACCCCCGGGTGCCTGAGCGATCGCCCGCTGTTCCTTATCTATTAGCCCATTCCGATATCCTCATTTTCCCCTCTCCTTTGAACCCTCGAGCCCCTTCGGTGCGACTCAATAGCCGGACGACGAGCGCATCAGCGCCCCGTGCCAGTTCGTCGCGCCAGCGGATACGGCTTGCGACTGCCATCGGCTCTATAGACCAGAGAAGGAGTAGCTATCATGAACCTCATACACTCACGCCTCGGGCGTTTGACGCTTGCGGTCGCCCTCGTGTTCGCCGGCGCCGCAAGTGCCCAGGCGGCCAACTACCAGGCTAAGCTGAGCGCCTCGCCGACCAGCTATTCGGGCAAGTGCCCGGCCAAGATCACGTTCAAGGGTACGATCACAGCGAATCGGGCCGGCCGCGTGCAGTACAAGTTCATCCGCAGCGACGGCGCCTTTGCGCCTATCCATACCCTGGAATTCACGTCCCCGGGCGTGAAGCACGTCTCGACCACCTGGACGCTCGGCGGCGACAAGCTGCCGTCGTATTCGGGCTGGGAGGCGATTCAGATCGTCTACCCCACCTCCCTGCAGTCGAACAAAGCGCATTTCCGGATTGCCTGCAAAGGCGCCGCCAAGCCCCACCTCCAGATGAACCCGAACATGCGGCTCAAGGCCCCCATCCAAATGCTCAAGCCGGAAATCACCGGTTACCGTCACAGCGGTCGCTGCGTCGCCAAGGGCACCCGGTTCACGATCCTCGGCAAGCACTTCGGCAGCCATCACGGCAAGGGTGTGGCGCTCGGCGGCCACGGTATCCATGTCGACCTGCCGGTGATCTCGTGGAACGATCATCAGATCGTCGCCACGCTGCCAAATGACGGACGCATCGCAGGCGGGCAGTGGTACTACGTCGGGGTCGAGAAGGCCGACCACAGCCGGTGGCTGAGCAACATCAGCAAGAACCTGACCGTGTGCCGCGGCGGCGGCGCGAGCAATGGCAAGCCCGACCTGGTCGTGCGCTATTTTGGTCTGAAGCAGTGGGGCGAATGCAAGGCACACAACGCGCTGATGACCTTCCAGGTGACCGTGGTGAACCGAGGCACGGCCCCGTCGCCGAAGATCACCTCGTATGCCATGGTGCAGGTCAAGGACCAGCATGCCATCAACTGGGGCAACGGCGCCTTCCTCGACGCCATTCCGCCGGGCGGCAGCCAGACAGTGCAGGTCCCGGTGTACTATCTGATGTCCGATCCGGCCCACATGACCAACGCCGCGCCGCACCCGTTCCGGGCGGTGGTGGATCCCGGCAACCGCGTCAGCGAAAGCAACGAGGGCAACAACGAGTCTGCGCTCATCATGGCGGACCCGCGCAAGATCTGTAAGCAATAGTTGACGGTGTTCGCGGGCAGGGCGGCAGCCCTGCCCGCCAATGCCCCGGCACCCATTCCGCTATAAGCGATTTCCGGGCGTCCGTTGTCGTTGAGAGACAGGCCCTCGTTCGCCAATCTGCCCCGGCCACGAGAAACGCGTAGAATGCGAGCCTGGCCTCGCCAGGTACCGCGCGAGGCGCTGGACCGTTATTGACATTACGTTCGTGACCATCGATGACATTCTTCACCTTGGCTTGTTTTTTCGTCGTTGCCTCCGCCGCCTTCCTCGCCGCGGCCTGGCTGTCCGCCGAGATCAAATCGGCGCGCCCCGACCTGACGGACCGACTCCCCAAGCCGTGGCTGTTCACCGGCTATACCGCCAAGCTCCTGGAGCTCAGCGCGGAGTTGCTCCGCGGGGATGGCGGGGACCGATATCCCAGGATCCGGAGCCTGGCCAGGGCGGTGCGCCTTTTACAGGCCGTGGAATGGGTGCTGCTTGCCGCGTTCTTCGTCCTGCTGCTGCTCCATGCGGACTGATTCCCGTTTTATTTGAACGAGGCGGGGCGAGCCCCGTCGACTAAAGCCGGCCATGCATCGCGCCGTTAACAAGCAGGATCGTCCGCTACCCGCTCGGGTCCCGGCGGGCGATCCAAAATACAGACACTGATCCATCATCGAGCCGCAGATTCGGCCGATCACAAGAACAACGACACGAGTGGGAGCAAGGTCTCCCGCATTGGGGGACACGGATGACTGCAGTCGCTGCCACCCGCGCCGGCACACCCAAACCGAACGTGACCGTCCTGTCGGCGCGTGCCGAAAAGAGCTTCACGACCGCGGAACGGGACATCCTCGCCGCCGCCGGGCAGGTGCGTTACATCTCCTGTCTGGAGCCGCTGCCGCCGCAAACGCTCGCTTCGCTGGCGCCCGAGACCGAGGTCCTCGCGTTGACCCGCCGTGCCACGCGTAATCTCGACGAGCACTGGCTCGGCGAGCTGCCGGCGCTGCGGGGCATCACGGTCTACTCCACCGGCTACGAGTGGATAGACGTACCGTCGCTGACGGCAAAAGGTATCCAGGTCGCCTACCTGCCCGGTTATTCGACGGCGGCCGTGGCCGAGCATACGCTCGGAATGCTGCTCACGCTGAGTCGCCGCCTGCACTTGAGCCACGCCATCGGCTCCGGCCATCTGCCCCGCGGCATTTCAATGCGCGGGTGGGAGCTCAACGGCAAGACCGTCGGTATCATCGGTCTCGGGCGTATCGGGCGGGCCATTGCCAAGCTGTGCACGGCATTCGGTATGCACGTGATCGGCCATGACCCGGCCGTCCAGGCCACCGATTGGACATGGCTGCCGCTGGACCAGCTTCTTGCGCGCTCGCAGATACTCATCGTTGCCGCCTCGCAGCGGCGCACCGACCCGCCGTTGGTTGATCGGGCGGCGTTGTCTCTTTTGCCGCGCGGTGCCTGGCTCGTCAATCCTTCACGTCCGGGGCTCGTCGACTCCCAGGCCGCCCTCGAAGCGCTGCACAGCGCCCATTTGCTCGGCTATGCCGTCGACGACTACGTTTTTGAGCCGGGCGAGTTGCAAGATCTGGAGCCCGGCCGCCTTCTCCAGACTCTGCACACCGCCTGGTATTCGGATGAGGCCATGGCGCGGGGGACCGCCGGGTGGGCCAGGCGTATCGCCGCCATGGCCCAAGGCGCTCCCGTCGATCTGGTCCCTTCGCACGATGGCGACAACGATGGCTGAGCATTCGACCACCTCGACGGCGGTCGAAACGGTGGCCGGAGCAGATGTGCGCCGCGTACAACCTGCTCTTGTGCGGCTGCGTCAGGTCGAGCGCCTCGTGTTCGCAATGAGCGTTGCGATTCCGGCGGTGTCGGTCGCGTTTCTGATCGCCGCTCGCTGGCCGCAGTACTGGATGTGGATCAATTTCGAGGATACGCCCATGACCTCGCTCGAGGTCGGCGTGATGTACACCGCCGCGCTGGTCGCCGCGGCGTGCGGTACGGTCCACCACGTCGTCGACAGCGACCGGTTCGCGGCGCGCTGGTGGTGGCTGCTTGGAGCGGCGTTTCTTTATCTCGGCCTGGACGATCGATTCGCGCTGCACGAGCGCGTCCGCGACCACCTCCTCGCACCGGCCGGTCTGCGCATTCCCGGCCTTCCGATAGCGCCCGGCGATTTCATCCTGCTGATGTATGCGTTCGCGGGTCTGGTCATGGTCTGGAAGGGGCGTTCGCTCTGGCAGGCCCGAGCGGCGACCAGGTTTTGGTTTGTCGCCGGCGTCGCTGTGAGTGCCGTTGCTGTTCTAATGGACGCCTACGATATCCATCTGTTGTCCATCCCGGCTCAGCGCCTCGAGCAGACGCTCGAGGAAATCTGCGAGCTGATCGGCCAGACCTGCTTCCTCCTCGGCGCCTGGGCCGCATTGGGCCACGCGGCCCGAGATGCCTTGTCCCGTTCGTGACGATCCCCGAGCGGTCTCAGGCCGTCCCGGCCTTGCGGGTCGTCTGCTCGTGCAGCGGATAGTCGGTGTACCCCTTCTCGCCGGGCGTATAAAAGGTGTCGTAGTCCGGCTCGTTCAGGGGCGCACCGACCTGCCAGCGCGCCGGCAGGTCGGGGTTGGCGAGGAACTGGCGCCCGACGGCGATGAGGTCGCCCCTGCCGGCCTGCAAATCGCTCTCGGCGCGCTGCGGGTCGTAACCGCCGGACAGGATAATCGTGCGGCTGAACAGACGACGCATACTGGCCTTCATCTCGTCGGGCACCGTCGGTGCGCCCATGGCCGAGTGGTCGACGATATGGATGTACATCAGGCGCAGGGCATCGAGTTGCGTGGTCAGATAGGCGTAGTCGGCCTCCATCTCGTCGTACAGCGGCATGTCATTGAATACGCCGAAAGGCGAGAGGCGGATTCCGACCTGGTCTGTGCCGATCGCCTCGGCGACGTCGGAGGCGACCTCCAGGACGAAGCGCGCGCGCTTCTCGACGCTGCCGCCGTAGTCGTCTTCCCGCCGGTTGGTATTCGGACGAAAGAACTGCTCGAGCAGATAGCCGTTGGCCCCGTGCAGCTCCACGCCGTCAAAGCCGGCGGCGATGGCGTTCTTGGCGGCCTGCACGAACTCCTGCTTGGCGTGCTCGATGTCCTCCACGGTCATCGCTGTCGGTTCGGGGTGCGGCTGAGGCCCCTCGGCATCGGTGTACATCTCGCAGTCCGCGGCGACCGGCGACGGGGCGAGCAGCCGGGCCCCGGCGGGCAGGTTCAGCGGATGGCCGATGCGCCCGGTATGCATCAGCTGCATGAAGATCTTGGCCCCGCGTGCATGGACGGCCTCGGCGACGCGCGCCCAGGCCTTGGTCTGCTCTTCGGTGAAGACGCCGGGAATGCGCGGATAGCCCACACCGTCGGGCGACGGCGACGTCCCTTCGGTGACGATGAGTCCGGCCGAGGCCCGCTGCGCGTAGTATTCGACCATGAGCTCGCTCGGCACGTTGTCGGCGCTCGCGCGGTTGCGCGTCATGGGCGCCATCACAATCCGGTTCTGCAGTTCGAGCGGGCCGAGGTGAGTGGGGGTGAAGAGCAGGTTTGGCATAGTCCATCTCCTTGCAACGTCGATACATCCGCCGACGGCCAAGTGCCGCGGCGCCGGCACTGTGCGTCCGGGTGCTTGTGTGCCGTTAGACAGCGTTCATCGCCAATGTTTCATCCGCAGCGGCGGTCCGCGTCCGGAGACCGCCTTATCCCCCACGTTTATGAGTTCTTCATGTAGCTCAGCGGGCCAAGCGTGCGCCGCTGGCCTCGGCGGATGTCGCCGAGTCGGCAAGCGTCGCGTTCCGCGCACGCTGTTTCGGCGCGCCTTGCTGTGGCATGCTCGGGCGTATTCGTTATCGGGTGTTTCGCGATGAAACTGTTTCGAGTGCCAATCCTGCTGGCCATCGCCCCATGGATGGGGATGGCCCCGGCTTTCGGCGCGGACGTTGGTGATGGCATGATTGAAAAGATCGAGCGCGAGCTGGAGGTGTCGCGGTATCCGGCGCTGGCCCGCGTTCAGGCCGATCCGCAAAGCCGCCTCGCCCCGTTCACCACGGACGGCTGCAGCGGTGGGCTGTCGGACGGCTGGCGCTATCTGGCCAAGGAGGTGCCGGCCTTCAAGGCGAAATTCGGCAACAAGCCGCCGTACGAGCACTGCTGCGTCACACACGATCGCGCCTACTGGCGCGGCGAAACCCGGCATGGCTTCGACAAGCGCCTGCGCGCCGACCGGGCGCTGCGCCAGTGCGTGGTGGACTTCGGCAAGACCCACCGTGACGAATTCGCCCGCGAGTTTGACCTGCCCGCGCACGTTATCGAACAGAATTTCGCCGTTGTCGGCGCCTTGATGTATCGCGCGGTGCGCGTGGGCGGCGGTCCCTGTACGGGCCTGCCCTGGCGTTGGGGTTACGGCTGGCCGGCGTGCGGCGAATAGGACCCTGCCCGCCGGATGAACTTGCCGGCCCGCATCAGCGGTGCTATTTCGTCACCGCGATCTTCCAGATGCCGTCCTCGTGAAACAGGCCGTCGAAGGTGTAGCCCTTTTCCTTGCACCAGGCATGCACGTCATCGCCGCAGGGGGCATAGGTCATCAGCAGTAATGCACTAGTACCCTGCTCGAGCGAGTCGATTGCCTTGTTGATGGACAGCAGATAGCCGGGGCAGGTCTGCCCCCGCACGTCGACGCTGACGCGGCCATCGGGACCGGTGGTGATTACGGCGCCAATGGTTTTGTAAGGCTCCTTTTTCCTGAACGGCCACATACTCCATTTCCTCCCTGTCGTGCCGGTTGCGACGGCTGATTTTCCTGTGGCGGCGCCGAAGGCGGTCCGGGACCCTGGTTCGCGTCCCGGCCGATGCCCGGAATACTACCGGTGTCTCATTTTAACGGATTGTTTAAGGTGTTCAGCCTGTTATGCTACGTAGTGTAGCTGACGTTACAAGTCCGAATGGGTTGTATATGTCGTACCTCTCTTTCCTAACGGCGACCGTGGCCATCCCCGTCTGGCTTCTTATCCTGATGCTTGCCGCCATGGTGCCTTTCTTCCTCAAGCTCTACCGGTTGTGGCGCCGGTTCCGGGGCGCCGAGCAGCCCGGGGAGATGCAGGAAGGGCAGTCGGTGCTAATGAAGCTGGTCTCGATCAGGCGTTCCGCGCCCTCGGCCAAGAAGGCGGCACCCGCCAGGGCGAGGACAGACGAACAGAAGGTCAACATGGGGCGCGTTTTGAAGGCCCTGGTCAGCCAGGGCGAGACCGGGCTGCTGCTGCAATCCATCGCGGACCGTTCGGGTATCGCGACCACCCAGGCCAAGCAGGCGGTCGAGCGGCTCCTCGACAAGCACCTCATCGAGGAGGTACCCGGGATGACCGGGACCAAATACTTTCTGACCGACCTGGGCAAGAATTACTGCGCTCGCAAGGGCCTCGTGAAAAGTGCGGGGCGGTGAGACCGCCCGCGGGGCTGTCGGTGGCGACCCGGCGACGTTCCCTTTAAACTTGGCGCTCGGCCCTGGTCCGCCACCGGCCGATTGAAACGGGGCGCCTTGAGACCCTGAAGCCCGGGATACCATGGTCGAAAAAATCATCAGCTTGTTGGCCGGCTTTATCATCTCCACCATCTCCGACATGGGTTACGGGGGCGTCGTTCTGTTGATGGCCATCGAGAGCGCCTGCATCCCTTTGCCCTCGGAAATCATCATGCCCTTTTCGGGCTACCTGGTGTTTACCGGGACGATGAACCTGTGGGTCGTGGCCACGGCCGGCGCCGTCGGCTGCGTGCTCGGCTCGCTGGTCGCCTACGCGGTCGGTGCCTGGGGTGGTCGCCCCCTCGTCGAGAAGTACGGCAAGTACATCCTCATCTCGCACCACGACCTCGATCTGGCCGACCGCTGGTTCCGGCGACACGGCGACATCACCATCTTCATCGGCCGTCTGTTGCCGGTCGTTCGAACCTTCATCGCCTTTCCTGCCGGCGTGGCGCGCATGCCGATCTGGCGCTTCGTCGTCTACACCTTCGTTGGCTCCTTCATCTGGTGCTGGGCGCTGGCCTGGATCGGAATGAAACTCGGCCAGAACTGGCATTCGCTCGGCATCTACTTTCACCGCTTCGACGCCATTATCGGCGCTCTTATCGTCGCCGGGATTGTCTGGTATGTGTGGCGCCATATCCGTCACCTGCAGCGCGCTTGACGCGCTCGTCGCACCAGGGCCATCGAGGAGGTATCGCAGGGCAAGCCGATGAGCGTATCGCGTCTTCTATCGGGCATCGTGGCCGTGACCGGAATGGTGTTTGCCATTGCCGACTTCCGGGCCCGTCTGCTGTTCGACTATTGCCTGTTCACCGCCATCGTTCTCGTGCTCATCTGGTTCCCCGGCGCGGTGAACACTTACACCGTGGGGATGTGGATTGACGGCTACAAGATCGAAAATCCGACGCCGCCAATCATGATCGCCGGCTTCGGCTGGATTGCGCTCCTCGTGGTGAACGGCGCCTTGTTTGGTCTTTTGTAACCAGGGCGATTGGCTCGCCCTTCAGGTCCGCCTGACCTACGAATTCCCCGCTGGCATCGCCGGTCTGTCACAAACCGAAGTACCCGGCCGTCCCTGGAATACCAGTCACGCATGCCGCCGCGCGGCAGGAGCCTGCGATGAGTACAGACGTGAGCACTTTCGATCAATACCGCCCGAAACTGCAGGGCATCGCCTATCGCATGCTGGGCTCGCGCGCCGACGCCGAGGACGTGGTGCAGGATGCGTACCTGCGCTGGCACGGTACCGACACCGCCGAATTGCGCAGCCCGGAGGCCTGGCTGGTTACGGTCGTCACCCGTTTGAGCCTGGACCGTCTGCGGGCCGCGAAGACCGAGCGTCTGGCGTATGCGGGGCAGTGGATCCCGGAGCCGCTCGTAGAGGTTCACGCCCCGCCGGCCGATCGGGCGACGGAGATCGCGGACGACCTGTCCATCGCCTTTCTCATGGTGCTCGAACGCCTGGCTCCCGAGGAACGCGCCGCCTTTCTTCTCCATGACGTGTTCGACCTTTCCTATGCCGAAATCGCAACCATGATCGGCAAGCGTCAGGATGCCTGCCGCCAGGCGGTGCATCGCGCCCGCCAACGCGTACGCCGCGACCGACCGAGATTCCAGGTTGACCGCGAAGACCACCGGCGACTGCTCGAGCGCTTTGTCGAGGCCACGCGCTCGGGCGATCGCCAGATTTTGCTGAGCCTGCTCGCAGAGGACGTGAGCTTCACCAGCGATGGGGGCGGCAAGGTGCCGTCGGTCAGCAAGGTGCTGCGCGGCGCCGTACCCGTGGCGCGGTTCTACCAGGGTATCGCGCGCCGAATCGGCGGACGCGGCCGCTTTCGCCTTGCCCAGGTCAACGGCGCGCTGGGTATCCTGCGCTATTTGGACGGGGAGCTCGACTCGGTGACCTCACTCGTGACCGACGGGCGCCGCATTGTCGAAATCTATACGATACGCAACCCGGACAAGCTTGCCCGCATCGAGCTCGACTTGCCTCTGCAAAGCGCTACGGCCCTGTCACGATAGAATCGTCTCGTGCGTCCCGGGAAGGAACAACAACCCAATTGGCGCGCGTCGACGTCGCGCCACAGCACAGGAGCATCAGAATGAAACAGTCGATTGCCTACGCCCGCGTTGCCCCCGACGGCATTGCCGCCCTGCGGGGGCTCGAACACTACGTCCGGACATCCGGGCTCGAATCCTCGCTGCTCGAGCTGGTCAAGACGCGTGTCTCGCAGATGAACGGCTGTGCGTTCTGCATCGATATGCATACGAAAGACGCGCGTGCCGCCGGTGAGCAAGAGCAGCGCCTCTACGCGTTGCCGGCCTGGCACGATACCCCGTTCTATTCGCAACGCGAGCGGGCCGCCTTGCGTTGGGCCGAGGCACTGACCGCCATGGCGCAGCACGCGATCCCACCGGAGGCGTATGTACAGGCGCGCGAGGTCTTCGGCGAAAAGGAGCTGGTCGACCTGACCCTTGCCATCGTGGCGATCAACGGCTGGAACCGACTGGCCGTTCCCTTTGGGACGCCGCCCGGGAGTTATGAACCTCCGGCGCGGCGTTGAGCTGTTGCTCGGCCAATACCGGCACTTGGTCGGCGTCTGATGGCCTCGCCCAACCCGACTATCGCCGTCGGCATTGTCTCTGGGGGGGTGTTAAGTCGCACGGTACATCGGCCCTATTCGATGTGCCCGGTCTCCGACATTGGCGCTAGGTTTTTTCACAACTCCGGCTCACCACCATACGACCTTTCGCCCATCCTAACTGGTTCTTGACGCCTCTGAGGGCGTGGGCTACGGTGTTCGTAGGGTGACGATTTTTTGTGCCTCTATCCGCCAGCCTTTTGCGCAAGCGCTCCACTCTGCGCGACAAGGGATTTAGTCGATGTTGGGAGAGATCGGTGGCTGACTTGCCAAGACGCGACGAAAAGTCGTTTGTTGAACACGCCTTCTTTGTCCTGCTCATTTTTATACTTCCAATCTTGAGCGCGTGCAGCGGCGCGATGGTCGAGCACGGCTATCACGGCAAGGCGTTGCCTCCGGACAAGGTAGGGCGTCTTATCGTCAAACCTCCTATGCAGCTTCGCGCCCTCAACGGGGACACGTCGTATAACAAGAAGCTGTTGAGCAAGACGATCGCCGACGAACACCGCGTTATCGAGCTGAAGCCCGGGGTCTACAAGGCTACAGTCTACTACGACTACAAGCGGCACTGGTCTTGGGCCGATCGCACTCACGGTTACTCCAAGGGCGACATGCACGTGCAGTTCCGCGTCCAGGCGGGTCATCGGTATAAGCTCATGTATCAGAAATATCCAAGCGGCCTGATCGGTGCCTGGGTCGATGAAACAGTGGATTGGTCGAAAATCGACAGTACTGCCAAATCGACTTATCACGACGGGCGTGCGGCCTACACAGCAAAACGGTATCGCGATGCGTTGAAGCTGATGCTGAAGGCCGAGAAGCAGGACCCGAATTTCGCCTGGTCCTATTACTATGCCGGCTGGTCCTATATTCATCTCGAGCAGTACCCAGACGCCGTACAGCAATTCGATGCGGCAGTGCGCCTGATGCCGGGTGACTCGGACATCTGGAACGCCGCCGGCTACGCATTCTACAAGGCGGGGGACTGCCGAGCCGCCGTAAATTCCTATTGGGAAGGCTTGCGTATCCACAAAGATGGCTCGGCCCTGTTCAACACAGCCTATTGCTATATTCAGTTGGGTAACTACCGAAGCGCGGTCAAGGCGCTGAGTCTCTATCTAAAGATGTATCCCAGCGAGCCTTCGGCCTACCAGAACCGGGGCGTCGCCTACCGTAAGCTCGGGCAGCACGCCAAAGCCGAGGCCGATCTACGAAAGGCCAGGCAACTGAGAGGTAACAAATGATCAGATTTTCCCGATTCCGACTGCCCGACGCTATATTGGCCGGTGATTGATCCGCGAAATGAATAAATAATTCCGTATGGTCCACATCGTCTACTTTTCTTGGGGGGAAGTCTGATGAAGGTCGCGGCAATCGTGATTGGGGCGATTCTCTTGCTCGTCGCCGTGATGGCCGGCGCAGGCTATGTGTGGTGGCAAAATAACAAGCTCGCTTTGAAGGCCGAGGTTCAAGCGGCCACGGACGAAGGGCGTGCCGTCGGGTCCCAAGGGACCGCCAGTCAATGCGTGGACGCAACCGTCGAGCGCACGAAGGGCTGCGATGGCATCATGTGCGCGGTTAGGGCCAAGTCTTTCATCCGCGGCTGCATGCGGGCGACCAAGGTCGATGCGGCGTTTTGCCGGGGCGTGCCCCGCGAGGGCGAAATCATGAACACGGTGCGATGGACCATGGACACCTGCAGCAGCCGCGGCGCTGATAACGAGATTTGCCCCAAGGTCGTGCGGGACGCCTTGAAGTACTGCCGTGGGGTGAGCTGAGCCAAGGACGGATGGCGTCGGTTGGGGCGGGGCCCGCGGTCTCTGGGCCCCCGCGGGTTTCCCGGGTCCGTTACCGATGTTGACCCAGATCAGCGCGGCCCTGGCGCAATCGTGCAAAGGTATTCGCGGTGTCCAAACGGGCACATGCAATCTGACCGCCTCGCTCCTCGCCACGGGCGAGGCAACGGCCTTTGGCCTATAGGGGGTTTGCCATGAAGACGTCTGGATCCCTTCTGTTTCTGATCGCGTTTGTGCTCCTCGGTTTGGGCGTCGGCCCGGCGCAGGCGCAGACCGGCCACATGTATATCGGCGCCTCCGCTGGCTCGACGAGCTTCGACACGGGAATTACGGCGCTGACCGCCAGCCTCGACGACAGTTCCACAGGATTTAAGGTCTATGGCGGCTATAACCTCAGCCCCAACGTCGCGGTGGAGTTGAGTTACGCCGATCTGGGGTCAGCGGAGGTTACGGGTAATATCGGTGACCGGTTCATCGCGGACGGTTACTTGTTCGAATTCACTGTCAACAATGCTCATATCAAGTTCGAGGGGACATTGGTAGGTGCAGGCGCCCGCTTCCGGCTTCCCGTAAGTCGCACATTCAATATTCATGCGCGTTTGGGCCTCGCGTCCTGGAACGTCGACACTACCGCGTACGCGCCGGGAGTACCCGGCGCCAGCTCAAGTAATAGCGGCACTGACCCCTACTACGGCGCGGGCGTCGGCTGGGAGTTTGTACCGACAGTGTATTTAACGGCCGACTTTGAGCATTACGAGCTGGACACTGAAAGCGCGGATTTGATTTCCGTTGGCATCGCCAAGCGTTTCTGACCGCCGTCCACCACCGGTGGAACTGCAGCGCCCCGGGCCCTAATTGGGCCCGGCGGCGATTCCGTTGAGCGTTTAGGTCATGCACGAACGATTTGTCAGCGAACGCATCACGCCATTGGCGGACAGCCACGACACCGGCCGCATGGCGCTGGGCGAGCCCGGGCTGCCGCGCGAGTTTACCTGGCGGGGTCAGACGGTGCGCGTGGCCTCGGTGCTGCGCACCTGGCGCGATACCGGACCCTGCCGCCACGGCAGCGGCGAGCGCTACGTGCGCAAGCACTGGTACGAGGTGCGGACCGACGACGGCCGGCGCATGAAGCTCTACTTCGACCGCAAGCCGCGCGGCCGGGCGCTCTCGCCCCGCTGGTGGCTGTACAGCGTCAGCGAGCCCGATGGGACGCACTGACGATTTCTCCCGCCCCGCTCCGGCCGCGGAGTTCTCCTTAACTCATTGAATTCAAGTAACTGTCCGAGGGCCTATGCCGGCGGGCGCTCTCCCCGGGGCGCCGGTGCGCCCCGGGATTGAACCGCCTGCGCCGGGCGAGCGACTCATACGACAACGCAGATACAAAGCCAGTCAGGGGAGAACGTTATGAAGCGCTGTATTTCGATATTGGCCATGAGTGCCTTGTGCGCGGGTATGGCCCAAGCGGGTCCGCTGGTCACGCCGCAGGTCCAGCTCAACCCGAAGGTCCAGACCCAGCCCCAGCTCAATCCCAAGCTCAATCCCAAGCTCCGGCCGCAGTTGCACATACAGACCGGCTGTCCCGACCCCGCCCTGCGCCGGGTCAGCGTGTACATCGTGCAGAGCCTGTCCAACGGCAGTAAGCGCATCAATTTCATGGTGCAGCTGCACAACAATGGCCGGATGAACTATCACACCCTGCCGCGCGGGGCGATGATCCACATGTACACCAAGCCCCTGGGCGGCGGCGCCCCGCGGCGCCTCGACGACCACTACTTTCAGAATCTGCGCGCCGGCAGCGGCATCAATTATTTCAGCCACTACCTGAATTGGAGCCAGAGCGTCGAGTTTCCGCCCAACCTGGTGGTCGAGATCCGCTACCTCGACCCCGAATACGGCAGCGACGCAACACGCGCCAACGACGACTGCAATATGCGCAACAACCGCTTCGTCCTGCGCGGGTCCGACATCAACCGTCAGATCGCCGCCAAGGCCCGTTAGCCTCTGGCCGACGTGCCGGCGCGGAAACCTCCGCGCCGGCGCCCGCACGCTGCCCGATCCGCGCCGCCAAGCCCGTATCGGTTGCGGGTGCATCACCGGTCGCTGCGCCCCAGGGCCCGCTTGCATGTCAGTGGCGCTGTGATTAAGCTCTGCGCCTCATTCCACCGCCGCAGACACGCCGACGTTGTCCAAAACGCCTCGTCACCGCACCGACGCCTCGGAGCCGAATTCCCTGAGCGCCTCCTTGGTGCTCATCATGGCTACGGCCACCGGTATCGCGGTAGCCAACCTGTATTACGCACAGCCGCTGCTCGATACGCTCGCGCGCTCGTTCGCCGTGCCCACCCATACGGCCGGACTCATCGTCACCATGACCCAGGTCGGATATGCGGTGGGGCTGATGTTCGTCGTACCCTTGGGCGACCTGTTGGAGCGTCGGCGCCTGGTGGTGACCGTTACCCTTTGCGCCGTCGTCTCTTTGGTCGCCGCCGCCCTGGCGCCGACGATCGGCATCTTCTTTGTTGCCTCCCTGGCGGTGGGCATCACTTCCGTCGTTGCGCAGGTGCTCGTTCCCTTTGCCGCGCATCTGGCACCGGACCATGCGCGCGGGCGCGTCGTTGGCCGCGTGATGAGCGGGCTGCTCCTCGGTATCCTGCTCGCGCGTACGGTCTCCGGCGTGATGTCCGATGCCTTCGGCTGGCGCAGTATGTTCTGGTTGGCCGCGGCGTTGATGCTGGTGCAGGCCGGCGTGCTGGCGCGGGCGCTGCCCACCGACCGCAGCGGCGAGCGTTTGAGCTATTTGGAGCTGCTGCGTTCGGTGCTGCGTCTCATCGCCGAGGAGCCGCTGCTGCGCCGGCGCATCACCTACGGCGTGTTCATGTTCGCGACCTTCAGCGCCTTGTGGACGGCCCTGCCGTTTCTGCTCGCCCGGCCGCCTTTCAACTACGGTGATTCCATGATCGGCGCATTTGGTCTGCTCGGCGTCGCCGGTGCCGTTGCCGCCTCGTTCGCCGGGCATTTGCACGACAAGGGGCTAACGCACCGCTATACGGGAATGTTTCTGGCGACCGTCGCGATTGCCTTCGTCGTGCTTGGTGCGTTCGACCATTCGCTGTTGGGTCTAATCGTGGGTATCGTCCTGGTCGACCTCGGCGTGCAGGGCACGCAGATACTCAACCAGAGTACGATCTACCAGCTGCGCCCCGAGGCGCGCAGCCGGCTGACGACGGCCTACATGACCTGTTTTTTTGCCGGAGGCGCCGCCGGTTCGGCCGCCGCGGCGTTCGCCTTCAGCCTCGGCGGTTGGCGTGCGGTGGCCGCGCTCGGCGTCGGTCTGCCCCTGACGGCCTTTCTCTATTGGCTGACCGAGCCTCGCCGCGGTCCGACGCCTTGACCCGTTCGCCCGCCAGGTTGACGCTCCCCGCCGGGCGGTGGTAACTGTAGCCATTGTCCCGACAACCCGGCCCTTGGCGCCCGAGGTAGGTCTGATGCGCCCACGATCGCTGCAAGCAGCGCTTGCGCTGTGCCTTTTGCTGTTCGCCGCCGCGGCGTTCGCTCAGGCACCGCGCGACTACTACCGCCTCGGCGTTCTCCCGCTGCAGAGCCCGACCAAGCTTGCGGCCATGTTTATGCCTCTGGCGGACGATCTCGCCAAGACCCTCGGCCGCCCGGTCCAGTTTGTCACCGCCCCGAGCTTCGCCGCCTACATGCAGCGCGTACAAAAGCGCGAGTACGACATCATCTATCTCAATCCTCTGTTGTATACCGAGGCAAGAAAATACGGTTACCGCGCCATCGCCAAGGTCGCCCAGGAGCCGTTCACTGGCATCCTGGTCGTGCGCAAGGACGGTCCGATTCAAAGGCTCGATCCCAAGCACCTGCCCGACGGATTGCGTATCGGCTTTCCCGATCCGAACGCCTTCGCGGCGACCGTGATGACCCGCCAATACATGCGCAGCCTCGGCATCGACGTTAGTAAGAAATTCCATATCCATTATTTCCGCTCGCAGGACTCGGCCCTCATGGCGCTGTACTCGGGACTGGTCGACATCACCGGCACCTGGCGTCCGTCGCTTCGGTCCATGCCGGGCTATGTTCGCGCAAAGCTGCGCATCGTCGCCGAAACGCCGCCTCAGCCGCAGATGCCCATCGCGGTGCGGGCCGGGCTGCCGCGCCCGGACGTCAAGCGCATTACCGACCTCTTGTTGCGCCTTGGTCATGGCGAGCGCGGGCACGCGATCCTGAAGGCGCTGGGATTCGAAGACGGGTTCGTTCGGGCCACCGACGCCGAGTACCTCGGAGTACGCCAATGAATACGATAGCCGAAGACGTCCCTGCCGGGATGATCGCGGCCGACGCCGCCAAATCCAATCGCCTGTCGTGGTTTGCCACACTGCGCTTTCGCCTGATCCTCTCGGTGGCCCTGGTCCACGCCGTGCTGATGGGCGCATTCATTTGGGATGCGGTGACGGAGCAGTCCGACAGCATTCGCGCCGAGCTGCAAAACCGGGGTCACGCCCTGTCCAGTCTGATGGCGGTCGCCACGACCAACGCGCTGCTCGCCGAAGATCTGGCCTCGCTGGCCGAGGTCATCGACCGCACCCAGCGCCAGCCGGATGTCAGCTATGCCGAGGTCATCGACGCCGAGGGCAACGTGCTCGCCAGCACCGACCCTTCGCGCGTGGGCCGGCGTGTGACGCCGCGGATCCAAAAGAGCGAGACCATGCCCCTGGCGCCGAACGACGGCGTGTTGGACCTGCGCGAGAACATACAGGTCGCCGGCCGCGATGTCGGCGCCGTGTTCGTGGGCATGTCCACCAAGAACCTGCACCAGGCACTGGCGGCAACCCGCGATGAGGGGCTGTTGTTCATCCTGATCGCCCTGGTGGTCGGCAGCCTGGCCGCCTGGGCCTTGTCGTTTGCAACGACCCGCAATCTGCACGCCATGACCAACGCGGTGCGGCGCATCACCGACGGCGATCTGGACGTGCGCGTCAATATACAAAGCCGGGACGAGGTCGGTCTGCTGGCCCGCGCCTTCAATGCCATGGTCGGTTCACTGCAGCGGACCTCGCGTCAGGTCAGGCTGGAGCACGAAAAGCGCACCGAGGCCGAGCGCCTGGCCTGCGTCGGTGAACTCTCGGCCAGCATTGCCCATGAGATTCGCAATCCCCTGTCGGCGATTATCAATTCCGTGCAGTTGATGACGCGCGATAACGTGCCCGAGGCCGACCGCCGCGAGCTCGCCGGCATCATGACCGCCGAGTCCAATCGCCTGCAGAACATTCTGAACGACTTTCTGACCTTCTCGCGCATTCCCGAGTCCAAGCTCGCCGAGACCGATCTTTGTCCCCTGCTGCGCGATACGGTCCTGTTGCTGTCCAACGACCCGGCGCTGCCCAAGAGCGTGAAGATTCAGACCCGCATTCACGCCGACGAGTGCCGCGCGCGCATCGATTCCGACCAGATGCGCCAGGTCTTCATGAATCTCATCCTCAACGGCATCCAGGCCATGCCGGACGGCGGCAATCTGACGGTCGAGGTGCAGCCCCGGGGCGAGCGACTGTCGGTGCGCGTTGCCGACACCGGTCGCGGTATCCCCGACGACATGCTGGACAAGGTCACCCGCCCGTTCATTACCGGACGCAAGGACGGAACGGGGCTGGGTCTTTCGATTGTGCAGCGCATCTTGATGCAGCACGGCACCAAGCTCACCATCGTCAGCCACAAGGATGTGGGCACCGAGGTGAGCTTCGAGTTGGAGAGCGCGTAGCGACAATGGCCACTATCCTGATCGTCGACGACGAGTTCTCGATTCGCAAGACCCTGAGCATGCTCCTCAAGTCCGAAGGCCACCGCACCGTGGAGGCGGCCGATGTGGAACAGGCGCGCGCCATGCTGCAGGCCGAATCCGTCGACCTGGTGCTCACCGACCTTCGCCTGGGCGAGCAGAGCGGTCTGGACCTGCTGTCCTGGCTGCGCACGAGCGGCAGCGAAATCGAAAGCGTCATCATGACCGCCTACGGCTCCATCGAGAACGCGGTTCAGGCCATGAAGCTCGGTGCCTACGACTACCTGACCAAACCCATCAACCCCGACGAGCTGTTGATCCGGTTGAACAAGGTCCTGGAGAAGAAATCCCTGCGCGAGGAAGTCCACCGCCTGCGCGAGCAACTCGACGGGCGCGAGCGCTTTCGCGACGTCGTCGCGCAGAGCGAGCCCATGCAGCGTATCCTGCAAGTCATCGAGCGCATCCGCGAGCAGGACATCCCGGTACTGATCACCGGCGAGACGGGTGTGGGCAAGGAGGTCGTGGCGCGCACCATCCACGCGACCAGCGTCCGGGCCAGGGGGCCGTTCGTTGCGATCAACTGCTGCACCCTGCCCGAGGACCTGCTCGACTCCGAGCTCTTCGGGCACATCAAGGGGGCCTTCACCGGCGCGACCGCCAACAAGCCCGGACTGTTCCGCGAAGCCGACGGCGGAACTCTGTTCCTGGACGAGATCGGCGACATCAGCCCCCGTTTGCAGGTCAAGTTGCTGCGGGTGCTGCAGGAGGCGGAGGTGCGCCCCGTGGGCGGCGGTGCACCCATCAAGGTCGACGTGCGGGTGGTCGCCGCGACCAACCGCGACCTCGATGCGATGGCCGAGTCGGGCGAGTTCCGCAGCGACCTGCTGTTTCGACTCAACGTCCTGCCGCTGTACCTGCCGCCGCTGCGCGAGCGCCGGGACGACATCGCCCCGCTCATCGACCGCTTCCTGGCGCAGCTGCGCTCTCGCACGGGCCGGGGCGACCTCGATCTCACACCCACCGCACGGCGCAAGCTGATCATGTACGATTGGCCGGGCAACGTCCGTCAGCTCGAAAACGTCCTGGAGCGCAGCTTTGCGCTCTATCCCGGCCCTGTGCTCGATGCGCCGGAGATCGCCATCAATGCCGCCACTCCGCCGCCCGCCGCGCCGGCCGGTGAGACGACCGAGGCGACGCTCGAGGAGATCGAGGCCCAGCATATCCGCCGCGTCCTGGCCGCCTGCGACAACAACCAGGCGGCCGCGGCCCGCGTACTCGGCATCAGCCGCTCCACCCTGCGGCGCAAATTGGAACAACATGCCTGATTCAAAATAGGCCAGCGCTGTTTCAGAATCGTACACCCGGTCCTTCACCCTTCCTGAACAATCCGGTCTAAGTCGCGGAAAAGACGCGTAAATCGCGTTTTGGCATCGCAATTGCTCTTTCTTTTGCCCAAACCAATACCAAACGCTCATGGTGGAGGGCACTGGATGGAGTTGTTCAAGAAGACCCTGGATCCAATTATCGCGCTGACGATCATCGCGCTGTTGGATGTGTTCCTGTTTCTGGTGGTCGGCGCCTGGACCGTGGGCGGCGGCGAAACCATGATGACCGGCCTGATCGCCAAGGGCGTTATGGGCGACCAGCTCCACCGCATCCCGTTCTGGGATGTCGTATTCAAGCCCGATCCCACGTACTGGAAGATCTACATCAGCCTCGGCATGCTGTTCGGCTCCATCGTCGCCGCTGTGCTCAGTAAGGAATTCTACTGGCGCATCCCGCGCCACCTCTCCGAGTGGGTGATGATTACCATCGGCGGGCTGCTCATGGGCATCGGTATCCGCCTGGCCTTCGTGTGCAATGTAAGCACGTTTTTCGGGCTGACCCCCGAGATGAATCTCGGCGGTTACCTCGCCATCAGCGGCATCATCGCCGGCGCCTGGGTCGGTTCGCTCATCTACAAAAAAGTCCTGGAGGGTTGAGATGTCGGCTATCGGTCAATGCCTTGCCGCGTTCATCTTCGGTTCGGTCGTCGGTGTGCTGGTGCAGCGTTCGCGCTTTTGCAACACCGCGGCCCTTCGCGACGCGATGCTGTTCAAAACCTACCGCAACACCAAGGCCCTGTTGGTCTGCATGATGATCCTCACCATCGGCTTCACCGCGTTTATCACCGTCGGTGAGGGCCACACGATGCACTTCGACGTCGGCATCAACCAGGTTCTGGGTCTGTTCCTGTTCGGCATCGGCATGGTCCTGGCCGGCGCCTGCACCGTCTCGACCTGGGTCAAGGCCGGCGAGGGCAACGTCGGTGCCATTTGGGCGCTGTTGTTCACCTTTGTCGGAATGTTCCTGTTCTCGCTGGTGTGGTCGTTTATGTACTGGCCGCCGGCACCGACCACCATGGATCACCAACCGCATCTGGCGGCCCTGCAGTTCGGTTATGCCAACGCCGCCACGCTGCAGGCCAAGACCGGCATTCCGGCCATCGTCTTCGGGCTGGTCCAGTTTGCGGTGCTGTTTGCCATTTATCGGGCCATCCTGCGCAAGGAGGCCCGCATGGCGCGCGAACGCGAGCAGGCGAGCGCTACCGCGGCCGCAACGGCGGTTGCCGCCTCCGCGGCACCGCAGGGCGCGGCGCCGATCGGCGCCACCGCGCAGCGTTCCAGCTAGAGCAGTTTTCCCAACAACCGTCGTAAGCAGGAGAAGGAATCATGGGATTATTCGGTGGCAAAAAAGACAACGCTTCCTCACCGGCCGGAGAGGCTGTCACCCTCGACAACGGTACCAGCGTGACCCCTACCCAACTCGTCGATTGCCTGGGCGATTCGTGTCCGCGCCCGCAGCTGATGACCAAGAAGGCTATGTCGAAGATGGTCAGCGGCGAGGTGCTCGAGGTCAGGATCGATAACCCGACCTCCATGGAGGCGATACCGCCCATGATGCCCGAGCTGCAAGGCACGCACCTCGGTACCGTCAAGACCGACCGCTACTGGCGCGTGATCGTGCAGAAGAACTGAGGAGGCGCCGTGAGCAAAGGGCAGGTGCAAATGATGATCTATTCGACGCTGGTCGGACTCGTCGGATTTGCCGGGCTGATCTATATCCTCGTGGCTCAACCGGCCTATCTACACGCCACACGCAACGGCGTGCCGTACTTCTCGCCCCCGGTGATCAACCCGGAAGGGGGCAAGCCACTCGACCTGGACCGGCTGGTGCGTCACTACAAGGGCCAAGACTGATGTTCGGACTGGATTTTGAATCGACCTTGCAGATCGCCATGGGCGTCGTGGCGTTCTACGTCATGTACGTCAGCTTCACCAAAGATCCGTTCTAGGACGTATTGCCATGACCAAAGCACAAATGCTCCTGTTTTGCGCCGCCTGTCTGCTGCTCAGCCTCGGTGCGGCGCTGGTGCTCTATCCGTACGCCACGGTCTCCTCTGAGACTCTGGCGGCGGCGCGCACGCCGCAACCCATGGAGAATATCCCCGACATCGATCTGGGCCCGGACTACGGCGTCGTGCCCGTGACCGAGCTCGTCGGCTACTACATCGACCATCCGCCCGCACCGCGGGCCGCCGGCGCGCCGCGCCAGGAAGAGCAGTTCGGCGGCTGCTGAGGGTTGCATGCGCACGGCCCGCCCCCTCATCGCGTGTACCCTGCTGTGGTGTACTCACGCGCTCGCCGCCGACCTGACCTACGTCGAGCCGGGCGGGCTCGACGCCGAGCTTGCCGCAACGCCCGCCGCTGTGATCGTCGATGCCCGGCCCCTGACGGACTGTCTCAAACGCACGTTGGCCGGTGCCCACTGCCTGCCGGCGACCGATCTTGTCGGCCCCAACGGCGAGCTGCCCAGTCCGCCCGACCTGCTCTGGGCATTGGGCACGGCCGGCCTGTCGGGTCATGAGCGGGTTGTGGTCGTGGGCGACCGCGGCGAGGCACGCGACTTCGTCGCCGGGCTTTTGTACCTGGCAGGTCAGCGGCGCGTCGACATTCTGCCAACGCCGCTCACGCAGGCGCTGGCGACGGGCCGTTACCGCACGGGTCCGGGGCGTCGGCGCGGCATCGTGCGCGAGCCGATATTCACTGCGCCCATGCGCGACCGGTCGATCGTGCTGCACCGTGAATTACGCCACACGCTGGACGGCGCAAGCGATCTCGTGCCCGTCGACGGGCGGACCGCGCAGGCCTTCGAACGCGGCCATATCCCCGGCGCGATCAACCGCCCCCTTGCCGCGCTGGTCGCGCAGGGCGATGCCGGCACAGCCCTGAAGGCCGGTCAGCGTTATGTCGCTTACGGCCGGGAGCCGATGGACTCGATCGCCTTGTTCACTCGACTGCGCGCCGCCGACGCGGGCCGCGTGCAGGTGTTGATCGGCGGGTGGCGGGCCTGGCGCGCGGTACCCGGCTATCCCGTCGCAGGAGGCGTCCAACAAGACGGCGGTGCATCGTCCGCCCTGGTGTGGCGCGCGGTCGGTCTGGTTCTGGTGATCGGCGCGGTGGCGCTGATGGTAATGACATTCTCAACGAGAAAGGCGCAACGATGGACGTGATGTACGTGGTATCGAGCCCCGACGCCGTTCCGCTGCTCTTGCCCCTGCTGCGGGCGAGCCGCCGGCGGGGTACGACCTGGGGTTGTTTTTTCACCGACACGGGCGTGCAGGCCCTGGACAGCGAAGAGGTGCGCGACCTGATGAGCTGCGCGGCCAAAGCGGTGGCCTGCGAGTTTTCGTGGGAGCGCTACCGGCACGACAAACCCTGCCCAGTGGAGATGGGCAGCCAAACCAACCACAGTGCGATGGCGGCGCAGGCCCGTCACATCGTCAGCCTTTAGGAGAAGTCCGTTGAGCGAAACCAAGCAACTGCTCGTGCTGGGACGGCGCAACCACACCGAGGCCATGCGGGTAGCCGCGGGGTTGACGATCTTCGGCCATCAGGTGCGGCTCGTGTTCATGACCGGCCCGGTGGCCGAGAACGCGGAGAACGCCGAACAGGCCGAGCTGCTCGAGCTGTCGGACATCGTGCCGCAGACCACGGTGGCGGGCACCGAGCTGGAGCAGGTGGAGCCGGCCGAGCTCGCCATGGCCATGGTCGAGTGCGACGCCGTCATCAACATCTGAAGGAGATTCGATGAACATCGCCATCCTGGAGACCGGGCTGTTCCCGGATGCGGAGACCGTCAGCGATGCGGTGTCGCATCTGACACCGCTCTACAACGTGTACCGCTACAACCTGCAGGACCCGAAGCGCAGCGAGGAGGACTGGGACCAGCTGCTCGACGAGGTGTTGGCCTCGGACCGGGTCTTCACGCTTTGAATAACGACAACGATGAAACGGCCGTGCGCACCGTCGTGCGCCCGACCAGCCCCTGGTGGAGCCAACGACGAAGAGGAGTCAACATGAGAAAGCTAATCGCAACACTAGTACTGCTGTTGTCATACGGCGCAGCCCAAGCGGCCAGCTCGGCGCCGCCGCTGGTAAACGTTGCCTGGGTCAAGGCCAACTCGTGCAAGCCTGGCGTGGTGGTCCTGGATATCCGCAACAAGCTCGACGGCCATTCGCGCACCGACTATCTGCGCGGACACATCCCCTGCGCGGTCTACAGCAACTATCTGAAGGACGGCTGGCGCAGCAAGGTCGATGGCGTGGTGGGCCAGCTCTCGCCCGTGCCCAAGCTCGAGAAGCTCATCGGCGGTCTGGGAATCGGCAACAACACCCACGTGGTGATCTACGCCGCCGGCAAGAACGCGCTGGACATGGGCAGCGCCACGCGCGTGTTCTGGACCTTCAAGGTGCTGGGACACGACAACGTGTCCATCCTCAACGGAGGGTTTGCCGCCTACGCCAAGGACAAGCACAACAAGCTCGAACGCGGCAACAACAAACCCAAGCAGGCCACCTTCACCGCTCACCTGCGCCGCGACATGATCGCGACCAAGGCCGACGTGGAGCGCGCCAAGAAGGACGGCTACATGCTGGTCGACAACCGTCCGCACGATCAGTACATGGGCGTCAACCGCCACCCGAAGGCCAAGCGCAACGGCACCATCCCCGGCGCCATCAACCTGCCCGAGAGCTGGCTGACGGACAACAACGGCGGCAAATTCCGTTCGGTGGCCGAGCTCAAGAAGCTCTACGCCCTGGCGCACGTGCCGACGAAGGGCAAGGAGATCACGTTCTGCAACACTGGCCATTGGGCCTCGCTCGGCTGGTTTGCCAGCGCCGAGCTGCTCGGTGACAAGAACGTCAAGCTGTATGACGGCTCCATGGTGGAGTGGTCGGCCGACAAGTCGCTCCCCATGGAGGACCAGGCCAAGTAGCGTTTGCTTCCTCCCAGACACTCCCGAGTGTCCCTCTTGACCGCGGCGGTTGTGGCCGCCGCGGTCCTCTTTTTTTGTCCCGAACTTTACGCCCGGCAGGACAGCCCGCCCGTGCGACGTTTCGCGGTCGAGCTGCAGATCCTGGCCGGCGATGCGCGTGTGCTGACGCGCCCGGGGCTGACCGCGTCGCGTCGACGCGGCCTGCAGGCCCGGATCGCCGGCTCGCTCAGCTCACTGCGGCTGCTCGCCCGCCAGTATCTTCAGGCCGTCGACCGGCGGTCGCCGCATCTGCTCGACGATGTCGACGCCTTGCGTCAAGCCCACCAAGCCGGCCGGCTCAAACGCCTTGCCCGTGGCAGCGCCGCGCTCGTCCAGCGCTATCCCTTGGATACGCACGGCTTGCGCGCCGCCGATGCCACCGAGCAGGATCGGGCGGCAGGCCGGCGCATATACCGCCACTTGTGCATGGGCTGTCACGCGCATCCCGACCCCAGCCGAGACAACCCGGCGCCGGATCTGTTCAAGATGGCTCGACAGCTTCCGGAGCGCGAATTCATCGCCCGCCTGGTGGGCGGCGTACACGGAACCCCCGCCGTCGCGCTTCACAACCCCTTCACGGATGCCCAACTGGCCGGTCTGGCCGCCTTTCTCACCGTACGCGCGTCACATTTGCATTGAGCGGTCCGGCCGGACCCGGATTTTTTTGATACAGGTCAAGAACCGACGTCCGGGGTGCGGGGATGATGGGACCGTCGCCGCAGCGCCCGGAAGGGGGCCGACGGCAAGGAAACGTGCCCAGGCCGGCCCTGAGCCTATGCGGGCCGATCTGGCATACCAGCCAAGGGATATCTACCATGACCAAACAGACCGCCACCGCCAAGCGCAGCACCCGGTCGACCGCAACCGCCGAGCCCGCCGAGTCGCCCCCCGCACGCCCATATGCCCGCAAGCGCCCGGCGCGCGTGCATAGGCTGCGCCCGGACACCGCGGCCCCTGCGGTGACGCCCGAGCAGCGCCGCCAGATGATCGCCGAGGCCGCCTACCGGCTCGCCGAGCAGGACGGATTCGATCCGGGTCGCTCGCTGGATCACTGGCTCGAGGCCGAGGCCCTCATCGAGGCCAGGTTGGGCGGGCCGCGGCGCGCCTGAGTACTGGATTCAGCTGCACTGGATTCAGCTACACTGGCATCGTCTGCCCCGCTTATTCGCCTCGCCGATACCCGGGACGCCGAGAAGCTGCGATAATGCGCCTTGGCGCCGGTGCGCATGGCCGCCGGCCCTGGAAGTCTTTGAGCGAGGAATTCATGAGCACATCACAATCGACCTCCACCCGCATGCAGCGCATCGGCATGGCCGTGTTCGTTCTGGCGGTGCTGGCCACCGGGACCATGATTACCATGGGCGTATTGGGTATCCCCTGGCCCAGATGGCTGCTGGCCCTGGCGACTATCCTTTAGCCTTATCTCCACCATCCCCGTCCGGCGATTCGCCTACGGCGCTTTAGCGCGCAGGCGCGGGCGGTTCCGGCTGCGGATTGAGCTTCAGGCTCGGCGCCGGTCGCACCCGAACGCTCGGACTGGTGGGCCGGGACAGACAAAAGCCGCCCGGCACCCGCACCCGAAACGTATAGGTACGCGGATTGGCAAAGGCCGGCTTGCCCGAGTAGCTCGTCGCCACGATATGTACGGTCAGGCTGTGCGCACCGCTTAGCTCGGAGTAGGGCGCCAGGCTCTGGACCGGGATCTTCACGACCGCACTGGTGTTGCGGCCGATGGCCGGGAGCGGGATACCGGCACTGACCAGGCGCTTGTGCCCGTCGGTAACGCCCGAGTCTTCAGAGGCATAGATATGGCCCCGGTTGGCGGCGAGCGGACCGCCCGTGTTTCGCACCACGGCCGATACCACGAACAGCGGCTGGGGCGATCGGCAGTGGCGCTGCAGAGCGGCGCTTGCGTTGACGATGGCGAGCTTGGGCGCCGGGAGGGTGAGGTTGGGCGCTGGCTTGAGGCTGCCGGGCAGGGCCCCGCCCGTGCGCAACAGCGTCCCCGCCTGACCCGCCCCGCACACGCCCAGTACCACTACTACCGATGCACCGATGCGTGCCCAGGCCCTGATAAGTTGGTGAATATACATGGGGGATTCTCCCTGTGATTAACGTTACCGTGGCCTGAAAACGGGCCTGCCCTATGGGTTGAGTCGCTCCGCCGCGCGGCGCGGTTCATACCGCGTGTTGGCCGCAACAGGACATACCGGCGGCCGGCATATGCTAGCCTACGGAAAAACCACCACCGAGCGTCCATGCGACACCGCGGTCTGCACCACATCGAGCTTTCGGTCCTCGACGGCGAGGCGTCCATCGCCCTCTGCGATCGCATGTTCGGCCGGTCAGGCTACCGTTGCCGTTGCACCTGCGACGTAGCGTGCTTTCCCTTCATCCACGGCTCTGTCGGTATCCAGCCCGCCGGCTCGGGCGAGCGCGCGCGCCACCCTGAGTGGACGCGCCACCGCCGCGCCGCGGCCACGTGGCGCCTGCCCTCGCGCCGCGGACGGCTGCATTGAGCGCTCGTACGGTGGAGCCGCGCCATTGTTGATGGACCGCGACCAGGTGATCGGTCTGTTGCAGTGCCCGCGAACGGGCAGCGTCCTGATCGCCGAGGGCGACACGCTGCGCGCCGAGGCCGATACGGCTATCCGGTATCGACGTGTCCACGGCATTCCGGTTGTGGTCGACTTTGACCGCAGTATATTGGACGAGACGGGCATCCTTGCCAGCGCCGCGGCGTCCCCGGTGCGCCGTCGCCGCCGCAGCGAGTCCTGGCTGCGCCGGTGGGTCGCCACGCCGGCGAAGCACAGCGCGAGTCACGTTCTGCGTCTGCTGGAGCGCCTCAAGGCCAAGACCGATCGCCCGCGCATCCTCGTCATCGGCGGCGGGAGCATCGGCAACGGGCTGCAGGCGATTTATGACGACCCGGTTGTCGATGTCGTCGGGTTCGATATCTATGCGTCGGAGTGCATCCAGTTCATCGCCGATGCGCATGCCGTGCCCTTGGCCGACGCGAGCTTCGATGCGGTGATCGTCCAGGCCGTCCTCGAGCACGTGCTGGACCCGGTGCAGGTGGTCGGCGAGGCCCACCGGCTTTTGCGGCCCGGCGGGCTCGTCTATGCCGAGACGCCGTTCATGCAGCAGGTCCATGAGGGCGCCTACGACTTCACGCGCTTCACCGACAGTGGGCACCGTTACCTGTTTCGCCGCTTCGAGCTCATTGATGCGGGTGTGCTCAGCGGCCCCGGTACGCAGCTGCTCTGGTCGATCGACTATTTCTTCCGCGGTCTGTTTCGCTCGCGCACGGCCGGCAAGGTCTTCAAGCTGTTGTTCTTCTGGCTGCGCTGGTTCGATGTGCTCATCCCGCAACCCTACGCCGTCGATGCGGCAGGCGCGGTGTATTTCCTCGGCGCACGCCAGGAGGAGGCGATCCCCGCGCGGGCTATCGTGGATTATTATCGAGGCGCGCAGCGTTGAGGACCTGACGGCGGCGTGCAACAGCCGAATCTCGAACGGGGGGGTACCATGATAGCGGACACATCGATTACCACCATCGCTCACGCGATCCAGCTCGCGGTTGCGCCGGTGTTCCTGCTCACCGGTATCGGCGCCGTGCTGGCCGTGTTGACCAACCGGCTGGGCCGGGTCATCGACCGCGGCCGCACCCTGCAGGGACAATTGCTGAGCGAAGTCGAGCCCGACGAGGCCGAGATTCAGCGCCAACTGGCGATCCTGTCGAGCCGAGCGCGCCTTATCAACTGGGCCATCAGCTTGTGCACCGCCTGTGCGTTGTTGATCTGTGCGGTCATCGCTGTACTGTTTCTGGGATCGTTCGTGCCGCTCGATATGTCCGTGCCCATTGCCCTGTTGTTCATCACGGCCATGTCTGCACTGTTTATCGGGCTTGTGCTCTTCTTGCGCGAGGTGTACCTGGCGACGGCGAATCTGCGTATCGGCGCCCGATAGGCCGGGGCGCGTGGCCTGAGCATCTGCTATCCTGGGGCAAGGCCTCGCCATCAGAACAATAACGAGGAGCATAACGATGACCTTGATCGATTCGCGTCCACGCCAGTGCGGGGCGCCTCGGCGGCCCGGGTGCAGGAGGCAGCCATGGCGACTGTGACCCTCTATTTGTCGATCAGCCTCGACGGGTTCATCGCCCGCAGCGACGGCAACACCGACTGGTTGTCCCTGGTCGAGTCACCGGACGAAGACTACGGTTACGCGGAGTTCTTCTCGTCCGTCGATGCCCTGGTGATGGGCGAGGGGACCTACGAGCAGATGGCGGCCCTGCCCAAATGGCCCTATCCGCGCCGACCGTGCTACGTGTTCGCCCGCAGCGAGCTCAAGCCGCGTTCGAAGAACGTCCACTTCGTCGAGGGAGAGCCGGCATCGGTCGTCGCCGACATCAAGGCGCAGGGGGCAGAACGCATCTGGCTGGTCGGCGGCGCCTTCCTCGCTGCGACCTTCATGCGCGCGGGCATGATCGACGAGTACGTCCTGTCCGTCGTGCCGACCCTGCTCGGCGAAGGTATCCGGCTGTTTCCGCCGTCGCTGCCCGAGCAGGTCCTGTCCCTGGTCGATGCCCAATCCTATCCGAGCGGCCTGGTGAAGCTGCACTATCGACGCAAGCGCCGTTGACCGCCGGCTCGACCCCGCGCGCCGGCCAACTGTGATAACCTCTCGGCAGCCGGGCCCTTGCCGGCCCCTCGTGTAACGGCCGATCCCCTGCTCGATGCCGGGATCGATGATGGATTGATGCATGAGTACCCTGAACCATCTTTTCGACAACAACCGCCGCTGGGCCGCGTCGATCACCGAGGACGACCCCGAGTTTTTCCAGAAACTCTCGCGCCAGCAGGCACCGCAGTACCTGTGGATCGGCTGCGCCGACAGCCGGGTCCCGGCCAACGAGATCGTCGATCTGCTGCCGGGCGAGTTGTTCGTGCATCGCAATGTCGCCAACGTCGTGGTACACACCGATTTGAATTGTCTGTCCGTCATCCAGTTCGCGGTCGACGTGCTCAAGGTACGCCACATCATCGTCACCGGGCACTATGGCTGCGGCGGCGTGCGCGCCGCCGTGCGCAACCAGAAGCTCGGCCTCATCGACAACTGGCTGCGCCACGTCCAGGACGTGCATCAGAAGCACATGATTCGCCTGCGGCCGGTTACCGACGAGCGGCAGCTGCTCAACCGCATGTGCGAGCTCAACGTCATCGAGCAGGTGGTCCACGTGGCCGAAACCACCGCGGTCCAGGACGCCTGGGAGCGCGGTCAGCCCTTGACCATCCATGGCTGGGTGTACGCGCTGGAGGACGGCCTGCTGCGGGACCTGCGCATGGAGGCCAGCAGCCGCGAGGAAGTCGCTTCCGCCTATGCGGCCGCTGTGGATTCGCTGGTGCCCCCCGAGCACTCGACCGCGTCCGGACAATAGCGCCGGGCCCCGGTGCGGGTCCGCTCCGGGATGCCCGAGGGCCCGCCTCCCCCCTTGAAATGCCGCCCTTCACGCCCCATGTCTGTGGGCTGATATATTAGTCTGTGCTAATATAGCGACCTGGGACAACCGCAACAGGAGTGAGGTATGTATTGGAATATAAAGGAGATTCAGGCGCCTGAGCTGGCCGACTGGCTGGAGAATCAGTCGGAGGGCGCTTTCCGTGTCATCGACGTACGCGAGCCCGCCGAGGTCCGCTCAGGGAGCGTGCCGGGGGCCGAGCATTTGCCGCTGGCCACCCTGCCGGTGCGGTTCCAGGAGTTCGACCGCGACGAGACCCTGGTCTTCGTCTGCCGCAGCGGGGCCCGTTCGGCGCAGGCCTGCATGTTCCTACAGCAGCAGGGCTTCGAGAATGTCTTGAACCTGCGCGGCGGTATGCAGGCCTGGGCGGGCAGCGGCCTGCCGGCGCCCCTGCCGCAGGCGGTCTGAGACCGGCCAGCCCCTTCGCATTTCCCGTCAGCTACACTGGGTTCGGGCCGTCCACGCGATGCGCCCGCGCGCCCGGTGTGGCGGGGCCGTTCGAAGGGGAGGTGGCGGTGGATCGATTTCTCGCGGCGCTCAGCCGCTTTGTCGTCTGGCTGACCTGGGCCATCCTGCTCGGGGTGGTGGTGTTCGTCGTCTACCTGGCGATGCGCTACGCGGGTTAGTCATTCGCCCGCGGCCTCAGGGCCAGCTCTCGTAGAACTTCCGGTAGCGCATGACCTTTTTGACGTATTCGCGCGTTTCGGTATAGGGCGGAATGCCGTGGTAGCGGTCCACTGCGTCTTCGCCGGCGTTGTAGGCGGCCACGGCGTATGTCAGGCGACCGCGGTAGCGTTCGAGCAGCGCCTTGAGGTAACGCACGCCGGCCTCGACGTTCTGGCGCGGGTTGTAGCGGTCGCTCGCGCCGTAGCGTGCCGCGGTCTGCGGCATGAGCTGCATCAGCCCGGCTGCGCCGCGGTGTGAGGTAGCGTGGGGGTTGAACAGGGATTCGGTGTGGATGACCGCCATCACCAGCGCATAGTCGACCTGGTGTTCGCGGGCGGTGCGGTAGACGAGCGTGTCGAAGCGCAGGACGCCGACGATGGGCGGGCCGAAGTGCTGCGCGCCCTCGGGCGGCGCGGCCGACGCCGGTGTGGCCGCAGCGGCGATGATCAGGCCCGCGGCGACAACGCCTGGAAGGGCGCGTGCACGGCGCCGGGGCCTGGGCGATCGGGGCTCGATATCCATGCCACGTATATCGGTATATCGGGCGTGTCGCTTTATCCCTTAGGGCCGCCGGTGTTTCGAGGCGCGCGATTATATTAGGATACGCTTAAATTTCGAACCAAGAATACGAGGCTTTTCAGTATGTACGATACCTTTCAGCCCAGCTCTCCCGTCGGATTGATGGACTTCGTCAAGGCCGCGCGCTCGCGCGTCAGCGAGCTCAGTGCGGCCGATCTGCAGCGCCTGATGGACGAGCGTGATGACCTGATGGTGCTCGACGTGCGCGAGTCCAGTGAGCACGAGCAGGGCCACCTGCCCAAGGCGATGCTGGTGCCGCGCGGCATCCTGGAGGCCGCGGCCGATCCGGGCTACCCCAAGCACGTGCCCGAGCTGGTCGACGCCCGCAGCCGTCCCGTTGTGACTTACTGCGCCACGGGCGGGCGTTCGGCCATGGCCGCCGCCGTGCTCGAGATGATGGGCTTCGGCGAGGTCTACAGCCTGGCCGGCGGGATATCCGAGTGGGAGAAGGCGGGTCTGCCGCTGGCCACCGAGGCGCGCTACGTCTGAGAACGGGTCCTCTCGGTCGCTTCGCGCGACGCCCCCGGACTGCGCGCCGGGGGCGTTTTTCGTTGGGGAGCTTGCGCTTCGAACCGTCGCTGTCAAGAATAGGTCAAGGTGCAGTGCCACTGCGAACGAGGAGCCCGGCAATGGCAGTACCCTCGGATACCGATCATTCCGCAAAGGCCGACCCGGACTCGCTTCCATTTGTCGCGCCGTGTCGGCAGGTCGGGGCGGCGGCGCCACTGCGCTGGCTGCGACTTGGCTGGCGCGACCTGCGCCGGGCGCCGCGTCAGAGTCTGAGCTACGGGGCATTCTTCGTGGCGGTCAGTTATCTGGTGAGCCTGCTCGCCTGGGAGCTCGGCAGCCCCCTTGTGTTGCTGGGTATGCTCTCGGGCTTCGTCTTTCTCGGGCCGGTGCTCGCCATCGGCCTGTATTCCATCAGCTACCAGCTCCAGCGGGGGCTGGCCCCGCGCATCGGGTACTGCGTGCGCGAGGGCAAGCGCCACCTCGGCAATGAGATGATCTTCGCCTTTATCCTGGTGATCGTCTTTCTGGTCTGGGCCCGGGCGGCGTCCATGGTGCACGTGTTCTTCCCGGTCGAAGCCCATCCGCGGCCCATGGAGTTGGTGGTGTTTTTCGGCGTTGGCTCGGCGGTCGGGTCGATCTTCGCGGCAATCGTGTTCGCCGCCGCTGCCTTCTCGCTGCCCATGATCATGGACCGCAAGGTCGACATGGTTACCGCCGTGGTGACCAGCATCAACGCCGTGCTGCGCAACAAGGGCACGATGGTCGTGTGGGCGGGGCTTATAGTCGTGAGCGTGGCCGTCGGGTTTGTCACGGCCTTCCTTGGACTGGCAGTCCTGCTGCCGGTCATCGGCCATGCGACCTGGCACGCCTACCAGGAGACCATCGACGCGGGCGCCTGGCCGCGCCACGAGGAGGACTGAGGCCGACTGCGGTCTCCGGGCTCAGACCTCGCCGCCTTGTTGGGCCGCGCGGATCCGCCGACCCAACTCACGGATGGCCTCGCCCAGGCTCATGCCGTTGTTGACGCGCGAACGCACGAACTCAGCCTTGGCGAGCACATTGATGATCTCCTCGGTGGAGCCGTTTTCGTCGCAGGGATTGGTGCCCTCGGCGAGCTGGCGGTTGATGCACTCCTCGAGCTCATCGGGGCTGTAGCGTTTGGCGAGCTCCCGGATCTCGCCGATATGCATGTCCTGATGGGGTGCGGGGTTGGAATCCTGTTCGCCGCTCATTCAGTTACCTCGGTGCGAATTGGAAAGGGGTGACTGTCACCCATTCTAGCACCGCACACCGGCGGGCGGCTTGCGCATGCCGGCGATCCTGCAGGCCGTGGCCGCAGGGGGACAGACTATACAGACGGCGCCGCGTGGCGCGTTCTTTGCCGAGGGCCTCGCCCAGTGCCTGGAGCACGGCGCGCGCCTCCGGCGCTGTTCGAATTACTCGCGCACGAAGCGCCTTGCCGGCCCCGGTGGGTGGGACTAGACTCGAATTTGAGGGTCCGGCCGCGGCGCACGGCGCGGCGGCGGATCGACTGGAGTGCCGCCCCACGGGGGCCGATATCCCTCCTATGCAGGCAACGATCAACCGCTCCTGGATGACCGCGCTGTGCACAGCGCTGCTGGCGGCGCTCGTCGGCTATTTGTTCTTCGCATCCAGCCTGAAGGACCACTTGAGCGGGCTGCGCTATCCCGGCGAGTCGGCCGGCCGGATGATGGAGCGCCACCTCGATTTCTACGAAGGCTACCAGCAGGTCCCTGCCTGGCAGCGCACATTTTTCGATTTCCTGTTCGGCCAGCGCCAGGATGTCTCGCGCCAGGCCATCGGCACCTACCGCGAGGTGCTCTCCTACTTTGGTGCTCACCCCAGCGGCGCCACGCCGTGGGCGGCGCTGAATACCCGCGCCCGCCTGCTGGTGACCCTGGCCGAGACCGGCCGGCGCACGCAGTTGGTGCAGGAGCTCGGCCGGCTGGACGACAGCCCGGAGCAGGAGGTGCTCGGCGACGCCATTCGGTATGCCTACGGTCTGGGCCCCGTGGACGCCACGCCCGAGGAGATTCGCTATGGCATGGAGTTGCTGCCGCTGGGCTGGGCCGCCGACCGGTTGAAGCTGCGCATTGCCGAGAAAGCCGGCGATGCAAGGGCGGTCGCGCATATCGAGCGGCGCCTCGACGCGCGCGGGGCCCGGGCGCGAGAACGGCTGCTTTGGCTCGCTGCGCTGATCGGCGCCGTGCTGTTCGCCGGTGCCTGGATGTGGTGGCGCGGAGGCGTGCGCGCCCGGCCGGCCGGTTGGGATGCGGGCGGGCCGGCGGCCCCCTGGGGATTGGGCGAGGGCTATGCGGTTATCGTACGCGCCGGTCTGCTCGGCCTGATCGGTTTGATCCTGTTCAGCCAGTTCGCACACTCGTATTTTCGCCCCGGCGTGTTGGCATCCTGGGCGACCCTGTTCGCCTCGCTGCCAATGCTGTGGCTCATCTATCGCCGCCTGCTGCGCCCTTACGGGCGGCGTTTTGCGCAGAGCTTCGGCTTGACGCTGCGCGGGGTCGGCGTGCTGCGTTTGTCGAAGATCACGCTGGCACTGCTTGCCCTGGAGTGGTGCGGCAGTCTGTGCATCGCCTGGCTCGGATGGAAGGTGGGGCTGGAGGCGCATTGGTCGGAGGGAATCTACGAGCGTGCGATCTTCGGTCCCTGGCAAACGACGCTGCTCGGCGGCATCAATGCCGTGCTCTGGGCTCCGCTGTTCGAGGAAATCGGTTTCCGGGGCCTGCTGTTCCCCACCGTTCGGGCGCGCTTTGGCGTGTGGCCCGGCATCGTGATCAGCGCGGTGATATTCGCCTCGCTGCATCTGTATTCGGCAGCCGGATTCCTGGCGGTGTTGTGGAGCGGGCTCGTGCTGGCCTGGGCCTACGAGCGCTACCGCAGCCTGGTGCCCGGCATGATCGTCCACGCTGCGGGCAACCTCCTCGCCGTCTCCACGGTTGTGCTGTTCTACCGTTGAGCCCCCGGCCCGGTTGTAAGCGATTTCCTACAGTAAAATCAGGCGATGCTGACAGGATGGAGACACCCGTGCTGGTTATGCTTTATAGGCACCCGCACGGAGAGTCGACACATGGATGCCATTACCCGCCTGCAATGGGAGATTGCCGAACTCGAGGCCTTGGCGAGCAAATACCGCGACGCCGAGGACGAGGAGACGCGTTGGGCCTTGAAGCGGGTGCGAATCCAGATCCGCCGCCGACGCGACAAACTGGCCGCATGGCGTGACGTCGCCAAGGTGCCGGCCGCGCTCGATGCCCGCTGAATTTCCCCGCCGCGTGTAAAACGCCGCAGGGCCTGGCCGCGGCGTTCTCCTTCTGGCGCCGCTTGTTGCTGTACGGTGTTGTTACCGTCAGCGGCGCACCCTAGAATGCGCTTTCCGGTCGCGGCGCACGGCGCCGCTGTTTCCGTGCGGGCCGCACCCTTGCGCGGTCCACGCAACGGCAATGTCGCTATGGTCCGTCGTCGTCCCGTCGCCTACCTCATCGATGCCCCCGTGTACGTCTTCCGCGCGTATTACTCGCTGCCCGACAGCCTGGCCGATCCGGCCGGTCAGCCGGTCAATGCCCTCTACGGCTATGGGCAGTTTCTTTGCGGTCTGCTCGAGCGCGAACGCCCGAGCCATGTCGCGGCCGCTTTCGACGAATCGCTGACCAGCTCGTTTCGCAATGACTGGTATGCCGAGTACAAGGCCAACCGGGCCTCGCCGCCCGAGGAACTGAAGCGTCAGTTCGGCTGGTGCAAGCGCCTGACGCGAGCGATGGGGGTTCGCACTTACGCCAGCGGCCGCTTGGAGGCGGACGACCTCATCGCCACTGCGGCCAGCCGGCTGCGCGCCGAGGGTTTTCGTCTGGTAATCGTCTCGCGCGACAAGGACCTTGCGCAGCTGGTCGGCCCAGGGGATCGCTGGTGGGACGGCCTCGACGGACCGCGCCTGGACCGCAAGGCCATACGTGAGCGCTTCGGAGTGTTACCAGCGCAGATCGCCGACTATCTCGCGCTGGTGGGCGACGCGGTTGACAATATTCCCGGCGTGCCCGGCGTCGGTCCCAAGGCGGCGAGCGCACTGCTGGCATGCTTCGACTCGCTGGCTGGCATCTATCAGCACCTGCATCGCGTGCCCGCGCTCGAGCTGCGCGGGGCGGCGCGCCTGGCCGAACGTCTGGCCGCGCACCGCGAGCAGGCCTTGCTCAGCCTGCAACTGGCGACGCTGCACACGGGCGCGCGCATTCGCTGCGATGCCGCGCACCTCGCCTGGGAGGGCCCGCGCCGTGCCGCCCTCACGCGCCTGTTTCGCGAGCTCGGCGTTGGCGGGCGCCTGCGCGAACGCTGCCTCGCCCTCGCCTCCGAGTCCTAAGCCCTCAGTCCTCAGTCCTCAGTCCTCAGTCCTCAGTCCTCAGTCCGTCGCCCTCGCACCTCGACCCTGATTTTTGGCCAGACGGCGCAGCGTTGCGATCACCTGCGGCTGGTCCCATTCCAGACCCGCGTTCACCCCGTAATGTATCAGTCCGTCCGGTCCGATGACGAAGGTCGAGGGGAAGACCACGACGTTCCACTTCGCCGCCTCCTTGCCGTCGCGGTCGATCAGAACCGGGTAATCGACGTCGACCTTGTCGAGAAAGTCGCGGATGGCCTTGGCGCCCTCGGCGTAATTGACCGACACCAGCTTGAAGGGCTCGCCGCGCATCGCCTTGCGCAGGCGGTTGAGCGAGGGGATCTCCTTGACGCAGGGCGAACACCAGCTGGCCCAGAAATTGACGACCGTAACCCGACCCCGATAGTGATCGATGACGTGCAGGTGTCCCTTGGCGTCGTGCAGGCGCAGCGTCTGGGGGTGCGGGTCGCCGTGAAAGGGCTTGAGCTCGGCGTCCAGTCCGCGACCCAACTGCTTGGAGGCGCCGGCCAGGGGCCGAGCCTCGAGCGGCACCGGGGCGGCGGCGAGCAGCGGCAGCACGCGCTCGATGCGCCGCGGTGCGCGCGAGAATTCCCGCGCCAGCGCCTCGTGGTGCTCTTCGTGATGGAAGAACAGGCCGGTGATACCGGGCATGATCTCGGTATACACCGTGGCCCCGCCGCTGCGCAGCGCGTCGATGAGCTGCGGCAGCTGCCAGCGGTTGCCGTTGATCCCTCCCTGGAAGATCGCGATCGGGATGTTGGTCGAGCGCACGATGGGGACGTACTGGGGCGGCAGGCCGAGCGAGGGCACCGTGGCGTAGGCATTGGGGGAGAACAGGATCGCCCCGGCCAGCATCGGTGTCTTCGGCGCGCGGCTTTGCCACACGCGGGCTCCGCGCAGCACGGGGATGGCGCCGTAGGAACTGCTGACCAGGACGATACGTTTGCCGGTCGCCGTATGGGCTCGCTCGACCAGATCGGCCACATAGCGTCCGTCGAGCTTGCGCATGCTGGGGCTGCCGCGGGGCAGAAACAGGGCCTCGGCCACGTCGGCCTGCCACACCTCCACGCCGTCGGCGGCGAGCCGCTCGGCCATGCGCGCCTGCTCGCCGTTGAAGCCGAAGCTCGGCGCGATCCATAGCAGCAGGAATCGACCCGTGTCGGAGGCGCGGGCCGGCTGCCGGGCGGGGAAGCTCGTGACCTCGATATCGACCTGATTGGACAGGTGCTCGGTGTGGGTGTGCGGCCGCACCTCGGGCGTTTTGGCGGGCGATGCGGCGGGCGCGGCAACGGGCAGGACCAACGCGCCGAGCAGTACAGCCAGCGGGGCCGCGGTTGGCCAGCGGAACGCGGTCGACAGGGACATGGAGTCAGGGCTACCTATGGGGCGCTATTCGGACTGTGGCTGTGGGTTCAACAAGTCGCGCGGGTATGGGGCGCTCGGTTTCCGTTGGGCAGCCACGGCGGTCGGTAGCTGCCTCGGACCGCGGCGATTATAGCGCGAGGCTGCGCCGCGCGCACCGCCGGTGGGAATTGCAGGGGCCGGAGGGTGGACGCGGATTGCGTGCCCGCCTTACTCTGGCCGTCACGACCGCGAGCCCGCAACGGCAAAGGGGAAGGACATGACGCCTATTCACATCATGGTGCTGCGCCATTCGGCGTTCTACAGCCCGCTCATCTCCACCATCACGGGCGGCTTCCTGCGCGAGGAGGGGCTGTCGCCGACCTACACGGTGGCCCCGGCGCGGGACAGCGTCGCGGAAGGAATCGCCGCAGGGACGGTCCACGTCGCCCAGTCGGCGGTGGCGACCAGCTTTCCCGCGCTCGAGCGGGGCGAGACGCCGGGGTTCGTGCACTTTGCGCAGATCAACGAGCGCGATGGGTTCTTCCTCGCGGGCCGCGAGCCCGAGCCGGACTTCAGCTGGGATCGCCTGGTGGGACGGCGCGTACTGGTGGACCACTTCTTTCAGCCGCTGGCGATGTTCAAGTACGCCTGTCACCGAAAGGGCGTGGATTTCCAGGCCATCGAGGCGATCGACGCCGGTGACGTGTCGGCCATCGATGCCGCGTTTCGGGCCGGACAGGGCGACTACGTTCACCAGCAGGGCCCGGCGCCCCAGCAGTTGGAAAGGGAGGGTATCGGCCACGTGGTCGCCTCGGTGGGCAAGGCCATCGGGCCGGTGGCCTTCAGCAGCCTGTGTGCCGCCCCGAGCTGGCTGGAGACCGACATGGCGCGTGCCTTTATGCGGGCCTACCGTCGGGCCCGCGAATACGTCATCGAAGCGCCGGCCGGCGAGATCGCCGAGGCCGAGGCCGAGGCCGAATACTTCCCGGGGATCGACCGCGATGTGCTGACCGAGACGATAGGCGCGTATCAGCGCCTGGGCTGTTGGGCCCCGGACCCGGCCATCAGCCGCGAGGCCTATGAGACGCTGCTCGACGTCTTCGAGTACAGCGGCCTCATCACCCGGCGCCATCCGTACGAAGCGGCCATCGTGGCACCGCCCGAAGACCCCTGAAGCGCCACCGGGCGCAGTGCGTATGGGCTAAATCTTCTGAAGGGTGTCCTGCCAGGCGCCGTTGGCGCGCTCGTTTTTGAGGCGGATACGGTGGCCGCCTTGCGGGTCGACCCAGCCGTTGTCTTTGCACTCCGGACGGTTTTCAAAGCCCCACCAGGTGCCGCCGCTGTCCTGCGCAATCCAATTCAGCGTCTTGGTCGTCGCATTGCGCAGCGTCGCCGAGCGCGACTGATTGCCCATGGCGGTGGCAATCAACGATTCGAGCTCGTTGCGGTCGAGCTGTTGCGTCGGGTCGCGCCGCTCGCCTTCCACGTCGGCGGGAATGGGTTGGTATTCGAGCTTGTGCTTGCCGATGACGATAATCTCAGCGCCGCGCAGGTCGCAGCGCTGGACCCGCTTACCGTCCACATATGTGCCGTTCGTGCTGCCCAGGTCCTCGAGCATCGCGCCGGTGTCCCGCTCCACCAACCGTGCGTGGTGGCCGCTGACCGTGGTGTCCTGCAAGCAGATGTCATTGTCCTGTTGACGGCCAATGGTGACTTCGCCCTGATCGAACAGGGCCTCGTTGACCGTTTCTGTGTCGCGAGTGATGATTAAGCGGAACATGTCCGGTGTCCCTTCGCTCCTGGGCGTCGTTTCTTGGCAGTGATCTCTGGAACGCGTGGTCCGGCGCGGGCGGTTGGAGACCCGATGGGACTAACGTTAGCAAGCCGCTATCATAACAAGTGTGACCCGGTGCACGCCCCTTGATTTGTCGAAGGGGCCCGGTGCCGGTCCCGCCACGAGAGGTTGCCCGCCGATGCAGGCCGAGACGATAAAACGCGTGAAGGTTTGGTCGGCCCCGGTGCGCCTGAGCCATTGGCTGATGGCGGCCGCCGCCCTGGTATTGTTGGCCACGGGCTGGCTGTTGCGGGCCGGCGGCGCGTACGCAGGCTCTGCGGCCGATTTCCACTATGTTGCCGGATACGTGCTGATCGCCGCACTGGTACTGCGCGTCTATCTGCTGTTGCTGGGCGTCGGGGCCGCGAACTGGCGCGACTGCCTGCCCCCCAAGGGGCAGTGGCGCGCGGTGGCCGCGACAGTGCGCTGCTACGTCAGCCTCGGCCGCTTTCCGCTGCCGTCCTGGTATGCGCACAATCCGCTGTGGGGGCCCATCTACCTCGTGTTGTTCGCGGTGTTGGGCTTGCAGGGCGTGACCGGCCTGGCCTTCGATGCCCCCTACCGGTTGGCCGGGCTCTCCTTGTCCGAAGCGCATGCCGCTATGGCGCCCTTCATCGGCGGCTTCGTCCTGCTGCACGTGGTGGCGGTCTTCGTCCACGACCTGCTCGGCAGTGGCAGCGACGTCTCGGCAATGATCAACGGCCACCGGATCTTCGTACTGCGCGGGCCGGACGCCATCCCGCCGTCCGTACCGGACGGCGGGATGGCGTCCGGCACCGGCGAGGTGGCCAAGGTGCACGTGGTGCGAGGCGGCGAAACCGGCCGCCAGCATGCAACCGGTCCGGGCGGCGGTCCTACTGACGGGGAGTCGCCGCAAAGCTGACGTTGACCGTCGAGCGCAGCGTGACCTGACCGGGGGCGAGCGGTACCGCGCGCAGCGCTCCGGCTTCCATTGCCATGGGGCGCGGTCCGCCGCTCGTTCGCTCGGTGATGTGGGTGACGGACCCGAGGCGCAGTCCCGCGCCGGCGGCGTAGACCTCGGCCCGATGGCGCGCATCGGCCATGGCGTGCCGGCGTGCCCGGTCGAGCAGGGCCGCCGTGTCGCTGACGGCAAAGCGGATGCCGCTGATGCGGTTCGCCCCGACGTTGACCACGGCGTCGAGTAGGCCGCCCAGTCCCGCGAGCTTGCGTACGGTGACCCGCAGCTGGTGAGTGACCCGGTAGCCCACCAGGCGCCTGGGGCCGCCCTTGTCGCTGCGGTAGTTCGGCGTGACCGAGAACTCGCCGGTTTGCACGTCCGCCGGCGCCAGGCCGCGAGCCTTCATCAGGGCCTGCAGCCGTGTCATCGCCTCGTTGTTGTGTGCCAGCGCGGCCGAGGCGGTCTCGGCCTCCGAGACGGCACCGATCTGGATCTCGGCCATATCGGGTTTGGCGAAGACCTCCCCGGAGCCGGTCACCTCGATGGTCGCGGCCGGCGCCGGACTGTTCGCCGACCAGCCGGGGCCCGAGGCCAGCAGCAGGAGCAATGCGGCGGCCAGCCGGACGGTGGGGTGCGGACGCGACGGCATTGGGTGTGGCTGGGTGGGCATGGGAGCGGTCTCCGAGCGTGACGTTGGCCGCCAGCTTAATGCATCGGCCGGGTTCGGCAAAGGCGCGCCGGCACGCGGCACCCGCGGCGGCCCGTGTCTGCTAGAGTGATTCTTAATGGGCGGGCTTGCAGGATCGGACCCGGAGGCATTGATCGGCCACCGGTTCCTGCGGGTAAGATATCGATCGCCGTGGGGAGGACGCCGGGCCTGCGAGGCCGGCGGCGTCGGGCGCCGATATGCAGGGCATGACGATGATCGAACGACACTGGAACGAGGAGACGGGGACGGGCCACTGGTCTTTGCTGCCGAACCGATCCCTGTCGTGGCAGGCCAATAAGCTCCTGTGGTGGCTGTTGGGGATTCCGATGCTGCTGATCGGTCTGGGCCTGAGCTGGCTGGGCTTCTGGATCGTCCTGCCCTATACGGCTCTGGCCTTTCTGGCGCTGGGCGCCGGCCTGTATTTCACCGCGCTGCGGCTGTGCCGGCGCGAGGTGGTGACATTGACCGACAGCGAGGTAATCATTCAGCGCGGGCGTCGGCAGGTCGAACAGGAAGTGCGCTTGCCGCGCGTCTGGACGCAGCTCGTCGTGCGTCCCGGCTACACGCCCAGCCACGCCCCGCGCATCGCGCTGCGCAGTCACGGACGCGAATTGGAGTTCGCGGCAGAGCTCAATGCCGACGAGCGCGGCCTATGCGCCGCCAGCCTGCGCGCGGCGCTGCCGAAGCGGCCCGGCTGATCGCCGCGCCAGACGGGCGCGGCTCAGGAGTTGGCATGCCCTCGGGACCAGCCCTGGATGCGGGCAAACTGCTCGAGCAGGGCCCGAACCTGGGCCAGGCGCACGGGCTTGACCAGAAAGGCCTGCGCGCCGAGTTCGTGTGCCTCCTTGACGCGCGCCATCGGGGCTTCGGCGCTGACCAGCACGACGAAGGCCATGGGATCCATCGCGCGGATCGCGCGCAGCACTTCCAGGCCATTCATTTTCGGCATGAACATATCGACGAACACGATATCCGGGCGCCGCTGGCGGAAGGTCTCGACGGCGTCCTCGCCGTCGGTGACCACGGCGGTGACGACGGCGCCGGCATTCTCGACGATGGCTCGCAGCAGCTCGCCGGCCATTCCTACGTCCTCGGCGATCAGTATCGATGGTGGCTGCGACATACTTGGTTCCCGATCCGATGGGTCTAGGGTGGTTAACGACCGCGCGGCGACCGCCCTTTAACCACTGGTGTTGACTCGGCGCGGCCTCGCCCGGCAGGAGTATCCCCCTTGATCATTCCCGTAAGCGAAATCCGCCCCGAGCTGCTCGAGGCGATCATCGAGCAATACGTCCTCGGCGAGGGCACCGATTATGGGGAGCGCGAGTACAGCCTGGCCGAGAAGGTGGCGCACGTGCGTTCCCAGCTGGAGAACGGCCAGGCCTTCGTCGTGTATTCGCAGGTGCACGAGACGGTTCATATCATGAGCCGCGAGGAACTGGGCCACCCTCCGGTCGATGCCGCGGACTCAGACGAGGCGTCGTCCTGACAGACGGCGCAGCCGGCCGCGATGAGAACTCCTTCACAAATTGACACACCAATCTGCTGGAAATTTCATGTCCCTGTTGTGATGTCCGTTATTGTCACCTGAGATGTGGAAAAAGGCGCGGTTGATCGCGCAAAGAGGTCGCCAATGCAGATTTCAGGTGAGGCCATCCCGCTGGATGGTTGGGGCGGGCTTTTCGACGACATGCTGGGCGAAGTGCTCAAGGGATGGGAGGGACTGCGGCTGTATCTCAGCGAGCGTCAGCGCGGCGCCCCGCCCGACGCCACTTTCGAGGTGCTCCTGCGTGAGCGCCTGCGCCAGGTCTTCGGCGAGCACGCCGATATCGGCGCCATCATCGATCACTGGTTGTCGCGCCCGACCTGCTAAGGCGCGCGTACTCATCGGCCCGGGCCGCGCGATCGGGCTGGCGGCTCCCCTCGGTCCCCCGCCCCTCGCGGCAGTCGCTCCGCGCCCGGGCGCCGAAAGGCTCGGTCGCGCTCGTTGCCGTCCTGCCCGCGCCTGTCACTCCCATCGCTCAGTTGCACTGCCGAGCGGCATCGCCAGTGGGTTATATGGCGGCGCTTTTGTTATGTTAGCCGACCTCGGCGCCAAGCGGGCGCGGCAATGGCATACAGGGGGCACGCCATGGGTAACGACACATTTCGAGCTAGCGGATTGGGCCGGGCACGCGCCGTTCGGATCGGGTTGGGTGCGGCTTTGTTGGGGACGCTCACCCTGAGCGGCGGCTGTGCCGGCACGCCGGGCGGGGGCGGCGCCACGGTCACCATCGACACCACGCCCCCGGGCGCGACGGCCCTGGCCGATGGGCGCAGGCTTGGCGTGACGCCGCTCACGGTGGTTCGCGACGATGCGTTTCCCCCGCACTGGCGCAACATGGAATATCGCGTCAGCGGCACGTTGACCCTGCGCAAGGCCGGTTGCCGTCCCGTGCAGATGCCGGTCAGCGACCCCGTCCTGTCAAAGCCGATTCACGTCAGCCTGGACTGCAAGCCCGGCGCCGCCGGCACATCCGCACCGGCGGATACCGGCACTCGCGCATCCCCGCCCCCGGGGGGCTCGGCGGACTCGACCGCCCGGCGCCTGCAGCGCCTGCGCCGCCTGCACGACCAGGGTTTGGTTACCGACCGGGAATATCGACAGGTTCGCCAGCGGATTTTGGACTCGCTATAAAAAAACACCCGCCAGGGGACGGCGGGTGGAAAGACAATCACACCAAGAAACACAATAAGGAGGATGTGGGGGAAATAATGCCGTGCGCGCCGCCGGCGCGCATTGACATGGATCAATGCCGGGGGACGTCCCGGCGCCGCCGGCGCGGCTGCAACAGTGAGGACTTTTTCCGGTCCAAAGATTAATATCCCGTCAATTCGCACCCCGCGAGGAAACCGCCATGCCCATTGTTCACCGCCTTACCCGCTCGCCGGCCGTCTTGCTGAGCTGCGCCGCCCTGCTGGCTGCAGCCCTCGCCGCACCCGCCGCAGCCGCGCCCGGACTGCGCGATCTCAACGGTCAGCCGCGCACGATCGCCGACTACACCGGTCACGGAAAATGGCTGGTGGTGATGATTTGGGCGTCCGATTGCGGCGTCTGCAATACCGAGGCTCACAGCTACGTCGACTTCTACAACACGCACCGCGACCAGGACGCCAGTGTGCTGGGCATCAGCATGGACGGCTGGGCCGGCAGAGCCGACGCCGAGGCGTTCATTCGGCGCCACCATGTCACGTTCCCCAGCCTGATCGGCGAACCCGAGGCGGTGGCCGAGCTGTTCGGTGAGCTCACGGGTCGGCCCTGGTTCGGCACGCCGACCTTCCTTATCTACGACCCCAGCGGCGAGCTGCGGGTCCAGCAGGTCGGTGCCGTGCCGGTCAAGCTGATCGAACAGTACATCCGCTCCCATTCGAAAACGGCGCCCGATCGGGCCCGGGCGCCTGGCGGCGGCCCCGGAGGCGGGTTGGCCATGGCGCACTGAGCGCTGCGGGCACCTCGTGTCAGTAATTTCCTACACGAATTCGAGGCGTTGTCCTATGCCCGGCGCCGCCGCGGGTGGCTATGCTCAAAGGCGTGAACAGGGAGCATGCCATCTTGGAATATAGGGGGGCGAAGTACACAGGGACGACAGGGACGTCTTTATGACTTCACCGCAGGGGCTGCGCCGCGAGATAGCCGAGTTGGAGGCTTTGCTGGCCGGGGCGCCGGACGATAGGGAATCGCGCTGGGCCTGCTATTTGCTGCGCCACTGTCTCAGCCGGCGCCGCGCCCAGCTCGACCGGCTTGTACGCGGCGGTAAGGTCGTGACCGGGGCTGGCTGATCCGGCGCATTCCTTGCGCCGATTCCCGTTGAGAGAAGAGTTGCCGTGGCGAAGTAAGGGTGACCTCGTTGGTATAGTGGGTATTTGGCCGAACCGGTGCCGCTGCGCGGCCCCGCTTCGGCCTTTCTTATGCCCGCGCGTCCCTCAGTTTTTCGTCAAGACAGTGTCTTTGGCCGCGCCCCCGGGCCGGGTCGTGGTGTCACCCGCCCGCATGCAGTAAACTACGCATCCTGTCGCCCATCCGATCCGGGAAACCACCATCTTGTATCACACCGCCGAACAGCGCCTGGCGCGGCTGATTGACGCCGGTCAGGCCGGTCTACTGCACGACAGCAACATCGGCCTGGAGAAGGAGAGTCTGCGGGTTGCCAGTACGGGGGGCATTGCGCAAACGCCTCACCCGGCTGCGCTGGGTTCGGCGCTGACCAATCCATACCTCACCACCGACTACTCCGAAGCGCTGCTCGAGTTCATTACGCCTCCCTCATCCGATCCGCGCGAGGCGCTGCGCTTTCTCCATGACCTGCACAAGTTCGTCTACGACCGGCTGGACGAGGAGTTGTTGTGGGCCACGAGCATGCCCTGTGTGCTCGCGGGCGAGTCGAGCATCCCCATCGCCCAATACGGCAGCTCGAACATCGGAATGATGAAAACCGTTTACCGCCGCGGATTGGGCTATCGCTACGGTCGGATGATGCAGGTCATCGCCGGGGTGCATTTCAACTATTCGCTGTCGGACGAATTTTGGGTCGCTTATCACGCGCTCGAAGGCGGTGAGGGATCCCTGCGCGAATTCACCGACCGCGCCTATATGGGGATGGTGCGCAACCTGCAGCGCTATGGCTGGCTGGTGCCCTATTTGTTCGGTGTGTCCCCCGCCGTGTGCAAGTCCTTCCTCGAGGGCCTGCGCACCCACCTGCCCGAGTTCGACGCCAACACATTCTACGAACCGTTCGCCACCTCCCTGCGCATGGGCGACATCGGTTATCAGAACAACCGCGAAGGCGAGATCGGCATCAAGGCCTGTTATGACAGCCTGGACAGCTACGTCGAGAGCCTGACCTGCGCGATCGAGACGCCGAGCCCCGAGTACGAGCGCATCGGCGTGTTCGTCGACGGCGAGTATCGCCAGCTCAACGCCAATATGCTTCAAATCGAAAACGAGTACTACAGTACCGTACGTCCCAAACAGGTGCTCGAGGACAACGAAAAACCGACCCTGGCGTTGAAACGCCGCGGTATACGCTATGTCGAGCTGCGTTCGCTGGACGTCAACGCCTTCGACCCCCTGGGCATCAGCGAGGACCAGCTGTATTTCCTCGAGGCGCTGATGGTGTTCTGCCTGCTGCAGGACAGTCCGCGGATTTCGCACGAGGAGGCGCTTGCGATCGACCGCAACCAGAACCAGGCGGCGCACCGCGGCCGCGATCCCCAGCTCCAGTTGGAGCGCGGCGGCCAGATGCTTCGTCTGCGCGAGTGGGGGCTCGAGCTTCTCGATGCCATGGCCGGGGTATGCGAGGCGCTCGATGGCGAGTCGCGCGAGCGCCCCTACAGCGCCAGCTTGCGCCGCCAGCGCGCCGCGCTGGAGGACCCGGCCCTGACCCCGTCGGCACGCATGCTTACCGAGATGCGGGAAAACCGCGAGGGTTTCTATCATTTCGCCCAGCGCATGTCGCAAAAGCACCACCGCTACTTCGAGACCTCCGCCCTGGATCCGGAGCGCGAGGCCTTCCTGAGCGGTGCGGCCGAGCACTCGCTGCAGCGTCAGCGGGAAATCGAGGCTGCAGACCGTATCGGTTTTTCCGAGTACCTCGAGCAATACTTCGCGCAAGGGCTGCACGAGCCGGCTTCGACCTCCTGAGCCGCGCCGGCGCGTTCGGTCATCGGCGCATCCGCATCCGTCGCGCTATGCTTGTATAAAGACCCCGCCGGGGTGTTGAAGAGGTAGTCGCGTCATGGGACGAATGTCATTTCGCTGGGCGTTTATGGTCTCGGTCATCATCGGTGTCGGGGCGCTGTTGGGATGCGCGGCCCGCGCGGGCCAGCGGCCGGCGCCGACGCGCCTCGCCGGAATGATGGGGCGCGGAATGATGGGCGGGGCGATGGGCGGAGAGGGCTCGGCGCGTGCGCCCGACAGTACCGCCGGCTCCTCCGCCCGGGAGCCACAGGGCGCGGAGCAGGCGCTGCTGCATTACATATCCGACCAACGCCTGTCCTGCCTGCGTTGTCATGCGGTCGACGCCCAACGCTTCGGTCCGTCGTTTCGCGCAATGGCCCGTTCCGCAGGCGCCGCCCCCGACGCCGCGACGCGGCTGAGCGACCGGATCGCCGAGGGCGTGGGGCGCATGCCGCCGGGGCTCGCGACGCGCGTCCAGGCTCGACGCCTGGCCCGCCTCATACTGGAGCTCGGCGCCGATCCCGTTTCCGGCTCGGCGCAGTGATCCTGTGCGCCAAGCACCGGGCGCGCCCCAACCCCGCGGTTCGTCGGGACTGAGCGCGCCGATCGATGTGCGGACGCTATACCCTGGCGGCGGCGGTCGAGATTGTCGCCGCGCAGTTCGATCTGCCGCACACGCCGGCGACCCTGACGCCGCGCTACAACATCGCCCCCGGTCAGGCGGTGGCGGTCGTGCGATGTGCCGATGACGGCGTACGCCGTCTTGATTCGTTGCAGTGGGGGCTGGTCCCCACGTGGGCAAAGGATCCGGCAATCGGTCGGCGCCTCATCAATGCCCGTGCCGAGACGCTCGCCACCAAGCCGTCGTTTCGCGACGCCCTGCGCCGCCGCCGCTGCCTGATCCCGGCCGACGGGTTTTACGAATGGCGGCGCCTTGCCGGTCGCAAACAGCCCTACTGGGTTACGCGCGCCGACGGACGCCCCTTCGGCTTCGCCGGTCTGTGGGAGCGTTGGCGCGGGGCCGAGGGGCAGATGCTCGAGTCTTGCACCATCGTTACCACGACGGCCAACGCCTCGCTCACGGCGATCCACCATCGTATGCCCTTGATCGTCTATCCCCAGCATTACGGACGCTGGCTCGATCCCGCGCGCCGCGACGCGCGCGCCCTGTTGGCCCTGCTCGGCGACGGTGACTGCGAGACCTTGATCGCCCGTCCGGTCTCCACCGCCGTCAATAATCCGCGCCGGGATGCACCCGAATTGATCGCGCCGCAACCGCCGAGGGAAATGCCCTCACCAGGTTGACGACAGGCGTTCTCCATGGCTTGCTAATTGCATCGAACGAAACCGGACGCCGCGTTCGATGCGAACATTGTCACGGACTCGGCGATTGTAAACGTCGCAAAAGTTGGGGTAGGCTAATTTTTGATTTGGCCAAACGCGCTTTGGTTGGCAGTGCGCCCGGTGTTCGATGCGGGCCTCAGGAAACCAGCCTCTCGGTCGCGACGATGTCGGTATCAAGGGAAGGCGAATGGCCGTTGGGGAAAGTGCCGGTGGGGCGTTTCGCGCGCGTCTTTCGTTCGAACCAATCCAAGGCACCTGTCGAGCGTCAAGACACGGTTCCCGTGCGGACCGTTTGGTGAAAAGCGAGTCGCAATCATGAAGTCAATCTATGTAGGAAATCTGCCGTTCACTGCCTCAGAGGACGAGGTGCGTGACCTGTTCGGCCAATACGGTGCCGTGCATTCCGTCAAGCTGATCTCCGATCGGGAGACCGGACGCCCGCGCGGTTTTGGGTTCGTCGAGATGGGCGATTCCGACGCGGCCACCGCCATCCAGGAACTCAACGGTAAAGAGCTCGGCGGACGTTCACTGCGCATCAACGAGGCGCAACCGCGCTCGCCGCGTCCTCAGCGCAACCGCTGGTAACACACCAATCTCGCCTGGTGGCGCCGGCCCCGACCGACGAGCAGGGCCGGGCGGATCGCCTTGTGCCTGCCAATCCCGACCTGCGCGGCCAATCAGGCACTGCGCTGGATAAGCAGGGCGGTGCGGTCGTCGCCCGCGGCGCGGCCGTCGGTGAAGTTGGCCAATGCCGAGCGCAGTCGGTCGACCAGCGCCTGAGGCGATTCAGCGTGATGTTCGGCGATAATCGACTTGACCCGTTCCAGGCCGAACGCCTCGCCGCGGTCGCTCTCCGCCTCGTAGACACCGTCAGAGATCACCGCGACGATATCGCCCGGCTCGAGCGCAAGCGGCGGGCCGACCCGTACGTCGAGCTCGGGCAGCACGCCGAGCGGCGGACTGTCCGCCCCGAGCTCGTCGAAGCTCGCGGTGGCGGCACGATAGTGGAGAATGGGGGCCTGACCGGCGCTGAAGGCGGTCAGGGTGTGCGCGGCCGGTTCCAATGTGGCGAGCCAGGCCGTAATGAATCGCCCTCCGTGCAGATCGGCACAAAGCTGGTCGTTCAGATGGTGCACGATGTGGTGCAGGTCCTCACCGGTTCGTACGGCCATGCGCAGCATGGCGCGCACTTGAGTGGCCGACAGCGCCGGGCCGATGCCGTGGCCGGTCGCGTCGGCGAGCAGCAGCACCGCTGCTTCGGCGCGATCGCTGCACAGGCGTCGACCGGCCTCGTCCGTGCAGTAACCGATCACGTCGAAGGTATCGCCGCCCGTCTCCTCGGCCGGCTCGCTCCAGGTCCCCAGCGCGTAACCGCTCAGCGTCGGTAAATTCGCCGGCAGGGTACGCTGCTGAATGTCGCGCGCCAGCTGAAGGTCGCGCTCGAGCTTGAGCAGCGTCTGCAGCGATTCGCGCATGCGCTCGTGCGCTTCGGCGAGCTGCCGAACTTCGGTGACGCTCGACTCCACCGGTCGGCCCTTGTACAGGTTGAGGCGACTGATGCGATCGCTTTGCTGAACCAAAACCTGCAGTGGTTGGCTGTAGCGGCGCGACAGGCCGATGGCCCGTACCACGGCGATCGCGATGACGCCGAGCGTGATGAGCACGATCCAAATGCGCACCTCGACCAAGCGCCCGAGCAAGTCCGACTCGGGCACCAGTACCACCGACCACACGGTCCGGTTGCCGGCGAGGTCGAATGGACGGGCCTCGGCCCACCAGGTCTGATCGCCGCTGACGAAACGCAGCGGGCCGGTTTCGTACAGGCTGCGGTTGGCAAAGGCGTGGGCGGCATCGGCGGCCAACGGGATGCCCAGTGCGGCAGGTTGCTTGAGCAACGCGGCCCGACGCTTCGCGGACGTATCGAAACGTGCTTCATTGGGAAGGCCGATCACGCGCCCGTCGTCGCTGAGCACCACGACGCGCCCGTTGGGGCTGACCTTCAGCCCGGCGGTAAACTTCGACAAGTCGCTCAGCGCCACGTCGAAACCGACCACATGTTCGCGCCCATCGGCGTCGTAGGCGATAGACGCCGTCAGGCCCGGCTGTTGTGTCGTATAGAAGGTATACGGGCGGGTCCAGAAGACCCGCGTATCCGATCTTGCCGATCCCGACGAGCGCTCTTGGAGCTTGCGCTGTTGCAGTGCCCCTTTGAACCAAGGACGCTGGCGCGGGTCGTAATCCAGGGTCTTCCAGCTGACCTTGGGCGTTGGGTCCGCGTCCGTCCATTCCAGCCAGCGAGTCCGATCGCCCCACTCGTCGCGCCGTGTCTGTCGGCTGTACCAATGCCCGTCACGGCGCTGCAGCATGTACTCGTGACCGCGGGTGTCGGCGATGACCAACGAGGAAACCTGAGGGTTGCGGCGCATCAGCGGCACCAGAAGTCGGTTGAGCGGGCGCGGCCGATCGATGTCGAGCAGCCCGCGCCTGCCCCACTCGCGCATCAGTCCCAGGTCCGTGACGACCGGATCGAAAAACCGCCGCAGGCGGCTGTCGGTCAAGTCGATGGTGCGCTCGATGATGGATTTGGACAGCGCTCTGACCGCACGGTTCGACGCGACGAAGGTCGCGGCCATGATGGCGCCGCTCAAAAGCACGATGACCAGCAGCAGGTTGGTGAGCAGGCTGCGTCGTATCGAGATGGAACCGGCCATGGTCGCTACCTCGGACCGCCGAGTGGGCCGACCGCCGGTGCGTTAGAGCTGGTCGACGTCGTCGGCATCTATTTGGCCGCTCAGGCGCCTGCGTATGTGGGACCAGGACAGACCCGCGGTCAGCACTCCGGCGAGCGCGGCCTGCACGATATACGTCACGGCCCGGAGGCTGTGAGCCGGGATAAGGCCCGTATCGACGACGAGCCAGATGAGGGTCGCGAAAAACGCCAATGCCAGGCTCAAGCCTACGAAACCGAGTGAACGCAGCGAGGCGCGAACGAAGATGGCCCATCCAATCAACAGAACGACACCGGCGAAGGCCTTGAGCGCGGTGACCTCAGGCAGGTGGCGTACCGCCCAATGGAAATAGGAAAAGCCTTCCGGGTTGTAGGTGGCGAAAACGAGTAGCACCGCCGCCAGGAAACGCAGGCCGAACCCTTGCCAGCCGAATCCATTGTCCCGCATCGTCGCGCTCCGCGTCTTGTCAGGGAGTCATGACACTAGCGCGGATCGCAAGGCCCGGCAAGCCACCGGCCGGTGCCCGCACGGCGGCCGGCTATAATCGATGCATGGACATACTGGCCAACAGCTTCGTCGTACTGCTTATTGTCGTCGACCCCATCGGGGTGGCAGCGCTGTTCTGGGTGCTCAGCCGTGATGCGCCGCACCGGGATCAGCGGCGCACGGCGTTTAGGGCCTGCGCGCTGGCGACAGCGATTTTGGTTGTGTTTTTCCTTATCGGGGACGAGTTGCTGATGCGCCTGGGCATCGGCATTCCGGCCTTTCGTATCGCCGGCGGCGTGTTGTTGTTTCTCCTGTCCATCGACATGGTGTTCGCACGTCAATCGGGTCTTCGTTCGACCACCGTTCGCGAGCAGATCGAGGCCGAACACCGGCCCGACATCACGGTGTTCCCGCTGGCCTTTCCGCTCATCGCGGGGCCGGGAGCGCTGACAAGCGTTTTGTTGATGGCCTCGTCGCCTCACGATTTGGCCGTGCACCTCGGCATGCTCGGCGTGCTGTTGTGCGTCCTGGGCCTGACCCTGGTGTCCTTACTGCTGGCGTCGCGGATCATGCGACTGTTGGGGGAGACGGGGACGAATGTGATCAGCCGCCTGTTCGGATTGTTGCTCGCCGCGCTGGCCGTTCAATTCGTGCTCGACGGCGTGCGCGCAAGTCTCGCTTGATGCCTTCCGAGCGGTCGCGCTCAGTAGGCATAAACCGGAGTGCCGGGCGGCAGGCCTGATCCGAACTCAGCGGCCGGCCCCTGCAAGGTGGCCTCCTCCCAGGCATCGGGATCGGCCAGCAGGGCGCGCAGCAGGGCCACGTTCAATGCGTGGCCCGAGCGGTAGGCGGTATATGCGCCGAGGATGCCGCCGGTCGGTCTCTCTCCCCGGAGTGAGAGATCGCCGATCGCATCAAGAATCTTGTGACGCACGAACTCGTCGCGCGAGCGCAGCCCGTCGCGGTTCACGACGCGATGTTCGTCGAGCACAATCGCGTTGTCGACGCTGCCGCCCAAGGCGCGGCGCTGGGCGCGCAGGCGTTCCAGATCGCGCAGGAAGCCGAAGGTGCGCGCACGGCTAATTTCCTTGACGTAAGAGCGACGCGTGAAGTCCATGACCAGGCTCTGGCCGCGGCCTTCGAAAACCGGGTGACTGAAGTCAATGGTGAAGTCGGCGCGAAAGCCGGCATAGGGTTCGAGACTCGCCCACTTGTCGCCGTCGCGCACCGTTACCGATCGCCGCACGCGAATGAAGCGCTTGGCTGCGGTCTGCTCATGGATACCCGCCGATTCGAGCAGGAACACGAACGGCGAGGCGCTGCCGTCCATGATGGGGATTTCGGGTCCGTCGACGTCGACTCCGATGTTGTCGATGCCCAGACCGGCCAGTGCCGAGAGCAGGTGTTCGACGGTGGCGACACTGATGCCGTCCACGGCCAGGGTCGTACCGAGATTCGTATCGCTCACGTTGCACAGCCTGGCGGGAATCGTCCGCGTCGGATCGCGGTCGATGCGTCGGAACACGACGCCGCTTCCCGGCGGTGCCGGCCGCAGAGTGATCGTCGTGCGCTCGCCGCTGTGCAGGCCGATGCCGGTGGCGCGAATGGCGTTGTTGATGGTGCGTTGTCGCCAAGCATCGAGTGTCATGAAACTGTCAAAGCACTATCCGTGCCACGCGGCCGGCCCGGCCCGGCAACGATGATTCGCGGCCACTCGCCCGTTTGGAATGCCGGCGCGCACTACGGTGGGGCGCACCGCCCGTCCGATGGCGTATTCTGGTGCCGTCGGCGGGTGAGCCGCTCTTGCATTGTCTAACCGGTTGCGTCAACGTTGGCCGCGTGCCGTCGAGCAAGGAGGAGCCAGTGTCGGATGTATTGTCACAAGCCTATGAGGTGTTGAATAAGGCCAAGGTCTATTACGAGGGCCGCGCCGTCGGCACCATCGCCAGCAATGACCCCAATGCCCCCGCGGACAACTATGCCGATTGCTTTGTTCGCGATTTTGTCCCGTCTGCCTTTGTATTTCTGCTCGATGGCGACACTGAAATCGTTCGTAACTTCCTCCAGATTATCCTGACGCTGCGCGACCAACAGGCCGAGCAAGAAGGCCATCAGATGCTGCCCCGCGTGATGCCGGCCAGCTTTCGCGTCACGTTCCGTGAAGACGGCGGCCAGGACGTGCACGCCGACTTCGGCGATCGCGCCATCGGGCGCGTCGCACCGGTCGATTCCATGATGTGGTGGCTCGTGATATTGGCCGCCTATACGCGCGTCAGCGGCGACGATTCCCTGGTGCGTGACGATGAGGTCCAGCGCGGCATCCGGATGATCATGAACATCTGCCTGCGCGACCACTTTGAGGTCTTTCCCACGCTGCTGGTGCCGGACGCCTCGTTCATGATCGACCGGCGTATGGGTGTGTATGGCCATCCGCTGGAGATCCAATCGCTGTTCTACGCCATCCTGAACGTCGGGCGCGAGCTGCTGGACGCCGACGATCCGGATTGCCATCCAGTATTGGAACAGATGGCCAAGCGCCTGGATTTGCTCACGGATTACGTGCGGCGTTTTTACTGGCTCGACCTGGCGCGTCTGAACGACATCCATCGCTACCGCACCGAGGTCTTCGGCCACGACAGCAACAACCAGCTGAACATCTATCCCGAGAGCATCCCGGAGTGGGTGGTCGATTGGCTGCCCGACGAGGCCGGTTACCTGGTCGGCAACCTGGGACCCGGGCGCATGGACTTCAGGTTCTTCTCGCTGGGCAATCTGCTTGCGGTGATGTTCGGGCTCGCCGAGCGCAACCATTCCGAACGCATTATGCAGGTATTCGAGACGCGCTGGGACAGTCTGATCGGCACCATGCCGGTGAAGATTTGTTATCCGGCGATGGAAGGGCAGGAGTGGCACCTGTCGACCGGCTCGGACCCGAAGAACACGCCGTGGTCGTACCACAACGGGGGCAATTGGCCGACTCTGCTGTGGCCCTTCGTGGCCGCCGCACTGGCGGTCGGGCGCGAGGATCTGGCGCGGCGCAGCTATGAGTTGGCCTTCAATCGCCTGCCCGGCGATCGCTGGCCGGAGTATTACGACGGGCGCAGCGGCCGTTTCATCGGCCGGCGGGCCAACTACAATCAGACCTGGTCGGCGGCCAGCCTGATCCTTGCGCAAAAATTCCTGGACGACCCCGAGGCGGTGCAGCGCCTCGCCCTGGGACGAGCCGAATAATCCTCGGGGCGTGATCGAACCGCCTTACTGATCGAGGCTCTTGGCGGCGATTTCGTAAACGTCCTTGGATATCCCCGGGCGGCTTCGCACGCGCTCGAGTTGGGCGCGCATCAGCGCACCGCGTGCCTCGTCGTAGCGCCGCCACCGGCTCATCGCGCCGAGCAGCCGAGCCGCAATCTGCGGGTTGAGCCCGTCCAGAGCCAGCACCTGATCGGCCAGGAAGGCGTAGCCGGAGCCGTCGGCGGCATGAAAGCGTACCGGGTTGCCCTGGCAGAAACGGCCGATTAAGGCACGCACCTTGTTCGGGTTGGTGAGCTTGAATGCCGGGTGGTTCATCAAGGCCTTGACCCGTGCCAGCGTGTCGGGCAGGCGCGAGCCGGCCTGCAGCGCGAACCACTTGTCTACGACCTGCGGGTCGTCCTCCCAGCGCTCGTAGAACGCATCCAGTGCCCGTTCGCGCGCCGGGATATCGTGATGGACCAGGGTGCCCAGCGCCCCGAGCGCGTCTGTCATGTTGTTGGCGCTCTCGAATTGGTCCAGGCATCGGGCCTGGATGTCCCCCGCGCCTTCGTCGAGCTCCATCAGGTAACCCAGTGCGAGGTTTTTCAGCCAGCGCCGCGCCATCCCCTCGGCCGTAAATCGATAGGGACCGTCGTCGGCCAGCGCCGCGTACGTCGCCTCCCATTGCTCGCGCAGGGCCTCGGCCAGGCGCTTGCGCGCGAACTGACGCACCGCGTGAATGGCCGCCACGTCGACGACCTCGCACTGGTCGGCGAGGTAGGCCTCCGAAGGGAGGGTCAGGGCCTGGGCGACGAGCGCCGGGTCGGCGCTGCGGTCGGCCAGGACGCGCCCGAACGCATCGACGAAGCCGTCGTCCAGCGCCAGCGACTCCCCGGCCTGCCAGGCGGGAATGAGGCGCAGCAGCGTATGGATCGCCAGCTGTTGCCCGGCGTCCCACCGGTTGAACTCGTCGCTGTCGTGGGCGAGCAAAAAGGCGAGCTCGGCGTCCGTGCGGTCCATGAGCACCTTGACCGGTGCCGAGAAGCCGCGCAGCAGCGAGGCGACCGGTGGTTCGGCAATATCGACGAAGCTGAAGCGCTGCTCGGCCTCGCGCACCTCCAGCATGCGCGTGCCGCTGACCGGCGCCGACTCGCCGGCCAGGCGCAAGGGCAGCTCCCTGCCCTCGGCGTCGAGCAGACCGACCGCCAGCGGGATGTGAAAGGGCGCCTTGTCGGGCTGGCCGGGCGTGGCGGGGCAGCTCTGGCGCACGTGCAGGGTGTAGGTGCGGGTGTTCGGATCGTGTTCGGCGCGCACGCGCAGCTCGGGCGTGCCGGCCTGGTCATACCAGAGCTTGAATTGCGTCAGATCGACCTCGTTGGCATCCTCCATGGCCCGGATGAAATCGTCAGTGGTGACCGCCTGGCCGTCGTGGCGTTCGAAGTAGAGATCCGTGCCCCGGCGAAAGCCCTCGGCGCCGAGCAGATTGCGCACCATGCGCACGACCTCCGCCCCTTTGTTGTAGACGGTCACGGTGTAGAAATTGCTGATCTCGATATAGGAGTCCGGGCGCACCGGGTGGGCCATCGGGCCGGCGTCCTGGGCGAACTGATGGGTGCGCAGGATATTGACTTCGCCGATGCGTTTGACCGCGGCCGAGTTCATGTCGGCGCTGAATTCCTGATCGCGGAAGACCGTGAAGCCTTCCTTGAGGCTGAGCTGGAACCAGTCGCGGCAGGTCACACGGTTACCCGACCAGTTGTGAAAGTATTCGTGGCCGACGATGCCCTGGATGTTGTAGTAGTCGTCGTCCGTGGCCGTCTCGGGGCTGGCGAGCACGCAGGCGGCGTTGAAGATGTTCAGCCCCTTGTTTTCCATGGCCCCCATGTTGAAATCGTCCACCGCGACGATGTTGAAGACATCCAGATCGTACTCGCGCCCGTAGGTCTCCTCGTCCCAGCGCATAGCCTGTTTGAGGCAGGCCATGGCGTGCTCGCACTTGCCGAGGTTGCGCGGTTCGACGTAGATGCGCAGCGTCACCTCGCGCCCGCCGCAGGTGGTGTAGTGATCCTCGTGGTAGTCGAGCGCGCCGCCTACCAGGGCGAACAGGTAGCTCGGCTTGGGATGGGGATCGTGCCAGCGCACGCGCTGGCGGCCGTCGTCGAGCACCTGGCTTTCGAAGGGATTGCCGTTGGACAGCAGCACGGGGTAGCGCTCGCGATCGGCGAGCAGGGTGACGGTGAACACCGCCATCACATCGGGGCGGTCCGGATAATAGGTGATCCGCCGAAAGCCCTCGGCCTCGCATTGCGTGCACAGCATGCCGCCCGAGGCGTACAGACCCTCCAGGGCGGTGTTGGCCGCCGGATGGATGCGCGTTTCGACCTCCAGGGTGAAGCGCTCGGGTACGTTTTCGATGGTGAGTGACTCCTCACCCACCTTATATTCGTTGGCCTCCAGGCCGCGCCCGTCCAGCGTCAGCGAGACCAACTCCAGGTCCTGGCCGTCCAGCACCAGGGGCGCGGCGTCGTGCGCGACGACGGGATTGCGGTGCATGCTCAGCCGGGAGCGTACGGTGGTGGTTTCGGCGTCGAGCTCGAAGTCCAGCTCGGCCGTGTCCACCAGATAGGCCGGCGGCGTGTAGTCCTTGAGAAAAATCGCCCCCGGCGCCGCGTTGGCACCATCTTTGCCGATATCGGCCATGTCAATTCCCCTGGGATACGGTGGATATGTGATCTTCGAGTCAACCGAGAATGCCAAGTTCCCGCCGGGCTGTACAGTTGCCGCGCCAGGCGGGCGCCGTGAAAATTTGGCTATACACAGTGTAGGTTTTGTCCTATGCTTCGGCCAGGTTCGGGACCTTTCCTCTTTATCTGCCGATGCGCCTGGTCAAACCTTCCGCCTCGAATACTCCTGATTTAGAAGACAAGCGAACGACCGCCGGAGCGGGCCGAACGTTCTGTGGCCGGTACTTGCGGCAGCTGCGCCGCCTCGCTGGTGACGATTCGGAACGCGCAATGTGTGATGGCCGGGTTTTATCCCGACCGATATTTTTAGAGTGAAGATACGAAGATGAAGTCCATTTATGTTGGCAACCTGCCCTTTACCGCCTCGGAAGACGAGGTCCGTGAGCTCTTCGAGCGTCATGGTGCCGTCCATTCCGTCAAACTGATCAACGATCGCGAGACCGGCCGCCCGCGCGGTTTCGGTTTCGTCGAGATGGAAGCGGCCGATGCCGAGGCCGCCATCCAGGCCCTCAACGGCCAGGATATGGGTGGCCGGGCCCTGCGCATCAACGAGGCCCAGGAGCGCGCTCCGCGCCCGCAGAAGCGCTGGTAAGCGCGACGGCCTGCGGGTCGGCCAAATCCGGCCGGCCCGCACGGCTTCGTTCCAGTTCAACGACGTGTTAACTTAGCGGGCGTCCGTCGGCGCCGCGCCCACCGGTTTTTGTCGTCTGCCCGCCACGGTCATCGAACCTCCCAGGCCATGACCAAAGCACTCTCTATTCGCAATCTGACCAAGACCTACGCCAACGGCTTCCAGGCCCTCAAGGGGATCGATCTGGACGTCGAGGAAGGCGATTTCTTCGCGTTGCTCGGCCCCAACGGTGCAGGCAAATCCACTACGATCGGAATCATCGCCTCCCTGGTCAATAAGACCGGCGGGACGGTCGAGATCTTCGGCACCGACATCGACGTCGATTTCCCCAAGGCCAAGACCTACCTCGGCCTCGTGCCGCAGGAATTCAACTTCAACGTCTTCGAGCCGGCCGTGGAGATCGTCGTCAACCAGGCCGGTTATTATGGTATCGAGCGCCGCGAGGCCTTCGAGCGCGCCGAAGGCTGTCTGAAACAGCTCGGGCTGTGGGAGCAGCGCCAGACCATGGCGCGCAACCTGTCCGGCGGCATGAAGCGCCGGTTGATGATCGCCCGGGCGCTCGTGCACCAGCCGCGGCTGTTGATCCTCGATGAGCCGACCGCAGGGGTGGATATCGAGATTCGGCGTTCCATGTGGAAATTCATGCGCGAAATCAACGCGCGCGGCACGACCATCATCCTCACCACCCATTACCTGGAGGAGGCCGAGAGCCTGTGCCGCAACATCGGCATCATCGACCACGGTGAGCTCATCGAAAACACCAGCATGAAGCGTCTGCTCGGCCAACTGCAGACAGAGACCTTCATACTCGATTTGGCCGATCCGATCGAGCGCCTGCCCGAGCTGCCGGGCCATACCGTCAATCTGGTCGACGACCACACGCTCGAGGTTGAGATATCCAAGGACAAGGGAATCAACCAGGTCTTTGTCGACCTGGCCGCCCACGGCATCGAGGTCCTGAGCATGCGCAACAAGAGCAATCGTCTCGAGCAGTTGTTCATGCACCTGGTGGACGCCAGCCGATGAGCAAGAGCCAGGGCATGACGGCGCGGCAGAAATATACCGCCTTTCAGACCATCGTCATCAAGGAGGTCCTGCGTTTCGTACGCATCTGGATTCAGACCATCCTGCCGCCGATGATCACCACGGCGCTGTACTTTTTGATCTTCGGCAACCTCATCGGCTCGCGCATCGGGGAGATGGACGGCTACCGGTACATGGACTACATCGTGCCGGGCCTGATCATGATGGCCGTGATCAACCACTCCTACGCCAATGTGGTGTCCTCGTTCTTCGGTTCCAAGTTCCAGCGCCACATCGAGGAGATGATGGTCTCTCCGGTGCCGAACTATCTCATCCTGCTCGGCTTTGTCGCCGGGGGTGTGGCACGCGGGCTGTGCGTGGGGGTGGCCGTGACCATCGTCTCGCTGTTCTTCGCGACCTTCCAGATCCACAACGCCTGGGTCATCGTCACCACCTTTATCCTGACATCGACGTTGTTCGCCCTGGGCGGCTTCATCAACGGCGTGTTCGCCAAGAGCTTCGACGACATCTCGATCATTCCCACGTTCGTGCTTACGCCGCTGACTTACCTGGGCGGGGTGTTCTATTCGATCAAGACCCTGCCCGCTTTCTGGTACCACGCCTCGCTCGGCAATCCGATCCTCTACATGATCAATGCCTTTCGCTACGGCTTCCTCGGCACTTCCGATATCCCCATCGGCGTGTCGTACGCCATCATCATCGGCTTCATCGTGGTGTTGTTCGCCTTCAGCCTGCACCTTTTGAACAAGGGTCACGGCATCCGCACCTGAAAGCCCCCGCCGCCTACGGCTTGTTCTCGTAGCCGCCGCCGCGCTTGAGCGTCGCCGGTCCAAATCGCTCGTTGATGCTGTCGGCCACGCGGTCGAGGGCGCGCTCGCGCGTGCCGCCCGGTGCCGGTTCGTACGATGCCTGGGCGAACAGGTCCGCCTGGGCCGGCGGCCTGTCGTCGCCAAATCCGCTCACGCCCATGCCGATAAGGCGCAGTGCCGGCTTGCCCGCCGGAAGCCGCTCGTCGAACAGACGGCGTACGGTCTGCCACAGCTCCTGTGTCACATCGGTCGGCGCGGCCAGTGTCTGCGAACGCGTCAGGGTGGTGAAGTCGGCCAGGCGCGCCTTGAGGTGTACGGTGCGCCCGCGCAGGCCGTGGCGGCGCAGGCGCCAGGCGACCTGTTCGGTGAGCTGCAGCAGGATCGCGCGCAGGACCTCGGGGTCGCGTATGTCCGTGTCGAAGGTCGTCTCGTGGGAGATGGACTTGGCCTCGGCGTCGCTGACCACGGGCCGCTCGTCGCGCCCGTGCGCGAGTTCCCACAGGTCGCGCCCGTGCTTGCCGAAGTAGTGGGCGAGTACTTCCGGGCCCAGTGCCCGGGCCTGGGCGACCGTGGCAACGCCGAGGCGCTCGAAGGTGGCCGCCGCCGCCTTGCCCACGCCCCAGAGGCGTGTGACCGGCAGGGGGTCGAGAAACGCCTGCACCCCGTTGGGATCGATGCGCAGGAAACCGTCCGGTTTGCCCAGGTCCGAGGCGAGCTTGGCGAGGAACTTGTTCGGTGCCACGCCGACCGAGGCGACCAGCTCGAGCTCGGCGCGGATCTCGGCCTTGATGCGCGCGGCGATGGCCTCGGCCGGGCCGAACAGGCGCTCGCTCGCGGCGACGTCCAGAAAGGCCTCGTCCAGCGACAGCGGTTCGATAATCGGGGTATAGCGCTCGAAGATGGCGCGGATCTGCTGGGATATCTGCGCGTAGCGCGCCATACGCACGGGCAGCACGATGAGCTGCGGGCAGCGGCGCA
>DATFLL010000045.1:0-3087 GCA_035267785.1 Gammaproteobacteria bacterium | reverse complement strand
CATCGACGTGGTTTGCCCGAGGCTTCAGCGCAATCTATTTCGCGTTTTTCCTGCTGATGCCCTGGTACACGAAGATCGATAAGACCAAGCCGGTTCCGGAAAGGGTGACGTTCAAATGAAAAAATACATCATCGCTCTGATCATCGCCGTCCTGCCGGTCCTGGGCTTTGCCTCCGAGGGTGGAGCCAAGCTGGAGAAGGCGGACGTGGACCTGAACGACACGGCGTCCCTGCAACGCGGCGCCCGCCTCTTCGTCAACTACTGTCTGAGCTGCCACTCGGCCAATTACATGCGCTACAGCCGCATGGCCAAGGACCTGGGGCTCTCGGACAAGCAGGTCGCGAACAACCTCATGTTCGCCTCGGACAAGGTCGGGTCGCTCATGACCATCGCCATGCGTCCGGAGGAGTCCAAGAACTGGTTCGGCAATACGCCGCCCGATCTGTCGGTGGAAGCCCGCGCCCGCGGCGCGGATTGGCTCTACACCTATCTCAAGTCGTTCTACCTGGACCCCTCGCGGCCCTTCGGCGTGAACAACGTGGTGTTCAAGGACGTGGCTATGCCGGACGTCCTTTGGGAACTTCACGGCCTCAAGGAGCCGATCTACAAGGAACACAAGAACCCCGAGGGTAAGATCGTCAAGAAGGTGGTCGGTCTCAAGACCGTCCAGCCGGGCACCATGACCGACGTCGAGTACGACAGGGCGGTGCGCGATCTGGTCAACTTCCTGGTCTACATGGGCGAGCCGGCCAAGCTGCAGCGGCCCTATGTCGGCTTCGGCGTGTTGCTGTTCCTGGCGCTTCTGTTCGTCGTTTCCTATTACCTGAAGAAGGAATACTGGAAAGACATTCACTGAACGGCCATGGGCGACACGGGCGTGCTATAATGCCGCCCGTGTCCATTTGCCTGCATGGCGGGCCGGCTCGCGGCGGCGGGTCATAGTGCAGGCGACAGCTGTTTGAAAAGGGGGCACATGTGCCCCCTTTTCTATTTCCGACTCCTCATCGGGGTAAATGATGACCCAGATTGTCAATAGAAGGTCGGTCATGACGCTATTTTCAAGCAGCACCTGTCTTCACAGTCATATGGTTCGCCTGGTCCTGGCGGAAAAGGGCATCAATTTCGATATCCAGGAGGTCGATACGTCCGATACGCCGGAGGACCTCAAGGACCTGAATCCTTACAACGAGGTTCCCACCCTGGTCGACCGCGACCTGGTGCTGTTCGATCCGCAGGTGATCATGGAGTACCTGGATGAGCGTTTTCCGCATCCGCCGCTCATGCCCGTGGATCCGGTCTCACGGGCGCGCAATCGCTTGATGCTGCGGCGTATCGAGCGTGACTGGTTGGTGCTGCTGCCGCAAATCGACGCCGCCAGCGGCAAGGGCGCGGAGAACCTGCGCAAGGCGCTTCGCGACAGCCTGAGCGCCGTGGCGCCTGTGTTCGAGCAGACGCCTTTCTTCATGAGCGACGAGTTCTCCCTCGTCGATTGCGCCGCGGCCCCGCTGCTGTGGCGCCTGCCGAGCTATGGCGTTGAGCTGCCGCGCCAAGCCAAACCATTGATCGACTACGCTGAGCGTCTATTCTCCCGGGAGGGGTTCCGCGCGAGCCTATCCGAAGCCGAGCGCGAAATGCGACCCTGAGCCCCCGCCCGCGTGGCGTCTTTGGCCGACGCAAAATACGCACACAGTGCGGCCAGCCCCGGGCCCCAGCCAAAGGAGACGGGAACCGCGATGAGCATGACCTCAAGCCGACCTTACCTGTTGCGCGCCATCTACGATTGGATCGTGGACAACGAGCTTACGCCTTATCTCCTGGTCAATGCGGAACAGGATGGCGTTCAGGTTCCCGCGCAGTACGTGGAAAAGGGCAAGATCGTCCTCAACGTGAGCCCGCGTGCCGTCCAGGCATTGGACCTGGCCAACGAGGGCATCAGCTTCAGTGCCCGCTTCGCTGGTCGTGCGATGGACGTCAACGTGCCTATTACCGCGGCACTGGCCATCTACGCCAAGGAGAACGGACAGGGCATGATCTTCACCGACGAGGACGACGGTGGCGAGCCGCCGCCCGAGCCAGACAAGCCGACCCGGCCGCAGTTGAAGGTGGTCAAATAAAGAAGTTCGCAGATTGCAGTCGTCAGTTGGCAGCAAGATAAACATTTCGTTAAGCGTTCACTGCCAACTGCCAACTGCCAACTGCCAACGCCGCCCGCAGGGCGGTCGTCCGTTAACCCAGCAATTCCCTATAGAGTGCCGCATCCGCCTCGCCGCGGCAGCAGGCGACGATGCGCTCGAACCGCGGCTCGAACTCCCGCATGACGCCCACGGCGATCGCAGCCGCCTCGGGCTTGGGATAGCCGTACACGCCCGTACCAATGGCGGGGAAGGCGATGCTGCGTACGCCGTTTTCCAGGGCCACCTCGAATGAGCGGCGGTAGCAGCTTGCCAGCAATTCCGGCTCGCCCCGGCCGCCGCCGTGCCAGACCGGGCCGACGGTGTGGATCACCCACTTGGCCGGCAGACGAAAGCCCGGCGTTATCTTCGCATCGCCCGTCGCGCAGCCGTTCAACGGACGACAGGCCTCAAGTAGCTCCGGCCCGGCCGCGCGATGTATCGCCCCGTCGACCCCACCCCCGCCGAGCAGCGAATTGTTCGCGGCGTTGACGATGGCATCGACCGCCAGCGTCGTGATATCCGCCTGTACCACTTCGATCATCGCCGGCTCCTCGTTGACGTTCCTTCGAGTAGTAGCTGATGCAGAAATTAACACAGAGGACACAGAGGCACAGAGAAAGACTTTTACGGATTGTGTTCGTGTACTGGTCCAAACAGATTTGCAGGGTTCCGCCTCCCGGTGATTGAAGCTCTGCTCGCATGCGTAGGCTGAACAGCGATGGCGGTCACCGCGCTCCAACCGCGCGCGGCGACATTCACATTAATGAACTCTGTGTCCTCTGCGCCTCTGTGCCCTCTGTGTTATTGACGTCTCGTTCGAACAAAACCCGTTTGTTTAGGCGTCGGGCAGGGACTTGCCGGGGTTCATGATGCCGTCGGGGTCGAACTGGGCCTTGATGCGGCGCATGAGGTC
>DATFLL010000044.1:0-4686 GCA_035267785.1 Gammaproteobacteria bacterium | reverse complement strand
ACCACCGAGGCCATCAACCTGGTCGCCCAAAGCTACGGTCGGGTACACCTGCGCAAGGGCGATGAAGTCCTCATCACCGAGCTCGAACACCACGCCAACATCGTCCCCTGGCAGATGCTCAGCGATCAGACGGGCGCCACGCTCAAGGTCGCGCCGATCAACGACGCCGGCGAGGTCGTGCTCGAGGAATTCGAACGCCGACTGGGACCGCGCACGAAGCTGGTGGCCATCGCGCACGTCTCCAACGCCCTGGGCACGATCCTGCCGGTGGCGAAGATGACCGAGATGGCCCACGCTCACGGCGCCAAGGTCCTGGTCGACGGCGCACAGGCCGCCCCGCACCAGGCCATCGACGTGCAGGCCCTGGGCTGCGACTTCTATGCCTTCTCCGGCCACAAGCTGTTCGGGCCCACGGGCATCGGCGTGCTCTACGGCCGGGCCGAGCTGCTGGCGGGCATGCCGCCCTACCAGGGCGGCGGCGAGATGATCCGTGAGGTCACCTTCGAGCGCACGACCTTTGCCGACATCCCGCAGAAGTTCGAGGCCGGCACGCCGCATATCGTCGGTGCCATCGGTCTGGGCGCGGCCATCGACTATGTCGGCGCCGTCGGGCTGACGGCGATCGCCGCCTACGAGCATGAGCTGCTCCAGTACGCGACCGCGCGCCTGTCCGAGGTGCCGGGGCTGCGCATCATCGGCACCGCCGCCGACAAGGCCGCGATCCTCTCCTTCGTGCTCGAGGACGTGCACGCCCACGACGTGGGGACCATCGTCGACCACGAGGGCGTGGCAGTGCGCACCGGACACCACTGCGCCATGCCGGTCATGCAGCGCTACGACGTGGCCGCCACGGCGCGCGCCTCGTTCGCCATGTACAACACGCACGCCGAGGTCGATACCCTCGTGCATGCACTGCACAAGGTCAGGGAGATGTTTGGCCGATGAGCGATCTGCGCGACCTGTATCAGGAAGTCATCTTCGACCACAACCGCAATCCGCGGAACTTCGGCAAGCTGGAGGGCGCCAACCACAAGGCCGAGGGATTCAATCCGCTGTGCGGCGACCGGCTCACGTTATACCTGAAGGTCGACGAGGAGGGCGTCATCCAGGACGTCGCCTTCGACGGCAAGGGCTGCGCCATCTCCGTCGCCTCGGCCTCGCTCATGACCGAGGCGCTGCGCGGCAAGCCCGTCGCCGAGGCCGAGGCGCTGTTCCGCGGCTTTCACGACCTGCTGACCGATGGCCACGGCGCGCCGGTGGAACTGGGCAAGCTCAAGGTCCTCGAAGGGGTCAAGGCCTACCCGTCGCGCATCAAATGCGCGACCCTGGCCTGGCACACACTCGAGTCGGCCCTGCACGACGAGGACGAGCCCGCGAGCACCGAGTGAGCGCCATCGCAAGGGGAAATCAAGCATGAACGCCGACGTCAAACCGCTGCCCCAACGCCTGCTCGAAGAGCAGGTCATCGAGGCCCTGCGCGGTGTATACGACCCGGAGATTCCGGTGAACATTTACGACCTGGGGCTCATCTACGGACTGGACGTCGATGCCGAGGCGCGTACGGCACACGTGCGCATGACGCTGACCACACCGGGCTGCCCGGTGGCACAGAGCTTTCCGTGCACGGTCGAGTGCGCGGTCGAGGCCGTGGACGGCATCGACAAGGCCACGGTGGAGCTGGTCTGGGATCCGCCGTGGACCCAGGATCGCATGTCCGAAGCGACCCGGCTGCAGCTGGGCCTGCTCTGATATGCACGAACCCGCCGACAAGGAGTAGGACTGATGGCCGATTGGATCGACGTGGGCGAGGCCGATGAGGTACCCGAAGGCGGCTACCGGGTGGTCGACCTGGACGACGCGCAGGTCGCCATCTTTCGACTCGACGGCGAGCTCTACGCCATTGAAGACGTCTGTACGCACGACGGCGGCATACTGACCGGCGGCGAGATTCAGGGTCACGAGGTGGTCTGCCCGCGCCACGGCGCGCGCTTCGATATCACCACCGGCGCGGTCACCGCGCCGCCGGCCTACGAGGACGTCTACAGCTTTCCGCTGCGCGTCCAGGAAGGCCGCATCCAGCTCAAGGACGAGCGCTGGGATTAACGCTCGCCAGGCGCGCTCGCCGCCTCGCACACACCGCCGCAATGCGCGGCGTGCCCGCTCCGCCAGGAGGACCGCCATGCAAACCCACCGGGGAATCGCCAGCCTGTTCAAGACCTTCGGTCTTTGGGAGCTTCTGCGCGGCCTGCGCCTGACCGGCTGGCGCCTGTTCACGCGCAAGGTCACGATCCAGTACCCCGAGGAACACACGCCGCAGTCGCCGCGTTTTCGCGGACTGCACGCCCTGCGCCGTTACGCCAATGGCGAGGAGCGCTGCATTGCCTGCAAGTTGTGCGAAGCGGTCTGCCCCGCCGTGGCCATCACCATCGACTCCGAGCTGCGCGCCGACGGCACGCGGCGCACCACGCTCTACGACATCGATCTGTTCAAGTGCATCTACTGCGGCTACTGCGAGGAGTCCTGCCCCGTGGACGCCATCGTCCAGACGCGCATCTACGAATTTCATTACGAGCGCCGCGGCGAACACGTCATCCACAAGGACCAGCTCCTGGCCATCGGCGATCGCATGGAGCCGGAGATCGCCGCCGACCGCCGCCTGGAGTCGGCGTATCGCTGAAGCGACCCCGCGCGCACGCCCCCCCGCCCCGGCTATAGTTGTTCTGGGTACACGGCGCCACGGCACAGGTCCGGGGAGGGATCATGCCCGTACACAACGAGGACATCGCGGCCATCTTCGACGAGCTGGCCGACCTGCTGGAGATCGACGAGGCCAATCCCTTTCGCGTGCGAGCCTACCGCAATGCCGCCCGCACGGTACGTTCGCTCGGGACGGAACTCTCCGAGATGGTCGGGCGGGGCGAGGATCTGACGCGCCTGCCCGGCATCGGCAAGGACCTGGCCGCCAAGATCGTCGAGATCCTCGACACCGGCAAGGCCGCCGCCCTGACCAAGCTGCACAAGGAGGTCCCCGCCAGCCTGGAGCAACTGCTCGAAGTGCCCGGCCTCGGCCCCAAGCGCGTCAAGGCCCTGTACCAGGAGCTGGGCATCAAGACCCGCAAGCAGCTGCTGGCCGCCGCGCGCGGGCACAAGCTGCGCGCCCTGGAGGGTTTCGGCGAAAAAACCGAGCAGCGCATCATCGACAACCTGGCCGCGGAGCGCAGCTCCGAGCGGCGCTTCTTGCTTGCCACGGCGGTGCACTACGGCGAGCCGCTGCTGGCGTACCTGAACAAGACGCGGGGCGTGGGCGAGGCGCTCATCGCCGGCAGCTACCGGCGCGGACGCGAGACGGTCGGCGACCTGGACATCCTGGTCTCGGCCACCGACCACGCCGAGGTCATGCGCCGCTTCGTCGCCTATGACGAGGTCGAGGATGTCGTCTCCCAGGGCGAGACCCGCGCCACGGTCATCCTGCGCAGCGGACTGCAGGTCGACCTGCGCGTGATGGACAAGCAAAGCCTGGGCGCGGCGCTGCACTATTTCACCGGCAGCAAGGCCCACAACATCCACGTGCGTCGCCTGGGCCAGCAGCGCGGACTGAAGATCAACGAATACGGCGTGTTCCGCGGCGACGAGCGCATCGCCGGCACCACCGAGGCTTCGGTGTACAAGACGCTCGACCTGCCCTACATCCCGCCCGAGCTGCGCGAGGACCGCGGCGAACTCGAGGCCGCCCGGGACGGCAAGCTGCCCGAGCTGGTCGAGCTCGACGATCTCCAGGGCGACCTGCACGTGCATACGGACGCCACCGACGGCCAGCGGCCGCTGCAGGCCATGGTCGAGGCGGCCCGCGGCCGGGGGCTGAGCTACGTGGCCATCACCGACCACTCGCGCCGCCTCACCGTCGCCCACGGGCTGGACGAGAAACGCCTGCGCGCCCAGCTCGACGCCATCGACGAGCTCAACGCTAACCTGAAGGGATTCGCCGTATTGAAAGGCGTCGAGGTCGATATCCTGGAGGACGGGTCCCTGGACCTGCCCGACTCGGTGCTGGGCGAGCTCGATCTGGTCATCGGCGCGGTACACAGTCATTTCGGCCTGTCGCGGAAAAAACAGACCGCGCGAATCCAGCGGGCCATGGACGGGCCTCACTTTTCCATCCTCGCCCATCCCAGTGGCCGCCTGCTGCTCGAGCGCGACGCCTATGACGTGGACATGGAACGCCTCATCGACCACGCCGCCGAGCGAGGCTGCTTCCTGGAGCTCGACGCCCAGCCCAAGCGCCTGGACCTGACCGACGTCTACTGTCAGGCCGCCCGCGACGCCGGCGTCCTGGTCGCCGTCAACAGCGACGCCCACGCCGAGGCCGATTTCGACAATCTGCGCTTCGGTATCGGCCAGGCCCGCCGGGGCTGGCTGGAAAAGCAGGACGTGCTGAACACCCGTCCCCTCGGGGCGCTGCGCCGCCTGCTCGGCAGCACCCTGTCATGACCTGGCTCAATGTCCGAGTCCGCCCCCCGCGTAGAATAATGTTCAAGGAAGTGTGAAGGGGGACACTCGGGGAGGGGATAACCCATGTCAGTCGGAGATATTTGCAATCGCGATGTGGTCGTGATGGACAAGCAGGGCTCGCTGTACGAGGCGGCCAAGCTCATGCGCGACTACCACGTCGGCGATATCGTGGTCACC
>DATFLL010000043.1:0-60466 GCA_035267785.1 Gammaproteobacteria bacterium | reverse complement strand
GAGGCGCTGTCCTGCGTGATCATCGACAAGCTGCCGTTCGCCTCGCCGGGCGACCCTGTGCTGCAGGCGCGCATCGACGCCATGCGCCGGCGCGGCGGCAATCCCTTCATGGATTATCAGCTGCCCAACGCGGTCATCGCGCTCAAGCAGGGCGTGGGGCGGTTGATTCGGGATGTCAACGACCGCGGCGTGCTGGTTATCTGCGACCCGCGCCTGCTCGGCAAGCCCTATGGCCGGGTGTTTCTGGCCAGCCTGCCGCCGATGGCGCGCACGCGGGACGTGTCCGACGTGTCGCGGTTCTTCGAGTCGGGCGAGACGCCGCCGCCGCGCCAAACCCGGGCCGCGGCCCTGCGCGCCTCGGAGTGAGCCGCTGAGGTGGGTGGCGTCGACGACATGCGGGTACTGGCCCTCGATACGGCGACCGAGGCCTGTTCGGCCGCGCTGTTGATCGGGACCGAGGTGCGGGCACGTTACGAGCTCGCCCCGCGCCAGCACGCCAATCTGATCCTGATGATGATCGACCAGCTCCTCGCCGAGGCCGGGATCGCTCTGGGCGACCTTGACGGCCTGGCGTTCGGGCGCGGACCGGGCGGTTTTACCGGCGTGCGCATCGCCACGGGCGTCGTCCAGGGGCTGGCCTTCGGAGCGAGTCTGCCGGTGGCGCCGGTGTCCACGCTTCAGGCCCTGGCGCAGGGCGCCTGGCGGGAGCTCGGTCACGAGCGGGTCCTGGCGGCGATCGACGCCCGCATGGACGAGGTGTACTGGGGTGCCTATGAGCTCGAGGACGGTCAGGGCGAACGGACCATGGTCCTGCGCGGCGAGGAGCGCGTGGTTTCGCCCGACGCCGTCAGTGTGCCGTCCGCGGGGGCGTCGTGGTTCGGGGCGGGCAGCGGCTGGTACGCGCACGGCGCTGCGCTGGTGCAGGCAGTAGGCGAGCGGCTGGCCGGGCGCGAGGACACGCGCTATCCGCAGGCGCACGACATCGCCGTGCTGGGGGCGGCGGCGCTGCGACGAGGCGAGGGTGTGGCGGCCGAACAGGCCCTGCCGGTATACCTGCGCGACGAGGTCGCCTGGAAACGCAGCCGGCCGGTCGGCGCTCCCGACGCGACGTGAGCCCGGTCACGCAACTCGCGCTGTGAACGCTCGACGCGCGGGGGTATGCTGGAACATTGCATTCCCCCGATCGAGACATCACGGAGAGATACTATGCGTCACTGGCCATCAGTGTTGACGGCACTCGTGTTGGCGGTTGCGCTCGGCGCGGGCACGGCGCCGGCATTGGCCGATGCCCCCGTCCCGCCGCCGACAGCAGAGCCGCCTGCGCCGCGCTCGCCCATGGTCTATGTCAAGCGCGTTGGGGGAGATTTCGAGACAGTCTACAAGCGCGTGTTCGATTCGCTGGAGAACAACAGCTTCTTTGTCCTGTTCGAACCGAACATCGGGCGTAACCTCAAGCTGTATGCCAGTCGCTGGGGCAAGGACTACAACCGCAACCACCTCGACGAGATCCGCAGCATCGTGTTCTGCAACGGCGCCTATGCCAACCAGGTCAGCAATGCCGACCCGCAGATGCTCGCCCTGTGTCCCCTGCACGTGACGTTGATCCACAAAAACGGGGTCACCAGCATTCTGTTCGTGCGTCCAAGCCGCGTGGCTACGGGCACGCCGGCCGAACGGGTGGCGCTCGACATGGAGCAGGACGTCATTCGGGCCGTGGAGAGCGGTGTGCGATCATTGCCGCCACCGCCCGCGACGAGCGACTTAAAGATGCCCCCGGTGCCCGTAAAATCCCCTCACCCCAACCCCTCTCCCTGAGGGAGAGGGGCTAATGCGTGAAGCAAACCGTTTCCTCTCCCTGAGGCAGAGGGGCTAATGCGTGAAGTGAACCGGTTCCTCTCCCTGAGGCAGGGGGCTAATGCGTGAAGCGAACCGTTTCCTCTCCCTGAGGCAGAGGGGCTAACGCGTGAAGCGAACGGTTTCCTCTCCCTGAGGCAGAGGGGCTAATGCGTGAAGCGAACGGTTTGCTCTCCCTGAGGGAGAGGGGCTAATGCGTGAAGCGAACCGTTTCCTCGCCTTGAGGCAGAGGGGCTAATGCGTGAAGCGAACGGTTTCCTCTCCTTGATGTAGGGGGGCTAAGTCTTGGATTCTCTCACTTGACGCCACAGAGGGGCTGCCGAGGTCCCTGCGAGAGGGGCTAAACAGCAAGCAACGAAGGGTTCCCTCGCCCTGAGGGATGTCCTGACCTATCGGAGATAGGTAGGGCACTCATGATAAAGCCAGGAGGGCTTTTATGAGGCACAGGGACAGGGTGGGTGGGTCGTCAACAAACGAGACAGCCTGGCGTTGTGCACGCTGGCGTCTCAGCCCAGCAACTTGATCAGGATTCGTTCGTAGAGACTCGACAGGCCGTCGAGGTCGGCGATCGCCACGTGCTCGTCGACCTGATGGATGGTCGCGTTGAGGGGACCGAGCTCCAGTACCTGCGCACCGGTCGGGGCGATGAAACGCCCGTCCGATGTGCCGCCAGCGGTCGACAGCTCGGCGTCGATGCCGCAGACCTCGGTGATGGCCTCGCGCGCGGCCGAGACGAGCTCACCCGCGGGGGTGAGGAAGGGGTGCCCTGACAGCGTCCAGTCCAGGTCGTAGTCGACGTCGTAGCGGTTGAGGATATCCTCGACGCGCTCGCGCAGCTGCTCGTCGGTGACCTCCGTCGAGAAGCGGAAGTTGAACAGCATCTCCAGCTCGCCCGGTATGACGTTGGTCGCGCCGGTGCCGGCGTGCAGATTGCTCACCTGGAAGGTCGTGGGCGGGAAGTGGTCGTTGCCGCGATCCCATTCCGTGGCGCACAGCTCGGCCAGTGCGGGGGCGAGGCGGTGCACCGGATTGTCCGCCAGGTGCGGGTAGGCCACGTGCCCCTGCTTGCCGCGTACGCGCAGCGCGCCGCTAAGCGAGCCGCGCCGGCCGTTTTTGATCGTGTCGCCCAGGCTGCGGTTACTGGAGGGCTCGCCGACCAGCGCCCAGTCGATCTTCTCCCCGCGCGCCTCCAGTGCCTCGATGACCTTCACCGTGCCGTCGATCGACGGGCCTTCCTCGTCGCTGGTGATCAAAAAGGCAATCGATCCCTGATGGTCAGGATGGGCGGCGACAAAACGCTCGCAGGCGGTGACCATGGCTGCGAGAGAGCCCTTCATGTCCGCCGCGCCGCGCCCGTACAGATTGCCGTCCTGCTCGGTCGGCTCGAAAGGCGGGGACGCCCAGCGCTCGACCGGCCCGGTGGGCACCACATCGGTGTGACCGGCGAAGGCGAGCCGAGGCGCCTCCTTGCCGCGCCGGGCCCACAGGTTATCGACCTCGCCGAAGCGCAGGTGCTCGACCGTAAAGCCGATGGCGGACAGGCGCTCGGCCATCAACGCCTGACAACCGGCGTCCTCGGGGGTGACGGAGGCGCGGGCTATCAACGCTTTTGCTAATTCCAGGGTAGCCGACATAAGTTTGCCTAAAGTTGGCAGTTGGCAGTCATCAGTTGGCAGAAAGAGAAAAGCGAAGAGATCTTACTTTTGCTGCCGACTGCAAACTGATGACTGCCAACTTAGCGTTTCTTGAAACGCCCACGATAATCTTCTTCGTCGAATCCGACCAGCACAACATCGCCGGCTTCGACGACCGGCCGCTTGATAAGCGTCGGCTCGTCGAGCATCAGTCGCTCGGCGCCGGCGGCGGTGATCCCTTCGCGTTCGGACTCCGGCAGCTTGCGCCAGGTGGTGCCGCGTCGGTTCAGCAGCGTCTCCCAGCCGACTGCCGCAATCCAGCGCTTGAGCTGCGTCTTGGTCAACCCATCGGCGCGAAAATCGTGGAAGCGATAATCGACGCCGTGGTCATCGAGCCAGCGGCGGGCTTTTTTCACGGTATCGCAGTTTTTGATGCCAAACAGCGTTGTCATACGTGTTCAGGAATTAGATGTCCAGGTGGTCAAGTTGGCAGTATGCAGTTGGCAGTCGTCAGAAAAGGCAAACAGAAAGATTGCTTCGCTTTTTTCTTTCTGCCAACTGACGACTGCCTACTGCCAACTCTGCCCCGAAGGGGCGGTCAAATGTCTCTGAGCAATTCGTTGATCCCGACTTTACTGCGCGTCTTCTCATCGACCCGCTTGACGATGACGGCGCAGTACAGGCTGTATTTGCCGTCCTTGGAGGGCAGGTTGCCGGATACGACGACGGAGCCGGCGGGGATACGCCCGTAGGTGATTTCGTCTTTCTCGCGATCATAGATGCGGGTGCTCTGGCCGATGTACACGCCCATGGAGATGACCGAGCCTTCCTCGACGATGACGCCCTCGACGACCTCGGAGCGGGCGCCGATGAAGCAGTTGTCTTCGATGATGGTCGGGGCGGCCTGCAGCGGCTCGAGCACGCCGCCGATGCCCACGCCGCCGGACAGGTGCACGTTCTTGCCGATCTGGGCGCAGGAGCCGACCGTGGCCCAGGTGTCGACCATAGTGCCCGAGTCGACGTAGGCGCCGATGTTGACGTAGGAAGGCATGAGCACGACGCTCGGGGCGATATAGGCGCCCTTGCGCACCGTGGCCGGCGGCACGACGCGCACGCCGCTGGCGCGAAAATCGCGCGAGTTGTAGTCGGCGTATTTCGGCGAGACCTTGTCGAAGTAGTTGGTGAAGCCGCCCTTCATGAAGCTGTTGTCCTCGATGCGGAACGACAGCAGCACGGCCTTCTTCAGCCATTCGTTGACGACCCATTGGCCGTCCTTCTTCTCGGCCACACGCAGCTCGCCGCTGTCGATGAGGCGGATGGCCTCGGTGACGGCCTCGACGACCAGGGTGTCGACGTTGCGCGGCGTAATATCGGCGCGGTTCTCGAAGGCCTGTTCGATCGTGTTTCTGATATCGTCCATCGTCTTCTCCCAAGTAGAAATCGGATACCGCCGACCTGCGGGGCCGGCCGCAGTGTTCAGGTGTGTTCCTAGAGCCCTTTGACGTAGTCGCGGATGCGCTCGGCGGCGACGATGCATTCCTCTAGCTCGGCGACCAGGGCCATGCGTACCCGGTTCTGGCCGGGGTTGGCCCCGTGCGCGGTGCGCGACAGATAGCTGCCGGGCAGGACGGTTACGTTCTGCGCGGCGAACAAGCCGCGCGCAAATTCCTGATCGTCGCCGGGCGTGCGCGGCCACAAATAAAAGCCCGCCTGCGGGCGTTTGACATCCAGCACCGGCGCGAGTATTTCCAGCACCGCGGCGAACTTTGCCGTGTACACGGCGCGGTTGTCGCGCACGTGGCCCTCGTCCTCCCAGGCCTTGAGGCTGGCGGCCTGGTGATAGGGGGGCAGGGCGCAGCCCTGATAGGTGCGGTATTTGAGAAAGCGCTCCAGTATCTGCGCATCGCCGGCGACGAAGCCCGAACGCATCCCGGGCAGGTTGGAGCGCTTGGACAGGCTGTGGAAGACCAGGCAGCGCCGGAAGTCGTGGCGCCCGGCGCGGGCGGCCGCCTCGAGCAGGCCGGGCGGGGGTGAGGCCTCGTCGAAGTAGATTTCCGAGTAACACTCGTCGGAGGCGATCACGAAGTCGTGCTCGTCGGCGAGGGCGATGAGCCGCTGCAGGGTCGGCACGTCGAAGACCGCGCCGGTCGGGTTGCCCGGAGTACATATATAAAGAAGCTGGCAGCGCGCCCAGACATCCTCGGGCACGGCATCCAGGTCGGGCAAAAACCCGGTCTCGGCCGGGGTGTTCAGATAGTAGGGCTCGGCGCCGGCCAGCAGGGCCGCCCCTTCGTAAATCTGGTAGAAGGGATTGGGCATGAGCACCAGGGGATCGCGCGAGCGGTCGACCACGGCCTGTGCGATCGCGAACAGCGCCTCGCGGGTGCCGGCCACCGGCAATACGCTGCGGCCCGGATCGACGCTGCCGGCCTGCAGGGCGAAGCGGCGCGTGAGCCAGGCGGCGATGGCCGCGCGCAGCTCGTCGGTTCCGCGCGTCGTCGGATAGCTGCCCAGCCCGTGCAGATGGGTGATGATCTCCTCGGTGACGAACCCCGGCGGCGCGTGCCGCGGTTCGCCGATGGACAACGGGATGTGGTGGCGATCGGCGGGCGGGGTCTGCCCGGCCTTGAGCTGCGAGAGCTTTTCGAACGGGTAGGGTTGCAGTCTGTCGAGATCGGGATTCATTGGTTGTCTTGTCGATTGGCGAACCGCCGAGGCTGTTTCGACGGCGATGTGCTCGCGCATATTCGGGATTCGGGTATCATGCCGCCATGAACACCGGCGCCGACAGTGACACACAGAAAAGCGGCGGGCACGGCAGGCGGCCTAGTATAGAGCAAGGCCCCGCACCGGCCAAACCGCTCGAAGCGCTGTGGCCGGTGGCCAGCCTGTTGTTGGCGGCGACACTCTGGGGATTGTTCTGGTATCCGCTGCGCCGCTTCGAGGCGAACGGGCTGAGCGGGTTGTGGCAATCGCTGTTCATTTACTGCGGGACACTGGTCGCGGCGCTGCCCATGCTGCGTGGGCGCTGGCGCGAGCTGGGCCGCGACCCGGGCGCGCTGATCGTACTCGCCGCCGCGAGCGGCTGGTGCAATACCGCTTTCATCCTCGCCATGCTCGATGGCCACGTGGTGCGGGTCTTGTTGCTGTTCTATCTCTCGCCCGTCTGGGCGACCCTGCTCGCGGTGTGGCTACTCGGCGAACACCTCACACGGGTGGGCGTGCTGGTATTGATCCTGGCCATGGCCGGTGCGCTGATCATGCTATGGACGCCGGGGATGGGGCTGCCCTGGCCGCGCGAGGTCGCGGACTGGCTGGCCCTGTCCTCGGGGTTCGGCTTTGCCCTGACCAATGTCATGGTCCGGCGCATGCAGGTCGTCTCGGTGCGGGTCAAGACCGTCGTGGCCTGGGTCGGTGTCATCCTCATGGCCGGGGCCTTGATCGTCATCCGCGGCGCCCCCCTCGGCGATGTGGCCTCGCCGGTCTGGCTGACGGCGCTGGCGTTCGGTGCCGTGGTCATGGTGGTCATGACGCTGTCGGTGCAGTACGGTGTAACGCACATGCCGGTCCATCGTTCGGCGATCATCCTCTTGTTCGAGCTGGTGGTCGGTGCCGTTTCTGCAGGGCTGCTCACCAACGAGACCGTCCAGCTGCACGAGTGGGCCGGCGGTATCTTCATCGTCGGTGCCGCCTATCTGTCCAGTCGCCACGCCACGAGAGACGACCATGAGCCGCATTGACGCCATTCTCCACGCCAGCGTGCTGGTCGCCGACACCGACCGGGCGCTCGCGTTCTATGCCGGCGTGCTCGGAATGCCCGTCGATCCCGATCGGCCCGATCTGGGTTTTCCCGGCGCCTGGCTCAACATCGGCGAGGATCAGCAGATCCACCTGCTCGAACTGCCCAATCCCGATCCCACGAGCGACCGGCCGGCCCACGGTGGGCGCGATCGCCACGTCGCACTGCGTATCGACGACATCGAACCGCTGCGCGCCGCCTTGGATGCAGCCGGCGTCGATTACACCCTCAGCCGCTCCGGACGGCGGGCGCTGTTTTGTCGGGATCCGGACGGGAACGCCTTGGAGTTCATTCAATGCGAAGGGTAGCTGCGGGGCATTTGGGCGTCAGATAGGAAAAGTTGGCAGTTTGCAGTCGGCAGTTGGCAGAAAAGGCAAAAAGCGGACACCCTTTTCTTTGTTCTTTCTGCAAACTGCCAACTGATAACTGCCGACTGCTTCTATGCGTCGTTGGCCGCATCGATGACGGCCTGCCGCAGCTGTTCTAGGCGGGCCGGATTGCGCAGCGGCTGGTTGTGCTCGTCGGTGATGAAGAAGATATCCTCGGCGCGCTCGCCGAACGTGGCGATCTTGGCGGTGCGCAGATTGACGCTGGCCTTGACCATGGCTGCGCCGATGCGCGAGAGCAGGCCGGGGCGGTCGAGGGCGACCACTTCCATGATGGTGCACTCGTTGCGATGGTCCTCGCTGAAATGGACCTGCGGGGGGAATTCGAAGTGGCGCATCTGGCGCGGCAGGCGCCGGGTGACCTCGACGCCGGTGTCCGGGTTGGACAGGCGTCTTTTGAGCGTCTCCAGCACTTCCTGGAGGCGATAGCCGCTGGCGATGGGTACGCCGTCTTCCTCGAGCACGATGAAGGTGTCGAGCGTGTGGCCGTCGGAGGAGGTGATGATGCGGGCGTCGGCGATGGTCAGGCCGAGCTGATCGAGAATGGCGCTGGTCAGCGCGAACAGCCCCGCGTGCTCGCGCATGTGAATGAATATCTCCGTGCCGCCGCGGTGGGTCTCCTCGCGGATCAGGATCAGCGGCAGGTCATCGGGCTTGGTGCGGATGATTGAGCGCGAGTGCCAGACGATTTCGTCGACCGAATAGCGCCGGAAGTATTCGTCGCCCAGTCCCGCCCACAGTCGCTCGATGGCCTCCTCCGCGATACCGTCGGCGAGCAGGCGCTCGCGGGCCTGACTCTTGATGCCATCGACGCGCTCGGAGGCGAGCAGCGGGTTTTCCAGTCCGCGGCGCAGCGCGCGTGTGGTGTGCTGGTATAGCTCCTTGAGCAGCGCGTCCTTCCAGGAGTTCCACACGTCGGGGCTGGTCGCCCGGATGTCGGCCATGGTCAGCAGATACAGGTAATTCAGATGGGTCTGGTCGCCGACCTGCTGGGCAAAGGCGTTGATCACCGCCGGGTCTTCGATGTCTCGGCGCTGGGCGGTCATGGACATGATCAGGTGATAGCGAACGAGCCAGGAGACCAGGCGTGTGTCGTAGGCGCTCAACCCGTGCTGCTGGCAGAACTCCTCGGCATCGGCCGCGCCGAGCTCGGAGTGATCGCCGCCGCGCCCCTTGGCGATGTCGTGAAACAGCGCGGCGATGTAGAGCAGCTCCGGTTTGGGGATACGCTCCATGATGGCGCTGGCCATGGGATATTCGCCGCGAAACTCCGCCACCGTCAGGCGGCGCAGATTGCGGATGACGGTGAGCGTGTGTTCGTCCACGGTGTAGACATGGAACAGGTCGTGCTGCATCTGACCGACGATATTGGCAAACACGGGCAGGTAGGCGGCGAGCACGCCGTAGCGGTTCATGCGCCGCAGCTCGTGGGTGACGCCGCGCGGCTGGCGCAGGATCTCCATGAATAGGCTGCGCGCACGCAGATCCGAGCGAAAGCTCTCGTCGATCAGATAGCGGTGGTCGCGAATCAGACGAATGGTGTTGGCGCGCACCCCTTTGATCTCGGGGTACTGCTCGAGCATCAGGAACACCTCGAGCAGGGCGAAGGGATAGCGCTTGAACACGCGCTCGTGCGTAACCTCCAGAAAGCCCTTGCGGGTCTGGAAGCGCCGGCTGAGGGCGACAGGCTCGCCTGAGTCATCGGCGTAGAGGATCTCTTCCTGGAACAGCTGCAGGAGCATCTCATTGAGCCGGTTGAGCTCCATCACCGTCCGGTAGTAGTCCTTCATGAAGTGCTCGACGGCCAGACGGCGTTCGTCGTCGCGGTAGCCGAACTGAGCGGCGAGGGTGCGCTGATGGTCGAACAGCAGACGGTCCTCGCGCCGGCCGGCCAGGATGTGCAGGCCGAAGCGGATGCGCCACAGGAAGGTCTGGCCCTTTATCAAAGAGTCGTATTCCTGTTCGGTCAGGAAGCCGTGGCCGACCAGGTCGTGCAGATCGGTGGCGTCGAAATGGCGCTTGGCGACCCAACCGATCATCTGGATGTCGCGCAGGCCGCCGGGCCCTTCCTTGATGTTGGGCTCGAGGTTGTAAGCCGTGTCGTGGTACTTGTGATGGCGCTCGATCTGTTCCTGCCACTTGGCGGCGAAGAACTCGCGGCTCGGCCAGATGCGGTCGGGTCCGCAGGCGGCGCGCTGCTCGTCGAACAAATGCGGCGCGCCGGTAATCAACCGCGCCTCCTGCAGGTTCGTCGCCACGGTGATATCGCGTGCCGCCTCCTCGATGCACTCGCCGACGCTGCGCGCGCTGTGCCCCACCTCCAGGCCGATGTCCCAAAGGAAGGTCAGGAAAGACACGATGGCCTCGGCCCGGTCCTCGGCGCTTGCGCCAAGCAGGATCAGCAGGTCGATGTCCGAGCCGGGATGCAGCTCGCCGCGCCCGTAGCCGCCGACCGCGACCAGGGCGATGTCGTCGTCGGGCTCGAAAAAGCGCTCCCAGGCGCGGGCGAGGACCTGGTCGATGACCCGCGCCCGTGCCAGGACCAGCCCGACGACCGGCTTGCCGACGAGGAATCGCGCCTTCAGGTCCTCATGGGCGTTTTTCAGGGCCTCGCGGTAGGCGGGGATGGGCGGGCCGTCGACGTTGAGTGCCGCCTCCAGGGCGGCGGTGTCGAGCAGCGGTGTCCGAACCCGGGCGTGCGTGGTCACCACTGTTCCTCTCGACGCCGGGTCAGGACCTCGTGCCCGTCCGGGGTGACGAGGATGGTGTGCTCCCACTGCGCCGAGGGCGAGCGGTCCTTGGTGATGACAGTCCAGCCGTCGGGCAGCAGCTTCACCTGGCGCTTGCCGGCGTTGATCATCGGCTCGATGGTGAAGGTCATGCCCGGCTCCAGGACCATGCCCGTGCCCGGCGTGCCGTAATGCAGGACCTGCGGGTCTTCGTGGAAGCCGCGGCCGATGCCGTGGCCGCAGTATTCGCGTACCACCGAACAGTTGTTCTTCTCGGCGTGGGTCTGGATCGCGTGGCCGATATCGCCGAGCGCGACGCCCGGTTTGACCATCTCGATACCCATGCGCAGGCACTCGTAGCTGATTCGGCTGACGCGCTCGGCCTGCACGGACGGCTTGTCGATGAAGAACATCTTGCTGGTATCGCCGTGGAAGCCGTCCTTGATGACGGTGACGTCGATGTTGATGATGTCGCCCTTTTTTAGCTTCTTCTCGCCGGGAATGCCGTGGCAGACCACCTGGTTGACCGAGGTGCAGACGGATTTGGGGAAACCGTGGTAGTTCAGGGGCGCGGGGATGGCCTGCTGCTCGTTGACGATATAGTCGTGGCAGATGCGGTCCAGCTCGCCCGTGGTCACCCCGGCCTGCACGTGGGGCTCGATCATCTCCAGCACCTCGGCGGCCAGACGGCCGGCCACGCGCATTTTCTCGATCTCTTCCGGGGTCTTAATCGTTACACTCATAAATTCCGCCGTTTCTTGGGGCCGGATGCCGGGCCGTCTTCGGGCCCGTCTTCAGGCGCTGGGATAGAGGCCGGGACAATGGGGTCGGTGCATTTCGGCAGGCATCGCTGCCGAGGGGCCGATCCGGCGACCGCCCCGGGCCGCCGCCGCGGTGCACGCGGAGGGGCCGACAGGGGCCCTGCCGGGGCCCGGGAACGCGCTCAATTTGTTGTCCCAGGCCGTTTATGGTATAAAGCGCGCGCTTGAGTGGCAAATCCACGCCGTTTTCGGCCCCGGCATTTCCGACCGCCAGGTCTGGAGCGCGAGGCCCGCAACGGCACTGAAATATGCCCCGTACGCGGGGTCAAATCCACACATGCACCGACACGTATGTCCGGGTGCTTCCGGTGCGGCGAGACCGCTCCGGGGGTTGGCATATGGGGTGCATGGAGGCTTAACCCGGTAGGAGACTATACATGGCAGACGTTACGATGCGCCAGATGCTGGAGGCCGGTGTTCACTTTGGCCACCAGACCCGCTTCTGGAATCCCAAGATGGCCCCGTTTATCTTCGGGGACCGCAATAAAATCCATATCATCAATCTGGAAAAGACCCTCCCGCTGTTCAACGACGCGATGAACTTCATGAGCTCGTTGACCGCCAACGGGGGCACGGTGATGTTCGTCGGCACCAAGCGTGCGGCCCGTGAGGTGGTCAGCGAGGAGGCATCGCGCTGCGGCATGCCCTACGTCAATCATCGTTGGCTGGGCGGTATGCTGACCAACTTCAAGACGGTCAAGCAGTCGATCAAGCGCCTCAAGGACCTGATGGCCATGGAAGAGGACGGCACCTTCGACCGTCTGGGCAAGAAAGAGGTCCTGATGCTGCGCCGCGAGAAGGAAAAGCTGGAGCGCAGCCTGGGCGGAATCAAGGACATGCCGGGCCTGCCCGACGCCCTGTTCGTCATCGACGTAGGCCACGAGAAGATCGCGATCAGCGAGGCCACCAAGCTCGGCATCCCCGTGATTGGCGTGGTCGATACGAACAACTCCCCCGACGGCGTTGACTATATGATCCCGGGCAACGACGACGCCATCCGCGCCGTGCAGATCTACGTGCGCAGCGCCGCCGAGGCGGTGCTGACCGGACGCGAGTCGGTGGGTCATCTGGCCGCCGGCGGGCAGGCCGACGAGTTCGTCGAGCTGGACGAGGGGGGCTCTCCCTCGGACGCTGCGGCCAAGAAGAAGACGGCCGCCAAGAAGACCGCGGCGAAGAAGACCACTGCCAAGAAGAAGACGGCCGCCAAGAAGACCGCCGCGAAGGAGTCCACCGCCAAGGCTGCGGAGACCGAAGACAAGGCCGAGGAGGCGCCCGCCGCCGAGGCCGAGGCTGAGGCCAATACCGAGGTGGACAGCGGGACGGAGTCCGAGTGAGGACCGCCCGCACGGTGGTTTCAATCTGACGGACGAAAAAGGGGGCGCTGCCCCCTTTTTCTGAGCAGACGATACGAATCAGGAAAGGCGCCGTCGACGGCCCTTTCCTCGAGGCATCGATGCGGCACCTCCCGGCGCTCGCCTTTGCGAGCCTGCCGGGTGGGGTCGGGCCTATTACGGCCGGATGCTATCCTGACTGCATTGTTTTGAGAGGATATGAACATGGCTATTTCAGCGGCGCTGGTCAAAGAACTGCGCGAACGCACCGGGGCGGGCATGATGGAGTGCAAGAAGGCCCTGGTCGAGACCAACGGTGATATCGACGCGGCGGTCGAGCAGCTGCGTAAATCCGGTCAGGCCAAGGCCGACAAGAAGGCCGGACGTACCGCGGCCGAGGGCCGCATCGTGGTCGCCACCAGCGGCGACGGCAAGCAGGCCGCCATCGTCGAGGTGAACTGCGAGACGGACTTCGTCGCCGGCGACGACAACTTCATCCAATTCGCCGACGCCGTCGCCCAGCGCGTGCTGGCCGACCGCCCCGCCGATGTCGAGGCCCTGAGTGCGATGGCGCTCAAGGACGGCGATGCCGCGACGGTCGAGGAGGCCCGCAAGGCGCTGGTCGCCAAGATCGGCGAGAACATGACGGTGCGCCGTTTTCAGGTTATCGAGACCGGCGGCGTGCTCGGTGTCTACCTGCACGGCACCCGCATCGGCGTAGTCGTCGACCTGCAGGGCGATGACGAGGATCTGGCCCGCGACCTGGCCATGCACGTGGCGGCGAGCCGACCGGTGTGCGTGAGCGAGGCCGACGTGCCGGCCGACACCATCGCCAAGGAGCGCGAGATATTCGCCGCGCAGGCCGCCGAGAGCGGCAAGCCGGAGGATATCGTTGCCAAGATGGTCGACGGGCGCATCAAGAAATTCCTCAAGGAGATCACCTTGCTGGGTCAGCCCTTCGTCAAGGACCCCGATACCACGGTCGAGAAGCTGCTGGCCAAGGGCGGCGCCCAGGTCAACGGCTTCGTGCGTTTCGAGGTGGGTGAGGGTATCGAGAAGAAGTCGGAGAATTTCGCCGACGAGGTGATGGCCCAGGTTCGCGGAGGCTGAGGGTGGCTAACGCGGACTCCGCCGACCTGCCGCCGGCCAGTCAGTCCGGCCCCAAATACCACCGCGTGCTGCTCAAGCTCAGCGGCGAGGCCCTGATGGGCGAGCGCAGCTTCGGGATAGACCCCGAGGTCTTGAGCCGCATCGCCGCGCAAATCCGCGAGCTGACGGACTTCGGCGTCCAGGTGGCCGTGGTGATTGGCGGGGGCAACATCTTCCGCGGGGTCAGCCTGGCCAACGCCGGCATGGAGCGGGCCACCGCCGACAAGATCGGCATGCTGGCAACGGTGATCAACTCCCTGTCCCTGCAGGACGCACTGGAGCGTGAGAACCTGGCCGTGCGCACCATGTCGGCGCTGCCCATCCATCAGGTCTGCGAGGACTACATCCGCCGCCGCGCCATTCGTCACCTGGAAAAGGGGCGGGTGGCGATCTTCGCCGCCGGGACCGGCAATCCGTTCTTTACCACCGATTCGGCGGCTAGCCTCCGGGGCGTGGAGATCAAGGCCGACCTGGTCATCAAGGCGACCAAGGTGGACGGCGTGTATTCTGCCGATCCCGTGAAGGACCCGTCGGCAGTCCGCTATGACCGGCTCACCTACGACGAGGTCATCGAAAACAAACTGATGGTGATGGACGCCACGGCGATCGTGCTGTGCCGCGACCACAACATGCCGATCCGTGTCTACGACATGAACAAGCCCGGTGCACTGATGCGCATCGTGCGAGGTGAGGACGAAGGGACCTTGGTCGAATCCGGGGTCGACTCGGGAAGCCAATCGGGAGAGCGCGCATGATCGACGATCTGAAAAAAGATGCCGAAACGCGTATGGGCAAGAGCGTGGAGTCGCTCAAGCACGAGCTCGCGCGCCTGCGCACCGGCCGTGCCCATACCAATTTGTTGGATCACATTACCGTCGAGTATTACGGCTCGGAGGTCCCGCTCAGCCAGGTCGCCAATATCGGTATCGAAGACGCGCGCACCCTGACCGTCACCCCTTGGGAACGCTCGATGGTCCAGGCAGTCGAAAAGGCGATTATGACCTCCGACCTCGGGCTGAACCCGGCCTCGGCCGGCAACGTCATTCGCGTGCCTCTGCCGCCGCTGACCGAGGAACGGCGCAAGGACATGATCCGTATCGTGCGCCAGGAAGGCGAGGGCGCCCGCGTGGCGATTCGAAATATCCGCCGCGACGTGATCAACGACCTGAAGGCGCTGCTCAAGGACAAGGAGATCAGCGAGGACGAAGAGCACCGGGCGCAGGATGACGTGCAGAAGCTGACCGACAAGTACGTGGCGGAGGTCGACAAGGTGCTGGAGGGCAAGGAAAAGGACCTGATGGAAATCTAGCGGCAAAAGCGCTGCGGCGGGCGTCTGCCTCCGTTGTGCGCTGTTCGCTTCCTATGCGCTCCCCGATGAGGGAACCTTGCATCGGCGCCCGACGTTTTGCGGCGGGCTGACAGCGAAGCAACATTCCAGCGCAATAGTAAGGATGGTTACGCTTTGGTCTCCCGGTCGCCGGTGACATGCAGCGCGGGGCGCTTCATCGCAGCGCCGATCTCCCGGAACGTGGCTTGCGGTTATAACCGCGTTCGATGTCGAGAAACACTAGCAAGGCATGACTGACAACACCGCCAACACGGGTAACGCCGACGCGCCCGCCATACCCCGGCATATCGCCGTCGTCATGGACGGCAATGGGCGTTGGGCCAAGCAGCGCAGCCTGCCGCGCTTCGCCGGTCATCGCGCGGGCGTGGAGGCCGTGCGCGGCACGGTCCAGGCCTGCGTGGAGTTGGGAGTCGAGGTCCTGACCCTGTTCGCCTTCAGCAGTGAGAACTGGCGCCGGCCGGAAAAGGAAGTCGGTCTGCTGATGGAGCTGTTCCTGACGGCGCTGGAACACGAAGTGGGCAAGCTCCATCGCAACAACGTGCGCCTGCGCATCATCGGCGACCGCAGTGCGTTCGCGCCCAAGCTGCAGGCGAGCATCGCCTCCTCCGAAGAGCTCACCCGGGACAACGACGGCCTCGTGCTCAACGTCGCCGCCAACTACGGCGGACGTTGGGACATCCTCCAGGCCGCGCGCCAGCTCGGCGAGCGCATCGAGCGCGGCGAGCTCGCGCCGGCCGATATCGATGCGGCGGCTTTCCAGGCCTGCCTGTCGCTGCCCAGCCTGCCCGAGCCGGACCTGTTCATTCGCACGGGCGGCGAGCAGCGCATCAGCAACTTCCTGCTCTGGCATCTGGCTTACACCGAGCTGTACTTCACGCCCACGCTGTGGCCGGATTTCGACCGCGCCGCGCTGGACGAGGCGCTCGAGGCGTTCGCCAACCGCCAGCGCCGCTTCGGGCGCACGGGCGAGCAGGTGGAGAACTACGAGGATGCTTAGGCTGCGCGTGCTCACGGCCCTGGTGCTGGTGCCGCTGGTCGTCTGGGGAGTCATCGCCTTGCCCGAGCTGTGGTTCGCGCTCGTGCTCGCCGCGGCGCTGGCCGTCGGCGCCTGGGAATGGGCCCGTCTGATCGGGCTCAAACGCCCCTGGGCCCGGGCGGCCTACGTCGTGTTCATCCTCGCCTGCATGGCGCTGGCCGGAGTCAGCCTGGCCCTGGAGGAGTGGGCACTGCCCGTGCTGCTGGGGCTGGTGGTGCTCTGGTGGCTGCTGGCCCTGCGCCTGGTGGCGCGCTACCGCGGCGACGAGGCGCCGGCCGCGATGCGAGCGATGCCCGCGGCGATGGTGGGGATGGTGGTCCTGGTCGCCCCCTGGGCGGCCCTGGTGTCGCTGGGACACGTCGCGCTGCCGGGCAGTCCGCACCTGGGCCGTTATCTGGTGCTGTTTCTCCTGCTGTTGATGTGGGTCGCCGACAGCGGCGCCTTTTTTGCCGGCCGGCGCTGGGGGCGTCATAAGCTGGCCCCGCGGGTCAGCCCCGGCAAGACCTGGGAAGGCGTGTGGGGCGCGCTGGCGGGCGCCGCGGTCCTGGCGGTGCTGGCCGGGCCGGTGTTCGAGATGACACCGCGTTATCTCGCCCTGTTCGTGATCCTGTGCCTGGTGAGTGTCGCCTTTTCCGTGCTGGGCGATCTTATCGAGAGTCTGTTCAAGCGCCAGGCCGGGCTGAAGGACTCCAGTCACCTGCTGCCCGGCCACGGCGGCATGCTCGACCGCATCGACAGCCTGACCGCGGCCGCACCGGTGTTCATGCTGGGGCTGCTGGCCCTGGGATTGCCGTAATGAGCGACTCGCCCAAAGGGATTGCGATCTTCGGGGCCACCGGCTCCATTGGCGTCAGCACCCTGGACGTGCTCGCACGGCACGACCGGCGCTATCGGGTAGTGGCGCTTACCGCACGCGACCGCGTCGATCGGCTCTACGAACAGTGTCTGACACACCGGCCCCAATACGCGGCCATGGCGGATGTCGAGGCCGCCGAACGCCTGCGTGAGCGGCTGCGCTCCGAGGCGCCCGAGATCGAGGTCCTGGCCGGCGAAGAAGGACTGTGCCGTATCGCGGCGCTGCCCGAGGTCGACTACGTAATGGCCGCCATCGTCGGGGCCGCCGGTCTGCAGCCCACGCTCGCGGCAGCGCGAGCCGGCAAGCGCATCCTGTTGGCCAACAAGGAGGCCCTGGTGATGTCGGGCCGGCTGTTCATGGACGAGGTGCGCCGCAATGGGGCCGAGCTCCTGCCCATCGACTCCGAACACAACGCGATCTTCCAGTGCATGCCGACGGACTTCGCGCGGGGCCTCGATGCCGTCGGCGTGATGCGTATTTTACTCACGGCCTCGGGTGGGCCGTTTCGCAGCACGCCTCTGGAGGCGCTCGAGACGGTGACGCCCGAGCAGGCCGTGGCGCACCCCAACTGGAGCATGGGGCGCAAGATCTCCGTGGACTCGGCCACGATGATGAACAAGGGCCTGGAGGTGATCGAGGCCTGCTGGTTGTTCGATACCACACCGGCTCATATCGAGGTGGTCCTGCATCCGCAAAGCGTCGTGCATTCCATGGTAGAATACGATGATGGTTCGATCCTGGCGCAGCTGGGCAACCCGGACATGCGCACGCCCATCGCGCACGCGCTGGCCTGGCCGGAACGCATGACCTCCGGCGTGGGAAGCCTGGACATCTTCGCCGTGGCGCGCCTGGATTTCGAACGGCCCGACCTCAAGCGTTTCCCTTGCCTGCGTTTGGCGGTCGAGGCGATGGAGGCGGGCGGTACGGCCTCCGCCGTCTTGAATGCGGCCAACGAGGTGGCCGTGCAGGCGTTCCTGGAGGGTCGTTTGCGCTTTACGGGCATCCCGCAGGTGATCGAGGGTGTGCTGGCTGACATAGTGCCTCGCGAGGCGGGCTCGCTGGAGATCATCCTGGAGGATGACCAACGGGCCAGAGCCGCGGCGGAACAACGGGTGGAAAATCACGTCAAATGAACGGTCATGCTAGGTAGTTTCTTCTTTACCATCGTCGCGTTTCTCGTCGCCATCTCCATTCTGATTGCGATCCACGAGTTCGGACACTTCTGGGTGGCCAAGCGCCTCGGTGTGAAGGTCCTGCGCTATTCGATTGGCTTCGGCAAGCCGCTGTGGCGTTTCGTCGGCGGTCGCGATCGCACCGAATATGTCATTGCCGCCCTGCCCATCGGCGGCTACGTCAAGATGCTCGACGAGCGTGAGGGGGAGGTCGCCGAGGCCGACCTGCCGCGTGCCTTCAATCTTCAACCCGTGGCCAAGCGTTTCGCAATCGTGCTGGCCGGTCCGCTGTTCAATTTCCTGTTGGCCATCGTCATCTACTGGCTGGTGTTTGTCATCGGCGTGAGCGGCGTGCGCCCGCAGATCAACGGCGTCAAACCCGACACGCCGGCCGCGCAGGCGGGCCTGCATCGCAATCAGGAGATTGTCGCGGTCAACGGTCAAGCCACGCCGACGTGGACGGCCGCGATGCAGGCGTTGCTGCCCAATGCCATCGAGCGCAGCACCGCCACGCTCACCGTGCGCGAGGCCGATGGCTCCAACCGCGAGGTCAAGATGGACCTGAGCGGGATCAACATGGACGACGTGCCGGCGCGTCTGTTCCAGGCGATGGGTATCGAGCCCTGGCGACCGAAAGTCGAGACCATCATCGGCAGCGTCCAGCCAGGCTCGCCAGCCGAGCTTGCAGGTCTGCGTGCCGGCGATCGCATCATCCAGCTCAATGGCGAGCCTATCCATTCATGGCACTTGTTGGTCGTGCGGGTGCAGCCTCTGGCGGGTCAGTCGGTCAAGGTCACGGTCATGCGTGGCGAGCGCAAAAAGACCATCGATGTGACGCCGCGCAGCGTGCAACAGGACGGCAAGACCGTGGGGCAGCTCGGAATCCGGCCCAAACAGCGCGCGCCGATTCCAAAGACCATGCAGGCCACGTATCGGTATGGACCGCTGGCAGCGATCGGTCAGTCCCTGCACAAGACCTGGGAGATGTCGACGCTCACCCTGAAGATGCTCGGCAAGATGATCGTCGGCGAGGCCTCGGTGAAGAATCTCAGCGGCCCGATCAATATCGCCCATCTCGCGGGCGAGTCGGCGAGCGCCGGTCCGATGCCCTATCTGGATTTCATCGCCATCGTCAGTATCAGTCTCGGTATCCTGAATCTGCTGCCGATCCCGATTCTCGATGGCGGGCATTTGCTTTGGTACATCGTGGAAATGGTCAAGGGCAGACCGGTCTCCGAGGCGACGGAGGCGGCCGGTCAGCGGATCGGGATCGTCTTGTTGCTCCTACTGATGGGACTCGCCTTCTACAACGACCTCGCGCGTTTGTTCGGACAATAACAAGAAGAACCACGGTTTTTTCATGAAGAAATATCTCTGGGTACTGCTGTTGTGCTATGTGCTGGCTGCGCCCGCTCACGCATTCGAGCCGTTCGTGGTCAAGGACATCCGCCTGGAGGGTCTGCAGCGCATATCCATTGGTACCGTCTTCAACTATTTGCCGATCAAAGTTGGCGATCGCGTCGATGACCGGGTCGCCGCCAAGGCGATCAAGGACCTCTATAAGACGGGCTTTTTCAAGGATGTGCGCCTGGAGCGCGAGGGCGACGTGCTGGTGGTGTTCGTCGCCGAGCGGCCGGCCATTGCCAACGTCAAGATAACCGGGGCCAGCGCGATCCCCAAAGACCAGCTCAACGATTCGCTCAAGCAAATCGGCCTGGCCGAAGGCCGGGTTTTCGACCGCTCGATGCTCGATCGCATCGAACAGGAGCTGCGGCGCCAGTACTACAGCCTCGGCAAGTACGCGGTCGCCATCAAGACGGACGTGACCCCGCTGCCGCGTAACCGCGTCGACGTGAAGATCGCGATTGCCGAGGGCGATGCCGCGCGGATCCACCGGGTCAATATCGTCGGCAACCATGCATTCAGCGAATCCGATCTGTTGGATTTGTTGAAACTGCCTGAGACGGGTTTTTTCACGGGCGCGAGCAAGTATTCCAAGCAGGTCCTGTCGGCGGATCTGGAAACCCTGCGCTCGTATTATCTGGACCACGGTTACATCAACTTCAATATCGACTCGACGCAGGTGTCGCTGACGCCGGACAAGAAGGACGTCTACGTCACTGTCAATATCAGTGAGGGCGAAAAATACAAAGTCAGTTCGGTGAAGCTCGCCGGCGATCTGATTCTGCCGAAAAAGACCCTGCGCAAGCTCATCGCCATTCACTCGGGCGACGTCTTTTCGCGCCGGGCTGTGACGGACAGCACCAAGGCGATTTCGGATCGACTCGGCGGGGTCGGTTATGCGTTTGCCAACGTCAATGCCGTACCGGACATTGACAAGAAGACGCGTGAGGTCGCGCTGACGTTCTTCGTGGATCCCGGCAAGCGGGTCTATGTGCGCCGCATCAATATTACGGGCAATCGCACCACGCGCGATGAGGTGATTCGCCGCGAGCTGCGTCAGATGGAAGGCGGCTGGATGTCCACAGACAAGGTTGCTCGCTCGAAGACACGGCTGGACCGACTGGGTTATTTCGAGAGCGTCAACGTGCAAACCCCGCCGGTGCCGGGTACGGGCGATCAGGTCGATCTGAACTATCACGTCTCCGAGCGTCCTACCGGCAGCCTTCAGGCGGGCGTGGGTTATTCGGACAGTCAGGGCGTGCTCGTCAATTTCAGCGTGACCCAGGAGAACTTCCTGGGCACGGGTAAGCGCGTGGCCGCGAGTATCAACAACAGCCAGGTCACCAAACTCTACAGTATCGATTACACGAACCCTTATTACACGCTGGACGGTGTCAGCCGACGCTTCAAGGTGTATTCGCGAACCGTCGACGCCGCGCAGGCCTCTCTGACCAACTACACGACCAACAGCAAGGGTGGGTCGGTCAACTACGGTATCCCGCTCAGCGAGACCGACCGGTTCAATGTCGGTCTCGGCTATGAGCGCACGGAGCTGATTACCGGCACGAATACGGCGCAGGCCATCAAGGACTTCGTGACCACCAACGGGAACAAGTACAGCAACTATAAACTCAACGCCAGCTGGACCCGCGATAGCCGCAATCGGGCCATCTTCGCCGACCGGGGCGGGGTGCTGGTGTTCTCCACGGACGTGTCCACGCCCCCCAGCGACCTGGAGTTCTACAAGGTGAGCATGCGCGCCCAGCACTACTTCCCCCTGGGCAAGAACGTCACACTGTCGGTGGACGGTCAGGTCGGTTACGGGACGGGCTTTGGCAAGACCAAGATACTGCCGCCGTTCGAGAATTATTACGCCGGCGGCAGCAATTCGGTCCGGGGCTTCAAATCCAACAGCCTGGGTCCGCGGGACCCGCTGACCAACGACCCAATCGGCGGCAATGCTCGAATTGTGGGTAATATGGAGTTGATTTTTCCCAGTCCGTTTGCGAAAAATAGCAAATCCGTCCGGCTCAGTACCTTCCTGGATGCCGGTCAGGTCTACGATACGACCAACGGGGGGGTCGATTTGAACAATGTGCGCTATTCGGCGGGTGTTTCGATGATCTGGCTGACACCGGTCGGCGCACTGAAATTCAGCCTGGCCAGTCCTCTGAACGCCAAGCCGGGCGACGATACACAGGCCTTCCAGTTCACCCTGGGCTCGCCGTTCTAGCCCGAAATCTTGAGGTCGACCGTGCAGTCAACCGCGCGATATTACCGAGCATTGCTCACGTTGCTGGTCCTGGTGGTAGCCTGGGGTGCCCCGGCCGCCGATGCCGATGAGCTCAAGGTAGGATTCGTCAACACGGCCAAGGTGCTCGAACAGGCCCCTCAGGCCGAGCAGGCGCGCAAGAAGCTCGAAAACGAGTTCGCCCCGCGTGACAAGGCATTGGTCGCGGCACAGAAGAAGCTCAAGAAGCTCGAGGACAAGCTCACGACCGACGGCGCGATCATGAACGAAGCCAAGCGCCGCGAGATCGAGCGCGAGATACTGTCTCAAAAGCGCGATATCAAGCGCTCGCAAGAGGAGTTCCGCGAGGATTTCAATATCCGGCGAAACGAGGAACTCGGCAAGCTTCAACGTCTTGTGATCAAAGCCATTGGCAAGCTCGCGCGCGAGCAGAAGTTCGACATGATCGTCGGCGACAACAGCGTGTTGTTCGCAAGCGAGCGTGTCGATATCACCGAACGCGTTCTGCAGGTCCTACGCGAGGAATTCAAGAACGGCACGTCAGACAAGTCGACGTCCGGCGGCAATTGAAACGCTGCGGAAGCCGGCCTCGTGAAGTATCGCCTCGATGAACTTGCGAAGAGCGTGGCCGGAAGGCTCGCGGGCGACCCGGAGTGTGTAATCGAGGGGGTCGGAACCCTCCAACACGCCGGCGCCGGGCAGATCGCGTTCCTGTCCAGCGGTCGGTACCGCCAGTATCTGGCGAACACTGCCGCGTCGGCAGTCATCCTCACCGAGGCGGACCTGGCGGAGTATTCGGGCAACGCCATCGTGGTGGGCGATCCCTACCTGGCTTACGCGCGTATCGCCGCCCTGGTCGCGGGCGAGCCGGCGCGGCGGGTGGGTGTGCACCGCAGTGCGGTGGTCGAAGGCGGCTGCCGCGTGGCGGAGTCGGCCTCCATCGGCGCCAATAGCTTCATCGGCTCGGGCGCGACTATCGGTGCTAACGTCTATATCGGTCCTGGCTGTATCATCGAGTCGGGCGCCGAGATCGGCGATGACAGCGTCCTGGTGGCACGCGTAACGGTCTGTCGCGACGTCGTGGTCGGGCACAGGGCGATGATCCATCCGGGTGTCGTGCTCGGTGCCGACGGTTTCGGGCTGGCCAACGATCACGGCGTGTGGGTGAAGGTGCCCCAGCTCGGTTCGGTGCGCATCGGCAATGACGTGGAGATTGGCGCCAACACGACCATCGACCGCGGCGCGATCGAGGATACGATTGTCGAGGACGGCGTGAAGTTGGACAATCTGATTCAGATTGGACACAACGTTCGCATCGGCGAGCATACGGCCATTGCGGCGGCCGCGATGCTGGCGGGCAGCTGCACGATCGGCAAGCGCTGCACCATCGCCGGCGGCGTCGGCATCGGTGGGCACATCAGCATCGCCGATGGGACGACGATTACCGCGATGTCCATGGTCACCAGCCCGATTCGCGAGGCCGGGGTGTATTCTTCCGGCACGCCTTTGGATTCGAACCGCAACTGGCACCGCAACGCCGTGCGATTCAAACAATTGGACGAAATTTCACGCCGCCTCAAGGAGATCGAGAAGCGGTTCGATAATGTAAAGAACAAGGAGTAGGGTACGTTGAGCGCTCTCGATATCTACGAAATCATGGAACATCTGCCGCACCGGTATCCGTTTTTGCTGATCGACCGCGTGTTGGAGTGCGACCCGGGCAAGTCGCTCGTTGCATTGAAGAACGTCACTTATAACGAACCGTTTTTTACCGGACACTTCCCACATCGCCCGGTGATGCCGGGCGTGCTTATCCTCGAAGCGATGGCGCAAGCGACCGGCGTGCTGGCGTTTCGCACGATGGGCCGCACGCCGGCCGACAACGCTTTGTATTATTTCGTGGGCATCGATAACGCCCGCTTCAAGCAGCCGGTCGAGCCGGGCGATCAAATGCGTATCGAAGTCGAAGTGGTCAAGAGCATGCGCGGCGTCTGGAAATTCAACGGCAAGGCGTTGGTCGATGGCAAGGTGGTGTGCAGTGCCGATTTGATGTGTGCCGAACGCGAGGTCGTATGAGTGTCGATTCTCGAGCCGTCGTCGACCCGGAGGCGAGGCTTGCCGACGATGTGACCGTCGGCCCGTTCAGCGTCATCGGCCCGGGGGTGGAGATCGAGTCGGGCACCTGGATCGGGCCGCATGTCGTTATCAACGGTCCGACGCGTATCGGCCGCGACAACCGCATATTTCAGTTCGCCTCCATCGGCGAGATCCCCCAGGACAAGAAATTCGCGGGCGAAGAGACTCACCTGGACATCGGTGACCGCAACACTATCCGCGAATACGTGACCATCAATCGGGGTACCGCGCAGGGCGGCGGCGTCACGCGCGTGGGCAGCGACAACTGGTTTATGGCCTATATCCATATCGCGCACGATTGTGTCGTGGGTGACCATACCATCCTCGCCAACGGAGCCTCGTTGGCCGGCCACGTCAACATCGAGGACCACGCCATCCTGGGCGGCTTCACCCTGGTCCACCAGTTTTGCACCATCGGAAGCCACGCCTTCTGCGGGATGGGCAGCGCGGTGAGCAAGGACGTGCTGCCGTACGTGATGATCTCCGGGGCGCCGGCACGTACCCACGGGCTCAATGCCGAGGGCCTGAAGCGACACGGCTTCAGCGGCGCGACCATCAAGGCCCTACGCCGCGCCTACAAGACGATTTTCCGCAGCGGTCTGACCAAGGAACAGGCAATCGAGGCCCTGGAGGCGATGTGCGCCGAGACGCCCGAAGTCGCGACGCTCGTGGCCTTCCTGCACAAGTCCGAGCGCGGCATTGTTCGATAGAGCGGAGTGTTAACCACAGAGGACACAGAGGCACAGAGAAAAGAAAGTCAAAACTCTGTGTTGTCTCCGCGCCTCTGTGTGCTCTGTGTTCTTTTCGGCGTCTGAGAAAAGGCACAGTGTGGTCGTCATCGCGGATATATTTTGTGCTCTTTTTTTATCTGACGACTGCCAACTGATTACTGCCTACTAGAGGTGTCTTACGCCTCACTCCTAACTCCTCACACCTCACGTAGGAAGCATCTCCAGGACCAGGTCCGCGACGTTGTCGGTGCCGTCCGCTTCCCCGAGCTTTTCCCGTACCTTACCTAGGCGCTCGCGCAGGCTCGCGGCGTAGTCGGGGTCGTCGAGGATGCGTTCGATCTCGGCGGCGATGCGCGCGGGCCGGGCGACGTGCTGGATCAGCTCGGGCACGAGGCGTTCGCCGGCGACGATGTTGCACAGCCCGATGTGCTCTATCTTGAGCATGGGACGCACGATGAGGTAGGTCAGCCAGGCGACCTTGTTGATGATGACCATGGGCGTGCCGGCCAGCGCGATCTCCAGCGTCACCGTGCCCGAGACCGTGACGATGGCGTCGCAGGCGTGCATGACGTCGTAGCCGCGCCCCGAGACGACCGCAATATCCAGCCCGGATGCATCGAGGTGGGGCTCGAGCTCGTCCTCGGCGATGGTCGAGGCGCGCGGCAGGACGAATTGTACTTGCGGGCGGTCGCGGTGCAGGCGCCGGGCGGTGTCCAGGATGATGGGCAGCAGGCGCCGGATCTCCGAGCGGCGGCTGCCGGGAAACAGACCGACGACGGGGCGTTCGGGATCCAGGCCCAGGTCGCGGCGCAGGGCGGAGCGCTCGGGAGCGGCCGGGACCTCGTCGACCAGCGGATGGCCCACGAAGCGCGCCGGCACGTCGTGGCGGCGGTAGAACTCCGCCTCGAACGGAAACACCACGGCCATCATGTCGACGCGCTCGCGAATCATCTTCACCCGCCGCTGGCGCCAGGCCCAGACCTGGGGGCTGATGTAGAACAGCACGGGGATCCCGACCTCCTTGGCGGTTTGTGCCAGGCGCAGATTGAACTCGGGGTAGTCTGTCAGCACGAGCAGGTCGGGCCGCTCGCGTCGCAGCCACTCGCGGGCCTGTTCCAGTACCGTCTTGATCTCCCGGTAATGGACGAGGACCTCGACCAGGCCCACCACGGCCAGGCGCGCGACGTCCACCCGGACCTCCACGCCCGCGGCGCGCATGCGCTCGCCGCCGATACCGAAAAAACGCACGTCACCGGCACGTGCGCCGACGGCCTTGACCAGCTTGGCCGCGTGCAGATCGCCGGAGGCCTCGCCGGCGACGATCATGACGCGGCGCGGCTCAGGCAAGGGCGGCCTCTTTGACCGCCTCGCAGATGTGCGCGATGCGCTCGTCGTCCAGTTCGGGGAATATGGGCAGGGACAGGCAGCGTTCGGCGATGCGCTCGGCGATCGGCAGCGAGACGTCGGCGCAGGTGTCCGCGAAGGCGGCCTGGCGGTGCAGGGGAATGGGATAGTAGATTGCCGAGGCGATGTCCTGCCCGGCCAGGTGCGTCATGATGGCATCGCGCCGGTTACTGAGCAGCGTGTACTGGTGATACACGTGGGTGCCGATCCCGTCTTCGTAGGGCGTACTCACCGCTTCTTTGAGCAGGCGCGTGTAGGTATGCGCCACGCGCCGGCGCTCGCGGTTGTACTCGTCGATGCGCTTGAGCTTGATGCGCAGGACGACGGCCTGCAGTTCGTCCAGACGGCTGTTGTAGCCGATGACGTCGTGGTGGTAGCGCACGCGGCTGCCATGATTGCGCAGGACCTTGATGTGATCGGCCAGCTCGTCGTCGTTGGTCGTGACCATGCCGCCGTCGCCGTAGCAGCCGAGATTCTTGCTCGGAAAGAAGCTGTGCGCCCCGGCCAGGCCGATTCCGCCGGTCATGCGCCCGTCGATGGCCGCGCCGAAGGACTGGGCGCAGTCCTCGATGAGCTTCAGGCCGTGATGTTCGCAGAGGTTGACCAGGGCCGGCAGATTGGCGGGCTGGCCGAACAGGTGTACCGGCAGGACGGCGCGGGTGCGCGGCGTGATGGCGGCCTCCACGGCGCGCGGGTCGATGTTATAGGTCGCCTCGTCGATATCGACGAACACGGGCACGGCCCCGCAGTAGCGAATCGCCTCGGCGGTGGCGATGAAGGTGAAGGGCGAGGTGATGACCTCGTCGCCGGGTTGGATCCCGGCGGCGAGCAGGGCCAGGTGCAGGGCATCGGTGCCCGAGGCGCAGCTGATGGCGTGTTTGACGCCCAGATAGTCGGCAGCCTCCTGTTCGAAGGCCTGGACATTGGGCCCCAGGATGAAGCGCGTCTCGCCCAGGGCGGCGAGCATGGCCGCGTCGATCTCGCCCTGTAGGCTTTCGTATTGCCCCTTGAGGTCGACCATTGGGATCATGGGTTCTCTTCCGTGTCTCGTGTTGAACGGGTAGGCGCGGGCGGTCAGTGCTCGGCGGCCGGCGCTGTTTTTCCGAGCAGCTGGGTGATCGCCAGCGCCGTTTCCAGGGCGCGCAGGCCGTCTTCGCCGCTGACCACGGGCCGGGTGGCCGTGGCGATGGATTTGAGGAAGGCTTCGATCTCCGCCTTCAGCGCATCGCCCTGCTCGAAGACCTTCTCTTCGCTGTCGATCTCGGCGATGCCGGGATACATCTCGCCCGCGCCCTTGCGGTGGACGCCGAGCTTCTTGTTCTGAAAATCGATCGAGATGTAGGCGTCGTGCTGAAACAGGCGCATCTTGCGCTCGCTCTTCAGGCCCACCCGGCTGGCGGTGACATTGGCCACGCAGCCGTTGGCGAACTGCAGGCGGGCGTTGGCGATGTCGATGTCCTGCGAGAGCACCGGCACGCCGTTGGCGTCGATGCGCTCCAGCGGCGAGCCGACGATGTCAAGAATGATGTCGATGTCATGAATCATCAGATCCAGGATGACGCTCACGTCGGCGCCGCGTGGATTGAACGGCGCGACGCGGTCGGATTCGATGAACAGGGGCTGTTTGAGCACGCCTTCCAGGGCCAGGATCGCCGGATTGAAGCGCTCGAGGTGACCGACCTGGAACACCGCGCCGTGCTCGGCGGCGATGGCCACCAGCTCGCGCGCCTGATCCACCGTGGCGGTGATCGGCTTTTCCAACATCACGTGTATGCCGCGTGCAAGGAATTCCTTGGCGACCTCGTAGTGGAGCTGGGTGGGCACGACGATACTGACCGCATCGACCTTGTCCAGCAATTCACGATAATCCGTGTAGGCCGCAACGCCGTGTTTGTCTGCGATGGCGCGCGCGGTGTCGGCATGGGTGTCGGCGACGCCGATCAGGGTCGAGCCGGGAAGGGCGGCATACTTTTCAGCGTGAAACTTGCCCAGGTAGCCTACGCCAACCACGGCGGTCTTGAGGGTGTCCATAAGGTATGGTGCTTGCGGGGTGTCCCCATCGGGCGCCGGGACGGCCGGGCCGTGAACAAATAACATCGCCTTCGGCGACAGTCTCCATTGGCCGCCCGCCGTTGTTATTACACGTGGGTCTGGGCAGAAGGGCCGGAGTCGAGGCGGGAGGCCGCCGTCCGGCGCGGGCTATGATCGCACCCCCGGCCTGCTAATTCAACGCCCGGTGTCGGCGTGCGAGCGGTGCGACGCTGGCGCGCGGAGCGGCGCGGATGACAAGCGCGCCTCGGGCGGCTAAGCTGAACGCCCACTGCGATCGGCGATCGCTGATGCGCGTCGAACCGGGTACAGACGAACAACAACGAGGGGAGCGGGCGTGGGCGAGACATCGGACGGGCAGGTCGGCTTCGAATTCGACCGTGGGCTGCGCCTGGTGGCCGGTGTCGACGAAGTCGGCCGTGGACCGCTGGCCGGGCCCGTCGTCGCTGGCGCGGTGATCCTCGACCCCGAGCGTCCCATCGAGGGGCTCGCCGACTCGAAGGCCCTGACCGAGGCCCGGCGTGAGGTCTTGGCGGATATCATTCAGGAGCGGGCCCTGGCCTGGGCCCTGGGTCGGGCCGAGGTCGAGGAGATCGACCGGCTCAACATTCTCCAGGCCAGCCTGCTGGCCATGCAGCGGGCCGTCGCCGCCCTCATTCCCGCTCCCGAATTCGCCCTGGTCGACGGCAACCGCTGCCCGCAGCTGCCGTGTCCGGCCGAGGCCGTGGTCAAGGGCGATGCGACGGTGGCGGCCATCAGCGCCGCTTCGATCATCGCCAAGGTCAGCCGCGACCGCGAGCTGGTCGCCCTGGATGCCGAATATCCGGGCTACGGCCTGGCTCGCCACAAGGGCTATCCGTCCCGCCAGCACCTCGAGGCCCTCGCCGCCCTCGGCGTCACGCCGATCCACCGGCGATCATACGCACCGGTGCGGCGTCTCCTGGAGGGTGAGGTGTGAGGTGTGAGGCGATCGCCCGCGCGCGGGCGAGTTGGCAGTCGTCAGTTGGCAGTTGGCAGAACGAGCCTAACGTCAGATGTGAGGTGACCGCCTCGGTGCGGTAGGCCGTCTCTCGGATACTCACGACGCCACCGAGTTGCCCCTCTCCCTCCGGGAGAGGGGTTGGGGTGAGGGGATCGAAAGACGGTTCCGCCCGCCGCTTCGCGGCTGAGGCGGGTTCATTTCTTTGTCACGCGACAAAGAAACGAACCAAAGAAAGCGCGCCCCCGCGCCGCCGCCCGCTTCGCGGGTACCCTGCGCTTCTCGGTCTCGTCGGGCTCGCCGGACGGGCCATCCCTGGCCCGCCGGCGAGTGGCCGCCTCCCTGCGGCCACCCTTCGGGCTGTTCCTCCTCGACCTGCGATGCTCGGCGGCGCCGAGGGGAACGAAGAGGTGCCGTCTCACCCCTCCCGTCTTTCTGCCGACTGCGAACTGCCATCTGCCAACTCCGCCCCGAAGGGGCGGTTGTCAAGCTTGAAAGCCCTCGGGCAAAGCCGTAACGTTTGCCCATGCCGCCCAGCTTCGTCCATCTTCACCTGCATACCGAGTACTCCCTGGTCGATGGCATCGTGCGCATCAAGCCCCTGATGCGGGCGGTGGCGGAGGCGGGGATGCCGGCGGTCGCCCTGACCGACCAGAGCAATCTGTTCGCGATGGTGAAGTTCTACAAGGCGGCCATGGCCGCCGGGGTCAAGCCCATCGTCGGGGTCGACCTGTGGCTGCACAACGAGAGCGACCTCAACCATCCCTCCCGCCTGGTGCTCCTGTGCCAGGACTACGAGGGCTACCGCAATCTCACCCGGCTGGTCTCGCGCAGTTACATCGAGGGCCAGCACCTGGGTGTGCCGACGCTGAACAAGGCCTGGCTGGAGGGTGCCAGCGAGGGCCTGATCGCCCTGTCCGGCGGCCGCCACGGCGACGTCGGTCAGGCGTTGCTGGCCAATAACAAGGACCTGGCCGATACGCTGCTCGACGACTGGCAGCGTCTGTTCCCGGATCGTTACTACCTGGAGCTCCAGCGCACGGGCCGCGAGTACGAAGAGGAATACCTACACGCGGCGGTAGACCTGGCCCTGGCCCGCGGCGTGCCGGTGGTGGCCACCAACGACGTCCACTTCATCGCGGCCGACGATTTCGAGGCCCACGAGGCCCGGGTGTGCATTCACGACGGGCGCACGCTGGACGACCCGCGCCGCCCGCGCCGTCACAGCGACCAGCAGTACCTGCGCAGCCCCGAGGAGATGGCCGAGCTGTTTGCCGACCTGCCCGAGGCGCTGGAGAACACCGTCGAGATTGCCAAGCGCTGCAACCTGGGCCTGACCCTGGGCGAGAACGTGCTGCCGGACTTTCCCATCCCTGCCGGCATGACCATGGCGGAGTATTTCCGCGACCAGGCCCGCCGGGGACTGGAGGCGCGCCTGGCCAAGCTGTTCGATGCCGATGCCCCGGACTTTGCCGAGCGGCGCAAGCCCTACGATGAGCGCCTCGAAACCGAGCTCGAAGTCATCAACAACATGGGCTTTCCGGGCTACTTTCTCATCGTCGCCGACTTCATCCAGTGGGCCAAGCAAAACGGCATCCCCGTCGGCCCGGGCCGCGGCTCGGGCGCCGGCTCGCTGGTCGCCTACGCGCTGACCATCACGGATTTGGACCCGCTGGCCTACGACCTGCTGTTCGAGCGCTTTCTCAATCCCGAGCGTGTATCCATGCCCGATTTCGACGTCGACTTCTGCATGGAAGGGCGCGACCGCGTGATCGAATACGTGGCCGAACGCTACGGTCGCGAGAAGGTCTCGCAGATCATCACCTACGGCTCCATGGCGGCCAAGGCGGTGGTGCGGGACGTGGGGCGCGTGCTTGGTCATGCCTACGGTTTTGTCGACCGCATCGCTAAATTGATTCCCTTCGAGATCGGCATGACCCTGGACAAGGCCCTGGAGCAGGAAGAGGCGCTGCAGGCACTTTATGACGAGGACGAGGAGGTGCGCGGGATCATCGATCTCGCCCGCTCGTTGGAGGGGCTGGCACGCAACGCCGGCAAGCACGCCGGCGGTGTGGTCATCGCGCCCTCGCAGCTGACCGACTTCGCGCCGCTGTACTGTGAACAGGGCTCGCAAAACATCGTCACCCAGTTCGACAAGGACGACGTCGAGGCCGTCGGCCTGGTCAAGTTCGACTTCCTGGGCCTGCGTACGCTGACCATCATCGACTGGGCCCTGCGCACGGTCAACGAGCAGCGCGCGGCGGGCGGTGAGGCGCCCGTGGACATCAGCGCCATACCCGTCGACGACAAGGCGAGCTTCGAGCTGCTCAAGGCCTGCCAGACCACGGCCGTGTTCCAGCTCGAGTCGCGCGGTATGAAGGACCTCATCAAACGCCTGCAGCCGGACAACTTCGAGGACATCGTGGCGCTGGTGGCGCTGTTTCGCCCCGGCCCCTTGCAGTCGGGCATGGTCGACGACTTTATCAACCGCAAGCACGGGCGGGCGAAGGTCCAATATCCCCATCCCGCGCTCGAGCCGATCCTCCAGCCCACGTACGGCGTCATCCTGTACCAGGAGCAGGTGATGCAGATCGCCCAGGTCCTTGCCGGTTACACGCTGGGCGGCGCCGATCTGCTGCGTCGCGCCATGGGCAAGAAAAAGCCCGAGGAGATGGCCAAGCAGCGCGCCATCTTCACCGAGGGGGCGGTCGAGCGCGGGGTGAACGAGAAGGTCGCCACGCACATCTTCGACCTGATGGAAAAGTTCGCCGGCTACGGTTTCAACAAGTCGCACTCGGCCGCCTACGCGCTGGTGTCCTATCAGACGGCCTGGCTCAAGGCGCATTATCCGGCGGCCTTCATGGCGGCGGTGCTGTCGGCCGACATGGACAACACCGACAAGGTGGTCACGCTGATCGACGAGTGCCGCGATATGAAGCTCGGCGTCTATCCGCCCGACGTCAATCGCTGCAACCATCGTTTTACCGTCGCCGACGAGCAGACCATCCTCTACGGTCTGGGCGCCATCAAAGGGGTGGGGGCCTCGGCCATTCAGGCCATCACCGACGAGCGCGAGGCGGGCGGCCCCTACCAAGACCTGTTCGACCTGTGCCGGCGTATCGATCTGAAGCGCGTCAACCGGCGTGTGCTCGAGGCACTGGTGCTCTCGGGTGCGCTCGATGTGTTCGGCGTGAACCGTGCCACGCTCATGGCCTCGCTGCCCGAGGCTCTGAAACTGGCCGAGCAGCACCTGCAGAACGCGCAGGTCGGCGTCGAGGATATGTTCGGGTTCGAGCCGCCGGCCGGCGGCGACGGGGCCGGTGCGACCGGCGTCTATCACCACCAGCAGGACTGGGAGGACGAGCAGCGCCTGGCCGCCGAGAAGCAGACGCTGGGGCTGTATCTGACGGGCCATCCCATCGACCGCTTTCTACCGGAGCTCTCGCGCTTCACCAGCGCGCGCGTCGCCGACCTCAAACCCACCCGCGATCAGGCGGTCGTGGTGGCCGGGCTGGTGATCGCCATGCGGACCATGAACACCAAGCGCGGCGATCGCATGGCCTTCGTTACCATCGACGATCGCTCCGGTCGGATCGAACTGGCGGTATTTTCGGACGTCTACGCCCGCCACCGCGATCACCTGGCCAAGGACAAGCTCATCGTCGTCGAAGGCGAGGTCAGCGTCGACGAGTACAGCGGCGGTTATAAGATGAGCGCACGCAACATCTACGACATGGAACAGGCCCGTGAGCATTTCGCCAAGCGCCTGGTCATCAATATCGACGCCAAACGTGCGGGCAACGGTTTCGTCGGCGACCTGGAGCGCACGCTGTCGCCGTTTCGCGAAGGTGTCTGTCCGGTGGTCCTGGACTATCTGGGCGCCGGGGCCCGCGCTCAGTTGTCTTTGGGCGAGGAGTGGCGCGTGCGCCCGACCGATGAGCTCCTGCACCGCCTGGGCGAGCTCGCGGGCGAGGAGCGGGTCACCGTCATCTATTGAGCGGGTATCGGGCTGGGCGGCCGCCGGAGGCTGCGCCCCGGGGGCTGCGGACAGCGATGTTACAGCGGCAATTGCGAATCTCTGGTATATTCATATGCTTAGCGTTTCTATATAATGCCAGGCCTCAATAATCGGGCATCGCTCCCTGGGTCGCCTCTTCTATGAACCTGAATTTTCTCGATTTCGAACAACCCATCGCCGAGCTCGAGGCCAAGATCGAAGAGCTGCGTTACGTCGGAACGGACTCGGAAATCAACCTGGGCGACGAGATTGCGCGTCTGCAGGCCAAGAGCCGAGAGCTGACCGAGTCGATCTTCTCCAATCTGAGCTCCTGGCAGGTCTCTCAGCTGGCCCGCCACCCTCAGCGTCCCTACACCCAGGACTATATCGAGCGGATATTCACCGATTTTCAGGAGCTGCACGGCGATCGCGCCTTTGCCGACGACCCGGCCATCGTCGGGGGACTGGCTCGCCTGGACGGTCGCCCGGTCATGGTGATCGGTCAGCAAAAGGGTCGCGACACGAAAGAGAAGGTTTACCGCAACTTCGGCATGCCGCGGCCCGAGGGCTATCGCAAGGCCATGCGCCTGATGCAGCTGGCCGAGCGGTTCAAGGTACCCGTGCTGACGTTCATCGATACGCCGGGTGCGTATCCGGGGGTGGGGGCCGAGGAGCGGGGTCAGAGCGAGGCCATCGCCCGCAATCTGTTCGTCATGTCCGAGCTGCGCACGCCCGTTGTCTGCACGGTCATCGGGGAGGGCGGCTCCGGCGGCGCGCTGGCGATCGGCGTGGGCGACCGTGTCATGATGCTCCAGTACAGTACCTACTCCGTCATCTCGCCCGAGGGCTGCGCGTCCATCCTGTGGAAGAGCGCGGACAAGGCCGCCGATGCAGCCGAGGCGCTGGGTATCACCTCCCCGCGTCTCAAGGAACTGGGCTTGATCGACCAGGTCATCCCCGAGCCGCTGGGCGGTGCCCACCGCGACGCCGACGCAATGGCCCAGCGCCTCAAGCACGCGCTCGTGGAAGCCCTCGACCGCCTGGACCAGGTTGGCCTGGACAAGCTGCTCGAGCAGCGCTATCAGCATCTGATGCTCTACGGCCAGTTCAAGGACGAGGGCTGACCGGGCGGCGAACGGCAACTGTACGCCGGCCCCTGTCGCCTTGTCCGCCACGCTTCGTGCTATGTCTGAGTTGCTGCGCGGTGCATACCTAAGGGCCCTTGCATCTGCCTCCCGAACGATTCCGGGTCGCGACGTTTTCTAACAGCCCGCCAAGGCGCCGCCATGGACTTGACCCCGGCAAGAGTCCTCAGTGCACTGAACGAGCTTCCCGTTGCCTCCCGCTACCGGGTCGCTTTCAGCGGCGGATTGGACTCCACTGTCCTGCTTCATACCCTCGTACAGGCCCTCGATAACCCGGCCCGCCGGCTGGCCGCCGTTCACGTGCACCACGGCCTGCACGGGCAGGCCGAGGCCTGGGCCGCGCACTGCGAGCGCGTGTGCGTCGACTGGGCGATTCCCTGCCGTATCCTGCGCGTCGACGCCCGGCCGGCGGCGGGGGAGAGCCCCGAGGCCGCGGCGCGCCGGGCCCGCTATGCGGCGCTGGCGCAGGTCCTGGCCCCGGGCGAGGGACTGCTGACCGCCCATCACCAGGACGACCAGGCCGAAACGCTGCTTCTGCAGTTGCTGCGGGGCGCCGGGTCGAAGGGACTGGCGGGTATGCCGCTGTGCGCGCCGTTCGCGGGCGGCTGGCTGGGCCGGCCCCTGATGGAGTGGTCGCGTGGCCAGCTGCGCGAATACGCCGAACGGTACGGACTGGTCTGGGTCGACGATCCCAGCAACGCCGACACGGGTGTGGCCCGCAACGCGCTTCGCCACCGAATCCTGCCGCGCCTGGCCGAACATTGGCCGGGTGCGGCGCATACCCTGGCGCGTGCCGCGCGCCACCAGGCCGAGGCGGCCGAGCTGCTGGTCGAACTGGCTGAGGCCGACCTGGCGCTCGCCGGCACGCCGGACGGCGGCCTCAGCATCACGGCCCTGGACCCGCTCAGCCCGGCGCGGCGCCGCAATCTCATTCGCCACTGGCTGCACGAGCGGGGATTGGCCGTTCCCGACAGCGCGCATCTGCAGCGTATTTTGGAAGAGGTCATCGAGGCTCGTCCGGATGCCGAGCCGTGTGTCGCCTGGGGCAGCGGCGGCGAGGCGCAGGTGCGCCGCTACCGCGACCGGCTCTATGCCCTGCATCCGGCCGCCGTGTGTCCGGGTCAGGGGCCCGTGGCCTGGGACCTGAGCGCTGCGCTGAGCCTGAGGGGCCTGGAACGTGAGTTGACGGTCGGGCCGGTCCGGGGCGGGGGTCTGAGCGCCGCGGCCTGTGCGGGGCGCACGATCACGGTGCGGTTTCGCCGCGGCGGCGAGCGGTGTCGCCCGGTCGGCCGCGGCCATCATCACGACTTGAAGAAACTGATGCAGGAGTGGGGCGTGCCGCCCTGGGAGCGTGCGCGTGTGCCGCTGATCTACGTGGAGGAGGACCTGGCGCAGGTGGTCGGCTATTGTCTGTGCGAGCCCTTCGCGGCGTCGGTCGACGAACCGGGGTGGCGCATTGGCCTTGCCGATGTGTCCGAAGGCGCAGCGGGACCCGATAACGACGCTGGAGATTGAATCCCGCCGCGAAAACAACGAAAATGTGGCAACCCGTTCGGCGATTGGACATGCGCCGCGCCATCCCACCGCAACCGTTGTAAGACTTAATGACGAAGTATATTTTTATCACCGGCGGTGTCGTGTCCTCCCTGGGCAAGGGCATTGCGTCGGCGTCGCTGGCGGCCATCCTCGAGGCGCGCGGGCTCAAGGTCACTCTCCTCAAACTGGACCCCTACATCAACGTCGATCCGGGCACGATGAGCCCGTTTCAGCACGGCGAGGTGTTTGTCACCGAGGATGGAGCGGAGACCGACCTGGACCTCGGTCACTACGAGCGCTTCGTGCGCACGCGCATGACCAAGGCCAACAACTTCACGACGGGGCAGATCTACTGGGACGTGATCCGCAAGGAGCGCCGCGGCGACTACCTCGGCGGAACCGTCCAGGTCATCCCGCACATCACCGACGAGATCAAGCGCTCGATCGAGGCGGGTGCCGACGACGCCGATGTGGCCATGGTCGAGATCGGCGGCACGGTCGGCGACATCGAGTCGCTGCCGTTCCTGGAGGCCATCCGTCAGATGGCCGTTCAGCTCGGGCGCGACAATGTCCTGTTCATGCATTTGACGCTGCTGCCGTATATCCCCACGGCCGGGGAGCTCAAGACCAAGCCCACCCAGCATTCGGTCGCCGAGCTGCGGTCCATCGGTATTCAGCCCGATATCCTGATGTGCCGTGCCGATCGGGAGATCCCCGAGGACGAGCGGCGCAAGATTGCCCTGTTCACCAACGTTGAGACGCGCGCGGTCATCAGCGCGCTCGACGTGGACAGCATCTACAAGATCCCGCTGCTGCTGCATGCCCAGCAACTCGACGACATCGTCGTCGACAAGCTGCGCCTGAACGTCAAACCCGCCGACCTGCACGAGTGGCAGCAGGTAGTCGACGCCCTGGAACACCCCGACGCCGAGGTGACGGTGGCCATGGTGGGCAAGTACGTCAACCTGACCGAATCCTACAAGTCGCTGTCCGAGGCGCTGATCCACGCCGGCATCCACACGCGTACGCGGGTGAACATCCGTTACGTCGACTCCGAAGACATCGAACGCAACGGCACCGGCTGCCTGGACGGTATGGATGCGATTCTGGTCCCGGGCGGCTTCGGTGAGCGCGGTGTCGAGGGCAAGATTCAGGCCGTGCGATACGCGCGCGAGAACGCCATTCCGTATCTGGGTATCTGTCTGGGGATGCAGGTCGCGGTCATCGAGTTTGCGCGCAACGTGGCAGGGCTGGCCGGCGCCCATAGCACGGAATTCAATCCCGATACCCCGTACCCGGTCATCGCCCTGATTACCGAATGGACCGAATCGGACGGACGCGTGGAAACGCGCAGCGCCGAGTCGGACCTGGGCGGCACCATGCGCCTGGGCGGCCAGCCCTGCCGCCTGGTGGAAGGCTCCCGGGTGCGTTCGCTCTACGGCCAGGATATCGTCATCGAACGCCACCGCCACCGCTACGAGTTCAACAACAACTATCTCGAGCGCCTGCAGGAGGCCGGGCTGGTGATCTCCGGTAAGTCGATTGACGATACCCTCGTCGAGGTGATCGAGCTCGCCGACCACCCCTGGTTCATCGCCTGTCAGTTCCATCCCGAATTCACCTCCACGCCGCGCGACGGTCATCCGCTGTTCAGCGGATTCATCCGGGCGGCCCGCGAGCATGCCGCCTCGCCCACGCGCGAGGCGGCCAGCGTATGATGCGCCTTTGCGATTTCGAGGTCGGTCTGGACCGGCCGCTGTTTCTCATTGCCGGTCCCTGCGTCATCGAGAGTGAGCAACTCGCTGTCGACACCGCGGGCCGACTGAAGGAAATCACCGCGCGCCTGGGCATGCCTTTCATCTACAAGTCGTCTTTCGACAAGGCCAATCGGACCTCGACCGACAGCTTCCGCGGCCCGGGTCTGGAGGCGGGGCTGCGGATCCTGGCAGCGGTCAAGGAGCAGGTCGGGGTGCCGGTGCTGACCGACGTGCACGAGGACACGCCACTCGGGGAGGTCGCCGCAGTCGTCGACGTGCTGCAGACGCCGGCCTTTCTGTGTCGCCAGACCAATTTCATCCAGAACGTCGCCCGCCAGGGCCGGCCCGTGAATATCAAGAAAGGTCAGTTCCTGGCGCCCTGGGACATGCAGAACGTGGTCGACAAGGCGCGCGCCGTGGGCAACGAGCAGATCATGGTCTGCGAGCGTGGCGTGTCCTTCGGCTACAATACGCTGGTCTCGGACATGCGCGGCCTGGCCATCATGCGCGCCACGGGTTGTCCGGTGGTCTACGACGCCACCCACTCGGTCCAGCAGCCCGGCGGGCAGGGCAGCCGCTCCGGCGGCCAGCGCGAGTTCGTGCCCGTGCTGGCACGCGCGGCCGTTGCGGCCGGCGTCTCCGGCCTGTTCATGGAGACCCACCCGGACCCCGAACACGCCCCGAGCGACGGGCCGAACATGTGGCCCCTCGACCGGCTCGAGGCACTGCTCGCCACCCTCAAGGCGATCGACGAGCGGGTGAAAGAGGACGGGTTCCCTGAAGACGCCGACTAGCGTCGGCAGTTGGCAGTCATCAGTTTGCAGTTGGCAGCAAGATATTCTTGAAAGTGCTTTGTAATGTGGGCGGGGCTTGGTAGAGGACGTTGGGTTCACTGACAGGTGGCCACGCGCAAAAAGGCATTGGTTTTTCTTTCTGCCGACTGCCGACTGCAAACTGCCAACTGGAGTCTCCTTAAGACCCGTCGCTTGAATTAGATACGTTGTAGATTGGAGAACGAATGTCGGAAAGTACAACGATCGTTGATATCCGTGGACGCGAGATCATCGATTCGCGCGGTAATCCCACTGTCGAGGCCGATGTTGTGCTTCGCGGCGGTGCGCGCGGGCGCGCGGCGGTGCCCTCCGGCGCCTCGACCGGGGCGCGCGAGGCCATCGAGCTGCGCGACGACGATCCGGCCCGCTTCGGCGGCAAGGGCGTGCAAAAGGCCGTGGGCCACGTCAACAACGAGATCCACGACGCGCTGCTGGGCATGGATGCCGCCAAGCAGGCCGAGGTCGACGCGCGCATGATCGAGCTCGACGGCACAGCGAACAAGGACAAGCTCGGTGCCAACGCGATCCTGGCGGTGTCCATGGCCTGCGCGCGCGCCGTGGCCGCCGCCAATGGCCAGTCACTGTATCGCCACCTCGGAGGGAGCGACGCCGCGACCCTGCCGGTGCCGATGATGAATATCATCAATGGCGGCGCCCACGCCGACAACAGCGTCGACCTGCAGGAATTCATGATCATGCCGATCGGCGCGCCCAACGTTGCCGAGGCTATCCGCTACGGGGCCGAGGTGTTCCATGCGCTGAAAAAGGTGCTGCACGGTCGCGGTATGAGCACCGCCGTGGGCGACGAGGGCGGTTTTGCGCCCGATCTGCCTTCCAACGAAGCGGCTATCGAGGTGATCCTGGAGGCGATCGACAAGGCCGGCTACAAGGCCGGCGAGGACGTTGCCATCGCCATCGACGCGGCCAGCTCCGAGTTCTACAAGGACGGCAAATATCACCTGGCCTCCGAGGGCAAGCAGCTGTCCTCGGCCGAGCTGGTCGACTTTCTGGCCGACTGGGTCGAGCGCTATCCCATCGTCAGCGTCGAGGACGGCATGGCCGAAGACGATTGGGACGGCTGGAAGCTCCTGACCGAGCGCCTGGGCAAGCAGGTCCAACTGGTCGGCGACGATCTGTTCGTGACCAATACGACGATTCTCCAGGAAGGGATCGACAAGGGGGTCGCCAATTCGATCCTCATCAAGGTGAACCAGATCGGTACACTCACCGAGACGCTTGCCGCCATCGACATGGCCCGCCAGGCCGGTTACACCGCCGTCATCTCCCACCGCTCGGGCGAGACTGAGGACACGACCATCGCCGACCTGGCAGTGGCCACCGGCGTGGGTCAGATCAAGACGGGTTCGATGTCGCGCTCGGATCGTGTGGCCAAGTACAATCAGCTGCTGCGTATCGCCGAGGAGCTGGGAGAGGCGGCGATTTTCCCGGGACGCAAGGCCTTGGTTCATTTAGACTGAGGTATCGCACGACTAACAGCCTGCTACTTTTGACTGGGCAGGAGGAGGTCGATCGCTGACATGAGGTTCCTGGCCGTCATTCTCGGCATCCTGCTGCTGGTGCTGCAGTACGACCTGTGGTTCAGCAGTGGAGGATTGGCGAATGTCTCGCGCCTGGAGCGGCGCGTGGCCGAGCAGCGTGGTGAGAACGAACGCCTGGCCGAGCGCAATCACGCCCTGGAGGCGGAGGTACGCGACCTCAAAGGGGGGCGCGAGGCCATCGAGGAGCGCGCCCGCAGCGAGCTCGGCATGATCAAGCCGGGCGAGACCTACTATCAAATCGTCGAAGAGCCCGACAAGAAGGCCAGCCAACCGTAGCCGACCGCCCGAGGAGTTCGTCCTCGCCGCGCCGTTCGGCCTTATCTTCGGAATATGTCGTCACGAGCGGATACAACGACGCCCGGCTTCTGGGCGGTGGTCCCCGCCGCGGGCATGGGCTCGCGCATGGGTGCCCTGCGCCCCAAGCAATATCTCGCCCTGCGGGGCTGTACCGTCCTGGAGCACACGCTGTCGCGCCTGATGGCCGAGCCGCGTATCCAGGGACTGGTCGTGGCCGTGGCCGAGAACGATCCCCACTGGGACGACCTGGAACATCGCCTGGCTCAGCGCGTCGGTGCACCGGTCCACACCGTGATCGGCGGTGCGCAGCGCTGCCATTCGGTCCTCAACGCCCTGGAGCGTCTGGGCGAGCTGGCCGACGGGCGGGACTGGGTGTTGGTGCACGATGCCGCGCGCCCCTGTCTGCGCCGCGAAGACCTGGCCGGATTGATGGATACACTGGTTGATCATCCGGTGGGAGGTCTGTTGGGCCTGCCCGTCAGTGACACCCTCAAGCGCTGTCGCGATGACGGCGATGTCGTCGAGACCGTGGACCGTAGCGGTCTGTGGCGGGCGCTGACCCCGCAGATGTTCCGCTTGGGCGAGCTGCGCGATGCGCTGCAGGCCGCGCTGGCCGACGGGGTGCTGGTCACCGACGAGGCCGCGGCGATGGAACGCGCCGGCCTGGCCCCGCGCGTAGTACACGGCCATGGCGACAACATCAAGATTACCCATCCGCAGGACCTGGTCCTGGCGGAGATCTATCTTCGCGAGCAGGAGAACGAGACATGCGCATAGGCCACGGTTTCGACGCCCACCGGTTCGTTGCCGGCCGGCCGCTGATTCTCGGCGGGGTGACGATCCCCCATGACCAGGGACTCGCGGCGCACTCCGACGGCGACGTGCTCGTGCACGCGCTGTGCGACGCCCTGCTCGGGGCCGCGGCCCTGGGCGACATCGGCCGGCACTTTCCCGACAGTAAAGCCGAATTCAAGGGCGTCGACAGCCGCGAGCTGCTGCGCCGGGTGGTGGCGATGATTCATGAGAAGAAACTGCGCATCGGCAACGTCGATGTCACGGTCGTGGCGCAGGCCCCGCGCCTGGGATCGCACGTGATCACCATGCGCACCCATCTGGCCGACGACCTCGGTATCCCCTTCGATCACATCAACATCAAGGCGACCACGACCGAGGGCATGGGTTACACCGGGCGCGGCGAGGGCATCGCGGCGCACGCGGTCGCCCTGCTCGAATAAGCCACTCTCCAACCGTGTTCGATCCGGACGCATTCGCGCGTGCCCACGGCACGCCGCCCGCGCGCGGCGTGCTGCGCAGCCGTCCCGAAGATTTCGTCGTCGACGAGCTGCCGCTGGTCGAGCCGAGCGGGGCGGGCGAGCACGTCCTGCTGCATGTGCAAAAGCGCAATACCAATACCGACTGGCTGGCGCGCCGGCTGGCGCGCTTCGCGGGCGTGCGTCCGGTCGACGTCGGTTACGCGGGTCTGAAGGACCGCCAGGCGCTGACCACCCAGTGGTTCAGCGTCCGGCTGGCCGGCCGTCCCGAACCCGATTGGGCGGCGCTGGAACTGCCCGACGTGTCCGTGCTCGAGCACGCACGCCATGGCCGAAAGCTGCAGCGCGGCGCACTGCGGGGCAATCGCTTCACGATTACGCTGCGCTCGCTCGCGGGCGACAGGGAGGCGATCGAGGCGCGCCTGCATGCCATCGCCGAGCGCGGAGTCCCGAACTACTTCGGTCCACAGCGATTCGGCCACGGCGCGGGCAATGTCGAGGAGGCGGTGGCGATGCTCGTCGAAGGTCGGCGCGTGCGCGACCGCCACCGCCGCGGGCTGTACCTGTCCGCAGCGCGCGCCTGGCTGTTCAACCAGGTATTGGCGGCGCGTGTGCAGGCCGGGACCTGGGACCAGGCTCTGGCAGGTGACGTCATGATCCTCGATGGGCGGCGCAGCCACTTCAGTGTCGATGTGCCCGACGAAACGATCGCCGCGCGGCTCGCGCAATTCGACATCCATCCCAGCGGCCCGCTGTGGGGCGCGGGCGAGCGCCCGGTCGACGCCGAGGCCCTGACCATCGAAGATGCCGCGCTCGCCGGCTACGCGCCCTGGTGCGACGGGCTGGCCAAGGCCGGCCTGAAACAGGAACGCCGCGCCCTGCGCCTGCGCGTCGACGATCTGACCTGGACCGTCCCCGAACCCGACACCCTGCAGCTGAGCTTCGCGCTCACCGCCGGCGCGTACGCCACCGCGGTCCTTCGGGAGATCGTGAGGGGTGAGGGGTGAGGTGAAACGCACCTCTAGTTGGCAGTTTGCAGTTGGCAGTCGGCAGCAAGAAAAATCGACAGCATTCTTTGGCTTTTCTGCCAACTGCCAACTGACGACTGCCAACTCGCCGCTCTGACGCCTCACCCCTCACGCCTCACTCCTCACCTGCGCAGCAAGACGTAGATGGCGCCTGTGCCGCCGTCGACGGGGCGGGCGGAGCAGAAGGCGAGGACCTCGCTGCGCTGGCGCAGCCAGTAGGCGAGATGGGTCTTGAGCACGGGCTGGCGATTGGGCGAGCGGTTGCCCTTGCCATGGATGATGCGCACGCAGCGCACGTGGCGTGCGCGGCAGGCATCGAGGAATTCGACGACGGCGGCCTTGGCGGTGGCTGTGGTCATGCCGTGCATGTCGAGCTCGGCGCCGATGCTGAGCTGACCGCGGCGCAGCTTGCGCAGCAGGCCGTGCTGCAGGCCGGGGCGGGCGTGCAGGAGCTCTTCGCCGGTTTCCAGATCGGCATCGGGCGGCGGATCGGCGAGGATCTCGCGCATGACCTCGCGCTCGTCCTGCACGCGCTGATCGGGTCTTGGGGCCGGACGGCGGGGCGGGGCGACGATCTTGTCGTGGTGCAGCGGGCGCACCTTGGCCATCGCCGCCCGGAAGGCAGCGCTGTCTTCGTCCTCGTCCGGTGCGTCGGTTGGGTGCCGCAGGTCCGGGTCGTCGGGATTGTCGGGTCGATCGCTCATGGCGCGCTGGTGCTGGCCGTTCAATGACATCGGGGACGGGGGTTCGGCCAGAACGGCCCCGTGTACCCAACAGTGTCCACGAAAAGGGCCTGTGTGGCAAAGCACGGGGCGTGTGTCCATCGGCCGGGGCGCGTTTTGCACGGGCGCGGCGGCTGCCAGGTCGCGGCCGTTTCGAGTATAGTGGGCACTGGTCGGGCACTGCCCGCCGAATGAGCGTTTCGAGGTGAAGTCGCCCGCATGCGAATACTGCTGAGTAATGACGACGGCTATCAGGCGCCGGGGATCGCCTGCCTTGCCGAGGCCCTCAAGGGCATTGCCGAAATCACCATTGTCGCCCCCGACCGCGATCGCAGCGGCGCCAGCAATTCCCTGACCCTGGACAACCCGATTCGCGCCCGCGAGGTGGGACCGGGCATTATCGCGGTCGACGGCACGCCCACCGACTGCGTTCATCTGGCCATCACGGGCCTGCTCGAACAAGAGCCCGATATGGTGATCTCCGGCATCAACGCGGGCGCCAATCTCGGCGACGACGTGCTCTACTCCGGGACCGTGGCGGCCGCGATGGAGGGGCGCTTCCTGGGCCTGCCGGCTATCGCGGTATCGCTGGCCGGCGGCGGGCTGCGTCACTACGACACGGCCGCGAGGGTGGTCGAGGACCTGATGGGCCGGCTGCTGGCCACGCCGCTGCCTGCCGATACGATTCTCAACGTCAACGTCCCGGACCTCGCCTGGGCGGAGCTCGCCGGATACGAGGCCACGCGCCTGGGACATCGCCACAAGGCCGAGCCGGTGATCAAGGCGGCCGACCCGCGCGGGCGCGACATCTACTGGGTGGGTCCGCCCGGGGCCGAACAGGACGCCGACGCCGGTACGGACTTCCATGCCGTGCGCCGCGGTGCGGTGTCCATTACGCCCATCCACGTCGATCTGACGCGTTACACGGCGCTGGAGACCGTCGCCGACTGGCTGACGAAGGTGGAGGCGGTGTGAAGCTGGACCTGCACGGCATCGGCATGACTTCGCAGCGAACGCGCGATCGACTGGTCCAGCGTCTGATCGAGGAGGGGGTGCGCGACCCGCGCGTGCTGGAGACGATACGCCAGACGCCGCGGCATTTGTTCGTCGATGAGGCGCTCGCCAGCCGCGCCTACGAGGATACGGCCCTGCCGATCGGTCACGGCCAGACCATTTCCCAGCCCTATATCGTGGCGCGCATGACCGAGGCCCTGCTCGGCGAGCAGCCCCCCGCCCGCGTCCTGGAGGTCGGCACCGGCTGCGGCTATCAGACGGCGGTGCTGGCTCAGTTGGTCGAGGAGGTCTACAGCATCGAGCGCATCGCGCCGCTGCTCAGCGCGGCGCGCCAGCGCCTGCGCGGGTTGGGGTTGACCAATGTGCGCCTGAGCCACGGCGACGGCAGCGGGGGATGGCAAACTCATGCGCCGTACGACGCCATTCTCGTGACCGCCGCCCCGACGGAGCTGCCCGAGGCCCTGTTGGGGCAGCTGGTCGACGGCGGGCGGATGGTCATTCCCATCGGCCCCGAGGGGGCACAGATGCTGGAACTGGTCATTCGCACGGGCGAGACCTGTCAGCGTTACGCACTGGAGCAGGTCAGCTTTGTGCCGCTGTTGGGCGGGGCCTCGTGATGCGCTGGTTCTCTCCTCTCTATGAGCGGGGGATGCGTTGGGCGGGACATCCGCACGCACCGCGCTATTTGTTTGCGCTGGCGTTCGCCGAGGCCTCGTTCTTTCCCCTGCCGCCGGACGTGATGCTCGCGCCAATGGCGCTGGCCACGCCCGCTCGGGCATGGCGCTTCGCCTTGATCGCCACGACGGCGTCGGTGTTGGGCGGGGTGTTGGGCTACCTCATCGGTCACTTCGCCTTCGAGCTCGTCGAGCCGCTGCTGCACCAATGGGGTTACTGGGAGTCATACCAGCGGGCGGCACAGTGGTTCGATCGCTGGGGGTTTTGGGCCGTGTTCCTGGCCGGGTTTTCCCCTATTCCGTACAAGGTGTTTACCATCGGCGCGGGCGTGGCGGCCATGAGCGTGCTGCCGTTTCTGGTGGCCTCTTTCGTCGGACGCGGTGGGCGATTCTTTCTGGTCGCGGGGCTGATGGCGTGGGGCGGCGAGCGCATGGAAAATTTGCTGCGTCGCTACATTGACCGTATCGGCTGGTTGCTGGTAATAGTAGCCGTGGGCGTCTACCTGATACTTCGTCACTGATGCGACTGCGATGGCATATACGCGTATGGTTGGCGCTCGGCGTATTGGTGATCTCAGGATGCGGGCATTACGGTAATTTCCCCGCCGGTGACCGGGGCGCGGCCGTTGCCCCTGCTTATCATGTGGTCTCGCGCGGTGAAACATTGTATTCCATCGCCTGGCAGTACGGATTGGATTATCGCATCGTCGCGAAATGGAACGGCATCGGTCCGCCCTATACGATTTATCCCGGCCAGCGCATCTATTTCGAGCCAGCCTCGGCTCGCCGCGTGCGCGCGGCCTCGGCGGCGCGGGGCGCCGACACAAGCGCTTCGTCATCGAGCTCACGACCGCGCCACACGCGCTCCAGACAGACATCCGGCGATCAGCGACTTGGCTGGCAATGGCCCACCCAGGGACGGCTCATTTCGACATTCAGTGCGCGGGATGCGGGGAAACGGGGCGTGGATATCGAGGGCAAGTTGGGCCAACCGATTTACGCGGCCGCGCCGGGCACGGTGGTCTACAGCGGTAGTGGACTTCTCGGATACGGTAAGCTTATTATCATCAAGCATAACGACACTTACCTCAGCGCCTATGCACACAACAGTGATTTGTTGGTCAAAGAGGACGAAGAGGTAAAGACGGGCGAGCACATTGCCGATATGGGGGATAGCGGAGCCGACCGGGTGATGCTGCACTTCGAAATCCGGCGCGACGGCAAGCCAGTCGATCCGCTGGACTACCTCCCAAAACGGCATTAACTACGACGGGCTGGAGCTATGGCGGAGCAGCGGGATAGCGAGTCGCAGAACTCCGATTTCGATCCACAGAGCGAAGGTTACGAGGCCGGCGGCGACGAGACCGAGAGCGGTTCGAACGCCGTTGTCGACGATATTGAATCCGACGACGAGCCCGAAACGGTCACTTTCGAGGCGGGCGATATCCCCGACGGTCAGGTCGACGCGACCCGCCTCTACCTCGGCGAGATCGGCTTCTCTCCGCTGCTGACGGCGGAGGAGGAGGTCTACTACGCCCGCCGGATTCACAAGGGCGACGAGGCCGCACGCAAGAAGATGATCGAGAGCAATCTGCGCTTGGTGGTGAAGATTGCGCGGCGATATCTCAATCGCGGTCTGGCCCTGCTCGACCTCATCGAAGAGGGCAACCTGGGCCTGATCAAGGCGGTCGAAAAGTTCGACCCCGAACGCGGCTTTCGTTTCTCGACCTACGCGACTTGGTGGATCCGCCAGACCATCGAGCGGGCGATCATGAACCAGACCCGCACCATTCGCCTGCCCATCCACGTCGTCAAGGAAATCAATATCTATCTGCGCGCCGCGCGGCATCTTGCGCAGACCCTGGACCACGAACCCACCCCCGAGGAGATCGCGAATCTGCTCGACAAGCCCATCGAAGAGGTCAAGCGCATGCTCGGCCTGAACGAGCGGGTCACCTCGGTCGATGTGCCGGTGGGTCGCGATGCCGATAAGTCGCTCCTGGACGCCATCCCCGACGAGAACAATCTCGACCCGGCCGCGCTCCTGCAGGACGATGACGTGAAGGTCAATATCGACCTGTGGCTCTCGCAGCTCAACGACAAGCAGCGGGAGGTGGTGGAGCGGCGCTTCGGTCTGCACGGCCACGATGTGGCCACGCTCGAAGAGGTCGGAAATATGATTGGCGTGACGCGCGAGCGGGTACGCCAGATTCAGATCGAGGCCCTCAAACGTCTGCGAGAGATTCTCGAGAGCGAGGGCTTCTCCGAGGACGCCCTCTTAAAAGAGTGACGAGTTTCTAGGGCCCAGGGGCGAGGGAAAGACACAACACGAGCGGCGCGGGAGCGCGTATCGCGTGCCGGTCGCGGCGAGCCCTTCAGCTACCGCCTTGAAGGAGTAGCGAGGGGCGAGGGCCCAAACGAGCGTCGAGAAACGAGGTTCGAGTGGCGAGGAAAAGCAGACTCGAGCTCTGGCCTCGCCTTACCTGCGAGCTGGCCTATTCCGTTTCGATCATCAGCAGCGCCGCCACCACCCGGCGGCCTTCCGCCATCAGGATGTTGAAGGTGCGGCACGCCGCCGCCGTGTCCATCACCTCGATGCCAATTCCCCGGGCCGTCAGTCGCTGGCTGATGGCCGAGGGCGGAAAGCGCAGGCGCTGACCCGAGCCGAAGATCACCACTTCGGGCTCGAGCGCCACGACATCGTCGAAGTGTTCCGGGCTGACGTCCTCGAACCGCTCGGGCGGCCATTCGGTCAGCATCTGGGTGGGGGTGAGGATGAGGCTGGTGGTGACGGTCTCCAGGCCGTGCACGCTGGGACCGTCTTCGGCGACGTCGGGAGTGCGCGTGTCGCCGCGCAGGCCGTGCGGTACGGCCACCGTGATCTGGCCGGCTGCATAGGCGCGCACGTTGAGGCCGCCGTTGGCGTCGAGTGAGAGTTTCATGCGAGGAGGACTCCTGGACCGGGGCCCGGTCCGCTGTCCCGATGCGCGGGGCCCGTCGGGACCGGGGCCGCAATTGACAGTGCCATCGGGCTACCGGTAATGTTACCAGCTTTGGCGCGGGCTGCGGACCCCCATCCCCATCGCGAGCGACGCCGGCGCGGGCCGCTGCTGCGGTCCGGGTGGGCGACCGCGCGTAGGTTGTGAGCCCGCCCGAGCGGGACCCCGGTGCTGGCCACCGGGACATATCATTGGCCGGATTACCCCCTTGATTGAAGAATTCCAGAGAATCAAGCGCTTACCCCCGTACGTCTTCAACATCGTCAACGAGCTCAAGGCCAAGGCGCGGGCGCGGGGGGAGGACATCATCGACTTCGGTATGGGCAATCCGGATCAGCCCACGCCGCAGCACATCGTGGACAAACTGGTCGAGGTAGCCCAGCGCCGCGATACGCACCGCTATTCCCTGTCGCGGGGCATCCCGCGCCTGCGCCGCGCCATCTGCAACTGGTATCGCGACCGCTACCACGTCGAGCTCGACCTGGAGACCGAGGCGATCGTGACCATCGGTTCGAAGGAAGGGCTGGCGCACCTGGCGCTGGCCACGGTCGGCCCGGGCGATGCGATCCTGGTGCCCAATCCGTCTTACCCGATCCATCCCTACGGTTTCGTCATCGCCGGGGCGGACATTCGCCACGTGCCGCTGGTGCCGGGTATCGATTTCTTCGCCGAGCTGGAAAAGGCCATCAAGGATTCCTGGCCCAAACCCAAGATGCTGGTACTGAACTTTCCGGGCAATCCGACCACCCAGTGCGTCGATCTGGAGTTCTTCGAGAAGGTGGTCGCAGTGGCGCGCGAGCACGAGATTTGGGTGATTCACGACCTGGCCTACGCGGATATCGTCTTCGACGGCTATCGGGCGCCGTCCATCCTGCAGGTGCCGGGCGCCAAGGAGGTGGCCGTCGAGTTCTTCACCCTGTCCAAGAGCTACAACATGCCCGGTTGGCGCGTCGGTTTCATGTGCGGCAATTCCACCCTGGTGGCCGCGCTGGCGCGGATGAAATCCTATCTGGACTACGGCATGTTCACGCCCATCCAGGTCGCGGCCATCGCCGCCCTGGAGGGGCCGCAGGAGTGCGTGACCGAGATCGCCGAGATGTATCGCACGCGCCGCGACGTGCTGTGCGACGGGCTGAATGCGCTCGGCTGGAAGGTGGACAAGCCCAAGGCGACGATGTTCGTATGGGCGCCGATCCCGGAGCAGTACCGCCACCTGGGTTCGCTGGAGTTCGCCAAGAAGCTCCTCGCCGAGGCCAAGGTGGCCGTCTCGCCGGGCATCGGTTTTGGCGAATACGGTGACGACCATGTGCGCTTCGGCCTCATCGAGAACGAGCACCGAACGCGCCAGGCGATACGCGGGATTCGCGATATGTTCCGAAAAGACGAACGATCAACGGAAGGGAGAACAGCGTGAAGCCGATCCAAGTCGGCCTGTTGGGGCTGGGCACTGTCGGCGGCGGTACCGTCAATGTTCTGAAACGAAACGCCGACGAGATCACCCGGCGTGCCGGTCGCGGCATTGTCGTCACGCATGCCGCCGCGCGCGATCTGCAGCGCCCGCGTATCTGCGACACCACGGGTATCGAGTTGACCACTGATCCGACGCAGGTGGTCGATGACCCCGACGTGTCGATCATCGTCGAGCTCATCGGCGGCGACGGTCTGGCCCACGAGATGGTCATGCGCGCCATTGACCAGGGCAAGCATGTGGTCACGGCGAACAAGGCCCTGATCGCCAAGCACGGCAATGAGATATTCGCCGCCGCCCAGGCCAAGGGCGTGATGGTCGCCTTCGAGGCGGCCGTTGCCGGCGGCATACCGATCATCAAGGCGATTCGCGAAGGCCTCGCCGGCAATCAGCTGAAGTGGCTGGCGGGGATCATCAACGGCACGGGCAATTTCATCCTGACCGAGATGCGCGACAAAGGGCGCGATTTCGCCGAGGTCCTGGCCGAAGCGCAGGCCCTGGGCTATGCCGAGGCCGATCCCACCTTCGATGTGGAGGGCATCGATGCGGCCCACAAGCTCACGATCCTGGCGGCGATCGCCTTTGGAATTCCGCTTCAGTTCGAAAAGGTCTACACCGAGGGCATCAGCCGGATCACCCGCGACGACGTGGCGTACGCCGAGGAGCTGGGCTATCGCATCAAGCATCTGGGACTGGCGCGGCGTACCGAGGAGGGGATCGAGCTGCGGGTGCATCCCACGCTGATTCCGGAGCGCCGGCTCATCGCCAATGTCGACGGGGTGATGAACGCGGTCCTGGTCATGGGCGACGCGGTAGGCCCCACCCTTTATTACGGTGCCGGCGCGGGCGCCGAGCCGACCGCCTCGGCAGTGGTGGCCGACCTGGTCGACGTTGTGCGCGCCCTGACCTCCGATCCGGAGAACCGCGTGCCGCACTTGGCGTTTCAACCCGACGCGCTGTCCGACGAGCCGATCCTGCCGATGGAGGGCGTCGAGACCGCCTATTATCTGCGCATGCAGGCCGAGGACCGGCCGGGCGTGCTCGCCGATGTCACGCGCATCCTGGGCGAGCGGGGGATCAGTATCGAGGCCTTGCTGCAGAAAGAGCCTGTCGGGGAAGCGTCGACGGCGACGGTCATCATGCTCACGCACCGGGTGCGCGAAGGTAATATGAACGAGGCCATCGCACGTATCGAGGCGCTGGCGTCCATCGCCGGACCCGTGACGCGTATCCGGATGGAGACGCTGAACGCCCATTGAGCCATTCTCGCCCGCCTCGGTTGCGGGCACCGACGAGTGAACCGATTTCTACGCTAGGAGAACGCTGTGCCGTTTCGAACCCGTTACACCGGCCTGATCGATCGTTATCGCGACCGCCTGCCGGTCCATGACGACACGCGCATCATCAGCCTGGGCGAGGGCAACACGCCGCTGATTCGCTTGAACAACATTCCGCGCGTGCTCGGCAAGGACGTGGAGATCTACGTCAAATTCGAGGGCCTGAATCCCACCGGGTCGTTCAAGGACCGCGGCATGACCATGGCCGTGACCAAGGCCGTGGAAGAGGGCAGCCGCGCGATCATCTGCGCCTCGACCGGCAACACCTCGGCGGCGGCCGCGGCCTATGCCGCGCGTGCGGGCATCACCGCTTTCGTGTTGATTCCCGACGGCAAGATCGCCATGGGCAAGTTGGCACAGGCCATGATGCACGGTGCCGTCGTCATCCAGATCAAGGGCAACTTCGACGCCGGCATGAAGCTGGTCAAGGAGGTCGCCGAGGAGGCGCCGGTGACCATCGTCAATTCCATCAACCCCTACCGCTTGCAGGGACAGAAGACGGCGGCCTTCGAGATCGTCGAGGAGCTCGGCCGCTCGCCGGACTATCACTGCCTGCCGGTCGGCAATGCCGGCAACATCACCGCCCACTGGATAGGTTACTGCGAGTATTCCTCGGCCTCGGGCGATCACGTCACCGCTGCCTGTGCGTTTTGCCAGGGTCATTGCAAATACGCCGGCGGCGCCGTGGTCGGCAATCGCCCGACGATGGTGGGTTACCAGGCCGCCGGCAGTGCCCCGTTCATGCGCGGGCAGATGGTCGACGACCCGGACACGGTGGCCACGGCGATCCGTATCGGCCACCCGCAGAGCTGGGACATGGCCTGGAAGGTCAAGGAGGAATCGGGCGGCTGGTTCGATGAATGCACGGACGAGGAGATCCTCGCCGCGCAGAAGCTGCTCGCCCAGAAGGAGGGTGTGTTCTGCGAGCCGGCCTCGGCCACCTCACTGGCTGGCGCCATGCGCGACGTGACCTCGGGCAAGATCCCCGAGGGCAGCACCATCGTCTGTACGCTGACCGGCCACGGCCTCAAGGATCCCGACATCGCCATCCAGCAGAGCAGCGCCTCGATGCTGACCGTCGAGGCCGAGCTCGACGCCGTGAAGTCCGCCATCCTCGGTTACCTCTAAAGGCGGCCGCAGCGAGGGGGGTACGGCCGCCGGGACTGTGCACGGTTGCGCCGATACCGTAGGCTGAGCTTCCATGGCGATGCATAGCCTGACATTGTTCCTGCCGGGCCTGCTCGGGCCCATGCCGGCGTTCGCGGCCCTGCCCGCGGGTGAGCTCCCGGACTTGTCCTGTCTGGAAAACCTCTTGGGGCGGGCCGAGCACCACGCGGCCGCCGTGGCGCCGGGTGTCGAGGCCGGCCTGTTCTCGCTGTTCGATATCCCGCCGGCGCCGGACGCCGATCCCCCGGTCGCGGCCGTGACGCGCCTGCTCGACGGCGGTGAACCGGACGCGCGCTGGTGGCTGCGCGCCGATCCGGTCTATTTGCAGGCCGACACCGACAGCGCCGTGCTCCTGGCCCACGACGAGCTGCGGCTCACGCCCGCCGAGGCCGCGCAGCTGGCCGGCGAGATCCAGGCCGTTTTCGGCGAGGACGGCTGGCAGCTCCAGGCCCTGCATCCGGCGCGTTGGTATTTGACGCTGCCGGCGGCGCCCCGCCTGCGCACCCACGCCCTGGGCGAGGTGCTGGGCCGCAACGTGCGCCCTTTTCTACCCGCGGGCGAGGATGGACGTCTGTGGCACCGCCATCTCAACGAGATCCAGATGCTGCTCCACGCAAGCGCGGTCAATGCCGAGCGTGAGGCGAGCGGCCGCCTGCCGGTCAACAGCCTTTGGTTCTGGGGCGGCGGGACGCTTCCGCCCAAACCGGCGGGGAGGCGGTCCAGTTGGGCGGGTGTCTGGGCGGACGAGCCGCTGGCGCAGGGCCTGGCCGCACTGAGCGGTGCGACATTCTCGGCGCTGCCGAGCGACGGGCAGGACTGGCTGCGCGGCGAGTCTGTCCCCGGCGAGCACCTGCTGTATGTGGACGACCTGCGCGCGCCGGCGGCGAGCGCCGATCCCTTCGAGTGGGTGGGGGCGCTCGAGGCGGTGCAGGCGCGCTGGCTGGTCCCCCTGCACCGGGCGCTGCAGACGGGAAGACTGGCAGAGCTGGTCCTGCTGGCCGGCGATGGCGGATGCTATCGGGTACGCCGCGGGGGACGCTGGCGCAGCTGGCTGCCGCGGCGCTGGCGCCATCGGCCGCTGAGCGCCTATCTGGGCGACCGAGCGTGACGGGATTGAAATGAGCGACATCGTGCATATCGAGCGTCGGCCCGGTATCGACTCCTTGCCCGAATGGGCCGGCGAGCTCCATCCGGTGCTCGCCCGGGTGTACGCCTCGCGGGCCGTGCGCAGCGGGACGGAGCTCGACGGGTCGCTGGCGCGCCTGCTGCCGTTCGAGGGTCTGTATGACATCCACCGCGCGGTCGACCTGCTGGTCGAGGCGCTGGAGGGACAATGGCGCATCCTCATCGTCGGCGACTTCGATGCCGACGGGGCGACCAGCTCCGCCCTGGCGGTGCGGGCGCTGCGTGAGCTGGGCGCGGCCGAGGTCGACTTTCTGGTGCCCAACCGTTTCGAGTATGGCTACGGTCTGACCCCGGAGATCGTCGCTGTTGCCACCGCCGCGAACGGTGCCCCGGCGCAGCTGTTGATTACGGTCGATAACGGGATATCCAGCGTCGCCGGGGTGGCCGCCGCGCGTGAGGCCGGCATGCGGGTGCTGGTCACGGACCACCATCTGGCCGGGTCGCAGCTGCCCGACGCCGACGCCATTGTCAATCCGAACCGCCCCGAGGACGGATTTGCCAGCAAGGCGCTGGCGGGCGTGGGCGTCATCTTTTACGTCCTGATGGCCCTGCGCGTGCGCCTGCGCGAGCGCGGCTGGTTCGAGCGGCGGGGTCTGGACGAGCCCAATCTCGCCCGCCACCTGGACCTGGTCGCGCTGGGTACGGTGGCCGACGTCGTACCCCTGGACGCCAACAACCGCATCCTGGTGGCGCAGGGGCTGGCACGTATCCGCGCCGGTCAGGCCTGTCCGGGCATCCAGGCCCTGCTGGAAGTCGGGGGCCGGGACCCCGCCATGACGGTTGCCGCGGACCTGGGGTTTGCCGTCGGCCCGCGCCTCAACGCGGCGGGGCGCCTGGAGGACATGTCGGTGGGGATCGCCTGCCTGCTGAGCGACGATGTGGGCGAGGCGCGGGCCCTGGCCGCTCGCCTGGACGGGCTCAACCGCGAGCGCCGTGCGATCGAGGACGATATGAAGGCCCGGGCCCTGGCTCATATCGAAGAGGTGCTCGAGGCCGAGGAGGGCGAGCTGCCCGTCGGGCTCTGCCTCTACGATGCCGATTGGCACGAAGGGGTCGTCGGCCTGCTCGCCTCGCGCATCAAGGACCGCCTGCACCGCCCCGTGATCGCCTTCGCCCCCGGCGGTGGCTCGGATCAGCTCAAGGGCTCCGCCCGTTCGGTGTCGGGTCTGCACATCCGCGACGCCCTGGATGCGGTGGCCACGCGTCACCCGGCGCTGCTCAGCAAGTTCGGCGGCCACGCGATGGCCGCGGGCCTGACCATCCGGCGCGAGGATTTCGACGCCTTCGCCCGGGCCTTCGATGCCGAGGTACGCCGGCACCTGGACCCGGCGGCCCTGCGCGGTGCCGTCCTCAGCGACGGCGCGCTCGGCCCCGCGGACCACAGCCTGGACCTGGCCGAGGCCCTGCGCTTTGCCGGGCCCTGGGGACAGGGTTTTCCGGAGCCGGTGTTCGATGGCGTGTTTGACTTGATCCAGCGGCGTATCGTCGGCGAGCGCCACCTCAAGTTGGTCGTGCGCCACCCGGAGGGCGGCCCGCCCCTGGACGCGATTGCCTTCAACGTTACCGACGCCGACTGGCCGGCGGCTGTAAGCCGGGTGCGGCTCGCCTACCGGTTGGACGTCAACAGCTTCCGCGGCCAGCGCAGTGTGCAGCTGATCGTGGTTCACCTGGAACTGGTCTAAGCTTGAGCCAGCGGCTCAAGTATTCGGCGGGCTGGACGAAATCTGTGATGAAGTTCAAAGTTTATTGACCGGGGCGGGAGAAGTCGATATTTTGCACGAACGCCTATAAACGAATAAAAATTAGGTAGATACGTTAAAAAAACGAGAAATCGGAACAATCCGGCCCGGCGGTAGGGGGGCCTTTAACGACTCGGGAGCGACAACACGATGTTCATATTCCATGAAATACTCAAAGATCCCAGCATCGCCATCAGCCTGGTGGCGATCCTGGTCATGCTCTACTGCCTGTGGCTGGTCATCGCGCTCAAGAACGATGTCCCCGGTGGTGTCGTGGGACGCCAGTGGGCGATTGTGTCCTGGCTCGTGGTCCTGTTTACGGCGGGCTATCTGACCACGCCCTTCTTCCGGAACATCCCGACCGAGAGCCTGCATCTCATTGTGTCGGTGATTTTCCTGTTCGGCGCGATCTACGTGGTGGTGACCGTCAAGATGATCTTCCGCATCATCAAGATCATGTCCGAGTGATATGGACAGCTCATACATCGTTCGTAAGACCGAGAAGGGCGAACAGGAGCTCAAGACCCGCTCGGGGGGCGTCTCGGGCAATCTGCGCGTCATCCTGATTTTGGTCGACGGCAGCTCCTCGGTGGCGGAAGTTGCCAAGAAAGGGCAGGGCATGCCCGATGTCGCCGGTGGCCTCAAGATTCTGGCCGAGGAGGGCTATGTCGAGCTCATCGCGCCCGGTGAGATCAACTACGACGCCCTCAAGGACGAATTGATCCATACGGTCGAGGAAATTCTGGGTCAGGACGCCGACAAGGTCGTCAAGAAACTGCGGGATGCGCCAGCCACCAAGGAAGGTCTGACGTCCGCGGCCACCAGCTGCCGCAAGCTCGTCCAGTTGATGATCGACGAGGACAAGGCCGAGCAGCTGATGACGCGCTGCGAGTCGTTGCTCGGCCAGCACTGAACAGAACATGTCTTTCGGCGAGGGGCGCTGAGCGCCCCGAACGCTTGTCGATTTAACGGCGTCTTCGCTGTTTCTCTCTCCGGTATGAGTGCGGTATGATACGCGGCTTCGATCGAGGCCGTGTGGGAAAGCAGCATGCTGGAAGTCAACGCCATCCAATCGCGTATCAAGGATATGCAAGGGCGCGCCGCCGCCCTGAGGGGGTATCTTTGACTTCGATACCAAGCGCGAACGCCTGATCGAGGTCACCCGAGAGCTCGAAGATCCCGCCATCTGGAATCGGCCCGAGTACGCACAGGAGTTGGGCCGGGAGCGCGCCCGTCTGGAAGAGGTCGTCGAGACACTGAGCTCACTGAACGAGGCGTTGAACGATGCCCGTGACCTGCTGCAGCTGGCCGCCGAGGAAGACGACGAAGGGACAGCAGAGGCCGTTGTGAGCGACCTCGACGGCCTCGAACAACGGCTTGGCACGCTGGAGTTCCACCGGATGTTCTCGGGCCCGATGGACGCCAATAACGCCTTCGTCGACGTCCAGGCCGGCTCGGGCGGCACCGAGGCGCAGGACTGGGCCAATATGCTGCTGCGCATGTACCTGCGCTGGGGCGAGCGCCGCGGCTTCGACACCGAGATCATCGAGCTGTCCGAGGGCGAGGTCGCGGGCATCAAGAGCGCGACCGTGCACTTCAAGGGCGACTATGCCTTCGGTTGGCTGCGCACCGAGACCGGGGTCCACCGCCTGGTGCGAAAGTCACCCTTCGACTCGGGCAACCGCCGTCACACGTCCTTTGCCTCTGTGTTCGTCTACCCGGAGGTGGACGAGGACATCGACATCGAGATCAACCCCGCGGACCTGCGCATCGATACTTACCGGGCGAGTGGGGCAGGCGGCCAGCACGTCAACCGCACCGATTCGGCCGTGCGCATCACGCACGAGCCCACCGGTATCGTGGCCCAGTGCCAGAGCGAGCGTTCCCAGCATCAGAACAAGGCGCACGCGATGAACCAGCTCAAGGCCAAGCTCTATGAGGTGGAGGTGCAAAAGCGCAACGCCGAGAAGCAGGCCCTGGAAGAGTCCAAAGCCGACATCGGGTGGGGCAGCCAGATCCGCTCCTATGTGCTCGACCAATCGCGCATTAAGGATTTGCGCACCTCGGTCGAGACGGGCAACACCCAGGCCGTGCTCGACGGCGACCTGGACGAATTTATCGAGGCCAGTCTGAAGAGCGGGCTGTAAGCGCGCCGCTGCAGCGGACGGTCCAGTACGTTGGACAGGGCGATATGAACGACTCCAGCAAGAACAAGTCTTCCGGTAAGCACGACGATGCCAGCGGCGGCCCAACCGCCGATGAGCACGAGCTGATCGCCCAGCGCCGATCCAAGCTCAAGCAGCTGCGCGAAGAGGGCGTCGCCTTTCCCAACGACTTTCGCCGCAATGTCATGGCCGGCGAGCTGCACGCCGAGTACGACGACAAGGACAACGAATACCTCGAGCAGTCGGCTGTTCGAGTGGCCGTGGCCGGACGGATGATGCTGCGCCGCGTCATGGGCAAGCTGAGCTTTGCGCACCTCACCGATATGTCCGGGCGTATCCAGCTCTGGGTGGAGCGCGACCGACTGCCCGAGGGGATGTATCAGCGTTTCAAGGGCTGGGACCTGGGAGACATCGTCGGCGCCGAGGGTGTCCTCATCAAGACCAAGACCGGCGAGCTGTCGGTGCGCGTGGACAGCCTGCGCCTGCTGACCAAGGCGCTGCGCCCGCTGCCCGACAAGTTCAAGGGGCTGGCCGACACCGAGCAGCGCTACCGTCAGCGCTATCTCGATCTGATCATGAACGAGCCGGTGCGCGATACCTTCCGCACCCGCACGCGCGTCATCGACTATATACGCCGCTATCTGAACGAGCGTGACTTCCTGGAGGTCGAGACGCCGATGATGCAGGCGATCCCGGGCGGCGCCGCGGCACGTCCGTTTGCCACGCATCACCACGCGCTGGACATGCAGTTGTTCTTGCGCATCGCCCCCGAGCTGTACCTCAAGCGCCTGGTGGTCGGCGGTTTCGAGCGGGTCTACGAGATCAACCGCAACTTCCGCAACGAGGGACTGTCGACGCGGCACAACCCCGAGTTCACCATGCTGGAGTTCTACGAGGCCTATTCGACCTACGAGGACCTGATGGATTTGACCGAGGCGCTGCTGCGCGGCGTGGCCGAGGATGTGCTTGGTACCACTCAGATTCAGTATCAGGGCGAGATCTACGACTTCGGCAAACCCTTGGCCCGCATGACGGTCAAGGAGTCCATTCTGCATTTCAATCCGGATTTGACCGGCGAGGATCTGGACGACCTGAGCCGGGCGCGCGCCGCGGCCGAGCGCCTGGACATTCCCTTGAAGGACAGTTACGGCCTGGGCAAGGTGCAGATCGAGATCTTCGAGAAGACCGTCGAGCACAGGTTGAAGGACCCGACCTTCATCACCGCCTATCCCACCGAGGTCTCACCGCTGGCCCGGCGCAACGATCAAGACCCCTTCGTGACCGACCGCTTCGAATTCTTCGTGGGCGGGCGCGAAATCGCCAACGGCTTCTCCGAGCTCAACGACTACGAGGATCAGGCCGAGCGTTTTCGCAAGCAGGTCGAGGAAAAGGAGGCGGGCGACGAGGAGGCCATGCACTTCGACGCGGACTATATCCGCGCCCTGGAGCACGGCATGCCGCCGACGGCGGGCGAGGGGATCGGCATCGACCGCCTCGTGATGTTGTTCACCGACTCGCCCTCAATTCGCGACGTCCTGTTGTTCCCGCACATGCGCCCCGCCGACTAGCGGGCTGCCAAATTGTCTGCTGACCTCACGCCTCGAGCGCGTAGGGCAGCTCGCGCAGGACGAGCCCGGGACCCTCGGCGTCGCCGAGATGCAGCGCATTCTTTTCGGCACTGGCGATCTGGATGACCGCCAGCAGCTCGTAACCCCCTTCGGGCGAGCGTTGGGCCGAGACGATGCGTCCGGCGCTCTGCTCGGGGCTGTCCGTCGCGTAGATCTCCTCACCGGGCTGCGGTGCGCGGTCCGTTTCGACGTGCGCGCGATACATGCGGCGCTTCAACTTGCCGAGATAATGGGTGCGCGCCACGACCTCCTGGCCGGGGTAGCACCCCTTCTTGAAGCTGACGCCGCCGATCGCCTGCAGGTTCACCATCTGCGGCACGAAGGTATCCACGGTTGCGGGGTCGATGCTCGGCAGGCCGGCGAGGATGTCGAGCAGGCCCCAGGCGCCGGCGCCCACCGGCCGCGACTGCGGGCCGAGGCGCTCCCATAGCGCAATGGCCGCCTCGGGGGAGCCGAACACGTGGAAGCGCGGCGAGCTCCCGGGCAGTCGGATCACGCTCAGCCCCTGGCCGTGGCTTACCTCATCGACGGTCCCGGGGACGGCTCCCAACGCCGAGCTCAGCGCCGCGTCGGCCTGGGGTCCGGCGACACCGAAACCGACCAGCGTCTCACTGGCGTCGTTCAGGGTCACGCGGCTGCGCAGCACGAACATGCGCAGGCGCTTGAGTGTGGGCTCGAGGATCGCGCGCGGCAGAATCAGGTAATAGGTCTCCTCCCGGCGAAACAGCCGCAGGTCGGCGAGGATGCGGCCCTTCGGGCTGCAGTAGGCGGCGAGCTGACTGTGTTCGGTGTCGACCTGGCGTACGTCGTTGCTGAGCTGTCCCTGCAGGAACTCCATTGCATCCTCGCCCGCGGCGGCGATCAGGCCGAGATGGGAGAGGTCGGCGAGGACGACCTGGCCAGTGGTGGCCCGGGTTTCTCCCTGGGGGTCGCCGAAGTCGCGAACCGTGTCGGCGTCGAACACGGCGCCTTTCTGTTCGAGGTGAGCTTTCCACTCTGGGTTCATGATGTCATCCGCAGTGCTTGAGAGTGTCGGGGGCTATGATACGATACCTTACATTCCACAGTGCGTCGCGGTCGGACGGTTTGGACGGCACGTTCCAACCGCTTCGGGCACGACGATACTGTACCTTCAGCGCCCGATGATTTGAACAATCGGCAACGTGGATCACGGCATGCAAGCCCCTGCGAAAAGACCGAGATTTCTGCACCTGCTCAAGATCGCCATGCCGGTCACGGCGGTTGCCTCGTTCGCACACCGTATCTCCGGCGCTTTGCTCATCGCGGCCACGCCCTTCCTGATTTATGCCCTGGAGGTTTCGCTGCGCGACCCGGCTGGATACGCCAGCGTCCGTGAAACGCTGCTCGATGGTCCCTGGCGCGTGGCGGTGGTGATTCTGGCCTGGGCATTGGCTCACCATCTGCTGGCCGGGCTGCGTTTTCTGGCCCAGGACCTGGGCATTGGCTTCAGCCTGCGCCCGGCGCGCCTCAGCGCCTGGGGGGTGAACCTGGCGGGATTGGCCTTGCTGGCATTCGCCGCATGGCGGGTGTGGGCATGAGCTGGCGTGCGCAGGGCCTGCGGGCCTGGTTGCTCCAGCGTGTCACGGCGGTCTATCTGGCGGCGTTCACCATCGCCGCGGCCGTCTGGGCCGTGACGAGCGGACCGATGGAATTTGCCGAGTGGCGCGCCTTCATGGGTCGCCCCGCGGTCGCCATCGCGGTGTTGCTGTTCTTCGCCGCGCTGCTCGGCCATGCCTGGGTGGGAGCGCGCGACATCGTCATCGACTACCTGCGCCCGGCGGCCCTGCGCCTGCTGGTGCTTGCGCTGTTGGCCCTGGCGCTGCTGGCCATGGCGCTTTGGGTGGGCGCGGTGTTG
>DATFLL010000042.1:0-100084 GCA_035267785.1 Gammaproteobacteria bacterium | reverse complement strand
TCATGATGTGGGTCTTCAACAAGACCATGCGGCCGACTAGCCCCGGTCCCCGTGAGCCGGGTTGGGAGAGGGGCGAGCAGGTGGTCGTGGTGCGCCGAGGCGACAGCCTGGTCGCCAAGCTGAAGGGGGATATGTACCCGCTCGAGCTGATCGATGGCAGTGCCCCCGTGGAAGGCGAGCGACTCATCGTGGAACAACTCAAAGGGATTACCGTAATGGCCTACCGGCCTGCGGCTACGGGTCAAACACAAAACAACCAATAATCGGGGGTCATAATGGACCAGCTGGGAATTTCAGTCAGCCTGATTGCCGCGCTCATTGTCGGCATCGGGATCATCGCCTTTATCGTCAAGGGACTTTTTATCGTTCAGCAGAGCCAGGCGGTCGTGGTGGAGCGCCTGGGCAGCTACAACCGGACGCTTCAGCCGGGCATCAATTTTCTCATCCCGGTCCTGGAACGGCCCCGGCCGATCAAGATTCGCCGGTACGAGAGTGCCGGGCTGACTTCGAAGACGCTACAGGAACGGGTGGTCGAGGAGACCAAGATCGATACGCGCGAGACGGTCCTCAATTTCCCGGCCCAGCCGGTGGTGACCGCCGACAACGTAACCATCCAGATCGATGGCGCTCTGTATTTCGAAATTCAGACCCCGAAGGACGCCGTCTATCAGGTGGAGAATCTGATTCAGGCGGTGGAAGTGCTGTCCAAGACGACCCTGCGTGCCGTGGTGGGCAGCAGCGAGCTGGACAAGCTGTTCTCCAACCGCGATGAAATCAACGCCCAGCTGCAGACCGTCATGGACGAGGCCGGGCAGAAGTGGGGTGTCAAGGTCAACCGGGTGGAAATTCAGGACATCACCCTGCCCAGCGACGTCGAAGAGGCCATGCGCCAGGTGATGGCGGCCGAACGCAAGCGCCGCGCCACGGTCACCGAGGCGAACGGTTACAAGGAAGCCCAGATCAAAAAGGCCGAGGGCGACAAGCAGGCCGCCATTTTGCGGGCCGAGGGCGAGCGCAAGTCCATCGAGGAGGTGTTGAGCGCGGGTAAGGAGATGGACGCCGGCATCGACGCCCAGACCGTGGTCGGCTATCTGATTGCCCAGCGCTATATGGATACCCTGCCCGATATCGCGAAGGAAGGTGACCGTGTGATGGTGCCCTACGAGGCAACCGGTATTCTGGGCAGCCTCGAATCCATCAAATCCCTTTTCCCGGGTAAGGCGTAACGTAATAGGGGCTAGCCCGCGATTCAGGGGCTCAAGCTGGTGGGGGCGCGGGGTCAGGTCTTGCATTTTGCACAGGAGTTAAAGTGGTCTCTCCCGTCTTCCACGTCCAGTTGTCGCTTTTAGGAAAAGGCGGGACAGATCTATTTTTCTAGAAAGTCTTGGAACTGGTCGACGGCAGCGCCCGTTTCGGAAGGCCGGGGCAACAAGGCATACCGCCGCATTTTCGTGGTAGGGGGAAATAATGAAAAGAATATCGATAAAGGGAGTAGTGCTGGGCGGAATTGCGGATATTGTCGCGACTAACCTCCTAACGATTCCCCTGGTCGTCTACGTGGCACGCCAAATCGATCTGGCTCAGTTCCCACCGAATCAGATGAGCCACATGATTATGCTCCATATCCATACCACGCCCGTACTGTATTCCGTCCAGGCGGCCATCGGCATTGCCTCGTCGGTCTTCGGCGGATACCTCGCCGCGTGGCTTGCCAGGCACGACCAACTCTTGAACGGCGCTCTGTCATCGTGGCTATGCATCACGTTCGGGCTTTACGGGCTGGCCTCTGGAGCGGTCGAGGCCTCAACGACTATGCAAGTTGTTGGATTGGTCGTCTCGCCCCTCGCCGGCGCGATCGGAGGCTACGTTCGGCTCAGGCAGACCGCCGCGAGGCTGGAACGCGGCTAGCGCCGTAGCCTACCCCTTTGCGATGACTCGGACCCTGGGTTGGTTGGTTGTCGGACTAGCCCTGGGGTCGTCCCTCTGTAGCTGCGAGCAGGATCCATTCGGTCTAAGCAGGCGGCACGTCGCGGGTGACTACTATTTGAAGCAGTGGGAAGACGGCACTACATATTATCTGGAAGAAGACGGTCATCAGGAGGACGTAGCCGGCGAAGTACTGGAGGGAACGGTGGAAAAGATAGGGTGGAATGCCCGCTATATCATTGCGAAGCGCCACGCGCTATTCCGAGGCGACCCAGACGGCTGGATGGTCGTGGACGTTACCCATAAAGCCGTGCAGGGCCCATTGCCTGAAAGACAAATTGACCGATTGGCGAAGCAACAAGGCACCCACTGCTATTCCGCAGCCGCCGCCTGGCGAAGACTGAAATAGAAGAGCTCGAAAAAACCCGGTCAGCTCAATCTTCTGGCGCGACCGCAGGGGTCGGGGGAGTCGTCCGGCTCGGGCCTGCAGCCGCGCGTAGCGTATCCTCGTGACGCGCCGCCGCACAAATTCAGCGAGTGCACTTGTCGAATTCGGTCCAGTGAGCTCGACTATCGAGGTAAGACGGCTTCCATCTGACAAAGGCGTTCAAAAGTTCGCGTTAACGAACAGAGGGGGTTGCGTCTGAAGAAAACCATTACGTCTACTCAACGAACGAGTGATGAGGAGAGGCTTCGATGACGAACAATTCACCAGACCCCGCGTGGGCGGCTGCGGCGGTTCTTATCGGGCGCTTGATCTTTGCGGGGATATTCTTCATGGCACTCGCATTCAAGCTGACGAATATTTCCGGCACCGCCAGCTATATCGCGGCGGCCGGATTTCCGTTTCCAGCGCTTCTTACGTGGCTGGCTGCGCTGTTGGAGCTGGTACTGGCCGTATGCCTATTGACCGGCGCTTTCTTTTCCGAGGCCGCGCTGCTCGCGGCGGGTTACATCCTATTTCTAGCTTTTGCGTTTCACGGCCCGTCGCACTGGAGCGGAAATCAGACGGAATTCGGGTTTTTCGTCGATCACTTCACGTTCATAGCAGGCCTTATGTTTGCCGCTGCACACGGACCGGGAGCCCGGCTGGCGATGAGCTACGGCCGCCTGGGGCAACGCCGTAGCCCCCGTACGGGTTGAAGCACAAGAACGGGGACGGAGGGATCAAAATTGGAGCAGCCCTCGGTGCCCACATTAATCAAGCTTCTCAAAGCGTCGCGTGCCTTCGGTCTGAGAAGGCACGCCGGACGCAATATTCGTAGGTCACTTACCGTAGACGTATTTCGTGAGAATCAACGCGCGCTCCGTGGAGAGCGGCGTCGGCGTAATGCTAAATCTGCCAAACGTCACCCATGTCACAGTAATGGGAATTGACGCGCCATGGGACGCAATGAGATCGTGTCGGCTAATTGGGGGACAGACCACGGTTTAGAGCCGATGCAAGTCGGCTCGGTTTAGAACAGGAGTCCCGGAGCGATACTTTAGCTCGTCAAAGAAAAGGAGATCGGAGACACCAAGGCTCGTATGCACCGCAGTGCCCGGGATCCCCTGGCACATCAGTGATAATAAGAAGACGTTGGTTGGTTTGATGCGATGCAGGATTTGACACGGTTTCGCGGCGTACGCCCCACATTCAAAGAATTTCCGCTATCTGAAAACATCGCTGGCTGGATGGCATATGCCTTGGTCGCCGGCATGCGTTTCATCCCCATGCGCGTCAGTTGGCTGCTCGGTATTTTCTTAGGCGGTCTGGTCGCATTGGTTTATCGCACCAATACGATCCCGGTTAATCTTGCCCTGTGCTTCCCACAGCTCACACCCGCCGAACGACGACGCCTGCGCCGGAAGTATTTTCGTCGTCTGGGCCAATCCTTTATCAATCTGGGGCTGGCCTGGACCGGCTCAGCTGCTCAGCTGAAACGTCATGTGCATCTTGTCGGTGCGGAGCATATCAGTCGCGCCCTGGCCGAGGGCAAGGGCGTCATCCTGCTGGCGCCGCATGTCACCGGATTGGAACTGGGGTTTAAGCGCCTGTCATTGGAATGGCAGAGCATCTGCATGTACCGGAAACCGAAAGATCCGTTACTGCATCGACTGTGCCGCTACTTGCGAACCGGCCACGGTGGCATGTGCCTGGAGCGTTACGAAAGCCTCAAGCCGTTGGTCGGTCTAATCAAGCAGGGTACCTTATTTTACTACCTGCCGGACCAGGATCCCGATCACTCCGGCAAGGATTATGTCTTCGCGCCGTTCTTTGAACACCCCGCGGCGACGTATACTGCCATGAGTCGTCTGGCGCGTATGGGTAATGCCGTGGTCGTGCCGCTGTTCACCTATCAAAGACCGTATGGCGGTGGTTACGAGGTGCGTGTGATGCCACGATTGGAGAACTATCCCAGCGGCCAGGATGTCGTCGACGCGACCACCATCAACCAGGCGATCGCCGAGGGTATAGAGTTCATGCCGGACCAGTACTTCTGGTCTTACCGCCGCTTCAAGACTCAGCCGGACGGTGCTCCCTCGCCTTATAAGGTCGATCTGGATGCATCGACCGCTTGGTGAGTTTGTAACCGTTTAAGCGGGCAAAGCCCCTACCTATATCAGGTATGTAAAGGGTCGGCGGGAATGCAACTGCGCCGAGGGCTAATGCATGCGAAAGTCGGTCCGGTAGAATTCTCAAAGCGGGTGTGGCGGTGGAGGCGCGGTTTTCAAGCGGTTTTGAGCCCTTACGTGCGCGGGCCCCTTCCTCAGAGCGCTTCCGGAAAAGTGGACGGCCTTGAGGGGACGATTCGGAGAAGCGTGCACATCGGAACCGGTCTTCCTTTCGGGCGACATTGCATTTAGTCTCGTACGCATGAGAAAAATGTTGCTCCAGTTGTTCGGGCTCGAGCTCCTGTTCGTCCTCCTGTGGAATTCCGGTTTCATCGGCGCCGAATACGGTCTGCCGTTCGCGGGGCCGTGGACCCTGCTGTTCTGGCGTTACCTGACTTTGACGGCCTTGCTGGGTGCGTGGCTTGCCGCACGCGGACGCCTCAGCTGGCCGGGGCTCGGGCCGGTGGGGCACACGGCAACGGTGGGCGTGCTCGCGCACGGCGTCTGGCTCAGTTGCGTGCTGGTCTCGCTCGATATGGGCGTGCCGGCGGGTATCATCGCCCTGGTCACGGCATTGCAGCCGCTTCTGACGGGCGCCCTGTCCGGTCCGGTGCTCGGCGAGCGCACGGACGTCTGGCAATGGGTCGGCTTGATCCTCGGGTTTGTCGGGGTGGTGATCGCGGTCGTGGCGCGGATGTCAGAGGGGGGCGCGGGCGGAGTGTGGGGCTATCTGATCCCCTTCGGCTCGGTGGTGGCGATCACCGTGGCCAGCCTGTTGCAGCGCCATCGCGAGCAGCACGGCCAGGGCAACCGCATGCCCGACGACGCGACGCTGTTCTACCAGAGCGCGGCAACGGCCGCGGCGCTGCTGTTACCGGCGTGGCTGGTCGAGTCGTTCGCGACCGAATGGACCCTGCCTTTCATCGCCACCATGAGCTGGTTGATTCTGGTCGTGTCGCTGGGCGCGTACTGGACCATGTGGCGGCTGCTGGTGCGCCACGACGCCACCCGAGTGGCCAGTCTGTTCTATCTCAGCCCGCCCGTCACGATGCTGATGGCCTGGGCCGCCTTCGGCGACAAGCTGATTCTGACCGACATCATCGGTCTGGCCGTGGCCGGCGTGGGCGTCATGCTGGTTTATTGGCCGGGATCGCGGCGAACTCTTATCCGGATACTGCCTCCGCGGTGAACACGGCAACAGTCAGGCGGCGCCCCACAGGTTGGGCAGCGTCTGATTGGAATAGCCGGAGATGAAGTTCTTCACCTCGCCGGAGTCGGATGCGTAAACATGGCGCTGCACGGCGCCGATGTCGGCGCCGTAGACGTGGATGCTGATCGAGACCCGGTCGTCGAAGGCGTTCCGTACCCGGTGGATATCGCCGATGGTGGGGGAGACGGCCTCGACCTGTCCCGGCTCCAGGCGGTGCGAGCCGGTGCTGACCAGCGTGCCGTCGTCGTCGCGCTGGAAGGACTCGCACAGCTCCGCGCCGCGGAGCATGCCGATCATCCCCCAGACCGTATGGTCGTGAATCGGCGTATGTTGGCCCGGCCCCCAGACGAAACTGACGACGGAGAAGCGCTCGAGCGGATCGCAGTACAGCAGGTACTGTTGATAGTACTGGGGGTCGGGCTGCGCCCAGGCATCGGGCAGCCAGTCGTCGCGGCGCACGAGATTGGCCAGCAGCGCCCGGCCGTGCTCGATGAGGTCGGCTTCGGACGTATCGCCCGAGGAGACGAGCAGCGTCATTGCCCTGATGAAATCACGCAGCGGCGAGGGTGCGGCCACAATATACCTCCTGGTCACCCAGAGTTGAGCACCTCCAATTATAGAGCCGCAGCGGCGGGTTCGCGCGCCGCCCGGAGCTTGAGCTAAACCTCTAGGGGCTCGAAACGCGCATCGCCGTCTTTGGCGATCTGCGGCACCAGGTCCACTTCCCAGGTCAGATAGCCCTGCATGCTGGAGGCCTCGGCCTCCGGGTGCTCGTAGGGCTTGTACCAGACGTCGTCCTGTTCGGTGGTGGGGCGCAACATCCCCGCCTCGCTCGCCATGCCCGCGTCGAACCAGGCGCGGTTGCCGCCGGCGAGCACCTCGACACGCAGGTCCGGCTGCAGGGCCTGGACCTCGGGCGCGGCCAGCTGCGCAAGCACGCCGTCGCCGGAGGTGAGTACCAGGTGGGATGATGGGGGAAGCACCGGCAACGCTTCCCGCAATCGGGCGCGTACGCCCCACCAGGCGCCCGGGATATGCGCTGCAGCGTGTTCGACGCTGGTCGACAGATCCACGACCGTCACCGAATTGTCCCTGCGCAGTGAGGCCAGCGCTTCCGGTGTGATGGTCGTGACCGGCTCCAGACCCGGGACGCGGCTCGTGCGCGGGCCGTGCACCTGCGCCAGCTCGCCGATGCCGCCGGCCAATATTGCCACCTCGGGCCAGCCGAGCTGAAACAGCCAGGACGCCGTCATGGTGGCCCGGACCTCGGTGTCGTCCACCAGCACCAGTCGGGCATTGCGCACGCCGACGTATTCGTCCGTGGCCTGCACCAGCTGCCCGCCGGCGGCGTGGCGGGCATCGGGCAGATGCCCGGCCTCGAATTCGTCGGGCCCGCGGACGTCGAAGATGAACAGGCTGCGCTCCCCGGCCTCGGCCCGCCAGGCGTCCAGCTGGTTCGCGTCGATGCGTACGACCCCCGCGCGTTCGCCGACCCGGTGTGCGGCGGCCTGGGCCCAGGCCAGTGCCTTGGCCGACGGCGGCGGCGCGATGCGCTCCTGGCCGTGTTCGAGCTCCAGGCCGGCCAGGCGCCAGCCCATGGTCCCGCCCTTCAAGGCGGCCACCGGGTTGGGCAGTCCCGCATTGATCAAGGACTGCGTGCCGATGATGCTGCGCGTCCGCCCGGCGCAGTTGACGACGATCGGCGTCTTCGCGTCGGGCACGAGATCGCGTACGCGGTAGACCAGCTCCGCGCCCGGCGTGTCGATGCCGCCTGGGATGTTCATGCGCTGGTACTCATCCAGCGGTCGCGCGTCGAGGATGACGACGGACTCACTCCGGTCGATACGTTCCTTCAACGCCTGCGGTGTGATGTGCGGGGTATGACAGGTCTGCTCGACGATCTCGCCGAACGCCTTGCTGGGGACATTGACGCCGGAAAACACCTCGAAGCCGCTGTCGCGCCAGGCCTCGAGACCGCCGTCGAGAACACGCACGTCGGTATAGCCGAGCTCGGACAGGCGCGCGGCCGCACGCCGTGCAAGCTGTCCGTCTTCGGCCCCGCCGTCCATGAGGACCGTGCGGGTGGCGCGATGCGGCACCAGATCGTCGATCAGAAGCTCCAACCGGCTGAGGGGGACGCAGCAGGCGAACAACAGATGCTCTTTCGAGAAGGGCCCCTGCTCGCGGACATCGAGGAGCGCCAACTCCCCGCCATCGCTGAGAAGTTGCTTGAGCTGGTTTGCGCTGACAGTGGCCATATCGAGGGGACAGTATACCTATCTTCGTGATGATACTGGAGCAACTCCGGCAAGGAGGCGAACCGTTGATAATAAGAGGGAGCTGACAAACGATAATCATTGCCATTGTGATATGGCCGCGGGCTCAATTGTCGAGAATCAGCGGTTTGTCCCGGTATCGCCGCAACGGTTTCGCCGTTCTCCATGAATTTGCCGTCGGGCTTGCCTATACTCGATTTAACGGTCCGCTCTTCGTGGACTGCGTCAGGACCCGGGTAGCTGTTATGCGTCGCATGCCACTGATCATGCTGTTTGCCGCGGGGGCAGTGGTCGCCGGACCGCGCCTCGCCGTGGCCGCCACCGCCTCGCAGTTCGGTTTTTCCCGGAGCGGCTCGGTGGCGCGCCGCGCGCCGCTGCCGCGTCGGGTGAGGACACCCGCCCTCACGATGACGGGGATTGGAGATGAACCCTTGTCTCTGCCGCGTCGTTCGGGCATGCAGGCGGGCGTGATCGTCCTGCCGCGCACGCTCCGCACCGCCAGACTGACGATGACCGGCATCGGGGGAGAGCCTCTGACGCCGTCGTCGAAAAGCGGACTGACCGCGGGGGTCATCGTGCTTCCGGCCCGAGTTCGCACCGAAGGGTTGACTATGACCGGGGTAGGGCCTTGATCGCATCCTGGCCGTTATTGAGGAGTTCGCCATGAACAGACGATTACTGTTGGGCGCGGTGGCGGGCGCTGCCATGCTGGGTGGGCCGGCTATTGGCACGGCGGCTACCACGGTGACGTTCCAGGTACCGGTCTCGGTGCGCGGTCTCGCCAAGGGCGTGAACAAGGTTGCCGTGGTTTGCTGGATCCTGGACAAGGGCAAGAAGGGGATCGGCCACAAGCAGGTCACCTTCCCGGTGCGCCCCGGCCAAACCTATGTCCGGACCGTGTCGGTCCCGGTGACTCTGATTCCGCAGGCTGTCAGTAAGGCTGTCAGTTGGAAGTGCGCACTGGGTTTGAATCCGAAGATCAACGGCATGCTCGTCCCCTGGTACAACGCACCTAGTGCCCTCAACCGGGCCAAGGCCGGAACGCCCCTGAAGACCGAAATCCATGGCACGTTCTCCAGGCGGCTGATGATGCACAATCCGCAGCTGCGGGGACGCTGAACCTGCGGGATAAATGCGGACAGATCGGGTTAGGGCACAGCCTGTTCTATTCTTGCACGCGGGCTGGTTGTTGCGCTGTCAGCCGTGTCGGCGGATGCCCAGCCTAAGCGGCATACCAGAGCACCGCGACGAAATGACAGAACGTACCCGCGAGCACGAACAGGTGCCAGACTGCGTGTGCGTAGCGGACCTTCTCGTCCAGGACGAAGAATACGACGCCGATGGTATAGGCGAGTCCACCGAGGATCAGCCAGAACAGCCCCCAGGCCGGCACATGCAGGTACAGCGGCCGAATGGCGATCAGAGCGAGCCAACCCATGGCCAGGTACAGGGCGACCGACAGACTCTGGTAGCGGGTGCCCACGCAGGTCTTCAGGACCAGCCCCATGAGCGCGAGTCCCCAGACGACGCCGAACAGGGACCACCCCCAGGCACCCCACAACGCGCCCAGGGTGAACGGGGTGTAGGTCCCCGCTATCAGCAGGAAGATCGCGCCATGATCCACGAGCTGCATGAGCCGCTTGCCTTTACCGGCCGGCAAGGCGTGATAGACGGTGGAGCTCAGATAGGCGAGCACCATGGTGGCGCCGAAAATGCTCACCCCGGTGATCTCGGCGGCGCCCGCATGGGCCGCCGCCGCGACGACCAGGATCGGGATCGCGGCTATCGCCAACAACAGGCCGATGCCGTGGCTCAGGCTGTTGGCGAGTTCCTCGCCCAGCGACTGCACCCTGAGGGTCTCACCGTATCCGTCGCCCATTGTTCCCATCCCGGTATTTCATTCGACTGCAACGATGATAACAGGAACGCCGGCAGTAGAGCCAAACTCCACGCAGTTCGCTGCGGCCGCAAAAGCGCCGCGTTGATCCAAAGTTCACCCGAGCGGCCGCATGCCCTTCATTTGGAGGGTGTCCGGCTGGCTGTGCGGCGCGCCTTGCTCTCGGCGACGAGCGCCGCCAAATCCGCGCTCGGGCGGATTTCAAACGTACCGCCCATCTTCACGCTCGGGTGGCGCGACATCAACTGTATGGCTTCGTTCAGGTCCCTGGCCTCCAGAATCATGATGCCACCGAGAAATTCCTTGGTCTCGGCAAACGGACCGTCGGTGATTTGAGGTTTTCCGTTTCGATACCGGACCGTCGTGGCTGTATCGGCCGGTTGCAGCGCTTCGCCGCCAATCATATGGCCGTTATTCTGCAGTTCCTCGTCGTAGGTAAAACAGGCATCCATAAACTCCTGTCGCTCTTTTTCGGTCAATTGGCTGATGTATTTGTCTTCAATGTAGCCCAGACAGATGTATTTCATGGCGTCCCCCTATTTCGCCGTTTCGAACTCGTCCGCCCCGAATATTTGGCGGATTTCGATGGTATCGCCGTCGTCGGCCGGGCATCGCTCGGCCCATTTCACGACTTCCTCTTTTGAGGCAGCTTCGATCAGCCAATAGCCCCCCAATACCTCCTTGGATTCAATGAACGGGCCGTCGGTCACGCTTGCCTTTCCGCCGGAAAACGACACGCGCGCGCCGTCGACCTGCGGGTGCAGACCGTTCAGGTCCAGTATTTTGAGGGCCTTGCCCAATTCCTGGTTGAAGGCCCCCATTTGAGCCATCTTTTCCGGATCGGGTGCGAATCCCGGCTCGGGCTGTTGCCCGCCCTGGTAAACGGCGGGGATCATTAACATCATGAATTTCATAAAAACATCCTCCAATGGGTTTGATGCTGCTCCCTTAGTCGACTGGCCATCGCCTGTTTCGACAGCGCACCGGAAATTATTTCGCAAACCGGGACAGATCTGTTTTCCGCCGTTGACAGTCTTTTAAACGGGCTCGGGCCCGCTAGACTTGTTGGGTGGGGAGCCGAAGCTCCGACCAGCATGCGGTCAAGGCGTTTGCGGCTTGTCCCGGCGGAATACCAACGGGGCGGCGGCGAGGGATGAACCATTGGATGCACAGATATCCAAAAAACAGGTGAGCCTGGTCGGCCTGCTGCTTCTGGCGGCATTCGGGCTGTACCTGAATCGCGGTTATTTCACGCCGGTACTGCCGGCCCCGACGGTCAACTCGGCGGTGCTGGGTCGTTTGCACGTGCCTCCCGGATTCCGCATCGACCTGTACGCCGACGATGTGCCGGGGGCGCGCTCGCTGGCGCTGAGCCCGGGCGGTACTCTGTTTGTCGGCACCCGCGGCGCGGGCAAGGTGTACGCGCTGCAGGACCGCAACGGCGACTTTCGCATCGACCGCAAGGTCGTCCTCGCCAGTGGGCTGAACATGCCCAATGGGGTGGCCTTCCGCAACGGCGATCTGTACGTGGCCGAGGTCAGCCGTATCCTGCGCTTTCCCTCCGTCGAGCAACACCTGGACGACCCGCCGCGCCCGCAGATCGTCAGCGCCGACTATCCCAGCGATACCCACCACGGCTGGAAATTTATCGCCTTCGGCCCGGACGGCTGGCTGTACATACCGGTCGGCGCGCCCTGCAATGTCTGTAAGCCCGAGCGCGAGATTTACGCGACCATCACACGTCTCGATATTCACAATGGCAAGCAGGAGATAATCGCTCACGGCGTGCGTAACAGTGTGGGCTTCGACTGGGACCCCAAGACCGGCGAGCTGTGGTTCACCGACAACGGCCGCGACTGGCTCGGCGACGACCGCCCGCCCGACGAGCTCAACCGGCTGCAACGTCCCGGCCAGCATTTCGGCTTTCCCTATTGTCACGGCAGAAATCTGCTCGACCCGAATTTCGGCCAGGGTCGCGACTGCGCGTCCTTCACGCCGCCGATGGTGGAGCTGGGGCCGCACGTCGCCGCGCTGGGTATGCGCTTCTACACCGGCAAGCAGTTTCCGGCGCACTACCGCGGCGGCATCTTCATCGCCGAGCACGGCTCCTGGAACCGCAGCGTGCCCATCGGCTACCGCGTGATGTTCGTCCCGATGCAGGACAACAAGCCGGGTGCCCCCGAGGTGTTCGCCGACGGCTGGCTGCGCGGCGGTGCGGCCTCGGGCCGGCCGGTGGACGTGCTGGTGATGCCCGACGGCTCTCTGCTGGTCTCGGACGACAAGGGCGGGCGCATCTATCGCATCGTGTACGAGGAGTGAGAAAAACAAGGCGCCGACCGGGCCCTCCGGAAAAGGCGAACATCGGCCGCAACGGCATAACGCCGGCCTTGCACCGCGCACAATTGGCACATCCGCCGCGCCGTAAATGGGAGATCGGGCCGCCATTTCTTCATTCGAGCGGCGGTCTTGGCGGTTATCGCGGCTGCGAGGGGAGGCGCGGGTCCAGCGGCAATTTCGATACAAATGTCACAAATACGGCCTCAAAGCGGGGTGTCCGGTGGCCGATAACAAATGCCGTAAATGGGGCGCGCCGGGAATACACCGCCTGGCGCGGCCTGAATGCCGCGTCGCGCTCCTGGAGATCGGGCAATCGAGGCCAACGTCGGATGAGAATAGTAGCGATTGTCTTGTCGGTTTTGGTATTCGGTCAGCCCTTGTGGGCAGGCAACGCCCAAGCCGTTCCTCCCGGCGTCCAACGCTACATGGAGAGCGTGCAGTGGGCTTCCCAAGACTTCCCCGGCAAGTCGTTTAACACGCTGAGGCTGGATTACCCTTATCAGGATTTTCGCGATCCCAAAGACTATTTTTCAATGAATGTCATGAAGGCCTATGGAGAAGAAAGGCCTGTCCTTTTTGTGATAACCCTTGGCCAGCTGGTGGAACCCAACAGAGGGCTGTCACTGTATTTCTTTCACAGACGGTCCGATGGTAAGTTCGAGCCGCTCGATCGGGCCTACGCGGTGACGCCCGACGAGGTCCACGAACAATTCGTCGGTTTTGTCTTTCCCAAGATGAAATCGGAGAAGGTGGACCTGTTCAGGCACTTCATGAACGGTGACGTGGTGATCGCGGATTTCTTTGACAAGGATGGCACCGAGCACAAGGTGATGATGGCATACCCGAGTCATATATTCAGGGCTGCATACGAACGCCTGAAATAGCGAACGACTGCCCGCTGGCGATGGCAGTGCCGAGGAGTATTTCCGCGGCAAATCCCTTGCGGCGAAAAATTACCATGGCATGCCCTACTATTTTGTTGCAGTCTATCGTCATGAGAAAAGCCAAAAATAAGCACACAAAACCACAGCAAACTCAGTCGGCTCGTGAGCGCGCGGGCGCCGACGCAGCGGCCTCTGAAGAGATTCGACAGTCCGATGTGTCTGCTGCGGACTCTTCCGAACTGGGCACAGGCGGACGGCGAGAACCGAAACCGATACCCACCGGGGCTTCGATTTCCTGGGACATACCGGGCGATGTGCCCGATGGAGCCCGAAAGCGGCGCTCGTCTCAAGCGCCGGTCGAGCACCCGGCGCCCGGCACGGCGCCTCCTGTTTCGGCGCCCGATCCCGATCCGGATCCGGTCAAGGTTACTGTCCAGGAGCCTCTGCAATCGCCGCCCGATCGCCCGAACGCCACCGATGGCAAACCCGAGCGGTCCTACCTGCTGCTCGCATTGCTTGCCTTGCTGCTGGTCGCGGGCCTGGGCGGTGTGGGATATGGTTATTTCGCTCACAGCACGGGCAAAACGGTGAACAACGCAACCGCCGGGACGGTGGGGCAGAGCGGGTTGGTGTCGGGCGCACCGAACGGCGCCGACGCTGAAACGGGCGGTGGCGCGCAACGCCACACCGGGCAGGCGGGTATGGGCGAGGTGACGGCAGCGGCAGCGGATTCGGATGCCGTCGCCGAGAACGACGGGCCGAAACCGGCGCCCGTTTCTGAACAGGCAGCGGGCGGGTCCGAACAACAATCCGCGTCAGCGCCGCAGGTGATTACCTATGTGGTCAAGAAGGGCGATACGCTTTGGGACATCGCCAAGAAATACCTCCACGATCCCTTCCGCTATCCCGAACTGGCCAAGCTAAGCCATATCCGCGATCCGCATTGGATTTATCCGGGCGATGTCGTCCGCATCCCATTGCCAGCCAAGGACAGTTAGTGCCTGGGATTAACCGGTCGAGCAGAGCCCCGAGGCCAGATGCTCGAGAATCGTAATATCGAACCTCGCCGCCGGCGGCTGTGCCACGCTCTATCGCGACGGCGAACGCCCTTGGACCTGCGGCTCCGCCAGGCGATCAGTCGTGGTTACAGGGAGGGCTTTCGACGATGAGCGTTGCGCGACCCACCCGGTTCCGTAGCTACGGCCTGCTGATTCTCGTTCTTCTCCTCGTGACGGGGGTTCACGCCGACACACGCTTCACAAGTGACGAGGCGCATATTCAGGGGCTGGTGGCGGCCGGGAAGTTCAAGACCGCCGCCGAATATATCGCCGACCGAAAGGAACTGCTTGCCCGGCCGCACTTCGTCCGCCTGTATACCCACATCGTGACGACCGATTACGCGTTGACGATTAACTTCTCGATGTTCGCTCTCACGGACCTGAAGAAGGGGCAGCGTATCGAGGACGTGCGCGGAAAGCCGGGAAAATACTCGCTTATCGGCGGTCCATTGGACGACCTGCTGTATAAGCGCATCAAGGAGCAACCGAACTCGCCGGAGTTGAATTTCGCCGTCGGCGAATACCTCTCCCGTGGATCGGCCTGCGGATGCCGACAGTCAGGTCCGTTGAAGGACCTGAGCGGGGATGACGGGCCTTACTTTATCAAGGCGTATCGGCACGGGGTATCGGATGGCTGGTCGCTGTTTCGAATCGGCCTTTATTACCACAAGCGACACCGGGTCGACGAGGCCATCGCGTTCTATCGCAAGGCGCTGGCCAAACAGCCCGATAATGCGGACGCCAATTACAATCTCGCATTCCTTTATTACGGCAAAGGCGACTTGAAGCCGGCGCGTCGCTATGTCGAACACTCGCTGAAAGAGTACCGGGACCGCGGGCTCAAGGCCGACGCATACGCGCTGCACGGTGTGATTCTGCTCGGCTTGAACGACAACGGCGCGGGGGAACGCAGCCTGAAAAGGGCCCTCGAGCTACAGAGTTGGAACCGGCAGGCCTTTTCGGGGTTGCTCGGACTCTATCGCCAGATGAAGCAGCACTCGAAATATGTGAGCTGCGCCGAAGACTTTATCGCGGTGGATTACGGCAATACCTACCTGTTCAACACCTACGTCGATTTTCTGAGCCAAAATGGACAGGGTGCGGACGACCGCAGAGTCGAACGGTATTTGCTCGGGCTGAAGCTCAAGGATGCGCAGCAGAACGGCGCCTTGTATTACAATCTCGCGCGCATGGCGGATATGAGGGACGACCGGGCAGCCGCCCTAAAACGCTATCGCCGCTCCCTTGCCGCGCTTAAGAGCCTGCAGCAACCCCCGCAGGGCGCCATCCCCGCGATCACCGAGCGGATAGCACAACTGGAGCGTCCCGAGGCGAAGTAGGGGCGCTTTTCTTCCCTGCCCCTTTCTCCAGGTTGCACCCTACCAGCGCACGGTGGGCCAAATGACGCCGGCGGCCAGACCAAGAATATACAGCCAACCGAACAGGCGATTGTGAACCAGGCACGCTCGGTGGTACCACAGCGGCCAACCGACATAGCCGGCGGGCGCCGTCGACGGCCTTGGCGACCAGAGCGTTGACCAGGCACGAGCGGCCCGCGGCAGTGCGACAAGTACCACGGCCGCAAACGGCGTAAGCTGACCGAGAAGGATCAACCCGGCAGTCACCGCATACATCAATACGATAAGGAACAGATTCAGGAACCGCGCGCCGGACTCACCGAGCAGCACGGGCAGCGTATGTATACCGCGGCTGTGGTCAAATTCCCGCTGATCGATGTGTTTGCCAATCAAAATCGACATCACTCCCAGACCATAGGGGATCGAAACCAGCATCGCCTCGATGGAAACATGACCCGCGATAACCGCATAGCCACCGCCGACCATCAACGGCCCCCACACCAGAAATACTGCTACCTCACCGAGACCAATGCTTTTCAGTGGCACCGGCGCGGCATCGTAAGCGAACAGCAGTGCGATACCCGCCGCGGCGAATACGGTCGCCAGCCAACCATGTACAAGCACGAAAAAGGCCGCAATGCCAAGGCCGATGAGCGCCAGTATCGCAATTCCGCTTATCAGGACCCGCGGCTCCAATACGCCGCTGGCCAACGGATGCACGGTATATCGCATGCGGGGAGAGTCCGGTGTGTCGTGACCACGGCGATAACCGAAGTAGTCGTTGCTGAGATTGCTGATCATGTGCGCGACGACAAAACCAATGAGCACAAGGGCGAAATACAACCCATTGAATTGACGGTCGGCGGCGGCCAGCAGACCGGCAATGATTGCCGCCTGCGCGGAGATAACGAGGATCAAGCTGCGCGCGGAATAGAGAAACTTCGAAACCGGGTCGAGCGTGCGCAGCTCATCGACAGCCGGACGATAAAAACCGACGAACGCACCGAGCCAGCGTTCGACCTTCGAATGAGGGATGTCAGATTGTTGTGGCATTTACTTCATCGGTCAGTGAGTGATTGGTACCCGGGCGAGGTTTGACGGTATTCCATGGAATTAGGACAACGTTCCAGGCGACGGCAAATTATCCTGAGGACAACGCTGCGGACCTAAATCGATGTAGTAGGTAGGTTGTTGAGTTTATTGAAGTTCAGGGTTTTCAGTCAAGCGCACGGAAGTGGACGGGGACGGAGAGGATGGCTATTGACCGGTCTCGGCTGCAACGGGTGTCCCGCCTCGCCAATGTCGGATGCAGGCTGGGACGAGCCGGGCGGATATGTTTTGGAGCGAATTGCCCGAACGCAACGGACGAAGAAGCGGAAAATCAAGATCGTATCGGAGATTCTCGCGTTTATACGCCTTGGGAGCAGCGGCGAGCCGGCGCAGTACAACAGGATGGGGCTTATGCATGCCTTTGTGTTCCGGTTCGCCTCGGGAATGACGATTACGGGCCGGACGCGTCAAGACAATGCCCAGGACCGCTGGCAGGCCGTGTCCCGTACGGCCCGGCGGTCGGGTCCTTTATTTCTTCCAATAAGGCGCCTTCTCCGGGATGACCCATCGGACCCCGCCGCGCGGATCCTCGCGGTCGCCTTCGAACCGCGGAATCAGGTGGACGTGCAGATGGGGCACGGACTGTCCCGCGAGAGGTCCGTCGTTGACGCCGATGTTGTAGGCGTCCGGATTGAATTCCTTGTCCAGCTCGGCCTTGATGTAATCCAGGGCGGCCAGCAGGGCATCGCGCTCTTCCTTGGTCGTATCGAAGAAGGACTGCACGTGGCGTTTGGGGATGGCGAGGCTGTGGCCCGGTGAGACGGGTGAGCTGTCGCGGAACACCAGCACCAACTCGTCTTCGTAATAGATCTTTTCGTCGGGAGAGAGATTACAAAATCGGCAGTTCATAACGAAATTCAATGCGTCTATAAGTTGATAAAGCCAAGGTGCGGGATAGGTTAGCACAGGTTCGACGTTTGCTGAATCAGCGGCGCGACCGACACCGAACAGCGCCGTCCAGCGATGCCGCCACGACAGCCGGCGCGTCGGTGTGGTTTGGACATAATGCGGGGTGGTTCTTTCGCTTTCTTCTACCGGTGTCCTGTGCCCGCCGATTGGGGCAGGCGCCGAAATACCCAATCCGTGGTATCGGTCGCGCCCATGGGGATCAGGCTGTAGACCAGGCCGTAGCCCCATGACCGGGTTCGGCAGACGATGTCTCCTTTTCTATTGAGGCCCAGTTCTACCCTGAAGCCCTTCGGGCCCAGCACGGGATCGTCCGGCCCGGCCGTCAGCATCATCTTGTTGCGCACGGGGACCTTCTCGCCGTCGTCGATCTCGAAGTCCTGACCCAGGACGTAATCTTCCGATTTGACCGCATGGCCCCGGCCGTCGCGTGCCGTAACCCTGATGCGATCTTTGTCGGCCCACGCTACGTCGATCACCTGGATGTCTTTGTGGAAGACCTTGTGTCCATCGACTACGAAGTAGTCCAGTGCCGAGTCCGGCGTCTTGTCCGCTCCCTTGGGATATTCGCCCCAAAGTACCGCCGAGAAATAGCCTTTGGGGTCGCCCGCATTTCGGTAGGTCCCTTCGATCGCCTTGAGGTCGTTTACGTGGGCGAATGCGGGCGGCGTGTCGCCGTCGGGGCCGTGGTACCCACTGTACGAGGCGCACCCGGCCAGCAATGCCAACAGCCAGCAGGTCCCGACGATTAATGTGTAGTTGAGGTTTGATATGGTCGGCATCGGGGTCACCTACAATCCAACGGTTGGCAACGCCTTCAATGTCAGTTCCGACCGACGCCCGGGCGGAGTGCATACGGACGGTCCATATCCGGTCTATCGCGGCGGAATTCTCAGAGTCCCGTTTGCCGGCGCGGGTTGGCGCAAGGTCCGGTGGTTCGGTGGAGTCGGCGAGCGGCTGATGGCACGGCCTTGCGCGCTCAATCGGCGCGAGGCCCTTATGAATTGTCGGTCGCGGACAATCATGGCGTTCAAGGCCCTGCGATCCGCCGGGTTCAGTCCCCGCGAACGCCGGAGCGCGGCTTCGAAACGCCGTAGCGCCGCCGCCATCCGGTTCAGGGCATGGCCGGTCGGCCCGCTGCCGGCGACGGTGGTTCCACCGGGCCGGGCGTTCAACTCGCCCGAGGCACCATTGAGCTCCTCCAGATAGTCCCGCATGGCCTTGTGCAGTTCGTTATATCGCTTGAGCTTCGCGAGCCAATATTTCTTGTCCTTCATTTGATCCATATAGGATTCCCTGAACACCAGGAAAACCAGCTCTTCGATATTCGCGCCGGGATTTCGTTGGTGGACGGCCCGCAGGTGGGCCACCAGGGCCCGGTCCGAGGCGCCCTGGGTCAGCACGGGCCCGGCCAGCGCCCGCGTGCGCTGGACCTCTTGTGCCGCGGCGCCGGCGAGTGCGAGTGCCGGCAGCGACAACCACAGCAGCAACAGCGTGGGGCGGATGATGAGCGGCATAAGCTTTTCCTGATAGTCCTGAGGGAGTCGTTCCTCAACCCGGCCGGACCGACAACCCGCCGCGGTATGTCTAATATTAGCCTACGGAGGAGTCACTACCACGACAGGCAAACGAGCAGCCGATCCGCGACGGTTGTCCGTGATCGCCCCGGTGCAGCCGGCTCCAACCGCTCATAGACGACGCAGGCGTCACCGAATCGAGGAGACTTACGATGGAAGAGCTGGCAGGCGTGCAAAACCAGGTTTCGCATTTGCTGGATCAGGGTATAGCCATGGCCATGACCTATGCCCCCAGGCTGATACTGGCCATCGTTACCCTGATTGTCGGGCTATGGGTTATCAGACGCTTTGTGGCCTTTATTGATAAGCGGCTGGGTGCCAAAGACCCTACGCTGAATTCGTTTCTCTGTGGCCTGGTCAGCATAGGCCTCAAAGTCATGCTGCTGATCTCGGTTGCCTCGATGGTCGGCATCGCCACGACATCCTTCATCGCGGTCATCGGTGCCGCCGGCCTGGCGGTAGGCCTGGCCCTGCAGGGTAGTCTGGCCAACTTTGCCGGTGGCGTGCTGATCCTGCTTTTCAAACCGTTCAAGGTCGGCGATGCGATCGAGGCGCAGGGCTTTGTCGGCACGGTCGTTGAAATCCAGATCCTCTATACGGTCCTCAATACCTTCGATAATCGGCGCGTCGTCATCCCCAACGGGGTTCTGTCCAACGGCAGCCTCACCAATATCACCGCCTACGACACGCGCCGCTGCGATATGAGCTTCGGCATCGGCTACGGCGATGATATCGACAAGGCCAAGGCCATTTGCAAACGCCTGATCGAAGAAGACGAGCGCGCGCTGGCCGAGCCGGCGCCGGTGGTCGTGGTGGGGGCCCTCGGCGAGAGTTCCGTTGACCTGACCGTGCGCGCGTGGACAAAATCCAGTGATCTGTGGCCGTTCTATTGGGATATGCAGGAGAAGGTCAAAAAGGCCTTCGACGCCGAGGGCATTTCGATTCCGTTTCCTCAGCGCGACGTGCACGTGTACCAGACCGGTTGAGGTCTCCTTTCGCGCGGCGGCGCGGCAGTCGCCGAGCGCCCGCTGTGCACGGGCGGACGATTTGCGGCGGCCGCAGGAACCGATAGCCTCGGTTTCTTGTCGAAAATCGGTAATTCACCCGTCATTCGGTATGCGGAGGGTGCGCGTTCACCCCGACGCATTGACCGAATGCTCACGAATAACTCATCGAATTACCTGGAGGGGAATATGGGAAAAATGATCGATTTCGAACGGCCGGACGGAAAAAGCGTGAAGGGCTACCTCGCCGAACCCGCCAACGCGGAGGGTGCACCGGGCATCGTCGTGATCCAGGAGTGGTGGGGTCTGAACGATCAGATCAAGGGCGTTGCCGACCATTTCGCCGCAGCCGGCTACCGTGCGCTGGTACCGGACCTGTATCGTGGTCAAAAGACCGTGGACGCCGAAGAGGCCGAGCACTTGATGAACGATCTTGATTTTGGCGATGCCGCCAGCCAGGACATCCGGGGGGCCGTCCAGTATCTCAAGGGATCGGGCAGCAAGAAGGCGGGGGTGACCGGCTTCTGCATGGGTGGTGCGCTGACCTTGCTCGCGGCGGTGAACGTCCCCGAGGACGATGCCACCGTGGTGTGGTACGGCTATCCGCCGATCGAATACGTCGATGCATCCAAGATCAAGGCGCCCCTGCTCGCGCACTGGGGCACGCGTGACGAATTCTTCGTCATCGAGGGCGTGGATGCACTCGAAGAGAAGTTGAGCGGGACGGGGGCCGACTTCGAGTTCCACCGCTACGACGCCAAGCACGCGTTCGCAAACCCTGAGGCGGACTCGAAGAACCTCCCGCCGCTGGAATATAACCCGCAGGCCGCGGATCTCGCCTGGCAGCGGACCATGGAATTCTTCGACCAACAGCTGCACTAGTTCGCAGACGCTCTGGCCCTGCGCCGGCGTCGGGTGTCCGGGACCGCCGCCGTCAGCCTTCGGGCTGGGATGCCTGCCGTGCGCCGGGAATCGGGGTCGCGGTCGTGGGTGCGCTGTCGGCCAGCTCGCAGCGGTTGCGGCCCAGATCCTTGGCGCGATAGAGCGCGGCATCAGCGCGGCGCAGAAGACTATCGATGCCTTCACCTGCCCGCAGCTCTCCCACGCCGATGCTGACGGTGAGGGGGAAGGCGGTGTTGTTCGTCGACTCCATGGCTGCCGAATCCGCCGCAAAGGCCGTGCGCAAACGCTCCGCGGCCACCAGTGCGCGGTCGGCGGAGGTGTCCGGCAGCAGCGCGACGAATTCTTCGCCACCGAAGCGGCACAGTACATCCTGACCGCGCAGTATCTGTTCCGCGACGGCGACGAAGCGGCACAGCAGGGTGTCGCCGACGCCGTGGCCGTGGTGGTCGTTGATCCGTTTGAATTCGTCGAGATCGATCATCAACGCCGACAGGGGCCGGCCCTGGCGGTGGGCGACCTCGATCTGTTCGTTGGCGATCGATGAGAATGCCCTACGGTTATACGCTCCGGTCAGCGGATCGCGGTGCACCTGTGCATCCAGGTCCGACTGCAGGCGTTCGCCGGTCATCAACACCATGCCCAGTGTTATGGCGATGGTCATTCCCAGCCACCACAACAATGGCAGAGCGGCCAGGCCGTCGGGGTCCACAGGGCCGACGGGCCCGGTACTTCGGGCGACGACCACAGCGCGGATCAGGAAGAAGGCTGCGTTGGCGGCATACAGCCAGGCCGTGGCGCGCACGGTGACCTGAAGCGGCCGGGCGGCCGCGAACAGATCGCGCGCGATCAACGCAGAGAAGCTGGCAATCAGCGCGGCGTTGCTTGCTGCCTGTACTCGCAGCGACGACTCGAGCTGCCCGACGACAGCCAGCGCAACGACAAGGCTGGCCAATATCGCCAGGGCCCGCGGCGCCAGCGGCGGTCGGCCCACGAAGCGTCGAAAACCATCCCAGACGATAACCAGGCCGGCGCCGATGGCCAGTTGGGCCAGCGACACCGACGGCAATGGAAGCGTGGAACCGTGCGCGAGGATCAGTACGAATCCCAGGGCCCCCAGGCCTCCCGCCAGTGCCCAGCGTCCGAGTCCCGGGACGGCAGGGTGTGTGCGCCACAGCAGGACCCTCGCCCCCATGCAGAATATGTTCGCCAGGGCGACGGCGACCAGCAATGTGCGAATGTCCAGCGACATTTCCGTTAGGCCATTTCCGGTAGTCGGAATCTCTGTCCGATAGTATACCTTCTCTGATCGAAACCCCCGCCGCGAACGTGCTGGTCCGCAGGCAGGGTGTGACGGTTAACGCACCAGCCAATAGGTGAGGGCGGCGACAGCGACGGTCACGCCGATCCACGCCGCGCCGAGGTGATCGAGGCTCTGGCCGTCGACCGACCACCAGCCGAATTCCCTTCCGAGCAGGATGAGTGTAAGGACGCCCGCGCAGGCCAGCGCAGCGAGACTGGTCTTGAACCAGGGCCAGGCCGGGTTCCGCGCCAGCCAGACCTGCAGGCCGGTCGCCAGCGATCCCAACGCGGTCAGTGCCAGCAGGGCCACCGCGACCAGGGCGGACACAATTCCGGTCAGCTTGACGACGTTGCACCTCCTTTGGCGGCCTGGCTCCGCGCGCACGGCACCAGTATTCGCCCTTTCTAATGTTGGGGTGTTCCGGGCACACGATAAATTTAACGAAAAATTGAACTTTATTGTAGCGATCGTGCGACCCAGGGGCAGACCAACAACAGCCCTTGGACAAGACCATGAAAAAGACAGCTTTGCTTACCCTTCTCGTCGCATTGACGGGGACCTTGGCGGCCGGCTCAGTAATGGCCGGACAGATGCCGGATTCCTCGGGTTCGGGCAGCTACGTAAAGGAAATCAGCATCAACGCCTCCAAGCCCTATCCGGTGTTCGTCGTCAAATCGGACGGAAAGACCTATACGCAGGTCGATAACGACGGCACCATGAAGACGTTCCATGCGCGGGTCGGTGGCAAGTGTACGAATATTGCTCATGTCGACGGGGCGAACTACAACCTGAACAAGACCAAGTACAACGGCGGCAACGTCGCGACCAGGCAACTGCCCGTCGCCGGTAAATGGCACAAGACCTTCGGCCACAATGTCGCCGTCGACATTCAATGGAAGCCGGACTCGTCGGTCCGCTCCAAGGCGCTGAAGGCATGTCAGCACTATATGCAGCAGGCCAGGCAAAACGGCCAGAGCCTGTTCCAGATTTTGGGCAAGGACCATCGCTTGACGGTGGACAGCGGTGTCTACGGCGCATTCCATCTGAGCTGCACCGGCAATCTCACAATTGCCGGCGGCGTGAAGCACCGCTTCGACATGCAGCCGATTGAGGTGGTGTGCAAGGGCTCGCCGGTGGCGATGAACGTGGATCTCGACAAGCTGAAGCTGTTCAAAGTCACCCAGCTCGTCTTTCATCCGAACGCGCCGAGCTATACGGGACTTTGCCCCAAGGACTTCGGGTTCGCGGGTTACGTCCGCACCAACGGCGAACAGGGCAAATTCCGTTACCGCTTCAAGAACGAATCCGGCAGTTCCGGTCCCTGGAAGACTGTCCAAGCCAGTAAGGGGAATACCCAGTATCCGCTCCACTACAGCGTCAAGCTGCAGGACATCCACGTCAATCCGCATCCGACTCTGCCAGGCCAGATCCAAAACCAGGGACAGCAGGGTGGGATGGCGCCCAAGCCGCAGCTCGGTATGAAGCAAAATCCCTGGGTGACGGTTGAGGTCGAAAACCTCGCCAACCACAAGCGCTACAGCCGCAAGGCGAGCTACAAGTACACTTGCACGCAGCCGCCGAAGATGCAGCTGGGAACTCTGAACGGCGGAAGCAAACAGCCCGACCTGATTGTGCTGGGCAGCACCTTCCAGCTCGGTAGCAAGGTCGCCGGTCCCGATCATGCCCTGGCCATCGGCGCGGACGAGGCCAACGGGAAGGTGGCCGGTCTGTGCCGCTTCCGCATGCAGTTCAAGATCAAGAACCAGGGCCAGGCCACCGCGGCGCCCCTGTTCACGACGCGTGTCGCCGACGGCAACAAGGCCCTGTTCTTTGCACAGACTCCGAGCCTCAATAAGGGGATGACGCGCACCCTGAGCGGCAACATCAAGCTAGGCCCCGGCAACCACTTGTTGCTGATTAAGACCGACCACGCCAACAAGGTCGCCGAGTCCAACGAGGGGAACAATCTGGCCCGCATCCGCGTTACCGTCAGGGGCCCGTGCGGCAGCAGTACTCCGACGCGCCCGCGCGATCCGGGCGGTGCGCCGACGCGGCCGGCCCGCTGAGCCAGGAGAGTGTCGCATAACGGGGGTGCGGATATCGCACCCCCGTATTCATTGGCCATACTATGGCAATCCGGTTGGCAGGATCGTATCGGCAAGATGACCCGTTTCCCTTACCGAATGCATTGGACGTACCTCGGGTTCTTTCTGTTTACGACCGGTGCCATTTGTTACGGCGCGTGGTTCTGGGGCGAGCCGGCCGGTTGTTGACCCAACGCACGGTTGCATTTAGGGTGTCAGTAATCTCTGTCTTATTCGTTCAAGGAGGAACAAATGGCTCGGAAGTCACTCCCCGTTTTTCTCGAAGCTCGTGTCCGGCGCCTTGCCGGGCGTGCGGCGACCATCGTGCTGGCTCTCGCGCTCGCGGGCCTCGGGCCCGCGGGATTTGCCGCCGGCATCTACAAATGGACCGACGCGAACGGCCAGGTCCATTATGGCGACGCTCCCACCGGCGGACACGCCCACCGAATGCGTGTCCCCGACGGTAATGTCATCCAGACGAATCACCCCGACGCACAGCAAGGTCGTGCGGTGGCTCCCGGAGCACCTCACGAAACACGGAGTGACAGCCGGCGCACGCACAGAGTTGCGCGTGCTCGCTCTGCACTCAAGGACTGCAAGGACCGCGAGGTCTATCGGACGCATCTCCCCAAGATCAAGGACATGAACGCGCCTTGGGTGAGAAGGGCGATTGCAAACTGCCGGAACAACCGCGGGGTCGACTGTAAAAACCCCGGGGACCTGGACAAATGGAGACCGGTGCCTAAGCCCAAGCCGATCGATATGAACGCACCCTGGGTTAAGCGGGCTATCAAGCGATGCAAAGAGAACCGCGGGGTCGATTGTGAGGATCCGGACTATATCGCAAGCATGCGCCCGCTGACGCGCAGAGAGCGCGAGCGGCTGGCCGCTCTCCCGCGGGTGAGAAGAGATATCACGGGAAGAGAAGTGACGGTGCCTGGCCCCGGTGCGCATGGTTATCCGCATGCATGGGACAAGCGCAACGATAAAATTCGGTGGATGAAGCTGAATGGCTATCGGATTGCCAAGGATACCGGCGACCGTATCATCTTCTGTCGCTAGTCAAATACAAACGGCGGCGTCTCTGACCCGCGTCGGCATTCGCCTCGGCACAGTTCCAGCTATAGTCACGGTGTGTATTCCCGGCACAACCGGGGCCCTGGTGCGTGACCAAACTGCGCTCTTAGCTGCACCGGACTGACATGAGAGGGCATGCGTCCCGAAAACGCCGCTTCGCGGAACCGATTCCAAGTTCTGAGTCTGGATGGTGGGTGATGGACAGCCTTGTCGAAACCGACTGGCTCGCTCGGCATTTGAACGAGCCCGATCTGGTGCTGCTCGACTGCACCGTCACTACCGTCCCGCACGACGACGGTGGATTCCACAACGTCAGCGGTCGGCCGGAGTACGAGTCGGGTCATATTCCCAACGCGGGATTCGCCGATCTCAAGGGCGAGCTCTGCGACGCAAACAGCTCAGTCGAGTTCGCGTTACCGACGCCCGCGCAGTTTTGCAGCGCGATGGGCGCCCTGGGCGTGGGGGACGATTCCCGGGTAGTGCTGTACGATACGAACTATACGGCGTGGGCCGCCCGGGTCTGGTGGATGCTGCGCTGGGTCGGCTTCGACCGCGCCGCGGTTCTCGACGGAGGGCTGGGTGCCTGGGCAGCGGAGGGTCATCCGCTGTCGCTCGATGTCGTCACCCGGCCGCCGAGACAATTGACACCGAAGCCTCGGCCGGAGGTGATCGCGGATCGACACGAGGTCCTGGCGGGTATCGACGATGACGCCGTTATCCTCATCGACACGTTGCCCGCGCCGATGTACCGCGGCGAGATGAGCATCTATGCGCGGCCCGGGCACATTCCGGGTGCGTTGAATATCGACGCGCTCGAGCTGCTCGACAGGACCGGCCGTTTCCGCCCGCTCGGGGAACTGGCGGCGATGCATGACCTGGATCGCAATGCGCGTGTCATCACCTACTGTGGTGGCGGCATCGCCGCGTCTGCCAACGCGTTCATCATGACACGCCTGGGATTCACCAACGTTGCCGTGTACACTGCCTCGCTGCAGGAGTGGGCGGCCGATCCGGCCAATCCGATGAGGACGGAAGACGCGTAGGCGGTCGTTGGCCAAAGGGGGCTTCTCTGGGGGCGTACACCTTCACCTTCTGTTCACTCCAACACCTGCCAGGCGCGTTAGTATGGCAAGACTGTCGCCCGGCCCGGCCCGGCCCGGACCTGACGCAACGAAAAGAACCTCGCCATGGCGGATAAGAAATTGAATGTCCTGCAGGCCACGGCCATCGCCGTGGGTACGATGATCGGCGCCAGCATCTTTTCGATCTTCGGGCTCGGGGCAAAGCTCGCCGGTCATAATCTCCCTTTGGTCTTCGTCGTCTCGGGTGCGGTGGCGGTGCTGGTCGCCTATTCCTATGCCGTGATGGGCGCACGGATCGTCTCCAACGCTGGCCCCATGGAGTTCGTGCTGCGCGCCTTTGGCGATAACCTGCTCACGGGCTCGCTGAGTTTCTTGTTCTGGCTGACCTACGTCATTTCCCTGGCTCTGTTCGCCAAGGGTTTTGCCGGCTATTTTCTGCCGTTGGTGCATCTGTCGGGCTCGCCGCTGGCCACGGGGGCCGTGGAAGTCGGCGTCATCGGCGCGTTTCTGGTACTCGATCTGCTGGGCACGGACAAGGTGGGCAAGGCCGAGTTCGGCATTGTGCTGATCAAGCTCGCCATCCTCGCACTTTTCATCGTCCTCGGGGTGGGCTCGGTGAACCTCGGTTGGGTCACTCCGCGGGTGGATGCCGCGCACGCCGGCGGTATCCTCAACGGTATCGCGGTGTTCTTTCTGTCCTACATGGGCTTCGGGTTGGTGACCAACGCGGCGGAGGACATGGACGACCCGGCCCGCAACGTGCCGCGGGCAATCTATCTGAGTATCGCCATCGTCACGGTCGTCTATGTGCTGGTGTCGGTAGTGGCGGTGGGCAATCTGTCGTTGGACCGCATCGTGCAGGCCCAGGACTTCGCGCTGGCCGAGGCCGCGAAGCCCTTCCTCGGCCAGTGGGGTTATCTGTTCGTTTCGATCGGCGCGCTGTTCTCCATCGCCTCCGCGCTGAACGCGACGCTCTATGGCGGGGCCAACGTGGCCTACGCCCTGGCGCGCGACGGCGAGCTTCCGGAGTTGTTCGAGCGCAAGCGCTGGTTCCACGCCTCGGAGGGTCTGTACATCACGGCCGGGCTCAGCATCCTGTTTGCCCTGGTCTTCGACCTCAATGGCATTACCTCGATCACCAGTGCGGTGTTCATGGTGGTCTATCTTGCCGTGCTCGCCGCCCACTGGCGCCTGCGTGCCGACTGCGGCGGGCGGCGCCTGGTCATCATTACGGGTTTGGTCGTGGTCGGCGCGGTGTTCGCGATCCTGGAGCGACATTTGTGGAAGACGGACCGCCTGGCCTTCTGGACCGTGTGGGGCGTTTTTGCCGCCAGCCTCATGCTGGAAACCGTCTACCGCTACCTGCGCGGCCGCGGGTTCACCGCCGCGACCCAGCCCGATGTTCACCCGCCCGGTCGTCCCTGACGAGGGCCGGCGTCTTCCGCGGGCGCCGGCCGTCTAGACGACGGCCGCAATCCACCGCGACACCAGATTCACCATCTGCCTGTCGGACAGGCCCTGCCCTGCGAGCTGCTGCCAGGTGGAAAACTGCAGCAGGTGATCGAGCGTTTGCTTGAGCGCGCGTTTTTTGGCGGCGGGTAGCTTCCAACCCGCCGCGAGATCGTCGCGGATGCTCCGAAGATAGCCTGCGAACTCGTCCATGGCCGGTTTGAAAGCCGGCACCTCCTCCAGATCGCGATAGGCCTTTTGCCACATGCGCTCGGTTCCTCGGTAGTACGTGTAGAGCTCGGAAAGGGCCTTCTCGCACCGTTCCAGCGGCGAGTCCGACGACTGCCACCGCGCCGGATCGGGCGGCGGGTTGAGCTCCAGCCAACGGGAGGTGCAGGCCTCATAGAGCTCCTCGTCGCTGGCGAAGTGGCGGTAGACCGTCAGGCGCTGCACGCCCGCCTGTTCGGCGATGGCGCTGATGGAGGTGTTGCGCGGGCCGAGTGACTCGTGCAGGGCCATGGCCGCCTCGACGATGCGGTCGTGGGTCTCCTGCTGCTGCTCGGCGCGCTGCTTGAGGGTGTATTTGCGCTTGCTCATTTGAATAAACATATATGTTTATCGAACGATTGACAAGGGCGGCGGGGGCTCCTAAACTCAATTTCAGTAAACACGACTGTTTACCGTGAGGCGCCGCTGGAGCCTGTAGGGCGGCTTCCGACACAACGACCGAGCGAGGGGGATTCAAATGAATGATCCAACGATGTTCGAGCCGCGAAATGTGGCTCCCGATACCGTTTCGCTGATTTCGTATTTGCCCGTACCCGGCATGGGGGTCCTGCCGATCAACGCCTTCGTGATCCGGGCGGCCGAGCCGGTGCTGGTCGATACGGGCTTGGGCGGGCTGAGGAGCGAGCTCCTGGACGCGCTGGAGTCGATCGTGGACCCGGCGGAGCTGCGCTGGATCTGGCTGAGCCACGCCGACGTCGATCACACGGGCAACCTGGAAGCGGTCCTGGACCGGGCGCCGCAGGCCCGCGTCGTGACGACCTTTGTCGGCATGGCCAAGCTGGGGCTGAGTGGGTTCCCGCTGGAGCGCTGCTACCTGCTCAATCCCGGTCAGGAACTGGATGTGGGGGATCGGAAGCTGCTGGCGGTCACGCCGCCGACGTTCGATGCGCCGGAGACGACCGGCCTGTTCGACGCGAAGCAGCGGACGCTGTTCAGCGCGGACTCCTTCGGGGCGTTGATGAGCGAGCCGGCCGAGTCGGCCAATGCCATGGGCGCCGGTGCCCTGCGCGAGGGCATGGTCGCCTGGGCGTCCGTGGACGCACCGTGGCTGGGGATGGTCGGCGCGGCCCCGTTCCGGGCCTCGCTCGACACCATTGGCCGCCTCGACGCGGCGACGGTGCTGAGCAGCCATCTGCCCGCTGCAGAGGACCTCAAGGACACGTTGCTCGACAACCTGGACGCCGCCCGCGGCGCCCCGCGATTCGTCGGGCCCGACCAGGCCGGGCTGGAAGAGATGATGGCCACCAGCATCGCAGCGGCCTGAACGGATGTCTTCCTCTCCCTTCAGACGCGGCGGGAGACGAGGCCTGGCTCGCCGCGCCTTGCGGCGAGTCCATGGTCAGTTGGGATTCACTCCGACCGGTAGCCCAGCCCTTCGGAAATTTCCCGGGCCGCGCGGCGCAGGTCGTCGATCCACTCGTCCTTGCGCCGCTCGATCGGGGCCGAGACCGACAGGCCCGCGACCACGCTGCCTGTGGCGTCGTAGATCAACGTGCCAATGCAGCCCACGCCGATCTCGGCCTCTTCGTTGTCATAGGCATAGCCCTGTCCGCGCAGCCGTTCGGCCTCGTCGAGCAATTTCGGCAGGCTGTTGATCGTGTTCCGGGTGTAGGAGGGCAGGTTCGTGCGTTCGGCGTAGCTGCGGCACTCGTCTTCGCCCTCCAGGGCCAGCATCAGCTTGCCGACGGCCGTGACGTGCAGGGGCGCGCGGCTGCCGATCAGCTGCTGCACGTGCATCATCCGGTTGGGCGTTGCCTTCTCCACGTACACCACTTCATCACCCTCGCGCAGGGTGAGGTTGACCGTCTCGCCGAGCTCATCACGCAGACGGCACAGGATCGGCAGGGCGTGCTCGCGCAGGTCGGACTGCGCGTGGACCCGGCTGCCCAGACGCAGCAGCTTGCGTCCGAGCAGGTACTGACCCGCCGCGTCTCGTTCAATGAAGCCGTGGGTGACCATCGAGTCGAGGATGCGGAAGGCCGTGGAGCTGTGCAGCCCGGTCTCGGCGGCCAGGATCTTCAGCCCCACGGGCTCGGGGTAACGGGCGACGGCGTCCAGCAGGCTGGACATCCGGTCGATGACTTGAATGGCGCTTTTTTGGGTCATAAGCGTTTCGCGATATGAAATCGATTGTTTATCGTGGCATATGTTGGAGCGAAAAACCAATAAAACAATAAGTTATATGAAGTAAGCCTTATCCTTGCTTATAGTGTACCACATTATGAAATCTATGTTGCTATAGGAAACTGCGATCCGCGCCTATGGTTACCTCAGACAGACCCGACGCCCGGGCCATTGGCCGGGCGAATGCAACCAGGAGATGCGCCATGAGCACCGCAGCCAGCGATCTGAGGAACAACGTCCAGCCTGCCTTCACGCAGGGCATCAAGCATTTCGCCCCGGAGACTCCGGAGCTCGAGCGGCTCGGACAGTCCGCGGCCATTGCCGAGGGCGCCAGCGCCATCGCGGCAGTCAGTGACGCCGCGGTCTACCAGACCCAGCTCGCCGCCGACGCGCTGCGCTATTTGACGCTGCAAGTGTGCAGCAGCAAGGAGTCCGGCCACCCGGGCGGCTTCGCCAGCAGCGCCGATGCCTATGCCGCCCTGGTCATGCTGGGCCACACCAATATCGTGACCGAGGTCGGCCACCACGCGCCCGGCTTCTACAGCGCCATGTTCCTGGACGGCTCGCTCGAGGAGATGGGCATCCACAACGTGGACGACATGATGGCGAAGTTCCGCGAACGCCACGGCCTGCTCGGCCACCTCTCGGGCGCCGTTCCCGGCCTGTTGGCCCCGGCCGGTCCGCTCGGCCAGGGTCAGCACTTCGCGATGGCCGGCGCCTACCTGCATCCGGACAAGCTGTTCCCCTTCACCCTGGGCGACGGCGGCATGGGCGAGCCCTATGTGCTGTCCTCGATGATGCACTTCCATACCTCCTACCCGAAGGCCACCAACTTCCTGCCGGTGCTGGTGTGGAACGGCTACAGCCAGGAGCACCACTCGATGGTCTCGATCAAGACCAACGAGGAAATGATCGCCTACTGGAAGGGCCACGGTTTCGAAGAGGTGGTGCTGGTCGATGCCAAGGAGTTCGACGACGCGAACCAGGAAGGCGACTACGTGGACAGCACACGCTTCTCGGCCGAGGGACGTCTGGCCTTCACCCGCGCCGTGCTCGAGCGGATGCAGCACGCCGCCGACTCGGCTATGGGCGGTCGCCTGACGGCCTTCATCATAAAGCAGCTCAAGGGCGCGGGCGTGCACGCCATCGGCGCCAAGGCGCACAACCTGTATCCGGGCGACACCTTCGAGAAGCCCAACATCGCCGAGGGCCTCAAGCGCCGCGCTCTGGCCCCGCGCGCCTGGGAGCTGGTGCGCGAAAACTTCCAGCGCGCCGGCGGTGGCCCGGCGGTGAAGACCGTCGTGACGGAGTTCGAGCTGGAGCTGCCGGAGCTCGGCGAGCTCCCCAAGCAGGAATTTGCCGTTGGCGATAAGGCCGTGCCCTCGACCGCCATGGGCGCCCTCGTCGGAGAGGTCGGCAAGCGCGACAAGCGCTTCGTCGTCACCAACGCCGACGGCAACGAGGCCTCGGGCATGAAGAACATCAACGAGGCGCTGCAGATCCGTCACCCGACGCCCGACAGCCTGTACAACCAGGGCCCGCAAGGTCAGGTCTACGAACCGCTCAGCGAGGATGCCTGCGCGGGCTTTGCCGGCGGCCTGGCCCTGTTCGGCTCGCGTGCCCTGTGGCTGTCCTACGAGAGCTTCGTCATCAACGGCATGCCGATCATTCAGACGGTCTCGCAGGCCATGGCCGAGCTGCGGCGCAAGACCCCGTCGATCGTCAACATGTACACGGCGGGCGCCCTGGAGCAGGGGCGTAACGGTTGGACGCACCAGCGCCCGGAGATCGAGAACTACATGGCCGCGATGATGCGAAACGGCAATTACTTCGCGCTGTTCCCCTGCGATGCCAATATGATTCAGGTCGCCTATGAATGGGCCACCAACAGCTTCAACAAGGCGATTGGCATCGTCGCCTCCAAGAGCGCGCTGCCGGTGTACACCACGCTGGCGCAGGCCAAGGAGGCGATCGAGGAGGGTGCGGTCGCGTTGTACGAGAGTAGCGCCGGCGAAAAGGGCACGGTGGTCTTCGCCGTGACCGGCGACATGGTGCTGCTGCCCGTGTTCGAGGCCAAGACAAACCTGGAGGCGCAGGGCTACAAGGTGCGCATCGTCACCGTGGCGAACCCGCGCCGTCTGTACCGCCCGTATGACGTGGCCTGGGACACCGTCTCCGAACCGGACGGCAAGTTCATGAGCGACGCCGACTTCGACGCCTTGTTCGACGGTGATGTGCTCATCGGCGTGACCGGCGGAGCCAGCGGTTCGCTGGAGCCGGTGATGCTGCGCAGCCGTGCGACCCGCCGCGACGCGATGTGCTGGAAGCGCGGTGAGACCACCGCTTCACCGGCCGAGATTATGGCGTTCAACGGGTTGTCGGCGGACGACATCGCGGCGCGGGTCGAGAAGCTGGCGGGAGCCTGAGCCTCATGAGCGAGACAAAAATCGTCGCGATCGACGACGACCCGACCGGGTCGCAGACGGTCCACAGCTGTCTGCTGCTTACGGCCTGGGACGTTGAGACGCTCATCGACGCCCTGAAAGACGACTCGCCGCTGTTCTTCGTGCTGTCCAACACGCGCGGCATGGACGCCGCGCGCGCAGCGGACGTCACGCGTGAGATATGCGTCAACCTCAAACAGGCGCTCGACGAGCTGGCCCGCCAGGGACGGCCCATCAACCCCATCGTCGTCAGCCGGTCGGACTCCACGCTGCGCGGTCACTATCCGGTCGAGACCGACATCATCGCCGAGGAACTGGGCCCGTTCGACGCCCATTTCATGGTGCCGGCCTTTTTCGAGGCCGGTCGCTTCACCCGCGACAGCGTCCACTACCTGGTGACCGACGGTCAGGCCGTGCCGGTGCACGAGACCGAATTCGCCAAGGACTCTGTCTTTGGGTTCAGCACGGCCTATCTGCCCGACTACGTTGAAGAGAAGACCCGGGGCCGCATCAAGGCAGACGAGGTCGAGCGCTTCGTGTTAAGCGATGTGCGCGGCGACAGTCGCGAACGCCTGCGTGCGCTGTCGGGTAACGTCTGCTGCGTGGTCGACTGCGAGACCCAGGGTGATCTGAACCGCTTTGCCGAGCAGCTGCAGGAGGTTGCGCGCGAAGGCAAGCGCTTCCTGTTTCGCAGCGCCGCCAGCCTCCTGACGGCGCTGGCCAAGCTGCCGCCCCAGCCGGTGCGCGCGGAAGACATGGCCTATTATGTGCGCGATCACCGCCCTGGAGTCATTCTGGTTGGTTCGCACGTGGCCAAGACCTCGGCGCAGCTCGAATACCTGCGCGAGCATACCGACGTCGTACCCATCCACATCGAGGTCGAGCAGCTCGATGTGGGCAACGGTCAGCGCAGCGAAGTCGCCGGCCGACTCGCGCGCGCTATTCTCGACCAAGTGGAAGCGGCGCACGGTCAAGGCAAGACCGTGGTGTTGTACACTTCCCGCAGCGAGCTGCAGTTTCCCTCCCAGGCCGAACGTCTGGCCTTCGGCGAGCGGGTCTCGGCGTTCCTGATGGACCTGGTGCGACGCCTGCCGACCACCATCGGCTTTCTGATCAGCAAGGGCGGGATAACCTCCAACGACGTGCTCAGCACCGGCCTGGCGCTCAAGCAGTCCCGCGTGGTCGGCCAGATCCTCACCGGCTGTTCGGTCGTTCGCTGCCCGGCCGACCATCCGCGCTATCCGAACCTTCCCGTCGTGATCTTTCCCGGCAACGTCGGCGACGAGTCGGCTCTCGCTCAGGCCTATATTATCCTCACCGCCCAGGCCTCGACCGCCGCGCGCCAATCAGGCTGACCCAAGTCTTTCGTCTCCATTGAACGCCACGGCAGCTCGCACGACAGCGCTTCGGAGTTTCGAGTCGAGTCCCAAATAAGGCAGTCGTCAGCGGCAAAGCGCGTTGCCTTGAGCTATTCTGACAGGAAGCGTGGCGGTCCCGCCGCCGCGTGTGTGCAGCCGCTCGAACATCCCGGCCATGACACCGAACCTTGCCTGACGTCGTCGGAGATGACTATGGGGTACCGGCCACATGCGTCGCGTTAACCCGCTGTTATTCCTCGTTGCCGCGTCGGTCGCGTTCACCGTCCTTGCAGGTTGCGCGGGCTTACCCGCACCACCGTCTGAGTCGATGCGCCAGGAGTGGGGGCCGCAGGTCTTGGCTCCGGCGCGGTACGCTCCCCATACGAATTTCCGAGGCTTCGCCGCAGGCAGGAAGGAGGGGGCGGGGAAGGGCGCCGCTGCCGGTTCCGTATTGGGCCTCGCCGAGGCGGGCATGGTCGCCGCATCGAGCCCCCTGGGCGCCGTTATTGCGCCGTACGTGGCCGCCGTTTCCGTGCCGGTCCTTGCGACCTCCGGTGCCGTTGCCGGCGCGAAGGCAGCGATGTCCGAGCAGGACGCCGCCGCCCTGGACAGGGAGATTCGGAAGCACCTGGCCGATCTGAAGATGTCCGAGGCGCTGTCGAAGGCGATTGCCGAGACTGCGCGGCGCTCCGCCGGGCGATCGCTTCCACTCGTCGGTATCGGTCCAACGGCACCGGGGGCGGCTCCGGACTATGCTCCCCTAGGGCGGGAGGGAACACAGAGCGTCGTCGAAGTCGATGTGTCCAGGGTCGGGTTCAATGGTGGCAAACAGTTGCGATTTTATCTCGTGGCGGACATCCGCATCGTTCGGATCCGGGACGGTGCAGGTCTTTACGAGCGAAAGTTTGTCTATCAAAGTGATCAATACCCCGCGGCGCTGTGGGCCAAGGACGAGGCGGCACTGTTTCAGGCCGAGTTGCAGCGTGGTTATGCGAGCCTGGCCGACAGTGTCGTAAATCACATCTACCTGTTTACGCCATTGCCGCCGGAAAGCCGGGCCAAGCCGACGGCGAAGGCCGGAGCCGCCGATCTGACGGGTCGCCGAGAGGCCTGCGGTCTGGCCTGGAGTTCTCCGGCACGTGACTATCACCCTAGCATCCGGGACATCCAACACCGCACCTGGAACCGGTTCACGAAGGTGAGCAGTCGCGAACCGAATTTGACCTGGGAGGCCTTCCCGCGCGACATCGACAGGCGCACCGCCAGCGCTTCAATCCTGAATGCCATCGACAGCGTGCGCTATGACCTGCGCTTGTGGCGGGTTTCGACGGACATGCCGCCCAGGTTGATCGTCGAGCGTGACGATCTCACTGTGCCGTCTTACACATTGGACAAACCATTGTCTTCGGGTGGGCGATATTTCTGGAGCGCGCGGGCACGCTTCGACTTGGGCGGCCAGCCGCGCGCCACGCAGTGGGGATACTTCCGGACTCCCTATTATCTGGTCAGCGGTGCCGACGAGGTAAAACCGAAATCCTCGCCCGCGACGGTAGTGGGTGCCATGACGGTGGGCGCGGCGCCGCGCGACCCCTGCACCCTCGATTTCATCCCGACCGCGAACTACTATCGCTTCGAGGTTCCCTGACGCCTGCCCTAGAGGGCCTTGCCGATGACCCGCTCGGCGTTGTCGTAGCGGATGCGCTGGGCGGCCTCGGGCGGCAGCTCGGCGAACATCGACTCGTACCAGTCGATGGTCTCTTTGATCATCACCCAGCGCATCGGCTTGTAGGTATCGACACCGAGCATAAAGCGGTCGCTGTAGTCGGTGAGCAGCGCCTTCCAGCCGGGTTTGAACCGCCCGTCCTCGAATATCTCCCAGCGAATGGACAGGTCCGCCCAGAGGTTCTTGTGGCGGGCCATTGTCTGCCGCACCTTGTCGGCGGGCTCGAAGCCGGCATGCGCCCACAGGATGCGGGCCTCGGGATACTGGTCGAAGATACGCTCGATGGCACCGGCATCGGAGTGGACGTGCATCAGCAGGTGGTGCTTGCGGGCGAGTTGGACCACCGCGCGCACCACCGGCAGGTCGGTCTGCTCGTCGCGGATGTGAAACTCGCCGATCGCCGCGTATCGATGACCCGCCAGGCGCCGCTTGAGGTAGGGAATAACGGACTCATCGTGAATCCAGCGATACCGGTCGATGCGCTTACGATACGGCCCCAGCGCGGGGACGATCAGCTTCGGGTCTGCGCGGTAGAGCTTTTGAGTTCCTTCGTCGCTGGTGCTGGAGACCATGGCGCGGACGATCCCGGCGGCGCGCAGCCTCTGCGCGGCGCGCTCCGGCGGAATACTCTCCCACATGTCCTGGTTGTAGTGGATGTGCACGTCGAAGACGGGCAGCTGGGCCGCGGTGGCATTCGACAGCACCAGCGCTCCGATTGCAGCGTTCAAGAGATGACGGAAAAGTGGGCGCGCCTTCATACTTGCCTCCGCCTGCAGCCGACTGACACGCCATTAGTATAGTCGACCACGATTGGAGGCGGGGGTGGGTGCCGTTGCGTCGGAAGCGCCGGAATACCGTATTCTTGGCATTTTTTCCGGGCTCAGGTTGACATCCACCGAATACGAACTAGAATTTCGCTTCTTAATTTCAGTCCCACCACACTGTTCGAGTGAAGATTGATGAGGCTAATGCGAATGGATCGAAACATACCGAAACCAATCGAGTAGCCCTCCGATTTCCAACCGGAGGGCAGACACGCGTTTGTCTTCCGGGTCTCCTCTGAAAGCCCTGGACGACTTCATTCCAGGGCTTTTTTCATGCCCGAATGCTGATTAGGCCCGCCGGACGCGGGCGCAGGCCCCGTTGCGCCTGCATCAGGCGATTATCGGTGAAGACAATGGACAACAAAGAATTATGCGAAATCATTGAGTGCCTTCCCCGGGGACGCACGGTATTCCACTACTTCAAGGACCGCTTCGCTCTATTGCTGTTGCGCCACCTGATCGGCGCGGGCACGAGCGTGGCCGACCTGAAGGCGAGCCGTTACGCTCCACTGCTCGAGCGGCGGCCTGTCAAGGCGCTGTTGGCGGCGTGCGGGGACGGCTGGATCGACCCGCGTCTGGTCGACCTCGTGTGGGCCGATGATGCACAGGCCTTCGTGTTGACGCTGAGCCACTGGGATGGCCGCCGGTCACGCTGGTCGCAGACCTCGCGTCGCGGTTTGAACCTGGTGCTGCAACTGAATTTCTCCAGTGCGCACGATCGGCGCTATCGCAGACAGGTGCAGCCTTGTCACAGCGCGATGCTGAACGGTTACGGCCACCCGGTGATGCGAGAGGGTCGGCGGGAGCTGTTTCGGGAGACGCTGGCCTGGGCGCGTATCGACGCCGACCTCGGTTACGGCGAGGCGCTTGTCGAGGAAGTGCAAAGCGACTGGGTGCGCCAGGCAGCGGCATTGCTCCACCATGCCCGCGCTTGCCTGAGTGAGGGCCGTGGCCGGGTGGGGTGGTATGGAGTCCAGGGCGAGGCTCGAGCCGTCGTCGATTATGTCGAGTATGTCCTGGCCCCGTATCAGGCGATATGGGCCGAGGCCATGCTGGCGGTGGCTATTGATTTTATTCACCGCGAGCTCGGCATCGACACGATCTACTACCACGAGTTCGAAACCGGATGCCGGCTCAAGAATATCCAGGGCCGACGGCCGCCGCGCTCGTTGTACACCACGCTGCCGCGCCGTTTCTGTTTCGAAGCGACCGAGCGGGCGCCGGAGTTCCTGTTGGCGGACAAGACGTTCCGCCGCGAGTACCGCAAGGTCGCGACGCCGGCGTGGCAGCGTCTGAAATTGCGGGAGGTGCGCTGTGCCCGCACCGCGTAATCGCTACGCCCGGCATCCGTTGATGCGAAAGGGCGGGGTGCACCAGCGCAGCCGGGGTGGTCAGCGTTCGCGGGACAAGCGCCTGCTCAGGGAAGAGCGGGCCGCCTGGCTCGACGAGGAAACGCCCCCCGAGCGCGGCGCAAGCTGCGGCGATACGATCGACCGCGACTGAGGTGCGCCACGTCGGCCTGGGCCCGTATGAGGTAGCGCGTCGCCCTGCGCGCCGCGGGCGCACCTTGCCGACTCGATACCGGGATACGCCCGACCCTCAATCATTTCGGCCCTTCTTTTATAACCATCTGATTCTCTTGGCCTTCCATTGATGCTTTCCCCGGGCGGGCGTGCCGTTGAACCGAATAGCGATACCGGGCGACCAACGGACAGGTCCACTCTGACTATAACGACGAGGAAAAGAATAATGAGTCATTTTCGTCTGGGGGCCGCCGTCCTGTTCGGTGCCGCCCTTGTTTCGCTCCAAGTACCCGCCGTGGCCGGCTCGGGAATCGCCGGTCCGACCGTCAAGGTACCGCTGACACCTCAGCAAAAGCTCCCAGCGCAGCAGGTGAAGCCGATCAAGTTGCCCTGCACGCGGCCGCGCCTCGACGGCATCCGGCCCTACCAGGGATATGCCGGGACGACCCTTACGCTCACGGGCCGTTGTTTCGGGCCTGCTTCCAACCGTCACGTTGTATCACTGAATCAATCCTTGGGCGGATCGCGGCCTCCTATCCTGCAGGTCCGCAGCTGGTCGGATACCCGCATCGTTGGCGTGATCCCGCGCAGCGCAACCCCGGGTTACTACGACGTTTACGTCCACGTCTGGTACAACGGTCACAAGCGTTCCAGCAACCATCGCAACTTCAGGATCTCGCGCCATGGTGGAACGGCAAATGCCACCCCGAAGGGAGCGGCAGCCGCTCACCTCAAGCCCGGACTGGCGAACCAGCGGCCCTCGGGGCTGCCCCAGGTCCAGCCGCGTCCGCTCACCCGCCGCTGTCCGGATCTTGTCCCCAAGCTGCGCATCGGCTGGCCGGCCCGCCATCCCGACGGTTCGTACATCTTCAAAATACTGATGCAGGCGCACAATCGCGGCAATGGGCCGTTCGTCTCCAATCGGCGACAGGTGCGCCTCAACCTCTATGAAGGCTCACGCTTGTTGAAGTCCGAAGTGATTCCGAGCCGCTCGTTCCGCGAGGTGACCGTCAACCCCGGTGCCGATAGCAGTGCCGTCGTGTACACGATCGAACACTGGTACAAATCCGGTGAGTTCAGTGCCAGTTACAAGGCGATGCTGGTCTACGATCCCGACATCCGGATGGACGGCAATCCGCAGAACGACGATTGTGTTATGACGAACAACACCACTTTTTTACGCGCGGCACAAATCCGTCACACCTTGGAGACCAATAACGTTCCAACCGCTTCGCGCTGAGTGGGATAGGCGCCGAATTCGAAGCGGTCCGAGGTCCCGTGCAATACGCCGGCAGGGGCGAGCGGCTTGCTCGTCCCTTCCCGCCTTTCCAGGCGGTACGTTACCAGACGCACCCGTGCGTTCACGACGCGAGGTATCTCGGCGGCACGGCCCGGTTCTCGCTTCGCCGAGAGTGTCGGGCGGTGGTCGACCAGCCTGGGTGTCTGTACGCGGATGTGTACATGCCGCGCCGATGCCGGGAGTGCAGCGTGGCGTCGGACTCGCGCCGCCTCACGGCCACTGTAATAGGGCCGAGTGCCTTGACCCGACGGTGCGGCGCACCTAGGCTTTTTGGGTAAATATGCTGCCTTGGGGGGATAAGTGGCATACCGTTCGCCGATGATTGTCGCGTGCATTTTGACTGCGTTCCTGCCGATCGCTGCGCTGGCCGCCACGTACCACTATACGGCACGGACCGCCGCGCCCGTCGCCAAGCAGGGCGTGGTAATGGCCGGTGGGGTCCGCTGGAAGTGTGCGGGCCGCCGGTGCACCACGGCAGGTCCGTGGCCGCGTCCCGCCGTGCGCGCATGTCATGCTCTGGCGCGACGAGTCGGCGCTATCGCGTTCTACGGGCATCCGAAGAAAAGGCTCACTGCGCGGCAGCTCGCCAAGTGCAACAAGGGGGTTGCCAAGCGCAAGGCGCACAAACCCGGCCAATCCCAGTCCGCAACTGCTCTACGTGCCCCGGTGCGCAAGCCGCACCTTCAACAAAATCTTCAAGCGCCCCATTCGCGGATACGGCCTGGTATCCAGCCCCCGCACCGCCCCTCAAAATCGGCGGCGCTCTCACGACCCTCGCCGCAAAGCCCGCTGCCGAAGGGGGCTCGGGGCGGATTGCCGTCGTCGCGACAGGCTATGCCGGCGCGCAGTCCGCTCGCCTCGGGCACCTCCGGTCCCCACTCGCTGCGGACACTCGCTTTCACGGTGACGGGGACCGGGGCGCTGGCAACACGCGGTCCATTTTCACCCCGGACATTCACCACGGACGAATTGTCGGTCACCGGTGTCGGCGAGCTCACCGAGCGCGCACCGTTCACTTCCAAGAGCTTCAACGCTGCTGCCGGCTTTACCCTCACCGGAACCGGCACACTGCATTGACGCCGGGAGGCCTTGTGCCGCCAACTGAATTGCGAGGACAACACATGAACCAATTGAACGTTATTCGCGCACTGCTGGTTTGTGCATCCCTTCTGGTGTGGAGCGGCGTGCGTGCGGCGGACTTCAACATTACGATTCCGCTGCAGCTTCGCAGTCTGCCACCCAACGTCGACGCCATGCTCGTAGCCTGCTGGATATACACGAACGAGCCGCGGCTCGGTGGTAGGAACATCGGTATCGGCCGCGGACGCGTAAATATCACCGGCGGTGCGTATGTAGGCAGCACGACAGTCCACTTCGATGCCAATCCCGGCGTTGATCCGGCGACCGCCAGTCATTACCAGTGCAAGGGTTCTTTCGTGGGTGATGAGGACGGTGCCACCGTGCATTATTTTACGAGCGGGCTCGCCGGCAGTACGCGATTCCCGCTGGCTGACGGTGCCCCCTTTCGACTCGATACCGGAGTCCATCCGATTCCTTAGCTAAGGCCCGGGCCGGACAGGCAGGCTTGTTCCCCCGCCGAAATTGAAAAAGGTTCGTTCGCCAGGCTATGTTATAGCAATGGGGGAACTGCCAGAGATCCGTATCGAAGCCGCGACCGAGGCGGACGTCGCGCTGGTCCACGACATGATCGAGTCGCTGGCCGATCACCTGGGACTCGCGCACGAAGTCGTGGCCACCGAAGCGGACCTGCACGATGCCCTGTTCGGCCGCCGGCCCAAGGCCGAGGTGGTCATCGCCTACGCCGACGGCGACCCGGCCGGTTTCGCGCTGTTCTACGACAACTATTCCACCTTCCGTGGCCGCTGCGGCATTCACCTGGAAGACCTGTATGTGCGCGGCAACTGGCGCGGCGCCGGCATCGGTCGTTATCTGCTGGCGTACCTGGCCGACCTGACCCGCCAGCGGGGCTGCAGTCGTCTGGAGTGGTGGGTGCTGTCCTCGGACGAAGGGGCAGTCGGGTTTTACGAGGCCATCGGCGCCACCGCCAAGGGCCAATGGGATATCTACCGGCTGCAGGGCACGGCGCTGAACGCATTGGCGGACGAAGTCCATTCCCGATGAGTTCCTCACCTCCCACCTGCGGCCCGGCTGCGTGAGCGGGCTGGACGAACGACGTCTGGTCGGCCGCTCAAGTGCCTCCTCGTCATAACCGATACAGAGCAGAGGGCTCTTGCCGGCCACTTGGCCCGCGAGCGGGGGGCGCTATGTGAGGTCAACGCCGGCGAGGGTCTTCGGTGCCGCTTTCAGTTACTAGGGACGGTGTACCGTGGCGACTATCGGATTCACTGACAGGCCAACGCCGCTTGCGCTGGTTCCGACCAGCCGGGTGTCGTCCGCGAGCCGTTGTTATGCCTAGCTCGATGAGGCGAGTCTGGCGGGGTGCCGCTGTATTGCACATCGCATTCGCGCTCGGCGGCTGCGCGGCGTCGGTGTGCCCGCGGGACAACGACATATCGCCGGACGCCGAACAGAAGGCGAGCACTTACGAGGCCATCGCCAGGAGCTACCGCTTCACCAACGAGGACCGACTGGCCGAGCCCTACGAAAAGGCGGCGAGGAAGATCCGCCGGGATGCGCAGGCCGAGGAGGACGAAGAGCTCGCGGACCCCGATTGGTGGCTGGGTCAGATCGTCGGCGGCCTGTTGTTCGCAAACCGGTCCTGTGACGACTAGGGGCTCCAGCGGCGCCCGCTCGGCCCGATGCGGGTTTCAGGCGTCGGTGGTCCTGCCGATAACAATTAACACGGCATATTTGCCGCCCGGATCGGAACGTGTCCATCCAGTGGAGCCGGGCGCGATCCATTCAGACTGACCCTACGGCCTGACCTCCGCGCGATGGTGGAACCACTCGATCCAAGCTCGCTCAGAACCAGGCGACCGAATCTGCGCCTGCTTGCCGTCGACGCGTCCTTTCTGTTCAGGTCCAAGGGCCTGCAGATCAGGCGCTGGCTGGTCGATCTGCTCGCCGGTCCGCCCCGTCTCGCCAAGGGCGCGAAGGCCGACTTCCCGTTTGTCGTTGGCGAATCGACCTCACCTCTGTATACCGTGGCCGGCGCCAGCGAGCGTCCGCTCCTGCTGGGCAAGATTCAGAATCTCCGCCTGGCCTGTCGCCGCCTCGATGGCCTGGTCCTCGATCCCGGCCGCACGTTCAGCTTCTGGCGCCACGTCGGACCGCCGTGGCGGTTGCGCGGTTACGTGAAGGGGCGGGAGGTACGCGAAGGGTGCGTGATTCCAACGACCGGCGGCGGATTGTGTCAATTGTCCGGCTCGTTGCTCGAGTTGGCCACCGGCGCGGGCTTGGACCTTCTCGAACATCACCGCCACACGGTCCTGCCCGCGGACGTGCCCCATCACCCGGAGCGGGACGCGACGCTTTTTTGGAATTACGTCGATTTGCGATTCCGTTCCTCCGCACCCCTGCTGATCGAAAGCCACCTCACCCGGGACGCACTCGTCGTGCGCCTGCGCAGCAAATCTCCGCCCACGCCGGATGCCGTTCATGAGCGTTCGGGCGTCAACCGTTTCGAGGCGGTCATGCCGCCGCGGTCTGCTGCCGAGTCGAGGACGGCCTACCTCCTTGACGAATACCGCCCCGAGCTCGGCACGCACCTCCGAGCGAACGTACGGTTGGAGGATCAGGTCCTGATACCATTTCGCACGCGCGGCGGCCAGAATTGGGACAGCGGGCTGGCGGGGCAGGTCATGGAGTTTCCCTTGTTTCGGATACGCCGTTCGCTGGCTCTGCGCTACGCGGCGGCGCGCGGCAGAACTGTCGCCAAGACCCACTTCCGGATGGCCGAGGCGCTGGCGGTGCGTTACGGCCGGCACCTGGCCTTCGACGCCGAGCATTTGTGTGTGGCGCAGCCGTTGCTGCCCTATCTTTGGCTCGCGGGGCTGCTCGGCGGCCGTACCGTCGACGTTCTCATGTATCGCCTGCCCGCGGCGGTACTCGAGCTGGAGCTCGATGTCGCCAGTCGGCTCTACTCGGCGAGCCGGACCCTGCGCGAATTCCGCGCGCCCCGATGGTTCGTCGAGGCGGAGGCGAACGCCCTGCGTGCTGCCAGGCAGATTGTCACGCCGCACGCACAGATTGCCGAGCTCTTCGATAATGTCGTGCGCCTGCCGTGGGAAGTGCCGGCACACCCCGGCGATGTTGGCCCGGATGCGCCGCGCGATACGCTGGTCTTTTTCGGCCCGACGCTGGCACGAAAGGGCGCCTATGCCGTGCGCGACATGATACGACAGACCGGCCTTCACCTGACCTTGGTGGGGCCGGACCTTGAGGCGGCCGATTTCTGGAAAGGCCTGCCGATCGACCGACAACCCGCCGAATCCCTCGACTGGGGTCGGGTCCACACGGTGGTGCAGCCGGCCCTGTTCGAGTATTGGCCGAGACAACTGCTTCGGGCCCACGCCGCGGGCGCCAATCTGGTGATTTCGCCCGGCTGCGGCATCCCGGAAGACAGGTCGAGGGGTATCCGTCATGTTCCCTTCGGTGATGCCGATCGGCTGGCGGATGCCGTGCGCGCCCTGTTGTAGCGCATCGGCGCCGCCGGGCCATTCGTCGTCAGTCGTCCCACCGCCCGTAGCCGGGGATCCGCACGCCGTGCTCACTGAAGTGGCCCTGCGTCGCCGCGCTGTGACAGGCGGCGCAGTTGCTGAACGAGCCGACCTTGGGATTGCCCTGGACCATCCGGCGGGGCAGCTCGCCGTGCTCGTGCGTGAACCAGCGCTGGGTGGTGATACGCGGCAGTTCGTTGGCGGCCGGTTCGGAATAGCGCCGCGGCTTACGGGCGTGGTCCAGCAGGTAGCCGGTCAGCTCGGCCTGTAGTGCGGGCGAGAGCTCGGCGTTGTCGCCGTAGTGGCGCTCGAGATTCTGCATGATGCGCTTCCATGCGTGGGGCGGCAGCATGCGGGCCGGATAGGCTACGTGGCAGGCGCCGCATTCGGCTCGGTAGCGTGATCGGGTCGTCTGATCGCTCTTGGGCGCGGCGGCCTCGGCGGCCCGGACCTCGCCGTTGTGCAATGGGTCGAGCCCCACCAGTGCCGCTGCGGGTGAGCCGAGTATCAGGGCGGCGATGATGAATTTCGTCTTCATGGGTTACCTCGGTGCGGTGTCGGCTATTGAGATTTGATGAAGGTCAGGATGTCGCCCTTTTCCTGGGCGGTGCAGGCGCGGCCGAGGGTCCACTTGCAGTTGCGCGTGAACCATTTTTCGATCTTGGCCGCGTCGGCCAGGCGTTTTGCGTTGACCGACGGGGCCATCGGTTCGATGGCCTTGCCGGTACGCGCGTGTCGCCCGGCCTGGCGCAGGTTGGCCGTGTGGCACGTGCTGCAACTGCGTTCGCCATCCCGGCCGGGGTGTCTCTGCGTCCACAGGGCACGCCCGGCCGCGGCGTCGAAGGGACCGGCGCCTGCGGCCCGGTAGCCCTCGAGCAGCGGGGCGGTGGCGTCGCCGGCGTGGGCCGGTACAACGGCCAGGGCCGCGGCCGCGGCGGCCGCGAGTATCAATAACTTCATGGGTTTGCCTCCTTCACGAGAAGCGTGGGGTTGGATGTTTGTGCATGCCACGTCAACGCGGCCGCGGGGATACGCATGGCGCCATCCCGGAAGGTGCCGGCGGCGGCGTCCAGGTGACAGGCCGCACAGTCGGCCTTGCCGTGCACGCCGGGGCGTGACCAGACGCCGGGGTCCAGTCCCCCGTGTTTGCCCCGCCAGTACGCCGTACGGGTGATCCGAAGCGGCACCTCCCGCGCCGGGGTGGTATGAGCCACGTACCACGCCGGTTCGGTCTCCCCGCGCTCGGCGCCGTGGCGGGTAAGAAAGACCTCGACGGTGTGCAGTGTGGTCGAATCCAGCGCCAGGTCCTCGCCGAAATGGTCGTGCTGGCCGGCCAGCATGCGCCGCCACGACCGCGCCGGCAGCAGGCCCGGCTGGTAGGCGAGGTGGCAGCTGCCGCACTCGGTGCGCCAGGTCGTGTCGTCGGCCAGTCGGGGGCCGGTGTAGGGAAGATAGGGCTTGCCCGGGGGCGCGCTCACCAGGGGCCGGAAGTACAGTGCCGCTGCCGCCGCTAGCAACGTCACCATGGCGATCCCGATGCCGGCGCGCGCGCGCACGTCGCGTTCGCCAGTCGCACGTTTGTGCCCCGTGACCATGGCGGCGACCAGGTTCTCGCGGTGCGCGAGGCTGCCCGCCAGTACACCGGTGACGTGCAGCGCCGCGGTCACCGCGAGCGCCCACGCCAGTCCCGCGTGCACGTCGCGCAGGAGGGCGCCCGCGCCGAAGCCGAGGGTCCCGGCGAGGGGCCCTTCTTGTTCCTGGCCGCCCAGCGTGAGCAGGCCGGTCGCGGCGAGGCCGGCGGCCAGTGCGAGCATGAGGAAGACCGCCCAGCTGCCGGCCGGATTGTGCCCGCCGAAGTCGGGCGCCCGACGCCGGGCCAGCGCGTGCAGGTAGGACAGCGCCTGCGCCGGCGAGTAGAGAAAACGGGCGAACCGTGCATGGCCGCCGCCGACGATGCCCCATGCCAGACGGAAGGCCAGCAGCGCACCGAACACGTAGCCCGCGAAGACGTGCAGATAAAGATAGCGATCGCCCGTGCTCAGCCAGGCGGCGCCGAAGGCCAGCGCAAACAGCCAGTGGAACACCCGCACGGGCACGTCCCAGATGCGGGTGCGCGCACGGGCCTCGGACTTGTTGGCGCCGGTTGACGGGATGAGCATGCCGACCTCTCCATGCGGCCGGCGACGCGGGTGCGCGCCGTGCCGGACCACGATTCAGCGTGGCCAACGTTAGCAGCGCAACCTGAAGGCTGGCTTAAGGACCGGCAAACGCTATGAAACCAACGGTGCGGACGGCGCCGACCGCGTCCGGGGAGGTGTCGGTCAATGACCGTGCGGAGCGTGTCTCCACGGCGGGGAGCCGAATCGCCCGGGCCGGGGTCCGGCGTGCCGGCGTGGTAATGTGGCGTTTCGCGGGCCCGGGGACGATACCGATTGTCCGGCGCGCCGAACCGCTGTACCGTGCCGGTAACCTTGGGAGTACATATATTGGAAGGTATCAGTGACATCAGAATCGCCGGAATCGATGACAGGCGCCCGCCCATCATCAGGAAAGAGCCCTACATCGATATCTTCTTCAAGCTGTCACACCAGGCGCCCGCGGACTGGTGTCGCGAGTTCAACAATCTGGCGGCCAAACATCCTTCTTCGCCGCGGATGAAGGAGACCGAGGGACTCATCATCGAGACGTGGGTCCGTACGCCCGACGAAATCGTCCCCCTCCTGGACCGACTCAAGGACCTGGTTGCGCAGTGTACGCGCCAGTACATCGAGCGGATCGAGGAGTCCGCCCGTCAAACCGGCGAGGCCAATGCGTCCTTGGCGCACGAGTCGGGCGAGCAGGGCCGATTGAACAGAATTCTCGCCGGACTCGACTTCGATACCTGAGAGCCTGCGATGGCGTCGGGCGGACCATGCCGGCCACGCACGCTGAGTCGCGCGGTTCGCGCACCGCGACCGCTGGTTTGCCATCGCGGCACGACGTGTGCGCGTCGGTCAATGCGTGCGCGTGGCCTTGCTGTCAGGCCATGATATGATCGCCTGAGCGCCAGTCCATTGGTCAGGGTGTCTATCTGAGGATAGGCGCGAGGCGAGGCTGGCAAGCACGTACCGGGAGGACGCGGGAGCAGAAGCCCCCGGACCGGCAGGCACCTCGCTTGCCAAGACCGCCTGTGCGGGGCACCGGACGGCGCGAGCAGGCAGCATATGACCGACCTATGACGTCCCGCATTCTTCTGGCGCTCAGTCTGCTGTTGTCAGCCTTCCCGGCCGGGGCGGTGGTCGCGGCCGGCCCGGTTTCGGCCAACGCACCGCCCGATGCCCCGCTCGGGCGTTATGCCACCTACTTGAAGGAACCCGACGGCCGGCTGAGCCTCGATCAGGCGATCGCGGCCTACGGCCGCGGGGAGTTCGCGCCGGGCCGAAACCGCGTACTCACCTTTGGCATCGGGACCAAGCCCGTCTGGATCCATTTCAGCGTCGCCAATACGACCGACCAGCCATTGTCGCGGCGCCTTTCCATCGAGACGGCCTGGCTCGATCGCGTCGACGTTTACTTCCGCCACGCCGGCAAGACGGTCGCGACCTATCATGTCGGCGATCGCCAGGCCTTCGCGCAGCGTCCCGTCGACACCCGCAACTTCGCCCTCGACCATACGTTCCCCACGGGGACAAGCGATGTGTTCGTGCGTGTGCAAACCCCTGACCCGATGGTGGTGCCGATCTACCTGATGTCGCCGGAACGGGCCCGCGACCGTCAGACTATGCAGGACTACAGCTACGGTTTTCTTTACGGTTTTTTGTTCGCGCTGTTGGCCTACAACCTGATGCTGTATGCCGGCCTGCGCGACCTGCGTTATCTGTTCTATTCCGTGTATCTGGGTATGTTCCTCCTGATGAACATGTCCTATACCGGACACGGCTTCGAGTGGCTCTGGCCGACCCATGTGGTCTGGGCGCAGTGGTCAAATCCGATTCTGATGGTGCTGTACGGATCGGCCGGCCTGATCTTCGGGCTGACCTTTCTGGAAACGCGCAGGCATTTCCCCCGTATCCACAGGGGAGTCCTCGCTTATCTGGGCCTTGCTCTGGCACTGTTGCTGCTCACTGTTGTCGGCGACAGCCAGCGCGACGCCCTGTTGGTGGCATTCACCTTTGTCTTTCTGTTCACGGGTATCATGCTCGCCATGGGCGTGGCCGCGGTGCAGGCCGGACAGAAGACCGCACGGTATTTCCTCTTCGCGGCCTTTTCGGCTATGGTCGGCGCCGCTTTGACCGCGCTGTCCGTATGGGGCTTCATTCCGTTCAACATTTGGACCTTCCGTGCGGTCGATATCGGCATGTTGCTCGACGCGACGCTGCTGGCACTGGCGTTGACGTATCATTTTCGCCTCGGTCAGCAGGCCAAGCTGCGTGCCGAGCAGCTGGCCATGTCCGATCCGCTGACCGGTTTGAACAACCGCCGCGCCTTTTATGACATCACTGCGCCCATCTGGAATATCGCGCTGCGCCACGATCACCGTCTGTCGGTCGTACTGCTCGACATCGACAACTTCAAGGGCATCAACGACGTCCATGGGCACGCCTGCGGCGACCAGGTTCTAAGGGAATTCACCGATTTGCTGAGAAAGGCGGTGAGGGATCAGGATGTCATCGCCCGATGGGGTGGCGAGGAGTTCATCCTCCTGTTGCCCGAGACGGAGATTGGCGAAGCGATCACCCTGGCGGAACGACTGCGGACAAAGATCGCCGCCGTTCGCATCAAATACGAGGGCAAGCAGATCGCCTTGACCGCGAGCTTCGGTGTCGCCGAACGCGAGCCGGAGCACCGCAGCCTGGATGCCGTGATTTCCACCGCCGACAAATACCTCTATCGGTCGAAGGACGCCGGGCGCAACCGGGTGACCGCGGCCTGACCGCCAGTGGGCAACTTCCGCGCCGCGGCGCAGTGCCGGTATCAGCGCAGCGGTTCGCGGCTGCGGTCCTTCATCCACGAGAGGATGGCCACGCCGAGCAATGCGCAGCCGAGCAGGTAGAAGCCCGGGGCGAGCGTCGAGCCGCTGACGTCGATGAGCCAGGTCGCCGCCATGGGGGTGGCGCCGCCGACGACGCCCAGACCGACATTGAAGGCTACGGAGTACCCCGAGAGCCGGTCTTCGGTCGGAAACAACTCGACGAACGTGGCCGGCGCCACGCCGCAGGGTACGGCGACAAGGATCGCCAGGAGGAACTGCGCGGTGATCGCCGCCTCGAGGCTGCCGTGGGCCATCCAGTACTGCAGCAGCGGGCCGACCAGCGCCATGACGCCGAAGGCGATGGCGATGAGCCACGTGCGGCGAATCAGCCGGTCCGAGGCCCAGCCCATGAACGGAATGAGCACGACCATCAGCGCCGTCGCGGCGGTATTCGCACGCATGGCCGTGGCCAGATCCAGTGAAGTGTATTCGGTCAGCCAGTTCGGCAGATAGACCAGCGTCAGATAGAACAGCGCTCCGTAGGACGAAGCGAACAGCGTGCCTTGCAAGGTCTGTTTGCCGTCGCGGGTGAGCGCCTCCCAGAGCGGTGAGGTCTCGCCGTGATCCGCCTCGTGCTTGGCAAAATGTTCCGAGCGGGGCAGGTGGCGGCGCAGCGCGATCGCAATGCCGCCGAGCACCGCGCCGAATAGAAAGGGAAGACGCCAGCCCCAGGCGTGCAGGGTGGCCGGGTCGAAAAAATTGGTCGCCGCCGCGGCGACGCCCGAGCCGATCAGCATACCGAGCATGCTGCCCACATTGGCCCAACTGCCGGACAGTCCCCGCCGCTCCGTCGGCGCCGTCTCCACCAGATAGGTTACGGAGCTGGAAAACTCCCCGCCCACCGACAGGCCTTGAATGAGACGGATAGCGATCAACAAGATCGGCGCCCAGATGCCGACCGAATCGTAGGTCGGAAGCACTCCGAGCAGGAATGTCGGCAGCGCCATCATGGCCACCGAGATCAGCATGGTGCGGCTGCGCCCGATCGTGTCGCCCAGCCAACCGAAGATCGCCGAGCCCAGTGGACGCATGATAAAGCCCACGGCGAATACCCCGTAGGTCGCCAGCAGCGAGGCCGTTCGATTGTGGCTGGGAAAGAACAGCGTCGAGAGGATCGTCGCCATAAATCCATAGAGCGCGAAGTCGTACCATTCGATGATGTTGCCGATGACTCCGGCGGCAGTGGCCGTGCGGCGTTGTCCCTTGGGCAGATGAAATACCATGCGTCCCCTTGTTCGGTTGTTGGTATCGTCGAGGAGGTCCATTAAAACAAATCGACCCCCTTGGCTCAAAGAACACGGCCGCCAAAACCCGACTCACCCGGTCGGCTTTGTCTTGTGATCCTTCGCGTTGGGCGTAGACTGGTTCATCCCGGCGCGCGGCGGGGCGGTTCGTGTTGCCTCGCTCGAGCAACGCCTGGCGAAACGGATGTGACGACCGATGGATGATACGCAGACCGAACGATTCCGACAGAGGCTGCTCGCAATGCGGGCCGAGCTGCAAGCTACGCAAGAGGCGTCGAAGGATTCGACCAAGCCCGTCGAGCTCGATCAGGCAAGTGTCGGACGGCTCTCACGCATGGATGCCATGCAGGCGCAGGAAATGGCACAGGAGACGGCCCGCCGGCGCCAGCAGCAGCTAACCCGCATCGAGGCCGCACTGCGGCGCATCGACTCGGGCGACTACGGCTACTGTTTCGTGTGCGGCGAGGAGATCGACGTGCGTCGCCTGGCGGCGGACCCGACCCACACGCGCTGTATTGCCTGCGCCGACAAGAGCGATTGACGCACCACTGCTCAGGTGCGTCTTTGGCGCAGCGAGACGGTGATGACCCCGATCAATACCAGCGCGGCACCCAGGATCTGAACCGCCGATATCGGCTCGCCCAAAAAGACGGCCGCCAGCGCGATGGTCGACACCGGGCCGACGGCCCCGATGAGCGCGGCGGTGCGCGCCCCGATGCGCCGGATGCCGGCCGTCAGCAGGAAGGCGGGCATGACGGTCGAGACCAGCGCCATCGCCAGCGCCAGGGCGTACACCGGGGTCGGCTGTACGAGCGCATTCACGGGGTGGGTCAGCAGGAACTGGACGACGACCGCCAGGCAGGAGACGGTCAGCACGTAGGCGGTAAAACGCAGCGTGCCGATTCGGTGTACCAGCTCGCCGGCACCCACCAGGTATGTGGCATACGCCAGGGCGCTGGCGAAGACCAGTGCCGTGCCCAGCGGCACGTTCGTCCCCTCGACGCGCAGATCGTGCAGAAATACAAAGCCGATACCGCCGTAGCTCAGCACCAGCGCGAGCAGCTCGACGCGGCCGATCGGCCGGCGAAAACGTACGAGCGTGATCAGCACGACCAGCGTCGGATACAGGAACAGGACCAGGCGCTCCAGCCCGGCGGTGACGTACTGCAGCCCAAGAAAGTCGAACAGGCTTGCCAGGTAATAGCCCACCACGCCCAGAAACAGCACGTTGCTCCAATCCCTCTTGTCGAGCCGCGGCGCGCGCCGGCGGCGCGACCAGAACGCGGCGCCGATGAAAAACGGCAGCGAGAGCAGCATGCGCAGCGCCAGCAGCGTCACCGGGTCCACGGCATAGCGGTAGGCGAGCTTGACGAAGATTGCCTTGGCCGAGAAGCCAATCGCGGCAATCAGAACCAGGCCGGCGCCGGCGAGGGCGGCGGGACGCGGTGCGGTTGCGGAGTGTTCCATCGGTGGACCCTTTTCGCTACGGCGGGTCCGAGGGCGGGATGGCAGGCCGCGATCGGATCCCGCGGCTGCCTTGCTCGTGTACCGAACTTACACGCGCGCGCCGCCTGGGCCGTGTTTCCACAGCCACTGGACACATGCGTTGTTCAGTTCGGGTTGCCTGTGCATGGATTGACTATAGGACCGTGCCGAGTTGACTGTCAACGGGGCTCCCCGCCAGCCGGGCCTGCGCCGACCCGCGCCCATTGGGAAGCGTTTGCAGACCGTGACGCCTCACGCTGGTGCGCCGTGAGATCGACCCGCACTCGATTGGGTCGTGACCGCCGCACCTGCCGGCGCGTTGTGGGCAAAACTCCCGTCTGAACAGTTTCTTGCCTCGCTGGCACAACCGTTGCACTGACGATCGGCAACATCGTTTCGCGGTGCGCTGGCGTGTGCGGCGCGGGCGGCGAGGTGACCAGGCAGTGGGGTTTGGGCCTCGGCCGTGAACAACTAACGGAGGTGACAATTGTGCGACGTGAAGATGCCACTGAATTGCTGTTGGAGGCCAAGCACGACAAGGGCCTGAGCTTTGCAGCCATTGCCGAGGCCGTCGGGCGGCACAAGGTCTGGGTGACAGCGGCCATCTTGGGCCAGGCCAGTATGGACGAGACCGAGGCGGATGCCCTGCTCGAAATACTCGGCATGAGCGGCGACAGCGGCTTGAAGTCGGCTCTGCTCGAGTGCCCGATGAAGGGCTCGCTGGACTCGGCCGTACCGGTCGACCCCCTTATTTACCGGCTGCACGAGATATCGCAGGTATACGGGACCACTATCAAGGCCCTGATCCACGAAGAGTTCGGCGACGGCATCATGAGTGCGATCGATTTCGAAATCGAGATTGAGCGCATTGCCGATCCCAAGGGCGATCGCGTCCAGATTACCTACAACGGTAAATTTCTGCCGTACCGCAAGTGGTGAGTGCCCAGGCACGGCGCGTGCGCCGTGCCGGGCTTTCGCGTATTACCGCGCCTTCTGAATGGCCGGCAGGAGCAGGCCGCGCGGTTTGGGCGATTTGGGCTTGAGGGCGTCCGCCTTGGTCGTCGGTTTGGCGGCGCCGTCCCGCGCTTTCTGTATGGCCGGCAGCAGCAGGCCGGTCGACTTGCCTTTTTGTTCGGCCTTCAGATCGGCCGGTGGCGTCGGTTTGGTCGGCGTTGGGCGCTGCCTGGCCTCGCCCTTGATACCGTCGTACTTGACGAATCCGGCGGCGGCCGCCTGACCGGCCGGCAGTGCCAGCGCCAACGCGATGAGCGCGGCCGACGCCAATCGGTTGTTTATCAAGGTATTCATGTCTCCATCCCCTCGGTGTGTGGTTATAGTCACTGAGTCGCCGGCCAATCGACTTCGGTTCATCCCGATCGGGAATTAACGTGCTTTGCCCCGAGTCTCGAATGCCCGCGGCACACCCCCGCCAGCCCCTGTCCCCGGTTTGCTCAAGCGCATGTGGACGGTACCGATGGTGCGCGCCAGGAATCCGCCCTCGCAGTAGCATAGATAGTATTCCCACATGCGCAGGAACGCATCGGAATAGCCCATGTCCCGGATACGGTCCAGGTTGTCCGCCACGTTGCGCCGCCACAGGCGCAGTGTGCGCGCGTAATGCCCGCCGATCTCCTCCAGTGCGTCCAGCCGCAGATCGGTGTGCGCGGCGATAGACCCCAGCATCGCCGTCACCGACGGGAGGCAGCCGCCGGGAAAGATGTATCGCTGGATGAAGTCCACCGAACGTTTGGCCTGCTCGTATCGTCGGTCCGCGATGGTGATCGCCTGGATCAGCATCAAGCCGCCGGGTTCGAGCAGCGAGGCGCACTTGCGGAAATAGGCGTCGAAATACTCGTGGCCCACCGCCTCTATCATCTCGATGGAGACCAGTTTGTCGTATCGGCCGGTAAGATTGCGGTAATCCTCGAGCAGAACAGTGACCCGGTCTTCCAGGCCCGCCTCGGCGATCCGCCGGCGTGCGTACTCGTATTGCTCCCGGGAGATCGTCGTGGTCGTGACCCGGCAGCCGAAGTGACGCGCGGCGTGCAGCGCGAGCCCGCCCCAACCCGTACCGATCTCCAACAGGTGATCCGTGGGCTGCAGGTCGAGCTTCCTGCAGATCCGCTCGAGGCGAAATCGCTGTGCGGCGGCGAGATCCATCGCCGGTTCTTCAAAAATCGCGCACGAATACATCATGGTCTCGTCCAGCATCAAGCCGAAGAATTCATTGCCCAGATCGTAGTGGGCGGCGATGTTGCGGCGGCTGCCGGAACGAGTGTTGCGATTGAGCCAATGCAGAAGCTTTCGCGCCGGCATCGCGACGGCACCGAGTCCCCGTTCCATACCGTCGCTCACGTCCAGGTTGTGGGCCATGACCTGAACCAGGGACGTCAAATCGTCGCTGTGCCAGTAGCCGGCCATGTAGGCCTCACCGACCCCGATCGTTCCTCCGAAGACGGCCTCACTGTAGAACCGCGGGTCGGAGACGTACAATGTAACGCTGATCGGACAGTGCGCCGTTCGTTGCCCGAACCGGTGCGCCCTTCCGCGGTCGACCAGTACGACTTCACCGTCGTGCAGCCTTCGCAGTTGTCCAAACAAGGCGCGCCGCGCCAGGCGGTCGAGCAGTCGCTCGCCCGTGTCGTCCCGGTGTACGCTGCGCGGCAGATGTTGCGTGATTTCGCTCATACGGGCTTCGAGTTGTTCTCGCCTCCGTTGGGTTGTTCCGCCTTGGTGGGATGGTCGTACACCGGCGCCCCCTTGAGCCACAGCTTCAACGCCTGCCAATAGATCGTGGCCATGATCTTGGCCGTCATCAGGGGATAGCGCACAAGCACGCGAGCACAATTCGCGCCGGTCAGCGGCCGCTTGTCGAGGCTCAGCGTCGCGTCGAACAGTCTGTGTCCGGCCCGATAGTTCTTCATGTGTACGCTCAGGCGCTGCTCAGGGGACGTGAGAATCCAGTCGTAGTCGATATCCATGGGCATGAACGGGGAGACGTGGAACTCCTTGCGCAGTTGAAATCGGGCATGCCGCGCCGCGCCGACGTCCGGGTCCGCCCGCAGGACATAGAGGTGGCGCTCTCCCCATGGCGTATTGGTCACTTCGGCGACGACCGTCTCCACGCGGGCGCCCGTCGGATCGAAGCAGTAGTAGAAGCTGACCGGGTTGAAGACGTAGCCGAAGTACCGCAGCTGCGTCAACAGCCGGATCGGCCCCCGCGGGCGCCGTCCGCAATGGCGCTCCACCACGTCGGCGACCGCGTCCTTGAGCGGTCGGTCAACCGGCCCGAGGTGGTCCGCGCGGCGAAACCAGGCGAGCGCAGGGCGACGCGCCGACCAAAGCCAGCGCGCGCCGAACGCCTCGCGCAGCTCGTCCAAATCGAGGTACACGTAGAAGATGGGGTACTCGAAGCTATGAGGCCGCGGCGCGAAGCGCCGATGCCTAACTCGCCCTTCGTAGAGGCAACTGTTCATGCGTCTGCTCACGAAAGTGGGAAAGGGCATCGAGCGCGCTGACGACCCCATCCTCATGGAAGCCGTGGCGCCAATAGGCGCCGCAATAATAGGTTCGGTTCGCTCCGTTCAGCTCGCGGTGGCGTTGCTGCGCGGCGATTCCCTCGGGCGTGAAGACGGGGTGGTGATACGTTATCCGTTTCAGCACGCGACCGGGGTCGATGCGCTTGCTGTTGTTCAAGGTGACACAGAACTGAACCGGTGCGGACAGCCCCTGCAGAATATTCATATTATAGGTGACCGGTACCCGGCCGTGCTCGGCCGGCAGGAGGTGATAATTCCAGGCCGCCCAGGCGCGCCGGCGCCGGGGCAGGATGTCGCAATCGGTATGCAGCACGGCCTCGTTGACCTGGTACGGAATGGCGCCCAACACCTCTCGTTCGGCGGGCGAGGGGTCGGCCAGCATCCGCAGGGCCTGGTCGCTGTGGGCCGCGATGAATACCTGATCGAAGCGTTCCGGCTCCTGGCCCGCCGGCTTGACAGTGACGTGGGTGGCGTGGCGCGTAATGCGCTCGACCGGGCAGCCGATACGCACACGCCCGGCGAAGGGGGCGGTGAGCTTGCGGACGTATTCGCGCGAGCCTCCCTGGATGACGTACCACTGGGGCCGCTGCGAAATGCTGAGCAGGCCGTGGTTGTGAAAGAAGCGAATCAGGAAGCCGACCGGGAACTGGCGCATGCGCGCCGGGTCGGCGGACCAGATGGCCGAGGCCATCGGGATGAGATAGTGCTCGATGAACTCGCGGCTGAAGCGTCCGGCCTGCAGAAATTCCCCGAGCGTCGTCACCAGGTCGCCGCGCCCGACCAGGGCGGCAGCTTCTCGGTTGAAGCGCATCACATCCCTGAGCATCCGCAGGAACGAGGGGCTGAACAGGTTGCTGCGCTGCGCGAACAGTGTATTCAGCGAGCTGCCGTTGTATTCCAGGGCGCCGTCTTCGGACTTGACGCTAAAGCTCATATCGGAGGCCTGTACCGGCACCTCGAGCTCGTGCAGCAGCTGCGTGAAGTGCGGATAGGTGGCGTAGTTGAACACGATAAAGCCGGTATCCACGGCGTAATGCGTTCCGCCCCAGTCAATGTCGTGCGTATGGGTGTGTCCGCCGATGTGGTCGCCGGCCTCGAACACCGTGATATCGTGTTCCTTGCACAGATGATACGCGGCGACGTTACCGGCGATGCCGGACCCGACAATGGCGATTTTCATGTGCGAAGCTCCCTACGGACAGCCGTGCCGCGAATAACGAAGCTCAATTCCATCGTTGCGGTACCTTTTTGATCTCGCTCGTGTCGTATCCCTCTTCGGCCAGCAGCGCGAGTATTCGCTGATAGTCGCTCTCGGGAATGCTCGGGCTTCGCGCCATGATCCAGACGTAGTCTCGCTTGAGACGCCCGATCACTGTCTGTGTGTAGTCGGCGTTCAGGTATACGATTCGGTAGTCGGCCTTGATGGGCCAGATGAACTGCATACCCCAGACGGCATTGCTGGTGGTGTCCTGGATGTAGCCGGTCGGGTGGTAGGTCTTCTTCTCCCCGTCGAAACCACCGTCGCGAAACGTAAACGTGGTCGCAACGGTCCCGTCGTCGTTGAGCCGGTAGGACTCGACCGCATTGTGGGCGCCCTTCTCGATGAAGGTCGGGATGTTGGCGATGACATACCAATCGCCCATGAAGCGCTGCAAGTCGACGCGCTCGACGGTCTTGATGGGCGGGTGACTGGCACATCCAAACAGGCCGAGCAGCATGGCCCCGGCGGCGAGTTTCTGTATCATCGCGTATCCCTCATTGGACCAGGTAACGGAGGCGTGCACCGCCCTCGGTGGTGGACTCCAACGCGAGCCATCGACGGTCTTGGGAGTACCACAAGTCGATACGGAACTCCTCGTTGTCGATGCGGTAGCGCTGGGCCAGGACAGACTCGCCTCGTATCTCAATCGGTGCGTCGTTCAATCGCTTCACCTCGACCGGAACCATCTCGCCCGTCTGTGCGTTCAGAAGGCGGGGTCGGTCCAGAAGCGCGACGTCCCAATAGGCGAAGGTGCGCACGCAGCCTTGCACGCGCTGCGGGCCCGACGCGGTCTGCAGGGACAGACGGTCGTCGCGTCGCTGGCCGCGAACGCTCAGCTGTGTCCCGTTGTCGTCGGTGCTGGCGTCGATAGCGCGCAGGCAGCCGGACTCCCAGACCTCGTTGCTGGTGTGCCGGTACTGGTACACGGTCACGAACCAGATCTTCACGTCGAAGTGCGCCTTGCTGGTGACATAGGTGCGCGAGGCGTTCGGGACGACGCTAAAGCGGTGGTAGCCGATTTCCCGGCCGTCGAGAAAGACCTTGAAGTCGTAATGGCGTGCCTGGCTCGCCTGGAGAACGCCCGGACCGGCGCCCAGGCACAGCACCAGCAATGCGACCGACCATCTCATGACGAGGCTCCCCGCTGCGCGCCGGCCCGCGGCCGTTTCGGCGGCCCCGGGATAAACGCGTTGGTCGCGTCGATGTAGGCCCGGTAGGCGGGTCTGCGCTCCACGATCGTCTCTTCGAGCATGACCACACCCGAGAACTTCAACAGCAGCCAGGTCATGAGCAGGGGCGCGGGCAGCGTCCACCAGGCACCGGCGCCGAGGGCAAAGAGGTAAAAGCCCCACCAGATCGTCGCCTCGCCGAAGTAGTTGGGGTGCCGGCTGTAACGCCAGAGCCCGCGGTCCATGACCTGGCCGGCATTGGCCGGGTCGGATTTGAAGCGGGCCAACTGCCAGTCGGCGAGCGCCTCGAATGCGATGCCGGCGGACACGAGCAGTACGGCCAGCCAATCGAGCGGGTGCCACGCGGCGCCGGCCGACAGGCCGGGCCACAAGGGCAGGGAGATGATCCACGCCAATGCGGCCTGAAGCAGGAACACGATGCCCAGGCTCTTCACGGCGAAATGCGGTGAATACTTGGTGCGGATGGCGCGGTAACGGCGGTCCTCAGGCTCGCCCCAATTGCGCCAGGTCAGATGGGCGGACAGGCGAAGGGCCCAGAGGGTCAGCAGGACCACGATCACCGTGGTGCGGGCGTCGATTGCGGGGGCCCCGAGCAGGTACACGCCGCCGCCCGCCAGGATCATGAGCGACCAGATGCTGTCGACGATGCTGACATCGCGTTTGAACACGCTCAGCAGCCAGGTCAGGACGGCGAGCCCGGCCATGACGCCGAGGCCCTGCAGGTAGAGACCGATACTCATGGTCTTGACCTCGCCGGGGTAAAGCCGTCATAGCGCTGCGAGACGGCGATCAGCAGGGGCGTGAACACGGCCCAGCCGATCAACAGGGCGAGCAGGGCGGCGCGCGGGTCGAGGAACTCCACCGCCCCCAGTCGCTGGCCGGCGAAATAGGCGAGGGGCCCGCCAATGGCGCCGAACACGGTCGCATAGAGGGCGCGGCCCTTCAGCCAGCGCAGTGACACATTGAGCGTCGTCGCGAACAGCGCCCACATGATGACGATCCAGTAGGGCGCCGTGAACGGCAGCAGCATGCCGGAGGGATACGCCAGCCAGCCTTGATAGACGAGCAGGGTGTCCCACAGGGCGCCGATGCCCACCGCCACACCGATCAGCTTCAGTTCGAGCGCCGGGCGCGGCGCCCACCGCAGGTGCCAGGCGACGATGGCCACGGCGAGCAGTGCCCCAATCCAGGGCTCGCCCGCGGCCCCGGTGAGTACGCAGCCGAACCAGCCGAGCTGAAACAGCGCGAAGTTGATCAATGTCGTCTTCATGGCGCGACCGCCCGGCCCCCTTCGGCGGGTTTTTCGAACAGATAGTGGGCGACCCACCACTGCTGCCCCTTGTCGTATCCGAACAGTTCGGCGCAGGCCATGAAGAACAGTCGCCACCGGTTCCACCAGGTCGCGGCATTGGCATCGCCATAGGTCTTCTGGACCACGGGCCACAGCTCATAGCGCCTCTCGTCCATGCGCTGGAGCCAGGCGTTGGCGGTCTTTTCGTAATGGGTACCGTCCCAGCGCCAGCGCCTGACAAATCGCAGATCGTGCTGGAAGGTCAACGGGAGGTCGTCGCTGGGCATCATTCCGCCGGAGAAGAAATGCCGACTCATCCAGTCGCCCGGGCCGTTGTCTTCGAACAGGTACGGTGCGTGGCGGTGGACGAAGATGTGCTTGAAGAATCGACCGCCCGGTTTCAGCCAGCGGGCGATGCGCCCGTACAGCGCCCGCCAGTTGCGCATGTGCTCGAACATCTCGACGCAGACCACGCGATCGAAATGCGCCTCCTGCGCGTGGAAGTCGTTCATGTCGCAGGTCACGACGGACAGATTGGTCAGGCCGCGTTCACGGGCCTGGCGTTCGATAAACGCCCGTTGGGACTGTGAGTTGGAGACGGCGGTGATGGTGCTGGCGGGATACTGCGCGGCCATCCACAGACTGAGCGATCCCCAGCCGCAGCCCAGTTCCAGCACCCGCTGGCCGTCGACCAGCTGGGCGTGCCTGCAGGTCTCGGCCAGTGCGGCCGACTCGGCCTCATCCAGTCTTGTGACCGACTGCGGCCAATAGCCGCAGCTGTACTTGAGGTGCGGCCCGAGGGTGTGTCGGAAGAAGTCGCTGGGGACCTCGTAGTGCTGCTCGTTGGCCTTTTCCGGTACGAGCGCGATCGGCGAATTGTCCATCCGCATGACCAGCGCGTTGAAGTCGGCCGCGACGGCCTCGGTATCGTCGGCGTGGATTTCCCTCAGCCGCTGATTCAGCAGATGGCGGATACCGCGGCGAACGACCAGGTCGGGGACGATGCCCTGTTCGGTGAGATCGAAAGCGAGTTGACTGACTGTGTTCATGGTGAAGCACGCCTCCAGGGGCCCAATCGTGGACATCCGACTAGTGGTAATATAGATGTCCTAGACAACGTACGGACAGAGAATAGCCCCGAAACGGAGAAGGCGTCAAGAAAATGTGAAGAAAATTAATTTAATGCAATAAAAACAATCAGTAAGGATATGGCGCGTCCGTCGGGCAGGGCAGGGCAGGGCAGGGCTGGGCAGGCGCTCCGAGCGGGCCGCGCAGATTGGCGGCGGAGCGCCGCGGACTGACGCCGCGCGGGTCCTTCACAGGCGGGTCCGGGGGGCGCGATAATGGCCCCATGACAAACGCAAACGAGACCTGGCTGGTCTATCTCTCTGGAGAGATCCATACCGATTGGCGCCAGCGCATTGAAGAGGGCGCACGCGCCGAAGGCCTGAACGTATCCTTCGTCGCGCCCGTGACCGACCACGGCGCCAGCGACGACGTCGGCGTCGATATCCTGGGGGCCGAGGACGACCCGTTCTGGCGCGACCACAAGGGCGCCAAAATCAACGCCATCCGCACCCGAACGCTGCTCGAAAAGGCCGATGTCGTCGTGGTGCGCTTCGGCGACAAGTACCGCCAGTGGAATGCCGCCTTCGACGCCGGCTACGCCGCGGCCATCGGTACTCCTATTATTACGCTGCACGATCCCGAGCTGACACACGCCCTCAAGGAGGTCGACGGCGCCGCGCAGGCGGTCTGTCAGAGCCCCGAGCAGGTCGTGGCTATCCTCAAATACGTCCTCACGCAGGCATAGTGCCCGGCCCGGGAGTCGCCTGCGGCCCCGTGTCGGTGTGTCTTTGTTGGTTGCGCCCTTGAACCTTCCCACCGCGGTAATCGACTTAGGGTTATGCCCATTGTGGGCGATAACGATTACGGTGCGGGGAGAGCGCTATGAACAGCCTTTATTGTCGGGGGTGGCTTGCGGGGGGGCTTTTGATTATGAGCGGGGTTGCTGCCGCGGGACCGGTCAACTACGTCGATGTCAGGAAGGCAGGCATCAATATTCATGATGGAACGGTCTACGTTCAACCGATCAACGGCCAGTACGCCAAGACCACCACCTCGAGCGTTCCCTACCACGTGCAGATGAAGGCGGGGTGCAACGGGGCGAACCGATTGAAGGAGGGCTTCGTCGCCTTCGGCAGCGAGAACGTCGGCGGCACGGTTCTGGAGTACAGCGACAACTATCGCGTCAGTGTTCCTACCCGTGGCCTCAAGGACCTGCCCTATCAGGATGTCGTGCTGCACGTCCCCACGAACAAGCTGCACGCCGACCCTGTGGCCATGTGCCGCAGTTACATGAATACCCGCCTGTCCCAGGGCGCCAACAAGCAGCAGATCCTCGCCAGCAAGCACACGATCAACCGGAGCGTGACGCTCACGGGCGTGGCGCTGTGCGGCCGGCCGGGCCACAGCGGCGGCACCTACGGTTCGGATAAGTTCAATACGACTCTGAAGGTCGTCTGCAAGAGCGGCTCGGCTGGCGGGATCGGCGGCGTCCTGATGCCGGGCCAGACACCCGGTCCGAAGGGTCCGAATCAGATGAAGGCGCCGACCCAGGTGACGCATGTATCCATACTTGCCACGCCGCCGCAGCAGACCAGCAAGTGTCCCGCCACCGTCACCATCAGCGGCTCCATCGTCGCCAGCGGTGCGGGGAGCGTCAAATACCGCATCCCGCATATCGGTGCCGGTACGCCGCCGTCGAAGACTCTGATCTTTACCCATGCAGGTGCGAAGACCTTCTACGAGAAGATCACTATCAACTCGACCACGACCAACGGCTGGGCGCGCCTGACCGTGTTGTCGCCGAACAAGATCAACTCCAAGCAGGTGAACTTCAGCGTGCACTGCAGTGCCACCCCGAATGCGCCGTCGAACCTGGGGGTTCAGCCGAAGACGCCGCCGGCGCGCCTGCGGCGCTGAAAGCGTTACAGTGACCGGGCGCCGGCTCCGAGGAGGGGCCGGCGCCCTCATTCATTTACGGGGGGCTGATATACCAAACCTTGAAGACGTGGCAAAATCGGTCCCGTCGCCTTGAATCCCTCGGCGCTGTTCGCTGTTCAGCGTGTACGTCGTCCATCCGTGCGTTGTCGTCTATGAGCCAAACCGTCACTCTGCGTTTCGTCGAGGCCGATGACCTGCCGGCGGTCAACGCGGTGATCGAGCGCGCCGTCATGAGCTGGGATCTGCCCGAGCGCGTCAAGCGGCTGTCCCTATCCACCTACAGCTATACGCCTTTGGATCTGGAGCACTTGGACGTCGCGGCCGCCGTGCGCGGTGCTGGCGACATCCTGGGCGTGGCCGCCTGGGAGCCGGCCGATCCCGCAGACACGCCCGGCGGGTGCAGCGGCTTGCTGCTCCATGGCATCTACGTCGACCCGGCCGCACATCACCAGGGGATTGGTACGAAGCTGCTGGCCGCGGCGCAGGCGGCGGCCCGCGAACGCGCGGTGGACGGAGTTCTGGTCAAGGCCCAGCGCGGGGCCGAAGGGTTCTTTGCCGCGCGCGGTTTTCGCAAACTGTCGGTCGAGGATCCCGAGCGGGATTATCCTCACCGGTACTGGATGGGGTTGGCGCATTGCTAGCACCGGCGCCGTGTTAGACTGGCCGCGCCGGTACAACTGCGCCGAGAGCGGAGCGCCGAACCGATGCCATTCATCAAGATATATCCGCTGACCGAGATCGAGCCTGCCGGCGAGGAGGATTTCGGCCGCGGCAACCCCGCCCGCTGTCGTGCCGAGCACGGTCTCGGCGCCCGCGAGTACTTCCTGAACATTGCGGACATCGGAATGTTCGAGGAATGTCCGCTGTACATCGTTTCGCAGGCCGAGACCGACGCCCTGGTCAACGGCATCCGCCTGCGGCTGCGCTCGGGCGAGATACTGCTCGTGCCGGACGACCCGGAGGACGAGGCCCATGTCTTCGTCCGCCTGCTCGAGCGGGCCGCCCGCGGGGAGGTGGTCGAGATGCCCTTTTCCCGCTATCTGCGTCAGCTGGAACAGGAGCGGCTGATCTAGCGACCCGCCGCACTGCCGCGCCTCGCCTGGGGCCGGTCCGCACGTTACATAGTGTTACAGTCAATTGGTTGCCAGCCTCTGCGCCGCCGGCCTACCATGCCTGATCGCAGCGCGGGCGGCCACTCCCGGCGCTTCGCCCGTTCGGAGCCTTACTGAATGATGAAACGTCTATTGTTGGGCGTTGTGCTGTGCGCCGTACTGGCCGGCGCCTGGTTCGCTTTCGGCCGTATGCCGGACAGCGTCCCGGCGGGCCACGCCCGCAAGCCGGGCGGCTCGCCTCTCAGTGTCGAAATCACGCACGTTGCCGAGCGGGCCGTGCCCATTCGCCTCGAGGCGGTTGGCCAGGTCGAATCCCGGCACATCGTTCAGGTGCGCCCCCAGATCACCGGCGTGTTGAACAAGGTGGCCTTTGCCGAGGGCGACGAGGTCAAGGCGGGTCAGCTGCTGTTCCAGATCGATCCGGCCCCGTTCGAGGCGGCGCTGGCTCAGGCCAAGGCGGCCCTGACCCGGGACCAGGCGACGCTGGCGAAGGCGCGCTGGCAGCGCCGGCGTACCGAGCGTCTGGCCAAGCGCAATTACGTTACCCCGCAGGACCTGGAAGACGCGCGGGCCGCTGCCAAGGTCGCGGCCGCCGCCGTGGCGGTCGACGAAGCCGCCGTGATGCAGGCCAAAATCCAGCTGCGCTACACCGAGATACGCTCGCCCATTGCCGGGCGCACCGGCGCCATCGCCTTCAAGGGCGGCAACCTGGTCGAGGCCAACAGCTCGACGCCGCTGGTGACCATCAATCAAATCGCCCCCATCCTCGTGCGCTTCAGCATCTCCCAGGAGCGCCTCGGTGAGTTGCGCCGTTACCAGGCGGCGGGCAGCGTACGAATCGTCATCCCGGCCTCCGCCGCAAACGCTTCCAAGGCGAACCCACCGGCGCCCGCCGCCGATCCGGCCGGGGAGATCGGCCGGTTGGTCTTCGTGGACAACACCGTCGACCCGCTCACCGGCACGGTCATGCTCAAGGCGCAGTTTCCGAACAAGAGCCGCTTTTTGTGGCCCGGACAGTACGTCAACCTGCAGATGGAGCTCGCCGTGCAGCCCCACGCCGTGGTGGTGCCTGACAGTGCGGTGCAACCCGCGCAGCAGGGCGGTCTCGTCTACGTGGTGCGCGACGGGCGGGCGCACGCCACACCGGTCAGCGTGGCGCGCCAGATCGACGGCTGGTCGGTGATCGCCGCCGGCGTCAAGCCGGGCGAGGCCATCGTCGCCAAGCTTCCGCGCAACCTGCGTGACGGGCGCGCGGTCAAGCCGATCCCGCCCGCCGGTGCCCGCCGCGACCGGGACGGTACCGATCGAGCCTCCCGGCCGTGAACGTCGCCGCGCCGTTCATCCACCGTCCGGTCATGACCACCATCCTGATGGCGGCCCTGGTGGTGTTCGGTCTGGTCGCCTACCGCGAGCTGCCGATCAGCGAGCTGCCGCAGGTCGATTTTCCCACCATCGTCGTCAGCGCGGAGATGCCGGGGGCCAGCGCGCGCACCATGGCCAGCTCCGTGGCCACGCCGCTGGAGCGCGAATTCTCCTCGATTGCCGGTATCGACTCGATGGTGTCCACCAGCTCGCTGGGGCAGACACGCATCACGTTGCAGTTCGATTTGTCGCGCAACATCGACTCGGCCTCGCAGGACGTGCAGTCGGCGATCTCGCAGGCCAGCCGCCGCTTGCCGCCGGAGATGACCTCGCTGCCGACGCTGCGTAAGGTCAATCCGGCGGACTCGGCCGTGATCTATATGGCCTTCAGCGCCAAGACCCTGCCGCTGACCAAGCTCGACCAGTATGCCGAGACTCGGGTGGCCGATCGCATATCGACCCTGCCCGGCGTGGCCCAGGTTCTGGTCTTCGGCTCGCACAAATACGCGGTGCGCATTCGGCTCAACCCCTACGCGCTGCAGGCGCGCAACCTGTCGGTTGCGCAGGTCATCGATGCCGTGCAGCAGGGCAACTCCAATACCCCGGCCGGTACGCTCGACGGCAGCACGCGCTCCTACACCGTGGCGGCCGACGGGCAGCTCGACAGCGCCAGGCAGTACAACCGGCTGGTCGTGGCCTATGCCAACGGTGCGCCGGTGCGTCTTAGCGATATCGGCCGGGCCGAGGATTCGGTCGAAAACGAAAAGCAGCTCACGACCTTTAACGGACGCCCGGCGATCATCCTCGCGGTCAAGCGCCAGGCCGGGGCCAATACGGTCGAGGTCGTGCGCCGCGTCAAGGCGCTGCTGCCCCAGATCGAGGCCCAGCTGCCGGGCGATGCCCGCATCAATATCATTCACAACCGCGCCGAGTTCATCCACGAAAGCATCAACGACGTGACCTTCACCCTGCTGTTGGCGATGGTGCTGGTGGTGGGCGTGATACTGATGTTCCTGCGCAACCTGCGCGCCACGGCAATCAGCGCCCTGTCCCTGCCCACAGCCCTCATCGGCACCATGGCGGTGATGTACCTCCTGGGCTACAGCCTGGACACGCTGTCATTGATGGCCTTGACGCTGTCGGTGGGCTTCGTCGTCGACGATGCAATCGTGGTCCAGGAGAACATCGTGCGATATTTGGAGAAGGGATACGATCGCATGAAGGCCGCGCTGCTCGGCACCCGCGAGATCGGCTTTACCGTCGTGTCGATGACGCTTTCGCTGGTTGCGGTATTCATTCCGATTCTGTTCATGGGCGGCATCATCGGCCGCCTGTTCGCCGAGTTCGCCGCCGTCCTCGGCATAGCGGTGCTGCTTTCGGCGGTCGTCTCGCTGACGCTGACTCCCATGCTCGCCAGCCGCTACCTCGGTACCACGCCGCACCACGGCCGGCTCTACGACTGGTTCGAGCATGCCTTCTCGCGCAGTCTGGCGTGGTACACCGCCGGACTGCGCTGGAGCGTGACCCACTTTCGCACCACGTTGTGGGTGGCCGCGGGCCTGTTCGCTTTGAGCGTGTGGTTGTTTTTCGTGGTGCCCAAGGGCTTCATTCCCAACGAGGACACGGGCCTGATTATTGGCAACACGCGCGCGCCGGAAGGGATCACGTTTGCCGAGCTGCGCGATCTGCAGGCGCAGGCGGCAAAAATCGTGCGCGACAATCCCAACGTGGCAGGCGTTATGTCGAGCGCGGGGCAGGGATTTGGCGGCACGCGCGGCAGCAACATCGGCCGTCTGATCATCCATCTCAAACCCGCCAGTGAGCGCAGCGACAGCGCCGAAGAGGTCATCCAGCAGCTGCGCCAGGCAGTGCGGCCGATCTATGGCATGCGGGTATTCTTTCGCAACCCGCCGGCGATACGCATCGGCGGACATGCGAGCACGAGCTCGTATCAGTACGTGCTGCAAAGCTCTGATGTCGACCGACTGTTCGCGACGGGCAACGAGATGCTCGCGCGCCTGCGCAACGTGTCGGACATCCAGGACGTCAGCCTCGATGCCGAGCTGAGCAACCCGCAGGTCAACGTACGCATTCGCCGCGAACGAGCGGCGGCGCTGGGCGTGTCGGCCAACGCTATCGAGCAGGCGCTGTACGACGCCTACGGCGGGCGCCAGGTCAGTACCATTTACGGTGCGACCGACAGTTACCCGGTGATTCTGCAGCTCGCCCCGCGTTACCAGCAGGACGTCAACGCGCTCAACGCACTGTACGTGCCCGGCAGCAACGGGCGTCTCGTGCCGCTGTCAGCCGTGGCACGAATCGGCCAGAGCGTCGGACCGTTGTCCATCAACCACTATGCGCAGCTGCCGTCGGTCACGCTCTCGTTCAACCTGCCCCCCGGGGCATCGCTGGGTGAGGTGACTGCGAAGATCGAGGAGGTGGCCGCCTCGGTCCTGCCGGCGGACGTCACTGGCACGTTCGCCGGCACGGCACGGACCTTCCAGTCCTCCATGCACGACCTACCGTTGCTGCTGGCCTTCACCATCCTCGTGATCTATATGGTGCTCGGCGTCCTATACGAGCACTTCGTCCACCCGCTGACCATCCTCACCGCCCTGCCGCTCGCCGGATTCGGGGCGATCGTGGCGCTGCTGCTGTTCGGTCAGGAGCTGAACATCTTCAGCTTCGCGGGCCTGATACTCCTGGTCGGTCTGGTCAAGAAGAACGGCATCATCATGGTCGACTTTGCGCTGCAGTACCGGCGCAGCCACGATGCCACGGCAGCCGAGGCGATCATCGAGGCCTGCCGCGTGCGTTATCGTCCGATCATGATGACCACCTTCGCCGCCATTCTCGGCACGCTGCCGATCGCGCTGGGCATCGGCGCCGGGGCGCATTCGCGCCAGGCGCTGGGTATCGCGACGGTGGGCGGGCTGCTGTTCTCCCAGACGCTGACTCTTTTCGTGACACCGGCCTTTTATGTCGCGATGGAGCACCTCAGCGACCGGTTGCGCCGGCGCTCGAGCCGCGAAGCGCGAAACGCGGCCTGAGCCCGCATTTCGACACATCGATTTCCGCTTGGCATCATGGGCGCCAGCAACTATAAATAGATCGGACCGGATGGCGTGCCAGAGGAAGCGCGGCGGGCTGCCGGAAAATAACAACGCCAAGATTCGTTACAGGAAGGAGTCCGTATGCGAATGCGCAGCATTCTCGTTGTCACCGCCCTAATGTCCACGCTGTACTCTGCCGGCGTCTATGCCGCGCTGTCGGATTTCGCCGGCAACTGGAGTAACGCCAATGCCGGGAGTCCGGCCCTCACGCGCCTGCAAGTGAACGTCCGCGGCAACGACGTCACTGTCCGCGCCTGGGGCAAGTGCCATCCGCAGGACTGCGACTGGGGCGTGGTCCGGGCGCACGCCTATGCGCCGGCCGTCAATTCGCCGCTGGCGGCCAATGCGCGGGCGGTGAGCGCCGTGTTCAAGACGGGTTTTTCCGAAACCCTCCTGGTGCTCCATCCCCAGCGCAAAGACCGCTTGCGCGTCGAATTGTATACGCGCTTTACGGACAACAGCGGGCGCAGTAACTATACGCGCACCGAACGCTTCGTTCGCCAGGGTCGTGCGGCCACGGGCGGCACCGCCGCCGCCCAACTGTCCGGTGAGGACTGCATCGCCTTCAACTATCGACGCGCGCGGATGCAGCGGATCGACGGCCATTGGAAGATCACGGTCGGGAAGATATGGCTCAAGGACTTCGGCGCAAAGGAGGCCGAGGCGCGCCAGGGGCTGCGCATCCTGCGCCACTATCGGATGGACAAGCAGTGCTTCGTCGGCCGCCCGCACCCGTCCATGGAGTATTACCTGTCCCGGGGCCGCAGCCCCAGCGGCGCGCTGCGGGGCGAGGACTGCGTGAGCTTCAATCCCAGCCGCATTGAAGTCAGCCGGGTCAATGGCCACTGGAAGATCGTCGACGGCTCGCACTGGCTGTTGGATTTCGGCGCCAAGGAGGCCGAGGCCCGCCAGGCGCACCGCATTCTGCGCCATTACGGCTTCACCCATTCGTGCTTTGTGGGCCGGCCGAAGCCGTCCATGACGTATTTCCGGCGCTGAGTGCGGATTCAGACCGCCGGACATGCCGGTTCGCGGTGGGTCGACGACACCAGATGATGGACGGCCTCTGCGAGCCGACGAACGGTGTGCTCTGCGGGATCGGTTCGCTTGACCGGCCGCGCCGTGATCCCGTTCAATTTAGCGAAGGGCGTGTCGGCGTTTTCTGGGGGCAGTGCCGCGCACGTCGGACCGCGAAGGGGGGGCACAGACCCATGTCGGGCGGAGGATGCGATGGCCGAGCCACGCTACGCGGTAGCGTTTGACGGTACCGTACGGTCCGACTGCGACCCCGATCAGGTCAAGGCGCAGTTAACCGCTGCGCTGAAATTGCGATCGGATCATGTCGAAAAGCTTTTCTCCGGTGCGCGGGTGGTCGTCAAACGCGGCCTGCTCCACGCGCAGGCCCTGCGCCTGCAAGCCATTTTCAACGAAGCGGGCGCCGTGTGCGAGGTCATCGCCGAGCCGCCGGCGCACCCCTCGCCCACGCCGGGCGGCCCGACGTCGAACCCAAGCGCAAATCCCGATGCCCGGCCTGCCGGAGCCGAGGCGTCGAGAGGCCCGGGCGGAATACGCCTCGGCCCCGGCGATATGCCGGGCCTGTTTTCCACCCGTCTGCCGTCTTCGCCCCCGAGTGCGGCCGGGCGCACCGGGCTCATTGGCGCCGCGTCCGGGGCCCTGGTCGTTCCGGCGCTTTACGCCTTATTGGTGATCGCCGTCGGCTTCGCGACGATCTGGCATGCATTCCACGGTTTGCTGTACCTGGAGCAGCGCTCGCTCATAGGCGCGTGGTTCCTGTATCTGCTGCCGATCGCGCTGGGCGCCGTCGCGTTCATCTACCTGCTCAAACCCGTGCTGGCCAAGTTGCCGCTCCCGCCCGAGCGGGTCGAGCTCGAGCCGCTGCGCGAGCCCGTACTGTTCGCCCTCGCGCAGCAGGTTGCCGAAACCCTCGGGGCACCGCGCCCCGAGCGTACCTGGGTGGATATCGAGCCCACTGCCTCGCTGGAGGTCTCGCGCGGTGGCTTGGAGCTGACCATCGGGATGCCGCTGCTCGCCGGGCTGTCGACCCGTCAATTGGTGGGGGTGCTGGGGCACGAGTTCGGCAATTTTGCCCCGGGCCCGGACGCGCGCGCCGCCCATCTCGTGCGCCGGGCGCATCGCTGGCTCTACCGTGCGGTCCATGAGCGCGACGCCTGGGATGTCGCGATCGCCGCCTGGCAGGAGCATCCCGTGAGTTGGATTGCCAGCCTGTCCCGGGCGGTCGAATGGACATTCGAAGCTCAGCGTCGTGCCCTGGACGGCCTGGCCCGGCTGAGTCGCCCGTTGAGCCAGAGCATGCGGCGCCGAATGGCGCTCGACGCGGACTACTATCAGGCCCAGCTCGCCGGCAGCGCTCAGTTCCGGGCCACGGCCGAGCGCACGCTCTTGCTCCGGCAGGCGTTCGACGATATTCGTCACGAGATGAGCGGCGACCGTCCGCCTGGACGGCTTCCCGAGGATCTGGCCGAAGCGATGGTGCGCCGGGCGGACGAGCTGGCCTCGCTGGCGGGCTCGACGATTCGATCGCAAGAGGACGAGGACGATGCGGCAGAGGCGAATCCGTTCTCGCCCGATCCGCCGGATGCCGAGCGCATCGCAAAGGCCGAGGCGTTGAACGCGCCCGCCTCGTTTACGCTCGATATCCCGGCGCGGGCTCTAGTCAAGAAATACGATCGGCTGGCGGCCAGAATCACCGAGGGGTTCTACCGCGGCGTGCTCGGCATCGCGCCCGCGCAAGAGGCGCAGGCCTCATCGACGCCGTCGAGCGGCGCGACGCCGGTAAAGGCGCCGACTCAGGCCGAGGTGCTGTCCGACTATTGCCGCGAGTTGTTCGTAGCCGACCGCTTCGTCGCGCCGCAGGACTGGCGCGACTACCAGGCGCTCTCCCCCGAGGCGCGGCGCGAGCGCCTCAACGCCCTTGTCGCCCGGCTCGGCGAGAACATGCCGGAGATCGCGCGGTGCGTGAACCGCTACCGCCATCCGGCGGAACAGCCCAGCGTCCCCGCCGGTGAACAGAGCTTTGAGGGGGCAGCCCTTTCACTGGAGGAACCCATCGCCGACCGTGTGCCGGCGTCCGAGCTCGAAGCGCAGCGACTCGATCTGGATGCCGCGTTGAGCCGTCACGAAGCCGTATTGGCCGAGCGCCTGGCCATCGCATTGGGCGGCCTCATACAGGAGGGCGGAGAGCACTCCGAGATCGCCCGGGAGGTCGAACGCCTGTTGGCCGTTCAGACTCAGTTGGCTGCGCTCGGCGAGAGCTACCATACGCTCAATCGCGGGCTGAACGCTTCGCCCAACAGCGATGGTCCGGGCGCCGACCTCGATACGAGCGGCCTTGCCGAACACCTGGAGCGCATCAAGACGGACTTGGCGAAGATCAACTATCCATTCTCGCACGCCGGCGGAGAGACCACCGTGTTCGCGCAGCTGCACGAGCAACTGCCGGCGCTGCATCCCAACGAGCCGGCCAGTGTGACGGAATACGGCCGGGCATTGTCCGAGGCCCTGACGTCGCTGCACCGGCGTGTGTTCGCCCGGCTTGCCGAGCTGGCGCTCGGCTATGAACGGGGCATGGGCGTCGCGCCGATGGACCCGGCGCCTGCCGGCGCGTCTCCCACCCGCGCCAACGGCGAGGCGACTGTCGCCGAAGCCGCTCCGGACGGCGCCTGAGTACGCACCGATCCGTTTCACCCGGCGTCGTATTTGCTGCGCGCGTACGTCAAGAAATAGTTACGCAGGATGAGCCGTTCACCGCGGCCGGCGTTCGGTTTTGACCCCCTGGTCGAAAGGATCGATACTAACCGTGTCTTTCAGGTTTGAGCGCACAGGAGCCGCGCAGTGAACCGCGAACTCGCCCGCAAGTTTCTCTACGATATGATGCTGGCCCGCCAATTCGAGCAGGCCGCGGCCGATGAATATGCGCAAGGGAATATCGGCGGCTTCTTGCATTTGTATCCCGGCGAGGAGGCCGTTGCCGTGGGCAGTCTGCACGCCGCCGATCTCGGCGACTACGTCGTCAGCACGTATCGCGAGCATGTGCACGCGCTGGTGCGCGGAGTACCGGCGCGCGAAGTGATGGCGGAGCTGTTCGGCAAGGCGACCGGATGTTCGGGCGGCTACGGCGGTTCCATGCACTTGTTCGATCACGCCCGGCGTTTTCTCGGCGGCTATGCCATTGTCGGCGAGACTTTCCCTGTCGCCACCGGTGCGGCCTACTGGCTGAAGATGAACAACGCACCCGATGCCGTATTGTGCTTCTTCGGCGACGGCGCGGCGAACCAGGGCACATTCCACGAGTGCCTCAATATGGCCGCTCTCTGGCAGCTGCCCGTGTTGTTCATCTGCGAGAACAATCACTACCAGATCGGCACGGAGATCCATCGTCACTCCGCCGTCCCGGAGATCCACCGCCGCGCCTGCGCCTACGGCATGGACGGGCGGCGCGTGGACGGGATGGACGTGCTTGCGGTGCACGAGGCCACGCACGATGCGCTGCGCCACGTGCGCGCCGGCAACGGCCCTTATCTGCTCGAATGCGAGACCTACCGCTACCGCGGCCATTCCATGGCCGACCCCGGCTCGTACCGCTCGGCCCTGGAAGTGGAGGAGCTGCACACGCGCGATCCGGTCGAGTCCTTCCGCAGCCGCGCACTGGCCGAAGATTGGGTTAGTCAGGATGAGTTAAAGGCCCTTGAGAGCGAAGTGCACAAGGCGGTGGACGACGCCGTGAACTTTGCGGCGCAAAGCGCGGAGCCCGAAGACCTCGCCCACGGCGTCTATCGCGTGCCCATCGATCTGTATGGGGGCCAGCCGTGAGCGATCACCACACCAAGTCGTACGGTTCGGTGGCCCCGGCCGTGCCCGCGGCGGAGCTGACGTTCTGGGAGGCGCTGAACGTCGCGCACGATCGCGCCCTGGCCGCCGACGACGCCGTATTCGTCCTCGGCGAGGACGTCGGTCTGTTCGGCGGCAGCTATCGCGTGACTCAGGGGCTGTACGCCAAGTACGGGGAGTGGCGTGTGCGCGACGTGCCCATTTCGGAGAACAGCTTCACGGGGCTGGGCGTGGGCGCCGCGCTGGTCGGCGGGCGGCCCGTCGTGGAGATCATGACGGCGAATTTCGCGCTGCTCGCGCTCGATGCCATCGTGAACATGGCCGCCAAGCTGCGGTACATGTCGGGCGGGCGCATGGCCGTGCCGATGGTCGTGCGCATGCCGGGCGGCGTGGCCCACCAGCTCGGCGCGCAGCATTCACAGCGCCTGGAGCACACCCTGCTCAACGTGCCGGGACTGCGCATCGTGGCGCCTGCCACCGCCCAGGATGCCTACTGGCAGTTTACGCAGGCCGTGCGCGACGACGATCCCGTCATCATGCTCGAGCACGAGCTGTTGTATTTTGCCAAGGGGCCGTTCGACGTCGACGCGCCGGCGCCCCCCATGCACTCCGCGGCCATACGCCGGCGCGGCAGCGACGCCACGCTTGTCGCCTGGCATCGGATGGTCGATGTCGCCCTGCAGGCGGCCGAGACCCTGGCGGGCGAGGGCGTCGAGGCCGAGGTTATCGATCTGCGCAGCCTGCGTCCGATCGATCTGCCTCTGCTGCTCGAGTCGCTTTCACGCACGCATCGCGCCATCATCGTCGAGGAGGACTGCCGCTTCGGCGGGGTCGGCGCGGAGATTGCTGCCGCGCTGACCGAGGCCGGATTTTTCGACCTCGACGGTCCGGTGCTGCGTGTAGCCGCGCCCGACGTCCCTACGCCCTACAATGCCGCGCTGGAGGCCGCCTCGATTCCCGGGGTGGACGAGGTCGTGGCGGCCGTGCGCCGCAGTGTCGGGCCGCGGGAGAAATGAGCGGCGTCCGTCTTGCTGTACATGCGTCGCCGTTTGACGCAAGATACCAAACATAACGATGAGCCAACCGGACCGGTTCGCATCCAGATGCGGCCTCGGTTTTTTCTTTTACGATCCGACAGATGACAAGACAGTCAGCCTACGCGGCACTGCGCGGTTTTACGATCGAGCTGTGGCAGTTCGGCCTGAAGCAGGCGTGGGCATGCCTGTTCGGCGGGACCCTGCTTGCGCTGATCCTCCTGACCGGTTACTGGTACCCCTTTCAGGGCCTGCACCGCTACGATTTTCTCTTCCTGGCGGCCGTCGCTATTCAGTTGCTGCTGCTCGCCTTTCGCCTGGAGAGTCTGGAGGAGGCGCGGATCATTCTGGTCTTCCACCTGGTGGCCATGGTCATGGAGGTGTTCAAGACCTCGAACGCCATTGGCGCCTGGCATTACCCCGGCGAGGCGGTGCTCAAGATCGGCAACGTACCGCTGTTCGCGGGCTTCATGTACAGCGCCGTGGGCAGCTATATCGCGCGTATCTGGCGTATCTTCGATTTCCGGTTTTCGGCCTATCCGCCGGTGAAGCTGACCTGGGCCCTGGCCGCGCTCATCTACCTCAATTTCTTCAGCCATCACTTCACCTATGACATCCGCTGGTGGCTGGTGGCGGCCAGCGTCCTGATGTTCGGGCGCTCCTGGATCTGGTATACCCCCGGGTCCGTGCCGCGGCGCATGCCTCTGGTCGTGGGCTGGCTGTTGGTGGCCCTGTTCATCTGGTTTGCCGAGAACATCGGCACCTTCGCGCGGGTGTGGGTCTATCCCTCGCAGGAAGGTTTGTGGACACCGGTTTCGCCGCAAAAGATCGTCGCCTGGTATCTGCTGATGCTCATCAGCTTTATCCTCGTGTCCATGGTGCATCGGCCGGCCGTGACCGGAGCCGAGCAGCCGTCCGGTGCGCTCGACCCGGAACGCCTGCCCGGCTGAGTCGGTCTTCAGCGCCGTTCGGCCAAGGGTTTGTCGCCCGAGCATGCACGGCAGTAGGTCGTTCCCAGGCGCAGGTGGTAGCGCACGGTCTCGCCGGCGTCGATTTCGGCCTGGCAGCCGTCGCAAATCGTCGCCGCGCTCAGGCATTCCTCGCCGAAGCCCTCTACCGGCAGTTCGATGTCGCCGATGCGTCGGGTCCAGGGGGCGGATTTCACGATATCCGGGCGGTAGATCTCCTCGATGGCGCGCCATCGACGCACGAGATTCTCGGGCAGGCCGTGCTCGCGCACGCACGTCATCATGAGCTCCTCGCGGTAGTCGAAGAGATCGTCGGAAATCACCATCCAGTGGTGCGCATTGCGCGGGCGGTCGCCGAAATAGACCGGCTCGCCCGAAAACACCTGCTTGAGGAACAGATATTGTTTTTCGATCGGACGCTGCATGGTAACGCCATGAAAGAAGGGAGACAGACGCGGGTCGGCATAAACCCGCGAATAGAAGTCCCGCAGTATCTCCAATAGCAGGCGGCCGTCATCGAGCGCGGCCCACAGCTCGGGGTCGGGTGGCGGGTCGCGGCGGCGTTCGTCCTCCAGGCTGACTTTCGACACGCCACCTTGGCGCAGGTCACGGTACTCGAACGGGTCGGCATGTATCTGCGAGGGGTGCGCTCCGGCGCGCGCGGCACGCCCGCACCCGCTCTCGACCATCTCCGGCGGACCGGCCAGGTAGACACGCCAGCCGCTCAGGTCCGGTTGGCGCTCGAATGCCACGTCCTCGGCCCGGCCGGCCGCGGCTTCCGGCGGGGCGCCGCCGGGTCCGGACACGCATGGGATGTACTGGACCTGAGGATACTTGCGGGCCAGTGCCTTGAGCTCGTCATGGCGGTACAGTCCCTGTTCCTCGTGGGCGCCGTGGTAGAGGTGCATCGGCCCGGTGTGGCCGGCGCGCAGCGCGTCGCGCGCGATACCTATGAGGGGCGCCAGACCCGTACCCGAGGCCACCAGCAGCAGGGGCTGCGTCGGGTCGCCGCTGAGGTAGTAGTTGGCGCCCTGCGGCCCCTGAATGTCCACCGCCTCGCCGATCTGCACGGAATCGTGGATCCAACCGCTGACCAGGCCGTTTTCCATCCGTTTGACGTGCAGCTCGAGGAAGTAGTCCTCGGGGAGGCTGGCCAATGAATAACTGCGAGGCGGACCGCCGGGTGGGCGCAGGTTGACGAACTGGCCGGCACGATAATGAAAGCCGAAGCCGACCTCGAGCAGCAGCCGGACAACGTCGGGGGCGACCCGCTCCTTGTCGTGGACCAGGGCCTTGACGTACAGGTCCGCGTCCCGCGGCGGCGCCGCGTCGAAATCGCCGGCCGGCACGCACTGGCAGGGCAGGAAATAGCCCAACGCACGCAACTCCGGGCGCAGTCCGCGCTGCGCGTCCTCGGGCACGTCGCCCGCCGTCGCGCGCATCAGACAGACCTGGCAGCTGCCGCGGCGGCAGGAAAAGGGGACGTTGACGCCTTGGCGCAGTAGCGCGTCCAGAACAGACTCGTGTTTGCCCCGTTCATACGAGACGTCGTTGTAGACCAGTTTCGACATACGCATGACCCATCCGGTTGACGTGGATTCCGGGCGGGGCATGGGCGACGGATACTGGGTCTATCCCATGGCAGGCTTGGGCCGGAGCTTCTTAAAGCGGTATATAAAAGATATGTTAGGAATTCATACTAGGCCTCCGTGAGGAATTGTCAAGCTACATCAGGCTCGGTGCGGCTTCGCGGCCGTTGTGCTTCGAACGCGGGCTCCTGCACGGAACTTCCCCACCCAATCAGCGGCCTCGGCCGCTTTCCCGAGAATCGACTCAAGCGGAACCGCTGACGATTTGGTGCCGCTACCGTACGAACCAAACGGCAACTTGGCGGGTCTAAAGATTTTAGATTGCCTGCGCTCGAATTGACGCGGGTGATCGATCGTCTAAACAATAACGAAAAACTAACAATAACCATCAAAGGAGATATTCCATGAAACGTATTTTACCGCGTACCAAGCTGTCGACCCTGGCGGGCATCGTCGGCGCCGCACTGGCGTTTTCCGCCGGTCCGGCCCTGGCCGCCACTTCGACGCCCGCGCCGGCCAACCCGCACCACGAGTATGGGGCCATCTTCCATCTCGACAGCGGCGGCGATCATGCGATCAAGAAGACGCTGAACAACATCGAAAACCTGCTCAACGACCCTCGCGTCAAGGGACATATCCAGGTCGAGCTGTTGGCCAACAGCAACGGTTTCGACGTCTACGTCAAGAACAACGGTTTCAAGAAGAAGCTCGAGCACCTGAAAAAGGAGGGTGTGATCCTGGCGCAATGCTCCAACACGCTGCGTGAGAAGCATATCGATCGCAAGCATCTCTATTCGTTCATCACCATGGTGCCGTCCGGTGTGGGCGAGATTACCCTGCGCGAGTCGCAGGGCTGGGCCTATATCCATCCGGCACCGCCGAAGTCCGCCGGCATGTAGTCCGAATCGTACGACAAAAAAAACGCCCCACCTTCACAGGTGGGGCGTTCTGTTTATCCGCCCCCTTCCTTTCGCTGTCGCTGTTTAGATCTTCCCGCACTCCCGCCTGGCGCATTCAAATTGGTCCCGCTTTTCCTGAAATAACATGGGTTAGAAGACCCTAATATTAGCAAGGGCAAATATCCATCAAAAACAAATGGTTGCGCAAGGCCTTCCGCCGGTCTATAAGATGTACACCAGATACATGTTTACACATCCTTAACAGACGGGAGCCCGAGATGAAGAAGATAAATGCAACGGCACTGCTACTGCTGCTCGGCTTGGGGGCGTCTGCGTACTCGTTGGGCGCACGTGCCCAGGACCGCGAGTTCGACATGACCATCGAAGACACCAACGCCACGCTGGTCGGGAACATCAAGTTTCACACCTTCGCCTATAACGGGCAGGTCCCGGGGCCGCTCATCCATGTCAAGGAGGGCGATAAAGTCACCGTGCACGTGACGAACCTGACCACCCTGACCCACACCATTCATTGGCACGGCCTGTTCCAGACGAATACCTGGAAGAACGACGGTGTGCCCAAGGTCACCCAGGCGGCGATCGAGCCCGGTGACACCTACACGTATAAGTTCGTGGCCGCACCGGCCGGCACCATGTGGTACCACTGCCACGTCAACGTCAACGAGCATGTGGTGCTGCGCGGCATGTGGGGTCCGCTGATCATCGACCCCAAGGAACCGACGGCCCTGGAGAAGAAGGTCACCAAGGACTTCGTGCTCATGTTCAACGACTGGGACTCGAAGTGGGCCCAGAAGCCCGGCTACGGCGGCGTGCCGGGAGACGTCTACGACTACTTCACCATCAACGGCAAGGCGTTTCCCGAGGACCAGCCCATTCGGGTCAAGAAGGGCGATTTCGTCCGTCTGCGCCTCATCGGTGCCGGCGATCTGGTGCATTCCATTCACCTCCACGGGCACGTGTTCACTGTCGCCTTCAAGGACGGTCATCCCCTGCCCAATCCCTACAAGGCCGACACGATCCTGCTCGGTCCGGGTGAGCGATACGACATCCTGTTCGAAGCGAACAACCCCGGCCGGTGGATCATTCATGACCATGTCGACTCGCACACGATGAACGGAGACAAATCCATGGGCGGCATGATCACCATCGTCGAATACGAGGGCGTACCCCGCAATGACAAGTGGTATGTCTGGAAAGACAAAAAATACGAGCCGAACTTCTTCTATGAAGAATCCCTGAAAAAGGGTTACGGCATCTTCGACAACAAGCTGTTCAAGGGCGTCCCCATCAAATAGCCAAGACAGGAGAGAGCGAACATGAAGACAAGACTATCACTGCTCGGGCTCGCCCTCATGCTGGCGGCGAGTGGGGCTGCATCCGCGGCGGACGGTTGGAAGACCATCAATGCACAGTGTATTGCGTGTCACGCCGTCAAGAAGCCGTCCGCGCAGGGACTGGACCACATCTGGCAGCGAAAGGGACCCGACCTTTACTACGCCGGTGACAAGTTTCGCCGCGAATGGCTGGTGCGCTGGCTGCAGCACCCGACGGTCATTCGACCGGCAGGCGTGTTCTACCGCAAGGCCGTTGCCGCCGGCGTTAAGGACGACACTATCGCCAAGAAGCCGGCCCGGCACATGCCTCTGTCGGGGGCCCAGGCCAGGGCCGTCGCCGACACCCTGATGACGCTGCATGGTGCGAAGGACCACATCGAGACAGGCGCGGCACCCAAATCGGCGTCCGGCGGGCGCATCGGCAAGCTGTTCTTTGTCAAGCTGCGTGGTTGCGCGGCCTGCCACCAGAGTGCGCGCGGGGAAGGGGGCGTGTCCGGGCCGGAACTCTACGACGCGGGTGCGCGGCTCCAGCCGGATTACATCTACAGCTACACCAAGAACCCACAGGCGTTCGACCCGCACGTCTGGATGCCGCGGCTCGAGCTCTCGTCGCGAGATCTCGGTCGATTAACCGGTTACCTGATGTCACTCGACGGCAAGGAGGAATAGACGATGTATCGACAACTACGCCACGCCCTCGGGGCGACTGCGCTGTTACTGGCCTGCACCGTATCCGCCACTGACGCGCACGCGGCCGGCGATCAAGCAGAGGCCAAGCGTCTCTACGACACCTATTGCGTTCAGTGTCACGGGGTCAAACGAAACGGCAAGGGCATCAACGCCGCTCATATGTCCGTTCAGCCGCGCGACCATTCGGACGCAAAGGGGATGACGGATATCCCGAACAAGGAGCTGTATACGGCCATCCGCGAGGGCGGCCTGGCCGTAGATAAATCGGTTTTGATGCCGAGCTGGAAGGGGGTGCTGAGCGACAAGCAGATTCACGAACTGGTCAGCTACCTGCGCGTTGTGTGCAAGTGCGGGCCCGGATATTCCAAGTAAACACCAGGAGAAACAACGCATGAATACAAGAAAGCTGTTTTGGGGAACGGCCGCCGTACTCGCGGCGGCACTGGTCGCGAGCGGGGCCGCCGCGGCCAAGACTGTCAACGTGACGCTGCACGCCAAGGAAACGGACCAGCCGATCGACAACAAGGGCACCATGTACGCCACCTGGACCTTCGACGGCGAGGTGCCCGGACCGGTGGTGCGTGTCACACAGGGCGATACCGTTCACTTTACCCTGATCAACGATAAGCACAACAAGAACTCGCACTCCATCGATTTCCATGCCGCACGCGTGAGCGTCGTGGATGAGTTCAGTCCTATCAAGCCGGGGCATCAGAAAACCTTCGATTTCGTGGCGACGAAGCCGGGCGTGTTCTATTACCACTGCGGGGCCGACCCGATGATCCAGCACATCGCCCGCGGTATGTTCGGCGTCATCATCGTTGACCCGAAGGATCCCAAGGCCATGCCCAAGGCCGATCGCGAGTACGTGCTTATCCAATCGGAGATCTACCCGCATCCCGACGACAAGAATGAGATGATGGCCAACAAGTGGAAATACGTCGTGTTCAATGGCCGACTGTTCCGCTACGACCCGGTTCACGATCCGAATGCCAAGACCTGGCTGCAGGCCAAGCCGGGTGAGCGCGTACGCATCTATTTCGTCAATGCGGGTCCGAACGAGTTCTCGTCCTTCCATCCGATCGCCGGCATCTGGGACCGGGTCTATCCGAGCGGCAATCCGCACAACGTCTTCCGCGGCATGCAGAGCTATGTCGTCGGTCCGGGCGATGCGGCGATCTTCGATCTGATCTCGCCGAAGGAAGGCGCGAACGCCATCGTCAGCCATTCTCTGAAGCAGGCCCTGACCGGTGCCATCGCGGTGATCATGTTCAGCAAGGACGCCGATCCGAAGATGGGCCACGGCGACCAGATCCTCGTGCGCTGAACGCAAACCCGGGGGCGGCGTCCGGAGGACGCGCGCCCCCTCCCTCCATTGTGGCCTGCCGCATTCGCATGCGCGCCGGTCGCAGCCATTCAGTCGAACACGATCCCGTCAGCGCTCTCGTGAGAGCGTCCGACCGGCTCGTGCGTTGAAGGAGTTTCCGCACCGTGAAAGTACGTTCACTGATTATAGCCGCCTTCGCGTCGGCCGCCTGGGCCGCGCAGGTACAGGCCAGTTGCGGCTCGACGTTCTGTTCGGTCAATACCAACTGGGGCACTCAGGGCGTGTGGACCGAGCCTGGTCTGCGCCTCGATCTGCGCGCCGAATACATCGACCAGGACCAGCCGCGTTCGGGCACCACCGACCTCGGCGTCGGCGAGGTCGCACGCGACCACGACGAGGTTCGCACGGTCAACCGCAACTGGCTTGCCACCTTCGACTATACGATATCGCAGGACTGGGGTCTGAACGTGTCAGTGCCCGTAGTCGATCGACATCATGAACATATTCACCATGAGTCGGGTACCGCCGTTTCCGAGACCTGGGACTTCACCGAGCTCGGCGACGTTCGAGTATTGGGGCGATACCAACGAGGCGTCGAGGGTAACGGTACCGCCGGCGTGCAGTTCGGGCTCAAGCTGCCGACGGGCCGCTACCATGTAACCAATGCGGACGGCGAGCTGGCCGAGCGCACGCTGCAGCCGGGGACCGGCACTACCGATCTGGCCATTGGTGCGTATTACCACCGCGACCGGCTTGCGGACTTGTCGAGCTGGTTCCTGCAGGGGCTGTATCAGCTGCCGCTCGCCGAGCGCGATGACTTCAAGCCCGGCTACCGTCTCTCGTTCGATCTGGGGCTGCGCTATGATCTGGGGCGAAAGTTGGGAGCTGTCCTGCAGTTGAATACGCAGGTCAAGGGACGCGATAGCGGCGCGGCGGCCGAGCCGCAGGACAGTGGAAAGACGCTGGTTTCTCTGAGTCCGGGTCTGGCGTATGCCTTGACCCGAACAACCCAGATCTATGGCTTCGTGCAGATTCCCATCTACGAGCACGTCAACGGCGTGCAGCTCACCGCCGATGGCGCCCTGGCCGTTGGAATCAGTACCCGACTGTAGATGCCGGATGCAGGGGCGGCGGCGTCAGCGATCCGAACCGGGCGTGACAGCCGCCGCGCTCTGTCGGGCGCGCTCACGGCAGTCCCCGACGTCTTCGCCGTAGGCCAGGGCCACACCCATGCGCCGGCGGGTGAAGGACTCGGGCTTGCCGAACAGGCGCAGGTCGGTGCGCGGCACCCGCAGGGCGATGTCCACGGCGTCGAAGACGATGCCTTCGGCATCGACCCCGCCGTAGATCACGGAGCTGGCTCCGGCATTGCGCAGTTCGGTCGACACGGGCAACCCCAGAATGGCTCGCGCGTGCAGCTCGAACTCGTTCTGCCACTGTGAGGCCATGGTGACCATGCCCGTGTCGTGCGGGCGGGGGCTGACCTCGCTGAACCAGACCTCGTCGCCCTTGACGAACAACTCAACGCCGAAGATACCGCGTCCGCCGAGGTTGGCGGTGACGGCCGCGGCGATCTCCTGCGAGCGCTGCAGGGCCGTGGGACTCATGGGCTGGGGCTGCCAGCTCTCCACGTAGTCGCCCTTTTCCTGGCGGTGGCCGATCGGCTCGCAGAAGTAGGTGCCCACCTCGCCGCCGTCGGCGACGGCCCGCACCGTGAGCAGGGTGATCTCGTAATCGAACTGAATCATCTGTTCGACGATGATCCGGCCGCGATCGACGCGTGTGCCGCTCTTCGCATAGTCCCAGGCCGCCTTGACGTCGTCGGGACCGTGTATGGTCGACTGGCCCTTGCCCGAGGAGGACATGATCGGTTTGACGATACAGGGATAGCCGATGCCGCCGTCGATGGCGGACTGGAGCTCGGTCAGCGATTCGGCAAAGGCGTAGCGCGAGGTGGGCACACCGAGCTCCTCGGCGGCGAGGCGGCGAATGCCCTCGCGGTTCATGGTGAGCTGCGCGGCACGCGCCACGGGGATTACCTCGGCCAGGCCGTCGGCCTCGATGCGGGCGAGCTCGTCGGTGGCCAGCGCCTCGATCTCCGGCACGATGAGCTGGGGTCGTTCCTGTTCGACCAGGGCCCGCAGCGCTGCGCCGTCCGTCATGTCGATGACGTGCGCTCGGTGGGCGACCTGATGGCCGGCGCGTTGGGATAGCGATCGACAGCGACGACTTCCACGCCGAGGCGCTGCAGGGCAATGATGACTTCCTTACCCAGCTCGCCGCTGCCGAGCAGCATGACGCGGGTGGCCGAGGGCGAGAGGGGAGTGCCGATGCGTGTCATGCCTTTGTCCTGTTCGCAAAAGCCGGCATTTTAGACCGGCTTTGCGCTGCACGCAAAACGCGCCCCGGTCGCGGAGGGCGAGCCGTTCAGTCCAGTGCCGGCCCGAGCAGAAAGTCCACCAGCTCGAAGCCGTGGTCTTCCAGGGCGGCGGCCACGTCCTCCCAGGCGTAGTCGGGGTTGTCCTCCTCGACGCGCGCGATGATGCCCGTGACGTGACGGAACACCTCGTGCTCTTCGTAATCCTCAGGGATGCGCACGAGGCGGACTTTGTCGTAGTCGTGGGCGGGAAGAACCATCAGTCGAGTGTCCATGAGGCTTGGCTCCGCAATCGTGAGTCGGATTCGGCGGGCGGGGGGGCCCGCCTGCGCCATCATTGAACCGCAACGGGTGCCGGCCGATCCTGCGCCAGGTCAATGGTCTGGCGCTGCCCCCCCTCGGTCAGTCGCCGGCGGTTGGCTGTGTGCGGCGCAGCAGGGGCGAGAGCCCGATGAGCCCCAGTACGGGACCCGGCAGCAGCAGCCAGGCAACCCGGGCGTCCAGCGATTCGAAGTGCGCCGTGGCAAGGTTGATCGAAAAGACACTGATGAGAAAGCCGATGCTGTTTTGGATCGTCAGCGAGGTGCCGACCAGCTCGGGCGGACAGGCGCGGGCGGACAGGGCCGAGAACTGCGGCGAGTCGGCCACCACGGTCAAACCCCACAGCAGCAGCGCCGCCAACAGCACCGGCACCGGAAGCAACCAATGGTCCTGCGCCAACGGATAGAGCAGGCACAGGGCGCCCGAGGTGGCCAGCGCCGCGGCGGCGACGCGCGCGCTGCCCACGTGCCGACTGAGCCAGCCGCCACCGACGCAGCCCAACCCACCGATACCGATGACGGCGAAGGCGAGCAGCGACAGTCCGCCCTTGTCCAGCCAGTGCGCGCGGGCAGCCAGGACTGCGATCAACAGCGGCACCACCGTATAAAAGGCATACAGCTCCCACATGTGCCCGAAGTAGCCGAAGGCCGCTGCCCGAAAGCCCCGGATGCGAAAGGCCTGGGCGAAGGCGCCGAGGTGCATCGGCCGCGGCGGCGGCAGGTGCGGGCCGTCGCCCAACCGGCCCACCAGAAGGCCGCCGGTCAACGCCAGGGCCGAGGAGATCAGAATCACCGATTGCCAGTGCAACTCGGTGCCCACGCCCCGAACCAGATGCGGCAGCGCGGTGCCGAGCACGAGCGTGCCGACCAGCCAACCGAGCATTTCGCCCGCGCGCCTGGGGGCCCAGCTCACCACGAGCTTCATACCGAGCGGATAGATCCCGGCCAGCGCCAGCCCGGTGAAAAAGCGAAACACCAGCGCCGTGCCCAACCCGCCGGCCAGCGTCAACGCCGCGTTGGCCGCGGCGCCGAACAAGGCGCTCGCCAGAAAGATGCGGCTGGCCCGGAAGCGGTCCGCCAGGCCCGTGAACGACAGCGCCAGGGTTCCGGTGATGAAACCGAGCTGCACCGCCATGGTCAGATATCCCAGGTCGCTTGCGGTCAGGGACCACAGCCGCGAGAGCGTCTCTAGGATCGCGTTGGCGCTGAACCACAGCGAGGCGCCGAGCAGCTCGGCCAGCACGATGATCGCAATCGCACTGCCGGCGGCGATCTTGTCAGTTCCGGCGGCGGCCATGCGGGCGCTCATTGCGTCTGGAGGCGCAGCCGTACACCTTATTATTAGGGCATTCCGACATGGCCCCCCCCCGCTGTGCGCGTTTTTGTAACAAATGGTAAGGACGCGCGGCGCGGCGCCCCAGCTACTCTATACTGCAAACACCTGCGGTAGCACAATGAAACCGAGCCAGCCCGTTCCCCTCCAGCCCGAGCCGATATCATGAACGAACCGTCCACCAAACGCGATCCCGATCTCAACGCCACCCTCGGCCTGGGACAAGAGGCGCGCGGGCGTCGCTGGGGACCGTGGCTGTTGGCTGCGGCCGCTTTGATATTGGCGGTATTGGGCGCCACGTGGTGGCTCAGTGAACCGACCACCGGCTATCGCTATCTCACGGCGCCGGCGAGCGAAGGTCCCCTGACCGTCACGGTGACCGCCACCGGGACGCTGCAGCCTGTCAACCAGGTTGACGTGGGTACCGAGATATCGGGAACGGTCAAGAGCGTCGCGGTCGATTACAACGATCACGTCAAGGTCGGCCAGGAGCTCGCTCGCCTGGATACCGATCAGCTCGAGGCGAAGGACCGCCAGGCCCAGGCAGCGCTCGAACTGGCCAAGGCGCGGGTGCAGTCGGCCAAGGCCACCGTCGTGGAAACACGCGCCAAGCTGGCCCGCGTGACCAGCCTGATCAAAAAGGGCATGGCCTCGCCCGACGATCGCGACACCGCCCGGGCCGCCTATGCCCGCGCCACGGCCGATCTGGAGGTCGCCAATGCGCAGGTCAGCCAGGCGCAGGCGCAGGTCGACGCCGATCGAACCACGCTCGCCAAGGCCGTGATTCACTCGCCCATCAACGGCATTGTGCTCAACCGCAACGTCGAGCCCGGCCAGACCGTGGCCGCATCGCTGCAAACGCCGGTATTGTTCGTTCTGGCGGAGAACCTCGCCCAGATGGAGCTCGATGTCGCCGTCGACGAGGCCGACGTCGGGCAGGTCAAGGAAGGTCAGCACGCGACCTTTACCGTCGACGCCTATCCCAACCGGCAGTACGAGGCGGTGGTACGCCAGGTGCGTTACGCCCCCCAGACCGTCGCTGGCGTCGTGACCTACGACACCGTGCTCGGCGTCGACAACTCGGATTTGACGCTTCGCCCCGGCATGACGGCGACCGTGGATATCACCGTGCAGCACATCGACCATGCGCTGCTGGTGCCCAATGCGGCGCTGCGCTTTACGCCGCCGCAGCTTATCGCGCGCTCCGGTCGGCGCAGCATGTTCAGCCGTCTGATCCCGCACCGGCCCCCCCAGCCCAAGAACCCGACGTCCAAGCAGACGCTGCCGTCCGGCCACAAACGCATCTGGATACTGCGAAACGGGGCACCGACGCCGGCGAGCGTGGCCATCGGCGCGACCGACGGGAAGATGACGGTCGTGACCTCGGACAACCTCAAGCCGGGCACACCGGTGGTCGTCGACTACCAGAAGATTACCAAGTGAGCGCAGCCATGGCCGGGGCGGAAATCGAGCGTGATGCCGATGCACCGATCATCGAGCTGGAGGGCGTGACCAAGGTCTACGGCGCGGGACAGGCCGCGATGCACGCCCTGCGCGGCATCGACTTGCGCGTGGCGCCCGGCGAATTCGTCGCGTTGATGGGCCCGAGCGGCTCGGGCAAGTCGACCTGCATGAACATCCTCGGATGTCTGGATACGCCCACGAGCGGGCACTACCGGTTCCGTGGTGTCGACGTCGGCGCCCTGTCGCGCAACCAACGCGCCCTGCTGCGCCGTCATTACCTGGGTTTTGTCTTTCAGGGCTTCAATCTGCTGTCGCGCACCTCGGCGCTGGAGAACGTCGAGCTGCCGCTGCTCTACCGCGGCCAGCCGCTGGCCGAACGCCATGCTCAGGCACGGCGCGCACTGGCCGCCGTGGGACTGGAAGGCTGGGAGCGGCATACGCCGGGCGAGCTCTCCGGGGGACAGCAGCAGCGCGTGGCCATCGCGCGCGCGATCGTCACCGAGCCCGCCGTGCTGCTGGCCGACGAGCCGACGGGCAATCTGGACACCGCCCGCAGCCTGGAGATCATGGAGTTGCTCACACGCTTCAACCGCGAGCAGGGCATCACCATCGCCATGGTCACGCACGAGTCCGAGATGGCGGCATTCGCGCGCCGGGTCGTCCACTTTCGCGACGGTCTCATCGAGCCGGACGCGGTCGCGGTGGAGTCGGTCTGATGCTGTGGAACGCACTGCTGCTGGCCCTGCGCGAGATGCGCCGCAACCTGATGCGATCGTTCCTGACGATCCTCGGGATCGTAATCGGCGTCGCCGCGGTGATCACCATGGTGACGATCGGCGGCGGCGCCACGGCCAGCGTGAGCGAGCAGATCGCAAGCCTCGGCAGCAACCTCATCATTGCCCGGCCGGGCCAGCGCATCGGTCCGGGCCAGCGCTCGCCGGCACCGCCGTTCGACATGGCCGATGTCGAGGCCATCCAGAGCGACGTGAGCGGCGTGGCCGCGGTCGCGCCGGCCGGCTCGGCCAGCACCACCGCGGTATACGGCAACACGAACTGGTCGACGGTGGTGACCGGGACCGACAACCAGTACTTCCAAGTGCGCAACTGGAAGCTCGCCGCGGGGCGCCAGTTCACCCCGTCCGAGCTGCGCGGCGGCAAGGCCGTGTGCATACTCGGTCAGACGGTGCGGCGCGAATTGTTCGGCAATCTCGATCCGCTCGGCAGCAAGATCCGGCTGGAAAAGCTCTCCTGCGAGGTTATCGGTTTACTCGAGTCCAAGGGCCAGGCCGGGATGGGGCAGGACCAGGACGATGTCGTGCTCATTCCCTTTCGCACCTTCGCCCGGCGTATCGCGGGCAGCCAGGACGTGAATTTCATCCAGATCTCCGCGCGGGACGGAGCCGACACCGCCAAGGTCAAGCGCGACGTCGAAGACCTGCTGCGCGAGCGCCGGCATATCAGCGGGGGCAAGGAGGACGATTTCAGCGTGCTCGACATGCGCGAGATCGCCCAGGCCCTGACCGGCACCACACAGGTCCTTACCGCGCTGCTCGGGGCCGTGGCCGCGGTGAGCCTCTTGGTGGGCGGCATCGGCATCATGAACATCATGCTGGTCTCGGTTACCGAGCGCACGCGGGAGATCGGCATCCGCCTGGCCATCGGCGCCCTGGAAAAGGAAGTGCTGCTCCAGTTCCTGGTCGAGGCGGTGGTGTTGTCCTCCTTCGGCGGCCTGCTGGGCATCGTGCTCGCCGTTGGCGCGTCGCTGGCGATCGTCAATTTCCTGCACCTGCCGTTCGTGTTCAACCCCAGCATCGTCTTGATCGCGTTCCTGTTCTCCGCGGCCGTCGGGGTGGTGTTCGGCTTCGTGCCCGCACGCAAGGCGGCTCGCCTGGACCCCATCGACGCCTTGCGTTACGAATAGTACCGGCCGACCAACGGCCGCGCGCCGTGCAGGGGTTTGTAGCCGTCGGTTGGCGTCCATCGGTCTCCAATGCCGGTTACGCCCGCGGCCTTGGCGCCGCGGTGGAAGCCCGATTGTCGGTATGCTATGTTCTGGCTTCCTCGGTGCGTCTTCAGCCTGCCGTTCGACGAGTCCTTCGCCGGGCCGGACGGCGCTCAGACGCCTGGCCTCGGATACTTCGTTCCGGCGATGCGGGGCGCATGCCCGGGCGGAGCCTCGCCGTCAGTCATCGGGTCCCGGTGGCTTCGCGCAGTCCGATCGGATCATCATCAGCGGCAGGAATTCATTGTGATCAAACGATTCATTATTGTCCTGGCGGCGCTCGTCGTGGTCTTCGGCGGCATCTTCGGCTGGAAGGCATTCGTCGGCATGAAGATGGCCGAGATGATGTCCAAGCCCCGGCCGCCGGCGGTGATCGCCTCGGCCACGGTCAAGGCGCAGAACTGGCAGCCTTATCTGCACGCCGTCGGCAGCCTGGTGGCGCGCGACGGGGTGGAGGTCTCCAGCCAGGTCGACGGCCAGATCCGCAGCATCAATTTCGACTCCGGCCAGACCGTCTCCAAGGGGGAGGTCCTGCTGCAGCTGGACGACACCGTCGACCGGGCCGCGCTGCAGGGCCTGGTGGCCGAGCAGAAGCTCGCCGAGTTGGAGTACAAACGCCAGTCGCGCCTGCTCAAGCAGCATTCGACCTCGCAGTCCGCCTATGACACGGCGCGGGCCAGCCTGGACAAGGCCAAGGCCGCGGTGGCCACCCAGCGGGCTCGATTGAGCCACATGTCTGTGCGCGCGCCGTTTTCCGGGGCCCTGGGCATTCGCCGGGTCGACCTCGGCGAATTCCTCAAGGCGGGCAGCCCCATCGTCTCTCTGCAGGCGCTGGATCCGATCTACGTCGATTTCTCGCTGCCCGAGCGCTATCTCGCCAAGCTGTCCAAGGACCAGAAGGTACTGGTCACGGTGCAGGCCCATCCAGGCAAGACCTTCGAGGGCGCGGTCAGTGCCATCAGCTCCGAAGTCCAGAAGGCGACTCGCAATGTGCAGGTGCGGGCGACACTGGCCAACAAGGAGCACGCGCTGCGCCCCGGCATGTTCGCCGAAGTGCGCGTGGCGCTGCCCGCGCGTCAGGGAGTACTGACCGTGCCGCGCACGGCGATCACCTACAACCCTTACGGCGATTCGGTCTTCGTTATCGAGAACAAGAACGGTCAGCAGATCGTACAGAGTCGCCAGGTCGAGACGGGGCAGTCGCGCGACGGGCGCGTGGAGATCACCAAGGGGTTGAAGGAGGGCGATGAGGTGGTGTCCGCCGGCCAGGTGAAGCTGCGCAACGGCCAGCCGGTGAAGATCGACAACTCCGTCAAGCTCGACGCCGGGCAGGTCCACAGCCCATGAAGTTCACCGATATCTTCGTACGCCGGCCGGTGCTGGCCAGCGTCGTCAGTCTGCTGATCCTGCTGGTCGGTCTTCGCTCGCTGATCTCGCTGCAGGTGCGTCAGTACCCCGAGCTCAAGAACACGGTCGTCACCGTGACCACGGCCTATCCCGGCGCGAGCAGCGAGCTGGTCAAGGGATTCATTACCCAGCCGCTGCAGCAGGCCATGGCCGAGGCCGACGGCATCGACTACATGTCCTCGACCAGCGGTCAGGGTGTCTCGAAGATCGAGGCGCACATGCGCCTGAACTACGATCCCAATGCTGCCGTGGCCGAGATCCAGGCCAAGGTCGCCAGCCAGCGCAATGTCCTGCCGGCCGAGGCAGAAGACCCGGTCATCGACTCGACCACCGGCGAGCGCACCTCGCTCATGTACATTGCCTTCTACAGTGAGGCGATGAAACCCTCGCAGATCACCGACTACCTGCTGCGCGTTGTTCAGCCCAAGCTGCAGGCCGTGCCGGGCGTGGCCAAGGCGCGTCTGATCGGCAACAAGACCTTCGCGATGCGCGTCTGGCTCGATCCCAAGCGCATGGCCGCGCTCGGTGTGACCGCCTCGGATGTGGTCAAGGTGCTGCGCGCGAACAACTATCTCGCGGGCGTGGGTCAGACCAAGGGCGCGTACGTATCCATCGACCTGACCACGACGACGGACGTATCCGACCCGGACAACTTTCGCAATCTGGTCGTACGCTCCTCCGGAGGCACGCTGGTACGCATCCGCGACATCGCCGACGCCAAGCTCGGCGCCGAGGACTATAACTCCACGAACTGGTACAAGGGCAAACCGGCCATATTTATCGGTATCGATCCCACGCCGGGCGCCAATCCGCTGAGCGTGGCCCAGCGGGTGCATGCTCTGATGCCCGACCTGAAGAGCCAGTTGCCCGAGGGGCTGAACGTCGTCCTGCCGTACGACGCCTCTGTCTATATCCAGGACTCCATCAACGAGGTCTTCCGCACCATTGCCGAGGCGGTGTTGATCGTGCTGGCCGTGATCTACCTGTCTCTGGGAACCCTTCGGGCGGCGGCCATTCCGGCGATCGCCGTGCCACTGTCGATCATCGGCGGCGCCTTCCTCATGCTACTGCTCGGCTTCTCCATCAATATCCTCACACTGCTGGCGATGGTCCTGGCCATCGGGCTGGTGGTTGACGATGCGATCGTGGTCGTGGAGAACGTCCACCGCCACATCGAGGAAGGCAAGACGCGAACCCAGGCGGCCATTATCGGCGCGCGCGAGCTGATGCTGCCCATCATCTCCATGACCACGACGTTGCTGGCCGTGTTCGCGCCCATCGGCTTCATGGGCGGGCTGGTGGGTTCGCTGTTCACTGAATTCGCGTTTACATTGGCCGGGGCGGTGATCGTCTCGGGTGTGATCGCGTTGACGCTCTCGCCCATGATGTCCTCCAAGGTGCTCAAGGCGGGCGGTCAGCAGGGCCGCTTCGAGCAGATGGTCGAGCGATTCTTCGTCGGCCTGGCGGACCGCTACCAGCGCCTGCTGCGCGGCAGCCTGGATTATCTCCCGGTGACCATCTTCTTTGCGGTGGCGATCTTCTCCAGTATCTTCTTCCTCTGGAACACCAGCCAATCCGAGCTGGCGCCGACCGAGGACCAGAGTATTTTGTTCTTCAAGGCCGATGGCCCGCAGACCGCGACTATCGACTACGACGAAGCCTATACCCGTCAAGTGGTCAAGGACTTCGAGAGCTTTCCGGAATACAAGGAGAGTTTCTTTTTGCTTGGATTTGGCGGTGATCCGAGCACGGTCTTCGGTGGCTTCAAGATGCCGCAGCCCAGTGAGCGCAAGCGCTCGCAGATGGATATCCAGCCGTTACTGCAGCACAAGCTCAGTCAGATCGCCGGTTTCCAGACCGCCGTCTTCGGCCGACCCAGCCTGCCGGGCTCCGGCGGCGGCCTGCCCGTGCAGTTTGTGCTGACCTCCGACGCTGACTACGGCCGTATCGCCGGGTTCGCCGATCAGATCATCGGCAAGGGCATGCAGAGCGGACGTTTCCTGTTCCTGCGCAAGACCGTGAACTTCGACCGCCCGAGTACCCAGATCGTGATCAATCGCGATTTGGCCGGCGATCTTGGCATCAGTATGCAGGACATCGGCCAGGATCTCGGCGCCATGCTCGGCGGCGGTTACGTCAACCGGTTCAATCTGAAAGGCCGCAGTTACAAGGTGATCCCGCAGGTGGCGCGCAAGTACCGGCTCAATCACGAGATGCTGGACGACTACTACGTGCGAGCGGCCTCGGGCGATCTGGTGCCGCTGTCGACCTTGGTGTCGTTCAAGAAGACGGTCGAGCCCAGCGTGCGCAGCCAGTTCCAGCAGCTCAATTCGGTTACCATCGAAGGCCTCTTATCGCCGCGTACGACGCTCGGCGACGGCCTGGACTATCTCAAGGCGCAGGCCAGGCAGATACTGCCCAAGGGCTATACCTTCGACTTTTCGGGTCAGTCACGCCAATACGTGCAGGAGGGCGGTGCGCTGATCATCACGCTGCTGCTGGCCTTGGTTGTCATCTATCTGGTACTGGCGGCCCAATACGAGAGCTGGCGCGATCCGATAATTATTCTCGTCTCGGTGCCGATGTCGCTGGCCGGTGCGCTGATCCTGATCAGCCTCGGCGTGTCGACTCTTAATATATATACGAAGGTCGGACTTATCACACTGATTGGCATTATCGCCAAGAACGGTATCCTGATCGTGCAATTCGCCAATCAGCTGCAGCTCAACGAGGGCCTGAGCAAGCGAGAGGCGGTGCTGCAGGCCGCGCGTATTCGTCTGCGGCCCATCCTCATGACCACGGTGGCGATGATCGTGGCCATGGTGCCGCTGCTCACCGCGACCGGGCCGGGGGCGGTCAGCCGTTTCGATATCGGCCTGGTTATCGCCTCTGGGTTGGGAATCGGAACGCTGTTCACGCTGTTTGTCGTGCCCGCTGTTTACGTGGTGCTCGCAAGAGATCGCAGCGCGCAGGGCGCCGACCCCGAGGAGCCGACGGCGGCGGCGCATTCGGAGGGGCCCTCATCGGCGTGACGGTGGCGGGCGCCGGGAACGCACGCCCCGCGGGGTTGTCAGTAATGCCGAGCGTGCATTTGACAAATGACCGGGTAGCGCTGTTACTCTTGGCCGATACCATCCAGGCATCCCATTCCCAATCCCAAGCACAGGTTACAGTAATGAAGCATTTTCAAGGACATAGAACCCTATTTTCCGCCGCCGCCATTGCGCTGAGCGCCGCGGTGTCGATCGCTCCCGCGCAGGCCGCCGGTCCGGGCCCTGCACAGGGCGCCGCCCATCCACCAATGCAGGCGCCGCATCGGGGCGTCAATCCGCAGGCGATGAGCCCCGCGCAGAAGAAGCAGTTCGAGGAGTTCCAGAAGGCCCGTCAGGATCTGACCCAGGCGCGCAACAAGCTGAACAAGATTCAGGCCCAGACCCTGAAGAAGCATCCCGAGCTGGTCAAGCAGCGTAAGGCCTTCGGTGATCTGGTCGCCAAGACCATGAAGAAGAACGGCTACGATGCGAAAAAGAACATTGCCGAGCTGAAGGCGCTGCGAGACAAGCTCAAGGACAAGAAAACGCCCAAGGACCAGCGGCAAAAGCTGGCTCAGGATTTCCAGACCAAGGTCATCGAGCTGCGCAAGGCGCAGGGTCAGGCAATGCAGGACAAGAAGGTCCAGAAGGCCCGCCATGATCTCGGCCAGGCCGTGATCGCCGCCATGAACAAGCAGGACCCGTCGACCAATGACCTGATCGCGACGGTGCAGAAGCGCCAGCAGGAGCTCATCAAGATCCGCCGCTCCATCATGACGCAGGCCAAGCAAGGACAGTCCAAGTAACGGATCGCCTCCCTCCCCCTTCCGGACCCCATCGTCTTGGCGCCGGCTACGTGTCGTGACGCAGGGGGCCCGGGGCGGGTGAGGGCCTGTCTTCGCCTGACCCTCGTTTGCCTCCTCACCCTGGCGGCCGCTGGCTGCACGGGTCTGCCCCCCGGGGTCAAGGCCGTCGATGATTTCGATGTCCACCGCTACCTCGGGCGCTGGTACGAAATCGCCCGGCTCGATCATTCCTTCGAACGCGGCTTGAGCCGCGTCACCGCTACGTACACCCTGCGCAAGGACGACGGCATCCGCGTCGTCAATCGTGGCTACGATGCCGCGGCCGGCGAATGGCGCGAGGCGGTGGGCAAGGCCTATCTGATCGGCAAGCCGGGACAGGGCCGACTCAAGGTTTCCTTCTTTGGGCCTTTTTACAGCAGCTACAACATCATCGCCCTTGGCGGTCAGGCATCGCAGGGCCCCTATACCTATGCCGTGGTCTGCGGGCCGAACCGCTCTTACCTTTGGATACTGGCCCGCCGTCCGTACCTGGACGCCTCCACGCTCGCGCGGCTTACCGAACAGGCGCGTGCGCTCGCATTCGATACCGACGCACTCATCCATGTGGATCAGGCGCAGACGTCGGGTGCACGTTGAGGATAGGGCCGCCTCGTTTTCCGACGCATCGGCGCGTGAAAAAAGGGCCCGCCGGCGGCACGCCGGCGGGCCCTTCGTGTATTCGGTGCCCCCTGAGGTAGCCGGACAAGCGGGGCAATCGCGCCTGCCCGCGCGCCGGCACCTATCGGGTCTCTTGCCGTATACCTTAGCGGCGGAACATCGCCAGCAGGCGTCCGCCGACCGCGCTGCCGCTCAGCAACACGGAAGCACCAACGGCCAACAGGCCAATCAGCGCCAGCGGCATCGGAGCGATGCCGACCAGGGCCAGTATGCCCAGGACCGCTGCGGCGACGCCGACGAGGACCTGCGTGTCGGCCGCAGCCGTCACGGCCTCGTGGGCCACCTTCTGTGCGGTTTCATGGGCGTCCGAAGCCTTGATCTTGAGCTCGTTGAGTCGGGAGGTCATCCCGGCGCTCACGGCAAGCGTCGCACCAAATACGATGAGGGCGGACGCCGACAGCGTCATGGTATCCAGACCGAGGAGGGCCAGGATACCGAGTACGATCCCGGCGATCCCGCCCATCATCTCCGCGGTCATACCGCCGCCGACCTCCGTGCTCTGGAGCGTGGTTTCGGCCGTACTGGAGAGTATTTTGGAATACTCGGCCGCGAGCGCGCCGCCCTCGAAAACCAGCGCGGCGCCGACGGCGATGGTCGCGATGGTCAGCATAAAGCCGGGCGCGACGTTGGCCAGTCCGAGGATAGCCAGTACGACGGCAGCAACGCCGCCGATTATCTCGGCGGTCGAACCGGTCGCAACGGACTCGGCGACATGCCGGCGTTCCGTAGGTGACATGGTAGCCATGGTTGATTCCTCCTGTATTCAAGTTGGTATTTCGAGTGTCGGACCACGAGCGCCGAAGCCCTCGCGGCCGCGACGGGGCACCCGTAATCCCGCAGATTTCGTGCCAGGATAGGCGCAAGGCGCAAGACAGGCGTGCGCCCGCGCGGCCCCGTACAACGCGCTTTACGCGCACCCGCGTCCTGGCGCTGGCCAAAACGCGCCGCGGGCACCGTGTGCACGGATCATTTGCACCACGGCATGTGCCATTAGCCCCATTCGGTATAGCTGTACTATGATGGTCGTCGTCGCCGCCCGCGGCGCACCCGATAAACGGCGCCCATTCGCGTGAGGGAGGACGAGATGGCAGATCACGAGCCCACGAACGAGCAGATTACGGCGGCTCGCCGTCTGGTGTACTTCGCCGCCGAGCGCACCCTCATGGCCTGGGTGCGTACCGCCCTCGGGCTGATGGCGCTGGGGTTCGTCATCGATCGCTTCGGCCTGGTGCTGCGCCAAATTGCGCCGCACGCCGGGGCCGTCCACCACCCCAAGGCCTTCTCGTTCTGGGCGGGCACTATCCTGGTACTGGTGGGCGCGGTCATGGCCCTGGTAGCGGCCCTGCGCTATTGGCGATTTGCCAGTTCCTATCGACACGACCACGCCACGCGGCCGGGTCACGGGATATTCATGGGCGTCGTCTTTACGGCCGTCATTTCGCTGCTGGGCTTCGTGGTGGCGTGGTTTCTCCTGACGTTCAGCGACTGATGGCGCTGCACGCAGCCAAGCGGCCGGGCGGGCGCGAATGAGCATCGCACGCCGGGCGCGGTTTGCGGGATGGCTTTGGGCGGCGGCTCTGTTGTGGTCTGCGGCCGCGCTGCCCGCCGATAAGCTGTCGGTCGTCGTCTATCCCGCCTTTGGCTACCACGGGAGCGTCGTGCTCGAGGGCCGGGTCATTGAGGCCCGCGATGCGGCGAAGCCGCGCAAGTCAGATGGTTGGTGGCGCAACTTATGGCGCACGCTGGGCCGGTTGGTGAACGACGAACAGGAAGACGTATCGGTCACGGCCGCCATGGGCGATCGGCACTGGTCGGCCGTCAGCGATGACGAGGGCTATTTTCGGGTGGAGGCAACGGTGCCGCCGGATACGGCCACCGGCTGGCGGACGGTGAGCGTGCGCGCCGGTAAGGCCGTGGGCCGCGGCGACGTGTTGTTCGTGCCCGAGGACAATACCCTGGGCATCATCTCCGACGTCGACGACACGATTCTGGTCTCGGACGTCACCGACAAGTCGGAGCTGCTCGAAAATACGTTTCTCAAGAATCCGCTGCAGCGCAAGGCCGTGCCGGGCGTGGCGGGTTTCTACCGGCAGCTGGCGGCGAAAAACCCGCATGCCGCGTCCGCGCCGATTTTCTATCTGTCCGCCTCGCCGCGCCAGCTGTCGCGCAACATTCAAGAGTTTCTCGACCATGCCGGTTTCCCCCGGGGCGTCCTGATCACCAAGAAGGTGACCGACGATGCCAGTGGCGAGCCGCTGTTCGACCAGCGGGCCTACAAGGTCGCGCACATCGAAGAGTTGCTGCGGCGCCTGCCGCGGGTGAAATTCGTTCTCGTCGGCGATGACGGCGAACAGGACCCCGAGACCTACCACGACATTCAGACCCGCTATCCCGACCGTGTCGCCGCGGTGTATATCAGGCGCGTCAGTCCCGACCCTCACCGGCGCCGTTTTGACGGCCAGCGCGACCTGGCCAACGCCGTGCGCCGATAGCGCTTTAGGCGTTATTTATAGTGGGAGCATAACGGGCGATTCGGAGCCAATCGGTTTCCGAAAGAAGACGCGCGATGCCCGCACGGTGGGCGGCTAACCCACGCTCCAGGCGCGCGGGCGCCTCATGCCGGCGATCTTGCAGGTCTGCTGGACGTAGCCGTAAGGGAAGAGCTCGAACAGATAATTCCGGCCCGCACCCTTGGTCTCGGACAGGTATTTGATCACGAAACGGGCATCGACGGCGACGCGGTGCTCGTCGTAGTGGTCCCGCATGAATCGAATAACATCCCAGTGATCGGGCGTGAGGGTCAGCCCGCACTCCGCAGCGAGCTCTTCGGCCACCGCTTCGCTCCAATCCTCGGGCTCGATGAGAAATCCTTCTTCGTCACGCAGTATCTCGCTGGTGCTGTTCGGATCCATTCACCGTCTCCTCTCTTGGTGTGTCGACGTAGGTCGCCGGGCGCGCCGCACGGCGTGACCTGCTTACCGGATCAAGATGGTGGGAGCGCTGCGACGGGCGCCTTGATCCGGGTCAAGCGTCCGACCGGCAACCGGCCCTTCACCTCGTCAGGGGCCGCGACTTGCCACGGCCCACGTTCGGGGCGATTCGACAAAGAGGACCGCGACGCCCGTCTCCGTCGTCGCCTACTCGTCTTTTCGCCTTTTCTGCAGCCCGGGCGCCATATCCATTAAGAGGTAGAATAGATACTCTTTTTATTGTGCGCCGAGTGACCGTCGAGGTGCACAGGGCTCGGGGCCTTGGCCAATCGCGGGCAGGTACCTGAAATATCCATACAAAATATAATGGAAACAACGGGCGCGGCGAAATAGGGAACGCAGACCGCCGCTGCAGCGCCGGGTACTCGCGTTGACCGTCCTGTTGGGGATGGGCGGGTGTGCCAGCATTCCCACGGCCAGCAACCAACAGGACGCGGCGGCCCAAGAGTTTCAGGCTCCGGCGGACGAGTCCGGGGTTGAGCGGTATCGCAGTGCTAATTTCGGCGGCGGTATCCAGACGGCGGTTTCCGTCGGCGGCAAATCCACGGGCCAGGCGGGTCCGAGGGCCTGTTTCATGTGGGGCATGGCGCCCGGGCGCCACACGACCGAGTCGTTGACCGGAAACACTCCCAAGCTCACGCTCGACACCCGGCCCGGCTGTATCTCGTGCGGCAGGCAGTGAAGCCGGGCTTTCCGTCTCCGCGGTCCGCGCTGCACGGGTTGGATCGGGAGACCGGGGAGAAGGCGGGCAAGGAGTGCGGCCCGGCGTACCGCGGTGCTGGGTAACGGGCCGGCATTGTGTTATTATCCGCTCAGCATTTGGTTCACCGCCCTCCGACGAGATCCCAGCCGCATTACGACGGCTCCCTGGACGTTGCACAGGCCGGTACCTCAAGCCGGTCGTGGTCTGTTTCCTGCCAAGGCACACCTCGATACCTCACTGTCCGCCCACCTTCGGTGGGTTGCGGGCTGCCTTGGCATATGTCACCAGGAGCTTATTGCATGTCATTCGATTCTCTCGGCCTGTCGGCCGAACTGCTGCGCGCGATTTCCGACCAGGGCTACGATGCCCCGTCCGCCATCCAGGCGGAGGCGATTCCCACCGTCCTCGCGGGCCACGACCTGATGGCCGGCGCCCAGACCGGCACCGGCAAGACGGCGGCCTTTACCCTGCCCATGCTGCAAAATCTCATGGCCACCGCTACCGGCGGTCCGCGCCGCGTCCGCGCGCTGGTGCTGGCGCCCACCCGTGAGCTGGCCGACCAGGTCGGCAAGAGCATTCGTACCTACGGGCGCCACCTCCCGCTGCGCTGCGCCGAGGTCTACGGCGGTATGCCGATCGGCCCGCAGATCCGGTTCCTGCGCTCCGGCGTCGATGTGCTGGTCGCGACCCCGGGCCGACTCATCGATCACCTGGATCGCGGCACGGTCGATCTGTCCGCCGTGCAGATGTTCGTCCTGGACGAGGCCGATCGCATGCTGGACATGGGTTTCATGCCGGACATCGAACGCCTGCTCGGCGAACTGCCGCACAAGCGTCAGACGCTGCTGTTCTCGGCGACCTTCTCCCGCGCGATCAAGGCGTTGGCCCACGAACTGCTCGACCACCCCAAGCTCATCGAGGCGGCCAGCCCGAACGCGGCCGCCGAGTCCGTCAGCCAGTCGGCGTACTTCGTCGATGCGGGACGCAAGCGCGAGCTGCTGGCGCACCTCATTGATACCAACGCCTGGCGCCAGGTGCTGGTCTTTACCCGCACCAAGCTCGGCGCCGACCGGCTTGCGCGCGATCTGGAAAGAGACGGCATCCGCACCGCCGCCATTCACGGCGACAAGAACCAGCAGCAACGCAGCCGTGCCCTGGCCGCCTTCAAGCGCCAGTCTGTGCAGGCGCTGATTGCCACCGACGTCGCCGCGCGCGGCATCGATATCCACCAGCTGCCGCACGTGGTCAACTACGAGCTGCCGACCAATCCCGAGGACTACGTGCACCGTATCGGGCGCACGGGCCGCGGCGGCAACAGCGGCGAGGCCATCTCCCTGGTCTGCGCCGAAGAGGGCAGCCGACTGGCCGCGATCAATCGCCTGCTCAAGACCCGCATTGCCTCGAGCAGCGTCGAGGGCTTCGAGCCCAAACGGCCGGTTCGCGTCGACCAAGGTCGCGACGGCAACCGCGGCAAGAAACGTCCCCACCGCGGTCATTCGCGTTTCGAGCAGCGCGGCCGTCCGAACGGCGGCGCACACAAGCGTGCCGGCGACGCGCCGCGTAAGGGTGGACCGAGGCGTTCCAACGCCTCGACGCGCTAGTCGGATAGTGTCACTGCGAAGGCCGGCATTCGTCCATTCGGACGGGTGCCGGCCTTTTGCGTTTCTCTCCCCGTCAGAAAGCCCGGCACATCCCGAACGGCTTGGGTCAGCAGAGGCGCTCTGGAAAGAAACGCAGAGGATGCAGAGAAGAAAGTCGATTCGTGAGGTGTGAGGTGTGAGGTGTGAGGTGTGAGGTGTGAGGTGTGAGGCGTGAGGCGTGAGGCGTGAGGCGTGAGGAGAAATAACCCGCGGTTTCGTTTATTGCGCGCCTCATGCATTCACCGTAGCGAGCCATGGCGTACCGCGGCCCTGGCGCCCTGGGCGGTTCGCCTCACGCCTCACGCTTCGGCGCTCTGGAAAGGAACACAGAGGACGCAGAGACGCGGAGAGCGCAGAGAAGAGCAAATCAATTCGTGAAGGGTAAGGCGCAACGCGTGGTCTCGCCGGACGCCAACGACGATGCATACGTCGCATGCCTCACGCCGTCACTCTGCCAACTGACGACTGCATACTGCCAACTCCGCCCCGAGGGCGGCAGCGAGCCATGGCGTACCACGGCCCTGGCGCCCTGGGCGGTTCGCCTCACGCCTCGGCGCTCTGGAAAGGAACACAGAGGACGCAGAGACGCGGAGCTCGCAGAGGAAAAGAATTAATTCGCGAGAGGCAATGTGACCCTACTCGCTTGGATGAGGCGCCTCTTTGCCCCCTTCGACGCCGCCGAGCACCGCAG
>DATFLL010000041.1:0-24469 GCA_035267785.1 Gammaproteobacteria bacterium | reverse complement strand
ACCAAGCAGGAAATCCTCGAGCTGTACCTGAACAAGATCTATCTCGGCAATCGCGCCTACGGCGTGGGTGCCGCCGCTCAGGTGTATTACGGCAAGGAACTGCGCGACCTGGACATCGCCCAGATGGCCATGATCGCCGGTCTGCCCAAGGCCCCTTCTCGCTACAACCCGCTGGCCAACTCCCGCCGGGCGATGGAGCGGCGCAACTACGTCCTGCGCCGTATGCACGAGCTGCACTTCATCACCGACCAGCAGTATGAGGACGCATTGGCCGAGCCGGACACATCCAGTTACCACGGCCAGTCCGTCGAGGTGGTCGCGCCCTACATCGCCGAAATGGTGCGCGCGGCCATGGTTCAGCGCTTCGGCAACGAGGCCTACACCGAGGGCTATCGCGTCTACACCACGATTGACGCCAAACGTCAGACCTCGGCCAACAAGGCCTTGCGCGATGCCCTGGTCGCCTACGATATGCGCCACGGCTACCGCGGCGCCGAGCGCCACACCGACCCCTTGATCGACGGCGACCCACCGGCCTGGGATGCGCTGCTCGATGACATGAAGACCGTGGGCGGGCTGAAGCCGGCGGTGGTCATCCGCGTGGACGAACAATCCGTCTATGCCTATGTCGCGGGCGGGGAGGTCGTGGAGATCCCGTGGTCGGGCCTGTCCTGGGCGCGGCCCTACATCGACGATAACCACCGTGGGCCCAAGCCCGAGACGGCTGCAGACATTCTCAAGGCCGGCGACGTGATCCGGGTGCGGCCGGAAAATGATCATTGCTGGGAGCTGGCCGAGGTCCCCGCCGTCTCCGGCGCGCTGGTCTCGCTGCGACCGCGTGATGGGGCGATCCAGGCGCTGGTGGGCGGCTTTGACTACTACCGCAGCAAGTTCAACCGCGTTGTTCAGGCCGAACGCCAGCCCGGTTCGAGCTTCAAGCCTTTCGTCTATTCGGCGGCGTTGGCCAAGGGATACACTGCCGCGAGCATCATCAACGACGCTCCGGTGGTTTTCGACGACCCCGGTCTGGAGGCCACATGGCGGCCGGAGAACTACAGCGGTCACTTCTTCGGCCCGACACGGTTGCGCGTGGGGCTGATCCATTCGCGCAACTTGGTGTCCATCCGATTGCTGCGCGCCATTGGCATTGGTTACGCGCTGCGCTACGTCAAACGCTTCGGTTTCGACCCACAGCACCTGCCGCATGACCTGTCTCTGGCGCTGGGCAGCGGCTCGCTGACGCCTCTGCAGCTGGCGCGTGGCTATTCCGTCTTCGCTAATGGAGGGTTCCGCGTCGAGCCCTACTTCATCGACCGGGTCTACGGGCCCGATGGGCATTTGCTGCTGCAGACCGATCCCCTGCAGGCCTGCACCGACTGCCAGGTCGACCAGGGGGACGAGTCGGGTGGACAATCGGGGCAGGGGACTGCCGGGTCGGCGGCGCAGTCCGCCGCCACCTCGGTGCCCGAGCCGGGCGAGGACATTCTGATGCCCGTGGCGGTCACCGCTTCGGATGCCTCGGCCACGGCGGCCGATCAGTCGGTGGCGAAGGACGGCTTTCACATGCCCGGGGCGCCGCCGCCTGGATTTTCAGCCCCCGGCGATCAGGATACCGGTTCGACCGATGCATCGACGCCCCCGCTGCGACCCGCGCCGCGCGTGCTTACGCCGCGGATCAGCTACCTGATGACCACCATGATGCGTGATGTCATTCGTCACGGTACCGGTCGCGGTGCGCTGGTTCTTCACCGGCGGGACCTGGCCGGTAAGACGGGGACCACCAACGACCAGCGTGACGCCTGGTTTTCCGGTTTCAATTCCGATACGGTGACGACCGCCTGGGTCGGATTCGACAGCCCCCGGCCGCTGGGAGACCACGAAACCGGCGCGCGGGCGGCGCTGCCGATGTGGATCGAATATATGGGTGCGGCGCTGAAGGACGTGCCGGAAAAGCCGCTTGAGCAGCCGCCCGGGATGGTTTCGGTGCGTATCGACTCCAAGACCGGCAAGCCCGCCCCGGCGGGCGACCCCAACGCGATCTTCGAGATCTTCCGTACCGATCATGTCCCCAAGGCGCCCACAGGCACCACACCGGACACGGACCAGGGCGAGCAGGAGAATCGTTCGGCTATCCCCGAGCAGCTGTTCTGAGCAATTGTGAGCTCGCCTGCGCAGGGCGATGCGCAGCAGGAGGGAGGCGACCATGCCCACACGCCCCAACGGCCGGGACACGCGCATGCGCCAGAGCCTCGCCATGGAGGCGGCCCGCATTCTGGCGGCCAGCGGCAAGCGCGACTACTATGCCGCCAAGCGTAAGGCGGCGGCTCACCTCGGCGCCCACGATACCCGTAACATGCCGAGCAACGCCGAGATCGAACAGGCGTTGATCGAATATCAGCGCATCTTCCACGCCGACACCCAGCCCGACCAGCTGCGTCGACTGCGCGAAGTCGCCCTGGAAGCGCTCGATTTCTTCGCCGAGTTCTCGCCGCGCCTCGTCGGCCCGGTGCTAAACGGCACTGCCGACGCCAACACGCCCGTGACCCTGCACCTGTTCAGCGATACCCCCGAGGCCGTTGGGCTGTTTCTCATGCACAACCGCATCCCCTACGAGGAAGGCGTCAACCGCCTGCGCTTCGGCAGCGAGAACGCGGCGGTTTTCCCGTCCTACCGGTTCGTCGCGGGGGAACACCGCGTCGAGGTCATCGTCTTTCCGTTCGACGGCCAGCGCCAGGCACCGCTCAGCCCCGTGGACGGGCGGCCCATGCGCCGGGCGAACGCCGATGCCCTGCGGGCGCTGCTGCAGGAGACAGCAGGCGGCACGGCTTCCTGAGCGGGCCTCGGTCGCCGCGTTTCTCTCGACGCGATTCGGCCCAGGCGCGTTAGCGCCGCGCCGGATAGTGCGCCGGGTAGGGTGCGCGCGCCACGCCCGATTCCAGGGCGGCGCCGGCCACGGCGGGCGGCACGAAGGCCTTGAGGCGCGGGTCGAAGGGCGTGGGAATGATGTAATCGGGCCCGAACGACAGCTCCTTGGCCCCGTAAGCGGCGAGGACCTCGGCGGGCACGGGCTCGTGGGCGAGCGCCGCCAGGGCGCGCACCGCCGCGACCTGCATGGGCGTGTTGATGGCGCTGGCACGCACATCCAGCGCGCCGCGGAAGATGAAGGGAAAGCCCAACACGTTGTTGACCTGGTTGGGGTAGTCGCTGCGCCCCGTGGCCATGACCAGGTCGTCGCGGGCCGCGTGGGCCGCATCGGGGTGTATTTCCGGGTCCGGATTGGACAGCGCGAAGACGACCGGACGCGGCGCCATGGCGCGGATCTGCTCGGCCGACACCAGGTCCGGTCCCGACACGCCGATGAACACGTCGGCGTCGGTCATGGCGTCGTCCAGGGAGCGCTCCTCGGTCTTCACCGCGAATTCCTGCTTATAGACGCTCAGATCCTCCCGCCCGGCGTGGATTACGCCCTTGCGGTCGAGCAGGCGTATACGGGTCGGATCGGCGCCCAACACCTTGAGCAATCGCATCGAGGCGATGCCGGCGGCCCCGGCGCCCAGGCAGACGATCTTGGCCTGTTCCAGCGACTTGCCCTGCACTTCCAGGGCGTTGAGCAGACCGGCGGCAATGATGATGGCCGTGCCGTGCTGGTCGTCGTGGAAAACGGGGATGTCCAGGCGCTCGGTGAGGGCCTGCTCGATCTGGAAGCAATGCGGCGCGGCGATATCCTCCAGGTTGATCCCGCCGAAGGTCGGCGCGATATGCACGACCGTCTCGATGAAGGCCTCGGGCGAGCCCGCATCGACCTCGATGTCCATGACGTCGATGTCGGCGAACTTCTTGAACAAGACCGCCTTGCCTTCCATGACCGGTTTGCCGGCCAGCGGGCCGACGTTGCCCAGGCCCAGCACCGCAGTGCCGTCGGTGATGACCCCCACCAGGTTGCCCTTGGCCGTATAGTGGTAGACCGCTTGCGGGTCGCGCGCGATTTCACGCACCGGCGCGGCGACGCCCGGCGTATAGGCAAGGCTGAGCTCGGCCTGCGTCCCGCACGGTTTGGTGATCGCCGTGGCGATCTTGCCCGGTGTGGGACGGGCGTGGTAGTCGAGCGCCGCTTGCGTGGTATCGGTCTTCCTGGCGGGCGTGTCGTTTCGGGTGTCGCGGCTGGACATGGTCTCGTGTCTTCCGAAAGTATTGGCGTCGATGCGATGGTTATACCCCCTGGCAGGGGGCCGTTCGGTCAGTGCCGGCGTCAGTGCGCCCTGCCGGTCGCTCCGGGGCGCCGGGCGACCCGCAGCGCCGCAGGATGCAGCACGCGCATGATCAAGCTTCCTTTATGGTAATGCAGCCAACCGCGCGCCTCCACCCGCCGGCCCACCAGGTCCTGGGGTTCCAGGTCGGGAAAGTAGCGCAGGTGGTCACGCGGGATGAACAGCGAGACGTGCCCGCTGAGGTCCAGCCACAGCGACCGCCGGCTCTTGCCGACATGGTCGACGCGCCCGGTCACAATGTGAAACCCCCGCGCGCGGCGGCTGATCCGGGTCGAGGCCATGGGCCGGTATTTGGCCAGCGACCAGATCCGCCGTTTGGCCTGCCTTGCCGCGGCCTCGGCGCGGGCGTAACAGCGGTAATGCCACGTGTTCGGCGGGATGACCAGGGCCGTGCCCAGCCCGGCGCGGAGCAGCCTGGCGGTGACGCTGGTCCCGTCGGCGAGGAACACGTGGGCGAGTACGCGACCGTAGTGGTCGTGGCGGGTGCGATCGTAGCGCAGGTGCACCCTGGGATCGGCCTTGAGCCAGGCGCGAAGCGTCGACTTGGCCTCGTCGGCATAGGGCTCGGAGGGTTTGCCGTGCTTGCCCGTCTCTGGGGTGTCGACGCCTATCAGTCGGACCCGCCGCCCGTCGGCCAGACGCACCGTATCGCCGTCATAGACATAGCTCACGCGCGCGCTCTCATCGTAGTGTGCGCTTGCACACTGCGCGGATCTCGCCAGCGCATCCGCTGCCGGAGCCTGCGGTGCACCGAGCAGGCCCGCCGCGAGGGCCGCGCTGGCCAGCAGCCCTGTCCAGCCGCTGCAACGAAAAAGGGCGCCCATCGAGAGCGCCCCGTTTCCGCGATGCCCATACGGCATGTGCTTACTGCTTTTTGAGGCCGTATTTCTGGTGGAACTTGTCCACGCGGCCCGCCGTGTCCACGATCTTCTGCTTGCCCGTATAGAAGGGGTGGCACTGAGAGCACACGTCCAGGTGCAGCTCGTGGCCCGCCGTAGAACGGGTCTGGAAGGTGTTGCCGCAGGTGCAGGTCACCGTAATTTCTTCGTAGGCGGGATGGATATCGGGTTTCATGATCGGCCTCGGTCCGGATTCGGTTGTGTGCCGCCACCCGGGCCTGACGCCGGGCACCGCACATAAGGCGGGGAATAATACGGAAAATGCCTCCCGACGGCAAGTGCCCCGCTCAATGGGGGCGCGGACGAAACGGAACGACGGCGGCCAGGGGGCGCTCCCGGCGGGCCCCCGACGCGCCAAGTTGGGTGTTTTCACCCAGGCGCTGATAAACCCGGTTCAGATCGTTGAACGAGGTCCACATCATATTGGAGATGAGGACGCAGGCCGCCAGCGGCGTGCGGGAGGTCTCACGAACCCGGTCGATACGCCACTGCAGGCGCCGCAGGCGCTGGCGGCTGCCGGCCGGGGCGCGTGCAATGGCCCGCTCGATGGCCTTTTGGCGCAGGGTCTCGAAGGAGCCGGGGTCGGTCTTCGCCAGGACCGAGAGCGTCTCGAAGTCGAATTCGGTCAGTCGCGGTTCAGTCATCGCTCGGGCCACCCGTCGTTGGCGGCGGCCGCGCATCGGGCGGGGCCACCTTTCCAAATCATCGTGCCTGCGGGGGGCAATGTCAAAACAACGGCGGGGATAACTGTGACGCCGGTACAGGTTTTACCGCCGACTGGCCGAATAAGCGCCGGCCCTGGGGCCGGCGCGGGGCTCAGCGCTTCATGGATTCGAAGAACTCGGCGTTGGTCTTGGTGACCTTCAGCTTGTCGTGCAGGAATTCCATCGCCGCCAGCTCGTCCATCGGATGGAGCAGTTTGCGCAGAATCCACATCTTCTGCAGCTCGTCCGGCTTGGTCAGCAGCTCCTCGCGGCGCGTGCCCGAGCGGTTGATGTTGATGGCCGGATAGATGCGCTTTTCCGAGATACGACGGTCGAGGTGGCACTCCATATTGCCCGTGCCCTTGAATTCCTCGTAGATCACATCGTCCATACGCGAGCCGGTCTCGACCAGCGCCGTGGCCAGGATCGTCAGAGAGCCGCCTTCCTCGATGTTGCGTGCCGCGCCGAAAAAGCGCTTCGGCCGGTGCAGGGCGTTGGCGTCCACGCCGCCGGTGAGCACCTTGCCCGAGGACGGAATCACCGTGTTATAGGCGCGCGCCAGGCGTGTGATGGAGTCGAGCAGGATCACCACGTCGCGCTTGTGCTCGACCAGGCGTTTGGCCTTCTCGATGACCATCTCGGCCACCTGCACATGGCGGCTGGCCGGCTCGTCGAAGGTCGAGGAGACCACCTCGCCGCGCACCGAGCGGGACATCTCCGTCACCTCCTCCGGTCGCTCGTCGATGAGCAGGACGATGAGGTAGCACTCGGGGTCGTTGGAGGTGATGGAATGGGCGATGTTCTGCAGCATCATGGTCTTGCCGGCTTTGGGCGGGGAGACGATGAGCCCGCGCTGGCCCTTGCCGATGGGGGCGACCAGGTCGATGACCCGCGCCGTGATGTCCTCCGTGCTCCCGTTGCCGATCTCCAGGTTCAGGCGCTGGTTCGGGTGCAGCGGGGTGAGGTTTTCGAACAGGACCTTGTGCTTGGCGTTTTCGGGCGGCTCGAAGTTGATCTCGTCGACCTTGAGCAGGGCGAAATAGCGCTCGCCCTCCTTGGGGGGTCGAATCTTGCCCGAGACCGTGTCGCCGGTGCGAAGGTTGAAGCGGCGAATCTGGCTGGGCGAGACGTAGATGTCGTCCGGGCCGGCCATGTAGGAACTGTCTGCCGAGCGCAGGAACCCGAATCCATCCTGAAGTATCTCCAATACGCCGTCGCCGAATATGTCCTCGCCGCTTTTGGCGTGGGCCTTCAGGATGGCAAAGATGATGTCCTGCTTGCGCGAGCGCGACATTCCCTCGATTCCCACGGATTCGGCAGTGGCAATGAGGTCTGAGACAGGGGTTTGCTTCAGTTCGGTCAGGTTCATGACGGTGTGCTTTACGGTGTGAGTTACGGATCGGGGCAGTACGAGGGCGTGCGGCGCAGGCACGCCGGACGGGACTCGGAACCGTTAATAAGATGTTAGGGGGAACGCCGGAAGGCCGGCCGTATTCAAAATGCTGTTATAGGATTCTATAGCAAGCGGGGCTACGCTACCACCAAACCGCTTTGGCGTCCACCCCCTTGGTGGGGGGACGCCGAACTCGGATCACAGATTGCTGTCGATAAAGGCAGTCAGCTGCGACTTGGACACCGCCCCCACCTTGGTCGCCTCGACGTTGCCGCCCTTGAACAGCATCAGGGTGGGGATGCCGCGTATACCGTACTTGGGAGGCGTGGCCGGGTTTTCATCGATATTGAGCTTTGCGACCTTCAGCTTGCCGCCGTATTCGTCGGCGATCTCGTCGAGGATCGGTGCAATCATCTTGCACGGGCCGCACCAGTCCGCCCAGTAGTCGACCAGGACCGGGCCGTCGGCCTTGATGATCTCGTCCTCGAATGAATCGTCGGTTACGTATACGATTTTGTCGCTCAAAGCTTTGCCTCCATGTCGCGGCTTGCAGGCCGCGCGCTGCAGTGACGGTTGCCCCTTCGGGCTCAATTGCATCTCATTTGAGCCCAAGATTGCTTGTATTTCAAGCCCAAACATATCCGAATTTGTTATTCTAGCTGACCATGACCGACACCTTACTATCTGAAGTCACCTTCGCCAGCCTGGATTTGCCGGCACCGCTGATGCAAGGCATTGAAGAGGCGGGCTTTTCACGCTGTACGCGGATCCAGGCCGAGACCCTGCCGGTGGCGCTGCGCGGCGAGGACGTGGCCGGCCAGGCACAGACGGGCACGGGCAAGACGGCGGCCTTTCTGATCGCCGCCTTCCAGCACATGATGACCCGGCCGGCGCCCGAGCGGGGCGCGCGCAAGCAGCCACGCGCGATCGTGATCGCCCCGACCCGCGAGCTGGCCATACAGATCCACAAGGATGCCGAGGTCATCGGCCGCCATCTCGGCTTTGACTTGGCGCTCATCTACGGCGGCACCGGCTACGACAAGCAGCGCCAGCAGCTCGAAGAGGGCGTGGATGTCATCATCGGCACGCCCGGGCGCATCATCGATTTCTTCAAGCAGCATCTGTTCGATTTGAAGTCGATTCAAGTCATGGTGCTCGATGAGGCCGACCGCATGTTCGATCTGGGCTTCATCAAGGACATCCGCTATCTGCTGCGGCGTATGCCGCCGCCCGAACAGCGCCTGAGCCTGTTGTTTTCTGCCACCCTGTCTCTGCGGGTCACGGAGCTGGCCTACGAACACATGAACAACCCTGAGATCGTCCGGATCGAGCCCGAGCGCGTCACGGCCGAGCGCGTACGCGAGGAGGTCTACTATCCCTCCAAAGAGGAGAAGATCGGCCTGCTGCTCGGTCTGCTGCCCACCGAGCCCGGTGCCCAGGCGCTCATCTTCGTCAACACCAAGCGCGCCGGCGAGAAGGTCCAGGCCTACCTGAAGGGCAACGGCTTCAATTCCGGGGTCCTGTCAGGCGATGTGCCCCAGACCAAGCGCCAGCACTTGTTGGCCGAGTTTGCCGCCGGCGAGATACCGATCCTGGTCGCCACCGACGTTGCGGCGCGCGGGCTGCACATCCCGGGCGTGAGCCATGTGTTCAATTTCGACCTGCCGCAGGACGCCGAGGACTACGTCCACCGCATCGGGCGCACCGCCCGGGCGGGGGCCAGCGGCGAGGCCATCAGTTTCGCGTGCGACGAGTATGCCTTCTCCCTGATGGATATCGAGGCGTACATCGGCCACAAGATCCCGGTCAGCGAGATCACCGAGCAAAAGCTGGTTTCTCCCGCCCCGCCTGTGCACGCGCCGCGCAAGCGTTCCGGCGGGCGCCCTGGGTCCAAGGGCAGCGGCGGCAGCGAGGGCCGCGGGCGCCGTTCCCGCGGCGGGCGCAGGCGCTCGCCCAGCGGCGCATCTCATTAAGCCGGCGCCGCGCCCACCCGGTTTCCCTTATCCGGCCTGCACCCGCCCTCTCGGGGTGCGGCGCGCCAGCTGCATGCTCCGGCCGGGTTTCCTTCGCCGTATTTGCCGCAGCCGCAAGGCACGGTTATTGCAATCCACCGACTGACATTGACAGGAGCGTGCGGGTATTCTCCCCTTTTCCCGAGCGGCTCTTTATCATAGCCACGGCCGCGGTCACCACGGGGTGCCCCGCGGCGGGCTTTTGCGCCGGTTGACCGACGGTGGCCGGCACGCGAGCGGCGGGTTCGAGATGAGCCCCGCCGCGATTCCAAACGCTCACGATATTCGGATTCGAACATGTCAGGCACACGCTTTTCGTTGGAAGTTCAGCCGCGTATACCGGCCAAACTGGCGCGTCTGGAGGAACTGGCCAGCGACCTGCTCTACAGCTGGGATCGTCAGGTCCGCGGACTGTTCTTCCGGTTGGACCGGGACCTTTGGGAGGCCTGCGGCCACAATCCCACGGTCTTCATGCGCCGCATCTCGCAGGATCGCCTCGAGGAGGCGACCCACGATCGGATCTTCATGGAAGATTACAACCGTGTTCTGACCGTTTATGACGGCTACAACGCGGAGCCCATGCGCGCCGACCTGGGGCCACTGCTCGACCCGCAAGAGGACCTGATCGCTTACTTCTGCGCCGAATTCGGTCTGCACGAGAGTGTTCCGATTTACTCCGGTGGGCTTGGTATCCTCGCCGGCGATCACTGCAAGGCGGCGAGCGACCTGGGACTGCCGTTCGTAGCGGTCGGGCTGCTCTACCGCCAGGGTTATTTCACCCAGACTATCGACGGGCAGGGCAATCAGGTCGCGCATTACACCCCGACCGACTTTGCCGACCTGCCCGTCACGCCGGCGGTGAACGGCGCGGGAGAGGAGATCCACGTCGAGGTCCAGCTGCCCGGGCGTACGGTCATGCTCAAGGTCTGGCACGCCAAGGCCGGTCATATCGACCTGTATCTCCTGGACAGCGATCTGCCCGACAATCGCGGCGAGGACCGGCGTATTACCTACCAGCTCTACGGCGGTGACGTAAACACGCGAATTCAGCAGGAGATCGTGCTGGGCATCGGCGGCGTGCGTGCGTTGGACGCACTGGGGCTGACGCCGAGCGTCTGGCACATCAACGAAGGTCACGCCGCCTTCCAGATTCTCGAGCGCTGTCGCAGTCTGGTCGCCCAGAACATGGACTTCGACTCGGCGCTGGAACTGGTCGCCGCCGCGACGGTGTTCACGACCCATACGCCGGTCCCGGCCGGTCATGACATCTTCGATCCTCAGTTGTTCGCCACCTATTTCGAGGGCTACGCGCGAGAGTTGGGCATCGCGATGGAAAAATTGCGCGAGCTGGGCATCAGCCCGAGCAACCACGGCGGCTTCAACATGACGGCGCTGGCGATGCGCGGCTCACGACATCACAACGGTGTCAGCCGTATCCACGGAAGCGTCGCCTCGCGCATGGAGGGTTATGTCTGGCCGCAGATACCCCACGACGAGAACCCTATTGGGTACGTCACCAACGGCGTGCACGTGCCAACGTTCCTGGCGCGTGAATGGGTCAATCTGTTCGACATGCGATTCGATCGCGAGTGGCGCAGCGAGCTGCTCAACGAAGAGTATTGGGAGCGCATCGATGACATCCCCGACCAGAGCTACTGGAGCGTGCGCCAGACGCTCAAGGCCGAGCTGCTCGAGGAAGTCTGTGCGCGTGCCACGCGCCAGTGCCGTCGCAACGGCGTCAGCGAGGTCGTCATCGAGCGACTCACGCGCCACCTCTCGCCCAAGGAGACCGATGTCCTGACGCTCGGGTTCGCGCGCCGCTTCGCCACCTACAAGCGCGCGACCCTGATGTTCGCCGACCCGGAGCGTCTGGCCCGCCTGCTCAATGATCCCGAACGGCCTGTGGTTGTCCTCTTTGCCGGTAAGGCGCACCCCCACGATGTCCCCGGACAGGAGCTCATTCGCACTATCCAGGCCTACTCACGCCGTCCCGAATTCGAGGGCAAGATCATCATGCTCGAGGACTACGACCTGTCCTTGGGACGCAAGCTGGTTACCGGCGTCGACGTATGGGTCAACAACCCGCAGTATCCCCTGGAGGCCAGCGGGACCTCGGGTCAGAAGGCGGGCATCAACGGCGTGATCAATCTGAGCGTGCTCGACGGCTGGTGGGGCGAGGGTTACAACGAGGAAAACGGCTGGGGTATCACGCCGCACGGGCCGCAGTACGACGCCGACTTTCGTGACCGCGAGGAGTCGCAGGCGCTGCTCGACCTGCTCGAAGAACAGGTCATCCCGCTGTACTACCAGCGCAACGGTCACGGTTATTCCGACGGCTGGGTGCGCAAGTCCAAGGCCTCGATGAAGTCGATCATGCCGCACTTCAACGCCCAGCGGATGGTCGTGGATTACGTGAAGTTCTATTACGTGCCGGCCAAGGACCACTGCCGACGGCTCGCGGCCGACGACAGGTCGCCGACCCACGAACTCGCTGCGTGGAAGACGCGCGTCAAGGAGCGTTGGCCCGGTACCCACATGAAGCGACTCGATCCGGGCAGCCCCAAGCTAATGCACGGCGATACGTTGCCCATCCGGGTCGCCGCCGAGCTCAACGGTCTGGCGGCCGAGGATGTGGTCGTGGAGTGTCTGGTCGGCGTGGAAAACGACAGCGGCGAATTCGAGGTCAAGGACCGCTTCGTGCTCAAGGCCGAATCGCCTGGCAGCGATGCCGTCGAGAGCGCGCCGGGCAGCGAGGTGGTCTTCTCACTGGATTTCTGCCCACGGCTGTCCGGGCTGCAGTATTACAAGATCAGGATGTACCCGTATCACCGTCTGCTGAGCCATCCCTTCGAGACGGGCTGCATGATCTGGTTGTAGCGTGCCCTTGCCCCCGGCCGCCGCATCAGCGGTCGGCGTCCAGCCGGGCCAGGTCCTTGCCGATCGCCGCGGCCTTGTCGCCGGGCCGCGCCAACAGCCGCGCCTTTCCTTGTCGATCGAAGATGTAAACGGCGGCGCTGTGCGAAACCTCGTAGTTGCCGTCACTGTCCGGTTTGCCGTAGCCGTAGGTGACTCGGTAGCGCTTGGTCAGCGCTCGCAGGGCGTCCTGCGTCCCGCGCAGGCCGACCACCTCGGGTCCGAACGCCGGCGCATAGCGTTTGAGATCGGCCAGCGTGTCCCGCGCCGGGTCCACGCTGACGAACAGGATGCGCGCGTCGCTGGCGCGCGGTCCCAGGCTGGCCACGGCCCGGCTCAGACGGCTGAGCGTCGTGGGGCATACGTCCGGGCAGTGGGTGTAGCCGAAATACAGCAGCACCAGATGGCCGCGAAAGTCCGCCGCGTGCACCGTGCGGCCCGTATTGGCGTCGGTCAGGGTGAACTTCAGCGGCGGCATGAGGCCCGAGATATCCTTCAGCGCCCAGGGCGGGCCCTTTTGCCCGCAGCCCGCCAGGGTGAGGCTCAACACGGCGGTCAATGCTGCCGCCCCAATCGCACGCAGCGTGTTTCCCATCACTGAGCCCCTGCACCGACGACGCGAAACGTTGCGCTCAGCTCTCGCCCGTCGGCAAAGCGAAGCGTGACCGGGACGCTGTCGCCGGGGTTCAGCCGATGGCGGCGTTTCATCAACATCAGGTGATAGCCGCCGGGTGCGAAGTGCAGGGTCTTGCCCGGCGCGATGTCCACGCCTTCGACGTGTTCCATGTGCGCCACCCCCCCGCGGTGCGTGCTGCGGTGCAGCATCACGCGCGCAAAGGCGGGACTGGCGGCACCCACCAGGCGCGCCGTGCGTTGTCCGGTGTTGGTCAAAGCGAAATAGCCCGCCAGCGGCAGGTCGCCGGGCAGCCAGCGCAGACGCGCGTCGTTGACCGAAAACCCGACGGCGTGCTCGTGCCTCTCGGTATTCGCCTGCGAAGGGCCCGGCGCGGTGAACGCGGCCGTCAGCAGCAGGGCCAGGGCGGTGAGTAGACTGCGGGTAGTCGGCATCGACGTCATGCGTGTTCCTCGGGTGTTTGTGCGCTAGTCCACGGCGGCGACCGCGGCTGCGGCATTTGGTGGCCTCTTCGCGGCGTCGCGGCGCGCATTGTCCCGGATCCAGAACCGCAGGACTATCAGGATGGCGACAACGCTCATCATCGCGGCCGGGATCCAGGTGATGAGCCCGCCGAGTTCCTGGTCGACCATGGGGCTGATGGGCCAGGCTCGGCCGCAGACGCTGTAGACGCTGTAGAGAATTCGGTCGCTCAGCGCGATGTACGCGCCAATGGCGATCTGCGGCAGCATGATGGCCCACAACATCAGGATACGCACGGGGTAGCGCGGCGTGCGGTGTTCGAGCGGCGGGCGCGGGTCGACCATCAGCCACCAGAACAGCAGGCCGTCGACGACCATGGACCAGTTCATGAGCTTGTACAGGGGGGCGCTCAGCATGGCGTCGAAGTGTACGTCCGAGCGTAACCAGAAGTAGATCAGTCCGACAAACAGAACCGAGGCGACCACCGGGTTCTGCACGATGCGATAGGGCCAGCGCACGGGTGGGCTGAGCCACAGGGGCACCAGGACGCGCTCGCGCAGGCGCGTTGGCAGCGCATAGGCCATCACCTCGTGCGGGACGGCGAGCACGATCAGGAAAGGGCCCAGGTGGTGCAGCACCAGGTGCTGGAGGCGGTGCACCCAGAACATGTGCTGGGACAGATAATCCACGTAAGTCTGCAGTGCGACGTAGATCAACACGAGCCCGACATAGAAACTCGCGGTGCGCCAGACACCCGTGGCGACGCCGGCCCGGCGGCGCAGCCGCACGCCGCGCCCGAACAGCACAGCCGCTGTTACAGAGCTCACCAGGACGGTCGGCGAGAACTCCCAGGGGCTTAGCAGTGTCAGCAACGGCGGCATGATGCAGCATTCACTCCGATGCGAGCCTCAATCGTCGCGATCGGCCAATGCGGTCCGCGGCGGTCGGGTCCGGCGCTAATATCCGGCGCGCGGCGGCGTCTCGTCGCCCAGATCGCGCCCGTCGGGGATGGTGAGTTCCTGCGAGGCGGCCGCGCGGGGACCGGTCATGGCGCGGCACGTCAGGAACTTATCAAAGGGGACGCGCGGGCGCAACGCCGCCGCCCGATCGGCTCAGCCCCGCCTGCCGTACAGGCCGGTCAGGTGATTCAGGCGAGCGGCGAGGTCGGGGGCGACCTGATCCCAGGTGAAGCGCCAGCCCCAGTTCCCCTCGGTCGTCCCTGGCCGGTTCATGTGGTGTCCGGCCCCCAGGCCCAGCACGTCCTGCATGGGGACCACCGCGAGCCGGGCCACTGAGGCCAGGGCAGAGCGGATGAGCGGCCAGGGCATCCGGTCTTTCGGGTGCCCCAGGTAATCGCCGATATACGCGCGCGTGTCCGCATCCAGGCTGCGATACCAGGCCAGCGTCGTGTCGTTGTCGTGCGTGCCCGTGTAGACGACGCTGTCGGGTTCGTGATTGTGGGGCAGGTAGGGATTGTCCGGCCCGCCGCCGAAGGCGAACTGCAGGATCTTCATTCCCGGCAGGGCAAAGCGCCGGCGCAGTGCCTCGACCGGCGCGGTGATGACGCCCAGGTCTTCGGCTACCAGCGGCAGGGCGTCGAAGGCGTTGTACAGTGCCGAGAGCAACGCCTTGCCCGGGGCCTTGACCCAGCGCCCCTGCATCGCTGTTTCCGCGTCGGCGGGTATCTCCCAATAGGCCTCGAAGCCGCGGAAGTGGTCCACCCGGATGAGATCGAACAGCTCCAACTGGGTGTGCATGCGCCGTATCCACCACTTGAACCCGTCGGCCTTCATGCGCTTCCAGCGGTAGTGGGGGTTGCCCCAGCGCTGGCCGGTGGCCGAGAAGTAATCGGGCGGCACGCCGGCCACCGCCTGGGCCTTGCCGTGCTCGTCGATGGCGAAGTACTCACGGTGGGCCCAGACCTCGGCGCTGTCGTGCGCCACGAAGATGGGCATATCGCCGAACATGCGCACGCCGTGCTCGTGTGCATAGCGGCGCAGCTCCGACCATTGGCGGAAAAAGACGAACTGCTCGAAGCGCACTTGGGCGATCTCATCGGCCAGACGCTCGCGGGCGCCCGCCAGGGCGGCGGGGTCGCGGTCGCGCAGGTCCGCCGGCCACTCCAGCCAGCGCCGCCCACCTTGCTCGGCGCGCAGGGCCGCATACAGGGCGTAGTCCTCGAGCCAGTCGCCTTCGTCCTCGACAAAGGCGTCGTGGGCCGCGTGCAGCTCGGACCTTCCCTGCTTGGGACGGGCGGCAGCAAAGGCCCGATAGGCCTCGCCCAGGCACCGGCCGCGTTGAGCGGGTTTGGCCTTGGCAAGCCAACCGCGGTCGACCAGCCAGTCCAGGCTGATCAGCTCGGCGTTGCCGGCGTGTACTGAAAGGCATTGATAGGGCGAGCCGTCGGTGTGCGTGGGGCCCAGCGGAAGTGTCTGCCAGATCCCCATGCCGCTGGCGGCGAGAAATTCCACAAAGCGATACGCGGCATGGCCGAGGTCGCCGCTGGGGCCCGGGCCGGGCAGGGAGGTCGGATGGAGCAGGATCCCGGCCTGGCGCTGGTCCAGTGCCGAGTTGGCGCCAGTCGTCTGCGCGTCGGTCGGGGTGGCCTGGGCGGCCCGTTTGTCGTGTCCCGAATCGGCCCCCGTGCCCACGCCGCCCTCAGCCCGCCGCCTGGCCGGGACGCATGGCACCGCCGTGCAGCGGCGCGCCGCCGCCGTGGGTGAAGGACTGGGACAGGTAGGCGGGCGGTTCCTCGCCCAGCACCTGGTACAGGTTCGCCAGGTGGCGGCGGTACAGGCGCTCGAAATCGCTGACCGTCTCGGCCGGATTGTAATCGCCGAACCACCAGAACCAGTCCGAGCCCTCGCAGATGGCCAGTTGTTGCACAGCCCTCGCCAGGTGTTCGGCATCAAGGCGGCCTGAGGCGGCCACGCGGTCGAAGGTCTGCTTGGCCTCGCCGAGCATGTCCCAGCCGCGGTTCTTGTCGCGATCGCCGATCCAGGTCGAGAAGGTTCCGTAGACCCAGCTGCCGGCGACCACCTCGGCCAACTCGCCCCGCGCCGCGCCCTCGTCGAGGCAGCGTGAGAAGGTGGTCAGATTGATCTGGGGGTGTTCGGCCAGGCGCTGGTACAGCGCCCGCAAGAAGTAATAACCGTTCTCGGGATAGTGCTCCCAGGCGTTCTCGCCGTCGAGGATGATGGGAACAACGCTGCCAGGCTGTTTGCGGCAGTTCTTGGCGATGGTCTCAAGGTGGTGAATCAGATTGGCCACGGCGTCGTCGGCGTGCCAGTCCGAATAGGTGAAGCCGATGAGGTCCGACAGCCCGTCGTCGCGAAAGAAACAGTCCAGGCCCGAATCGGCGATGCCATAGCCCCGGTGCAGGCACTGCGAATCCGCGGGCTGGCCGGCGCGGTTGAGGCTGTTATGCAGGACGCTGCCGCCGCTGGCCGCCCAGCGAAAATCGTACTCGGCGAGCAGCTTCAGGGTCGCCGTGCTGACGCTGCCCTCCGAGGGCCAGCACCCCTGCGGGGCGAACCCGAAATAGCGGCGAAAGGTATCGATACCCTGGCGGATGTGCCAGCGGGCCCGTTCCTCGCCGCCGGGATAGGCCGGCAGCTCGGGCAGCGGCGCCTCGGGCATGGCCTCGTGGGCGCTTTGCAGGTCCAGCAGCAGCGGTACGATGGGATGGGCGTAGGGCGTGACCGACAGCTCGACTCGCCCGCTCTCCGCCAGCGCCCGGTAGCGCCCGATCACGCCCTCCAGGAGCTCGCCGATCACGGTCAGCAGCTCGCGCCGGTCATGCAGCGTGTAGCCCGTGGCCTTGTCGGTCAGGCGCTTGATGCGGGTATCGCTGCGGCGCACGGTCTCACCGACCCACGCCAGGTGGTGCCAGACCACCAGGTCCACGACGAATTGTTCGTCGACGTAGAGCAGCGCCTCGGGGTTGGCGCCGAGCCAATGGGCGATGGTGGCCAGCCGCTGGTACGGCTCGAAGCGCGCGATGAGGCGCTCTTCGTTGGCGCGCAGGCAGTCCTTGATGAGCTTCATGCGGCCTTCGCCCGGCCCGGGCAGGGCCGGTTCGACCAGGGCGGCGAGCAGCGGGTCGCGAATCGCCGCGCCGTTGCGCAAAAAGCCGGCGACCTGCTGGGCATAGTCGTCGATTTGCTCGAGCAGCACGGGCGCGAAGTTGACCACGGCCCGCGCGTCGGGAACGGACTCCAGGTGCGCTGCCATGTCCACGTAGTCTTTGATGACGTGCAGGTAGGTCCAGGGCAGCTGGTACTCGCCCGTGCGCAGGTCGCGATATTCGGGCTGGTGCATGTGCCAGCACAGTACGACGTTGAGGGTGGTATCAGCGCACATGGTGCAACTGCTGGCCGAGCATTTCAGGCGTGACCAGGACCACGCCGCCCGGTGTCACGTAAAAGCGTTCGCCATCCTGCGCCGGGTCCTCGCCGATGACGGTACCGGGCGGAATGTCACAGCCCTTGTCGATCACCGCGCGGCGTATCCGGCAGTGCTCACCGACGGTGACATCGGGCAGGATGACCGCGTCCTGGACCTGGGCGTAGGGCTGGACGCGCACGTTGGAGAACAGAAGGGAGTGGCGTACCAACGCCCCAGAGACGATGCAGCCGTTGGAGACCATGGAGTCGACCGCCATCCCGCGGCGGTCCTCGTCGTCGAAGACGAACTTGGCCGGCGGTGAGGGCTCGGCCCACGACCAGATGGGCCACTCCTCGTCGTAGAGGTTGAGCTCGGGGGTGACCCCGATGAGCTCCAGGTTCGCCTCCCAAAAGGCGTCCACGGTGCCCACGTCGCGCCAATAGGCGTGTTTGCCGCTCTGGATGTCGCGAAAGGGATAGGCGTAGACCCGGTAGTCTTCGATGACCGAGGGGATGATGTCCTTGCCGAAGTCGTGATGCGAATCTTTGGCGTCGGCGTCGCGAATGAGCTGCTCGAACAGGAAGTCCTTGTTGAAGACATAGATTCCCATCGAGGCCAGCGCCGTATCGGAGCTGCCGGGCATGGGGGTCGGCTCCTCGGGCTTTTCGGCGAATTCGTGCACGCGTCCGTCCTCGTCGATACCCATGACGCCAAAGGCCTTGGCGCGTTCCAGCGGCACCTCGATGCAGCCTACCGTCATGTCGGCCTGGCGATCGACGTGGGCGGCGATCATGGGTCCGTAGTCCATCTTATAAATGTGATCGCCCGCCAGGATCAGCACGTACGTCGGGTCGTAGGTGCGGATGATGTCCAGGTTTTGATAGACCGCATCGGCGGTGCCTTTGTACCAGGACGTTTCGATGCGCTGCTGAGCCGGCAGCAGCTCGATGTACTCGCCGAACTGGCCGCGCAGAAACCCCCAGCCCTGCTGGATGTGGCGGATGAGCGAATGCGCCTTATACTGGGTCATCACCGCGATGCGGCGGATACCCGAATTGACGCAGTTCGACAGCGCAAAATCGATGATGCGGAATTTGCCGCCAAACGGCACCGCAGGCTTGGCGCGCCACAGCGTCAGGTGCTTGAGTCGGGAGCCCCGGCCGCCGGCGAGGATGATGGCCAGGGTGTCGCGCGTCAAACGGCTGACGAAACGCTGCGACTGGTTGTAACGCATCGCTCAGCGACTCCTTGAAGCGTGGGTGGTCCGTGGCCGGCAGCGGCTTCCGTTCCCGCTGTCAGCTAATGTAACATCAAATCTGGCGCCGGGTGCAATAGCCTCGGCGCACATGGCACGGGCCACAGCGCGTGCCGCCGATCCCCAACCTTCCGGATACCTCCAGCCGTCATGAGCAAGTCCACGAACAGCCGCCGTGCGCCGGCCGAGTCCTTGTCCGAGGACATGCGTCGGCTCATCGACGCGCGCCACCACGATCCGTTCGCCGTGCTGGGACGCCACTCCGAGGACGCGGGTCGGGAGGTCATCCGGGCCCTGCTTCCCGAGGCCGAGAGCGTGCGCCTGGGCCAGGACGGGCCGGCACTGGAGCGCATCGCCGGGACCGACCTGTTCGAATGGCACGGCGCGGCCGGAACGGTCGCAGCGCCCTACGAGCTGTGCTGGGAGGCCAAGGGGGGCGGGCGTGTCTGTGCCTACGATCCCTATGCCTTCGCCCCCCAGCTGTCCGATTTCGATCTGCACCTGTTCAACGAGGGCCGCCATTGGCACGTCTACCGACACCTGGGTGCAAACGTGCGCGAGATCGACGGCGTGCGCGGCGTGTTGTTCGCCACGTGGGCGCCCAACGCCGAGCGCGTCAGCGTGGTCGGCGATTTCAATGGCTGGGATGGGCGCCGCCATCCCATGCGCGCGCGCGGTGCCAGCGGCGTGTGGGAGCTGTTCATCCCCGGATTGGACGTCGGCACCTTGTACAAGTTCGAGATCCGCAATCGACAATACGGCACTATCATGGTCAAGACCGACCCCTATGGTCGGCAGTTCGAACGGCGTCCGGCCACCGCCGCCCTGGTGGCCGACGACGATTACGACTGGCAGGACGAGACCTGGATGGCCGCGCGACGCGAGGCAGACTGGCTGCACGCACCGCTGTCGGTCTACGAGGTGCACCTGGGCTCCTGGCAGCGCGACGAACACGGAGACTTTCTCAACTACCGGCAGCTGGCCGAGCAGTTGGTCGAATACGCCACCGCACAGGGCTTCACCCACATCGAGTTGCTGCCCATCACGGAGCATCCCCTGGATGCGTCCTGGGGCTATCAGACCACGGGATACTTCGCGCCCACCAGCCGATTTGGCGCGCCGGACGACTTCCGCTACTTCGTCGATCTCTGTCACCAGCATGGCATCGGGGTGTTGCTGGACTGGGTGCCTGCCCACTTCCCCAAAGACGCCTTTGCGCTGGCGCAGTACGACGGTAGCGCCCTGTATGAACATGCCGACCCGCGCCGCGGCGAGCACCGCGACTGGGGCACGCTGATCTACAACTTCGGGCGCAACGAGGTGAAGAATTTCCTGTTGGCCAGCGCGCTGTACTGGCTGGAGGAGTTTCACATCGACGGCCTGCGCGTCGATGCGGTGGCCTCGATGATCTACCTGGACTATTCGCGCGAGCCGGGCGACTGGGTGCCCAACCAGTACGGCGGCAACGAGAACCTGGAGGCCATCGCGTTTCTGCGCGAGCTCAACCAGGTCGCCCATGGCCAGCACCCGGGCATCCTCGTCATCGCCGAGGAGTCCACCGCCTGGCCGCAGGTCACGCGCCCGACCTGGGTCGGCGGACTGGGCTTTTCGATGAAGTGGAACATGGGCTGGATGCACGACACCCTGGTGTACATGAGCAACGATCCCGTTCATCGCCACTACCACCACGACCAGCTGACCTTCGGCCTACTGTACGCGTTCACCGAGAACTTCGTTCTGCCCTTTTCCCACGACGAGGTCGTACACGGCAAGAGCGCCATGGTGCGCAAGATGCCGGGCGACGAGTGGCAGCAGTTCGCCAACCTGCGCCTGCTGTACACGTACATGCTCACCTACCCGGGCAAGAAACTGCTGTTCATGGGCAACGAGTTTGGTCAGGGTACCGAGTGGAACCACGACCGGCGTCTCGATTGGTACGTGCTGCAATACCCACTGCACCGCGGGCTGCAAGCGCTGGTTGGGGACCTGAACCACCTCTATCGATCCCAGCCGGCGCTGTATCGTCACGATTTCGAACCCGAAGGCTTTGATTGGATCGACTGCCACGACGCCGCTCAGTCGGTGATCAGCTACGTGCGCGGCGACGGCGAAGACTTCACCATCACCGTGTGCAATTTCACGCCCGTGCCGCGTTATGGCTATCGCATCGGCGTGCCCGAGCCGGGTGTTTACCGCGAGCTCATCAACTCCGACTCGGAATTTTACGGCGGCAGTAATTTGGGTAACGCCGGTGAGCTGCCCAGCGAGCCGGTATCCTGGATGGGCCGGGCCCAATCCATCAGTCTGACCCTGCCGCCGCTGGCGGCCCTGGTGCTAAAGCGCGAGGCGGCGCACTGAGCGCGGTTCCCGTCGCAAAGTAGGCCCGGACAGAAAGCCAATCAATTATGCAGCGTATCCTCTATGTGACCAGTGAGGCCCATCCCCTGATGAAGACCGGTGGGCTGGGTGATGTGGCCGGCAGCCTGCCGCGCGCCCTACAGGGACAGCACCAGGACGTACGCCTTATCATGCCCGCCTACGGCGATACCCTGGCACGTACCGGGGAGCTGCCCGTGGTCGCCGAGCTCACGGTAGCGGGGGGAACGGTGCGCCTGCGCGCCGGAACGCTCCCCGGCAGCCACGTCCAGGTCTGGCTGGTCGATCACCCAGCCTCGTTCGCCCGGCCGGGCAACCCCTACGTCGGGCCCGACCACCTGCCCTGGCACGACAACGCTGATCGCTTCGCCCTGTTCGCCCGTACCGTGGTCGAGGTGGCCATGGACCGTGCGGGATTGCGTTGGCAGCCCGATGTCGTCCACTGCAACGACTGGCAAAGCGGTTTGGTCCCGGCCCTGATTGCCCAGGAGCCCGCGGGCGATCCCCCGGCGCGCCCGGCGACCGTGTTCACGATTCACAACATGGCCTATCAGGGGCTGTTTCCCTATTCCACGTTCGTCGCCCTCGGTCTGCCCGCCCAGCTCTGGGGCTTCGAGGCGCTGGAGTTTCACGGTCAGCTCTCGTTCATGAAGGGCGGGTTAGTGTTTGCCGACGAGATCACCACGGTCAGCCCCAGCTACGCGCACGAAATACAATCGCCTGAATTCGGCTTCGGGCTGGACGGCCTGCTGCGCTACCGCGCCGACCATCTGACGGGCATCCTCAACGGTATCGACGAGACCGAATGGGACCCGGGCAGCGACCCGCACCTCGTGCAGACCTACACCGCGCGCAACCTGGTCGGCGGCAAGCGTGCGAACAAGCGAGCGTTGCAGGAGGCCTTCGGGCTGCCGGTCACCGAGCGCGTGCCGCTGGTCGGTATGATCGGGCGCCTGGTGCAGCAAAAGGGCATCGATCAGGTGCTCGACGCCCTGCCCAGCCTCATGGGCCTGCCATTGCAGCTTGTGTTGCTGGGCAGCGGCGAGCCGGCCTACGAGGGCGAGCTGCACAGCTGGGCCAGTCGGTATCCCGAACGCCTTGCGGTGCAGATCGGTTTTGACGAACGGTTGGCCCACCGCATCGAGGCCGGGTCGGACCTGTTCCTCATGCCCTCGCGGTTCGAGCCCTGCGGCCTGAATCAGATGTACAGTCTGCGCTATGCGACGGTGCCCATCGTGCGCGCGGTCGGCGGGCTGGCCGATACCGTCATCGATGCTGATGAGGCCAACGTGGCGGCCGAGCGGGCGACCGGCATCGTATTCGGCGGGCCGGGCGGGGGAATCCCGGCGGAGCTGGTCGCCGCGGTCGAACGCGGCCTTGCCCTGTTCAAGGATACGAGCCGCTTGCGCAAGGTGCAGCGCACGGGCATGCGTCAGGACCACTCCTGGCAGCGCAGCGCGCGCGAGTACCTCGACTTGTACGAGCGGGCGTTGTCCCCAAGCACGCCCGCCAAGAAGAAGGACGTGTCGGGCGCCTGAGCACCCGACGCTGTCCCGGGTGGCGGCGCTAGGTGCCGAGATCCGTTTCCTCGCGTGCGCAGGGGCGCTGGAAGTAGCAGGTCAGCAGGCAGGACGAGGCGGTGGTCAGCCAGAACAGGAAGAACCCGATGCTGTAGCCGCCGAGACGGCCGATCGGTCGATAGCCGTTGGCCTCCAGGATGGCCTCCGGGTCGAAGGCCGTGAAGAAAAGGAGCGTGGCCACCCCCGCCACGATGAACGAAGGCCACAGTACCGCGATGACCTTCTGCACCTTCGGAATGTCATTCATGCCCGACTTCTCCTCTGCCCGCATCGAACGCTGGGCGATGCATTGAGCCCGACATTATCGCGGGTCGCAGTTGTTCACCAGCGCCTTCACCCGGCGCTGCTTTTCGGCGGATACCCCAATTCCAGACGCCCGTTGCCCGGCAGGCGCATTCTCCCCAGCAGTCGCCAGTTGCCCTTGGGCGGTTCGAGCTGCACGTACCAGTCCGCGTTGGCCAGGGCGTGGACACGGGCGACGTAGCGATGCGCCGCTGCATCGTAGTGCATCGGCACTTTGACGTCGAGACGCGAGAGCGTGGGGTGCATGAGGCTCAGTTGGATGCCTTCCTGGGGCAGGGGATGGCGCGCCTCGATGCGCAGCTCCACCTCCCGGGTGCGCGGGTTGAACCGCCCGACCGCGTAGATACCCAGCTGTTTGGCCTTGTGGTCGCGATCGAGGACTTGGTTGATGGCCAGCCCCTGTTTGTAATAGTCATCGACCACCATGTCGACGCGGTGACGCATGGCGATGTCCACTGTAACCAGCCCGCCAATCACCGCGACGCCCAACAGGGAGATCAGGAACCAAGGCCAGAACTGGCGGTACCAGGGGACCGTGTCAAGGTCATTGTCGATCATGGCTTACCTCCGGGGAATCGGGCCGATGAAACGGCCAGTGGCATCGGTCGAGAGTTTCGGGTTGTCGAGCGCCCGCAGATGGAACTCAACGTCGTTGCCGACGTGCTTGAGCAGCGCCGGGTCGATCCGCACTCGCACCGGGACGTTGGCGACCTCGCCGGCCGGCACGGATATCTTGGATTGTCCCGGGGCGAGGCTGGCGCCGGACAGCCCGGAGACCTTCAGCGAATAGGTGTGCGGTTTCTCGTCCATGTTGATGATCTTTAGCAGGTAGATATTTTCCACCAGGCCCTGGCTGGTTTCGCGATACAGCGTGTTGCGGTCACGAATGACGTCCAGCCGTAAGGGCACGCGTTGGGTCAGTCCGTAGACTACCGCGCCCATGATGGCCACCAGCAGGGTGGCGTAGACGATGACGCGCGGGCGCAGCAGGTGACTGCGCTGGCCTTCCATCGCGTTTTCCGTGGTGTAGCGGATCAGCCCCTTGGGGTAGCCCATCCGGTCCATCACCTGATCGCAGACGTCGATGCAGGCGGCGCAGCCGATGCACTGGTATTGCAGGCCGTCGCGGATATCGATCCCGGTGGGACAAACTTGTACGCAAAGGGTACAGTCGATGCAGTCGCCCAGGCCCTGGGCTTGATAGTCCACGCCCTTTTTGCGCGAGCCGCGCGGTTCGCCGCGCTGTTCGTCGTAGGAGATAACCAGGGTGTCTTTGTCGAACAT
>DATFLL010000040.1:0-7229 GCA_035267785.1 Gammaproteobacteria bacterium | reverse complement strand
TGAAGCTTGAAGTCCAGGGTTTCCATATTAGAGATAGGGAATTCCGCGATATAGTAGACGGCATTGCCTTCCTTAATCTCACGCAGGCTGAGGTTTTTGACTTGCGCATTCAGGTTCGTGGCATTGCCGGTGATTGTCGCTTCCACGGGCTCGCCGACCGTATTCATTCTTTTTCGTTGTACCGAAATATTGATCATGCCACGGTTTTTGCTGCGCGTGATGCCGTAGGTACGGGCTGTCGCGGGCTGCAGGAAGTCCGTGGTGAAGGCATTGTAGTAGACGATGTAGTTGCCGAAGTCCTGAGAGTTCTGTGCCTGTGCGGCGGGCGCGAACAGAAAGCTCAGGCACAGGAAGGTCAGTAGGGCTTGTCGCGTACTCATGGGGCGCCTCCTCTAACGGGTATTCCCACCCCAACTATAGACCACAAACCACCTGTCTTGCCCGTCAACCGGACGCGCGCCCGATGACCTCACCACCGGGTGCTCGAGCGAAGGCTCACACGGCCGCGCGGGCGCCGTCTCCGTGCGCCTCTTCGATGAACGAGGCGAGCGGTTTGTTGATCGTTTCCAGCAGGGCGTCGATGTCTTCCAGTTGGGCGCGCAGCGCCGCGTCGGCCTTTTCCAGCTCGCTAATGCGGGTCTGTAGCGTATCGCGCGACTCGTTTATTTTGCGCAGACTCTCAAGGCGCTTTTCGATTTGGTCTTTGTGTTCCTTGATCTGGGTGACCAGCGGGGCCAGTGCTGCCTTGCCCCACGCTTCGGCGTCGTGCGCCGCGTTGAAATAGACGTTACGCGCGTGGCTGACCATGGAGATGAAGAACTTTTTGATCACGAACGTCTGTTCGGTCATGGCCGTGACCGGACTCGTACGGTAGGCCTCCGCTTCCGTATAGAGGCGCTCGAGATCGCGCGTGTACTTCGTGATGCTGAACAGCTTCGGCTTGACGTCCGAAATACCGTGCTCCTCGTGGAACTGGCGGTAAATGGTCTGCACCAGCATGTTGACCTGGTTGACCTGCTGGCCGACCTCTTTCATTTTCTCGGTCACGCCGTCGAAGAACATCTTCATGCCCTGCTTCAGGCCGTGAGTGGTCCAGCTGTCGGTCATGGACTTGCGAGTCTGGGTGACATGCTTGTCGAGCTCGCTCAGGCTGAGCAGCTCGAGCAGCTTCTTGTGCTGCTCCGAGAATATCCGTTTGTTGCTCTGGAAGCTCTCCACGCTCTTGTGATACGTGACCTGCTCTTCGCGGGTCTTTTTCATGAGGTGCTGGATGACGTCTTCGTTCTTGCCGCTCAGGCTGTTGAGCTCATTGAGCTGCTTGTCCACCGATGCCAGGCGCGTGGCGATGACGTTGCGCGAGGTCTGGGCCATCGTACCGATTTCGGCCACGGTATTGTCGCGCACGATGCTTTGCTTGTAGGGCAGGATGTCGTTGGAGAGGATGGCCTCCAGGGCGAGGATATTGCTGCGGCGCAGCAGATCCTGGTCGTGGCGGATCTTGGCGAGCAGGCCTTTCTGGGCGGAGACCGGGAAGACGTTCGTCGCGTCGATTCCGAGTAGTCCGGCCGTCGTGCGGCACTGGGCGGCGATCGTGTTGGCGATGGCCTGTTCGTCCTTGAGCTCGTCCCAGAGCGTGTCGATCTTGTTGAGCACGACGATGCGGCCCTTCTCGGCGTGGCCGCCCAGCGCCTTGACGTGATGCTGCCACATGCTCAGGTCCGATTTGGTCACGCCCGTGTCGGCGGCCAGAACGAACACCACGGCCTGTGAGTTCGGCAGCATGTTCAAGGTCAGCTCCGGCTCGCTGCCCAGGGCGTTGAGCCCGGGCGTGTCCAGGATGTTCAAGCCGTCCTTGAGCAGGGGATGCGGGAAGCTGATCAGCGCGTGGCGCCACATCGGGATGTCGACTTCCTTGACGTTCTTCTGTTCCTGATCGGGGTCGTACAGTCCGAGGCGGTGGGCCTCTTCGACGCTCACGCGTTTGGTGCGAATCACCTCGCGGAAGGCATCGGCCATGGTCTCGGCCGAGTTGGTGTCCAGGTCGATGGTGGTCCAATTGATGGGATTCTGCTTGTGCTCCGAGATGCTCACATCCTCCAGGCGCGTCTCGATGGGCAGCAGTCGGATGTAGGACTGGTTGGTTTCCAGGTCGTAGAACAGCTCGGTGGGGCACATCGTGGTCCGACCGGCCTCGGAGGGCAGCAGGCGGCGGTCATACTCGGAGAAGAATATGGCATTGATCAGCTCGGTCTTGCCGCGGGCGAATTCGGCGACGAAGGCGATGGTCAGCCGGTCGGCGCGCAGCGACTCCAGGAGCTCGAAGATACGCAGCTCACTCTCGGGCGTGCCCATCTTGTTGCGGTCCAGCCAGCCCTGATAGCGATCGATGGCCTGTATCAGATCGGTCTTCCAGCGCCCAAAGGCCTGCATCTGGTCGGTAAAGCGGTCTTTCGCCATGCTTGGGTCTCAGTCCCTTAACTTTCTAATTACTATAGCTTTTTCGCCCCGGAACGTACACCTCGGGGACGGTCCCGGCCGTGGTCTGGCTCCCGGATCCGACTGCCCGCGGGGATACCGGCGGGCCCGCATCCAAGGCAACTGTATATTTCCAGGCAGATAACGGCAAATCCGGCGCAAGCTTTAGTCGCTGGACGGGCCGCGTGGGCGCCGGGCGATGCCCGCCGGCAGGGAGGTTGGGCCATGGATGGCAAGGCGCTTGTTGCGGCCGGTGGCCCCGGCAAGCAGCTCCACCTGCCGGGCCGGCACCGCGAAGGCCTTGGCCAGAAACCGTATCAGATGCTCGTTGGCCCTGCCCTCCACCGGCGGCGCGGTGATCCGGACCTTGAGTCGCTCCCCCTGGGGGCCGACGATTTCGTCGCGGCTCGCCCGGGGCTGAATCCGCACGGACAGCTCCAGGGTCTCGCCCCGCCAGCGGTACCACGTGCCCATGCCCGTTTATGCCTCGCTGTCCGCTTGCGCCCGATGACCGGCCTCTGGGCCGCCGGTCCCGTCAACCGAGGCGCAGTGAGAACGCCAGCAGTGGACTGATGACCAGGATCTTGACCAATTGCAGGGCGATGACGACCGCGATTGGAGAGAGGTCCAGGCCGCCGATCGGGGGAATCAGCCGCTGGGCGGGGCGCAGCAGAGGCCCGTTGAGCTGGTACAGCAGGTAGACGACCGGGTTGTAGCCGCCGGGGCTGACCCAGCTCAGCAGCACCTGAATGAGGATCGTCCAGAAATAGACGGTGAGGGTCAGGGCCAGCAGCTGGACTACGGCGAACAGGAACAAGCCCGGCGCATTGGGTATGGGTATGCCGAAATAGCCATCGCCCAGGGCTCGCAGCACGAACAGCTGGACCAACATGACCAGCACCAGCAGGACGAGCGAGGCGATGTCTATCCCGCCCCAGCCCGGGATGACGCGGCGCAGGGGCTTGAGCAGTGGGTTGGTCACCTTGACCAGGAACTGCGAGACCGGGTTGTAGAAATCGGCGCGCACCACCTGCAGCAGGAATCGCAGCAGGATGGCCAGCAGGTACAGCCCGAACAGGGTGCTGAGCAGGAACGACGCGGCGTTGGAGAAGTAATAACCCACCTTATTGCCCCAGCTGGTCGGCCAGTTCGACCGCGCGGTCGCGGGCCGCCGTCAGCGCCCGGTCGAACAGCGCGCCCAGATCGCCATCGGTGAGTACCTGCAGCGCCCGCTCGGTCGTGCCGCCGGGAGAGGTGACCCGCCGGCGCAACTCGGCGCTGTCGGCCTGGCTTTCCAGGGCCATCTTGGCGGCCCCGAAGGCCGTTTGCAGCGTCAGCAGCCGGCTCGCCTCCGCGGGGAGTCCCAGATTGCGTCCCGCGCGCTCCATGGCTTCCATGACCAGAAAGAAATAGGCCGGGCCGCTGCCGGACAGGGCGGTAACGGCGTCCATCAATCCCTCGTCTTCGAGCCACAGCGTCAGGCCGACCGCGCGCAGGATGGACTCGGCGGTGTCGCGCTGTGCGGGCCCCACCCGCTCGTTGGCATACAAGGCGGTGGCGCCGCTTTGCACGAGCGCGGGCGTATTGGGCATGGTACGCACGATGGCCGCCTCGCCGCCGAGCCAACGGTCGAGATCGACGCTTCGCAGGCCGGCGGCAATGGACACGAACAGCACCCCCGGGCGGGTCGTCAGGGCCGTGGCCACCGCCTTCATGACCTGCGGCTTGACCGCCAGGACGACGACCCCGCACTGGTCCACGACGGCCTGATTGTCGGTGCCGGTGTTCACGCCGTAGTCGCGCGCGAGCGCCGCGCCGTTGTCCGTGTCGGGATCGGCAACGTGCACCCTCGAGGGTGCATAGCCGTCGGCGACCAGCCCGCCGATCAGACTGCGCGCCATATTGCCCCCGCCGATGAATCCAATGGTGACGTTTTTCATGGTGGCTACACGTTACAAGATAGCGCCCAGGAGTTAAAGCGCGCCTCGGCTCGGACCGCCGTCGCCGGCGGAGCCCGGTCTAGCCCGGTCTAGGCCGGTCGACGGGGACGTTCGCCGAACACCGCGGTGCCGATACGGACCAGGGTGGCCCCTTCGGCGATGGCGGCCTCCAGGTCGTCGGACATCCCCATCGACAGGGTGTCCAACGTCAGGCCCTCGGCACGCAGGCGGTCGAAAAGCTCGCGCAGTGCGCGAAAGGGTTGACGTTGGCGCGCGGGCTCGGACTCGGGCGCCGGGATCGTCATCAGACCGCGCAGGTGCAGCCCGGGCAGCGCGGCGATGGCGCGGGCGAGGGTGGGGGCCTCGGCGGGCGAGGCCCCCGCCTTTCTGGTCTCGCCGCTGATATTGACCTGCAGACAGACGTTCAGCGGTGGGCGATCCGCCGGGCGCTGTTCGCTCAGGCGCCGGGCGACCTTCAACCGATCAATACTGTGAACCCAGTCAAAGTTCTCGGCGATGGCCCTTGTTTTGTTGGTCTGGATCGGGCCTATGAAGTGCCAGTCGATGTCGCGGTCTGCCAGAGCGGATATTTTATCCAGTGCCTCCTGCACATAACTCTCGCCGAAGCGTCGTTGACCGCAGTGCAGTGCCCGGGCGATGTCCGCGGCCGGCCGTGTCTTGCTCACCGCGAGCAACTCGACCGAACCGGGGGGTCGCCCGGCCGACTCCTCGGCGCGGGCGATGCGCGCGCGGACGGTCGCGAGGCGCTTGGCAATCTCGTCCATCTTGCCTGGCACTCAAGTAAGGTTGTACTTTAGAACTCGGCCCGCCTGCCGACTAAGACCACAAACACAAATCACCCTGTAGCCGGCCACCGGTGTTGTAGTAGGGAGCCTCATGGATATCACAGAACTGCTTGCCTTCAGCGTCAAAAACCGCGCCTCCGACTTGCATCTGTCGGCCGGTTTGCCGCCGATGATCCGCGTCGACGGCGACATCCGGCGCATCAATGTCCCGCCCATGGAGCACAAGACGGTCCATGCGCTGGTTTACGACATTATGAACGATAAGCAGCGCAAGGACTATGAAGAGTTCCTGGAGACCGATTTCTCTTTCGAAATCCAGGGAATGGCCCGCTTTCGCGTCAATGCCTTCAACCACAACCGCGGTGCGGCAGCGGTATTTAGAACCATTCCCTCGCAGATCCTCACGCTGGAGGAACTGGGCTGCCCGCCGGTGTTCAAGGATATTTCCGACGCCCCGCGCGGTATCGTGCTGGTGACCGGCCCGACCGGCTCGGGTAAGTCGACCACGCTGGCGGCGATGATCGACTACAAGAACAACAGCGAGTACGGTCACATCCTGACCATCGAGGATCCCATCGAGTTCGTGCACGAGAGCAAGAAGTGTCTGGTCAACCAGCGCGAGGTGCACCGCGATACGCTTGGATTCTCCGAAGCCCTGCGCTCGGCGCTTCGCGAAGACCCCGATATCATTCTGGTCGGCGAGCTGCGCGACCTGGAGACCATCCGCCTGGCGTTGACGGCCGCAGAGACGGGACACCTGGTGTTCGGTACGCTGCACACCAGCTCGGCGGCCAAGACGATCGACCGCATCATCGACGTGTTCCCGGCCGCCGAAAAGGACATGGTGCGTTCCATGCTGTCGGAGTCGCTGCGCGCGGTCATTGCCCAGACCCTGCTCAAGAAGATCGGCGGCGGGCGGGTCGCGGCGCACGAAATCATGATCGGCACCCCGGCCATCCGCAACCTCATCCGCGAGGACAAGGTCGCTCAGATGTACTCGGCTATCCAGACGGGACAGGGGACCGGCATGCAGACGCTCGACCAGTGCCTGTCGGACATGGTCGCCCGCGGCGTTATCAGCAAGCAGGATGCGCGCCACAAGGCGGCCAATAAGGAGTCGTTCAATTGAACACACAATCTGCCGTGCTCGCGGAGCCGAGACTCGGCCCGGCACCGCGGCCACGCGATAGAGGAACCCTGTGATGGACTTTCAGTCGCTGCTCAAGCTCATGGTCCACAAGAACGCCTCGGACCTGTTCATTACGGCGGGCGTGGCGCCCAGCCTCAAGATCAACGGCAGGATTACGCCCGTGACCCAGGCCTCCCTGACGCCCGGCCAGGCGCAGGAGCTCGTGTTAGGCATCATGACGCCCGCGCAAAAGGAGGAGTTCGAGGCGACCCACGAGTGCAATTTCGCGATTTCGGCGTCCGGGATAGGGCGATTTCGCGTCAGTGCTTTCTACCAGCGCAATCATGCCGGTATGGTGCTGCGTAAGATCGAAACGCGCATTCCGACCATCGAGGAGCTGAGCCTGCCGCCGGTCATCAAGGATCTCGCCATGACCAAGCGCGGGATGATCATCTTCGTCGGCGCGACCGGTTCGGGTAAGTCCACATCGCTGGCCGCCATGCTCGGTTTTCGCAACAAGAACAGCACGGGACACATCATCACCATCGAGGACCCGATCGAGTTCATTCACCAGCACGAGGGCTGCATCGTCACCCAGCGCGAGGTCGGCATCGATACCGAGTCCTTCGAGATGGCCTTGAAGAACACCCTGCGTCAGGCCCCGGATGTCATTCTCATCGGCGAGATCCGCACCCGCGAGACCATGGACCATGCCATCGCGTTCGCCGAAACCGGTCACTTGTGTCTGGCCACGCTGCACGCCAACAACGCCAACCAGGCGTTGGACCGCATCATCAACTTCTTCCCCGAGGATCGGCGCAACCAACTGCTGATGGACCTGTCGCTCAACCTCAAGGCGATGATCGCCCAGCAGCTGAT
>DATFLL010000039.1:0-110123 GCA_035267785.1 Gammaproteobacteria bacterium | reverse complement strand
CTTCGTAACGAGGCGGGAATAGCTCAGTTGGTAGAGCACAACCTTGCCAAGGTTGGGGTCGCGAGTTCGAGTCTCGTTTCCCGCTCCAGTTAACGGCTTTTCGAGGAAAACCTCGGTCGTGGTCCAAGCGGCCGGGGTTTTTTCCTTTTCGGGGCCCTCAAATCGGTCCCCGCACCCGTTCCAAGGCTGGGTGGCAGAGTGGCTATGCAGCGGACTGCAAATCCGTGTACCTCGGTTCGACTCCGGGCCCAGCCTCCACTTCCTCTTTGATTCCACCGGCCGCTTTTCCCCTGCCCGCCAAATCCCGTTACAATCCGCCCCGTACGCGATCCCGCCCGGGTGGCGAAATTGGTAGACGCAAGGGACTTAAAATCCCTCGGCAGCAATGCCGTGCCGGTTCAAGTCCGGCCCCGGGCACCATCTCCCGTTCACAGAGACTTGCACAAATGAAGTTATCTGCGCGGATATTCCTCCACGGTGCGGCCGCACTTTGTTTCGTCGGCGCCTTCTATCTGTATCTGATTGAATCGCAGTACACCAAAGGCTTTCTGATCGTCGGATTCGTATTGGAACTCATAGGATGGTTGGTCCTGGGGCTCGTTTGGCGACGAGGCAACCGACGATAGTCGTTTCCTGCGCCTGCCAGGAATAGCTGGCGACGCGCATGCGGGAGAGAACAAGTGAACAGCGCTCTGGAACTCCACGATTCGCGGATCGACCACATCGACTTCGTCGATGGCGTGGCGACTGTTCATTTCTCGCATGCCTATATACACAAATCAAAGGGCAGAGTCGGGCTGGCGCCGGGAACCGGCTGGAGCCAGGAAGCCCGGTTGATTCTCGAAAACGTGAGCGCTCTCACGCCCATTCCAGATTTGCCCAAAGCGATTGTCGACGGCTTTATCGAGGTGGGCGGTATCCGGCACGAGTTGATACCGCTGCCGTTTCGCCGCAAAGTCAGCGCACGGATATGGCTGTCGTTCCCCGACGGCCAGTCGCTGACTATTGTGGGCGAACGCCCCTTCATCGAACTCTTGGGCCAATCCGTCTTTCTGGAAGATTATTAGGAATCGTAGGATGCGTTGAGGCACGAACCGCATCCTACGAGTTCTCACGTTGCTCCCTAATTGGTTACGATCCGGCTCGCATACATCACTTGCCGGCGTGCTTGTCCAACCATTCGCTGACGATGCGCACCAGATCGTCTTCGTGGCCGTCGAAGAAGTGGCCCGAGCCCTTCTCCATGACCTGCGTGTAATTCTTGTTGTGCGCGGCCTTGGCGGCCGCGGCGCGCGCCTTGACCGAGGTCAGGACCGACGGCAGGTCCTGGCTGCCGTACAGGTCCAGTACGGGGATGTGGATCTTGCGCAGGGAGGTCGGGTTGTCCAGCGCCGGATCGGCAAAGCCGCCGCCCATGCCGATGCCAACGAAGGCCTTGATGGGCGCCTTGGGGTGGGTGGCGAGGAAGTAGGAGGCCATGCGCGAGCCCATGCTGTGGGCGACGATGACGATGGGGCTCAGGCCCTTGCCCTGCAGATACTCGATGCCGGCCTGAATGCGCGGTGCGACTTCCGGAAACAGTGGCACATAGTCCTTGCTGTCGGCGTCGTTGGGCAGGATCGGCATCTGCAGCGACAGCGTCGTCCAGCCGTCTTCGGGCAGGCGCGAGCGCAGGGGCTGGACGACCTGCGGCCAGTTGGGGTGTACGCCCTGGCCGTGAATCACGATGGCCGCGCCGCGCGGCTTGTCGGTGCGCGCTTCGGTGTAGATGCTCAGGAACTTGTGGCCGCCGGCCTTCAGATAGACGGGCTCACCGTCGAACAGGGACTCGACGATCTGGCTTGCCCAGCGCTTTTCCTTGGCGGTGTCGGAGGCCCAGGCGGGCAGGGCGACAGCCGCGAGCAGCAGGACTGGGAACAGGCGGCGGGCGACGAATCTCGACAGCATGGTGGGTATCCTCTCGGGTGGTTATCCACCGCGGGCGCGGTGCATACTGAGGATGATGCTAGCCAAACGTAAAGATCTCGTAAAGACCCAAAATGGGACCGCAACGGCTCGGGCCTGCGGGGCCGGGCGCGTCAGTTCGTGGGCAGCCTCGTCGGCTGCGGATTGTTCGTCCTGTCGCTCGCGTATCTTTACGGGGAGCTCAGCGACGGCCCCTGGTTCTCCGGCAGCCGGGCCGGGCCCTCGGTCAAGAACGTAATCGTTTTTCTGATGGCGTTCGACGTTCCAGGTATCGCCTACGCGCTCAAGGCGCGGTTCGGTATGAAGCCGCGTGCCTGACAACACGAACGAGGAGCCACTCATGGAAGACCAGAACCCCGCGCCAGCCAACCGCTCCACTTTCGTGACGGTCGTTGCCTGGATCTTCATTGCCATCGCCGGCTTTTCCACCGTTATGGGCATCCTGCAGAACATCATGGTCAACGTTATGTTCAGCACGGATGCCTTCCCTTTGAACGCCGCCGGCGCCGAGCAGCATATGCCGCCGGTCGCGTTGTTCATGTTCCAGAATATGCGATGGTTATTTCTGGCACTTCTGATCGCCTCGACGGTGACGTTGGTTGCGGCGATTGGGATGCTGCTGCGAAAGAACTGGGCGCGGCGTGTCATCATCGCCGTGCTGGTGCTGGGTATCGTGTGGAATCTCGGCGGGCTGGTTTTCCAGCACGTGTTCATCTCGTCGATGGCGCCAATACCGGCAGACATGCCGCCGGACTTCAAGACCGTATTCGACGTGTTCCGTACCGTGATAACGGTGTTTTCGGCGCTGATCGCGTTGGTGGTTTCCGTGCTTTTCGGATGGATCATCAAGCGTCTGATGTCGCCGATAATCCGGGCCGAGTTTTCCTGAAGACCGGATGAGGCAGAAACGGTGGGTTCGACGAGTCTGGGAGTGTAGGGCCGTGTTTCGTGTTTAGCTGTGCTGCAGCACGAAGGCCTGCTCGACGGTGAACTCGCCCACGCCCTGGTAGTTGGTCATCTTCCAGCCGTTTTCCTTTAAATAGTCCGCCATCTCGCGGTTCATGTTGGGATTGCCGCAGAGCATGACACGGTCGTGTTCGGGATCCGCCGCGGGCAGGTCGAGCTGTGTGAACAACTCGCCCGAGCGAAACATGTCCGCACCGCGTTCGGCGGTGGGGAAGGGCTCGCGGGTGACTGTGGGCACGTAGCGCAGGCGAGCGCCGTTCAGGGCCTCGAGTTCCTCCTTGTACGCCAGATCGCTCACGTTGCGAACGGTATGGACCAGAACGACCTGCTCGTGGGACTGGTAGAGTTCCTCGCTGCGCACCAGCGAGATGAAGGGGGCGAGGCCCGTGCCGGTGGCGAGCAGGTAAAGGTTGCGGCCGGGGCGCACGTGGCCGAGGGTGAGCGAGCCGGTGCTTTTGGTGTTGACCCAGACCGAATCGCCTTCGCGGATCTTCGCCAGGCGGCTGGTCAACGGGCCGTCGGGTACGTGGATGCTCAGGAATTCCAGGTTCTCGTCCCGATTGGTCGAGACGATCGAATAAGCACGCGAGATGAGCTTGCCCTCCGGGCGCAGACCGAGCGTCACGAACTCGCCGTTTTGGAAGTCGAAACCTTCCGGGCGTGTCGTGGTGAAGGTGAAGGTCTTTTCAGACCACCAGCGTACTGAGGTGACTTGCTGTTCTGCGTAGGGCATGGCGACTCTGCATGTGTTCTGCTGTATTGCTTCGCTCTGACTGTAGCAAAAGAGCTGAGTTCCAAACAGACAGAGGATATGGGGCTAATCGTGGCCTCGGGCTCGGCGTGCTATTCCCGTAACTTTGCCGGGGATAATTGCGTTCAGACGCGCGATATGTCGCGCGTCGAGCCGGGCCATCGCGGCAGCGACATCATTTATATGGCACCAACGCGCGGGGAATTCAACCGGTCAGTGGCGCTCCGTGTTTCGCGTGCAGGCACGTGCTGCGGTATAGTGTCCGCACGAATCGAATGAGACCGATTGCGTATGGGTGACTGCTGCAACGACAAGGCCTGTGAGATCGAGGCGCTCCAACAGCGCCAGGGTGCGACGCTGCGCCTGGTGCTGGTAATCAATGCGGCGATGTTCGCCGTCGAGCTGACCGCGGGACTCCTGTCCGGATCGCTCTCGCTGCTCGCCGATTCGCTCGACATGCTTGGCGATGCCCTGGTCTACGGGTTCAGTCTCTATGTGGTCGCACGCGGGGCGCGTATGAAGGCCTTTGCGGCGCTGTCCAAAGGTGCGGTCATGGCCGCGTTCGGTCTGTTTGTCCTGGGTCAGGCGGTATATAAGGTGGTGTATCCGCAGGTCCCCGGCTTCGAGACCATCGGTCTGGTGGGGCTGGCCGCGCTGGCCGCCAATGGACTGTGTCTGGCTCTGCTGTGGCGTCACCGCGGCGACGATATCAACATGCGCTCGGTCTGGTTGTGCTCGCGCAATGACATCATTGCCAATGTCTCGGTGCTGTGCGCGGCGGCGGGCGTCTGGCTCACTCAGAGCGCCTGGCCGGACATCCTCGTCGGCCTGGCGATCGCCGGGCTGTTTCTGCGCTCGGCCCTGTCCGTGCTGCGCGATGCCCGCGCCGAGCTCCAGGCCGCCCACGGCTGATACCGGTCGCGGCGAATCTCTTTCTTTCCTATCGAAGCCCCCTGCCGGTCAGTGCAACCGGTAGGCCGCATGGCAGGCGACGCACGACTGCGTGACCTTGGACAGGGCGCGCAGGGCGGGGCGCACGTCGCCGCTGACTCCGGCGGCCTGCGCCTCGAGCGCAAAGGCGCTGGCGCTGCGGTGCATGGTCGTGCCGAGCTCTCGCATGCCCGGTGGCATGTACTGGGACAGCTCGTGCGCACCGTGGAGTTTCAGCGAGGTCATCCCCAGTCGCTGCTCGGCGAGGGTGGAGGCGCGGTCGAACTGACCGGCGGAAAGCGCGGCCTGGATCTCGGAAATCGTGAGCAGGTGGTCCCGCATGTTGGCGAGGGTGTGCTGGCGCATGGGCGGGGGGAAGTCGACGAGCTGGCGCGGGTCGTCGCCCATGGCTCCCATGTGGTGGTGCATGGACGGATCGTGCGCTGTCTGGGCGTCGGCGAATGCGATGGCGCCGCCGGCCAGGGCGGTGCACAGTGCGCCGGCGAGCAGCATTGAATAACGGGTCAGGGGCATAGTCGAGCTCCGCATGTCGAGGATTCCTGGATGGTATTCGCCGGACGAGGCCGGTGATATGATTTAAATCATATTCCAAGACAGCCCGCCGAATGAACGCCTCGCAGCCCAATACATTCCCGGATGCTTTACCCCCGCGTCTGGACGCGATCGCCCGGCGCCGCACGGTACGCGCCGGGGAGGTCCTGTTCCGCCAGGGGGACGCGCCGCGGGTCGTTCTGTTTGTGCTATCCGGCGAGGTTCGTCTGGTCCGCAACGGCCCGTCCGGCGAGGAGATCATCTTGCAGCGAGGCACGGGCGGATTTTTTGCCGAGGCGAGTCTTTGGGCGGCCAGCTATCACTGCGACGGGGTGGTGGCGCAATCGGGCGAACTGCTCGAAGTGCCCCGTCAGGCCTTCGAGGAGACCCTGGCTGCGGATGGCGCGTTCCAACGGGCCTGGATGCAGCACCTCACCCGGGAGGTGAGACGTCTTCGCGCGCAATGCGAACGGCTGGGCCTGCACGGCGCGGCCGACCGGATTATCCACTATATCGAGTCCGAGGGTGAGGGCGGCTCGGTGACGCTGGCCCAATCCCGCAAGAGCTGGGCGCGCGAGCTGGGCCTGTCGCACGAGGCTCTGTATCGCAGCTTGCGCCGTCTGCAGGACGAGGGCGTGCTTCGGGCCGAGGGTCAGAAACTTACATTGCAGGGGCGCATCAATCGCCCATCAGCTTCATGACCGTCGGAATGTGCTCCAGCATGGCCTGATGACCGCGCTCGATCTCCTCGTCGGGGTGCGAAAAATCGCTCCACTGGCGAAAGCCGGGTACCGCATGGACCAGGACGTCGGCGTATTCGCCCTTGTATTGGCGAAGATACAGGGACTTGATCTGGACCGACCAGTCCAGCATTCCGATGACGGTCGAGGGCCGATAGTCCGCCCGCGGGCGGGAACCGACGTCGATGGCCAGGACAAATTGGCCGGCCTTGGCCACCATCTTCGCCTCCTTGGCGGGCAGTTCGCAGGCGAGGCCGCCGTCGACGAACGACTGACCGTCGACATCGACGGGATCGAAGACCCCGGGAATCGCCATGCTCGCCGAGATCGCCGTGATCAAATCGCCTTTGGAGAATATTTCGATCTCGCCGCTCGGAAACTGCACCGCCGTGACGTAGACGGGTATCCGCAGGTCGTCGAACGTACCGTTTGCACACAGTTGCGCGACGTTGTTCGTGAGGGCGGCGGTGTCGGCTACGGCAGCCTTCGTTGCCGCTCGGGTATAAAGGACCGTCTCGCGTGCGGCGGCGGTCAGCTTGCCGAGCCAGGTATGATCGGTGGTATTCGCCTCGGCCATGTAGGGCAGCCCCATGTGGCTGAACGATTCCGAGGCCAGAAATCCTTTTACCCGGTTGCGCACCTCTTCGATGTCGGGCGACAGGGCATACATCGTACCGAACAGCGCACCGATGCTGGTCCCGACAATGGCCGCGGGCCTCAAGTCGTGTTCCTCCAGCGCCTCCAGGACGCCCAAATGGGCCAGGCCGCGACCGCCGCCGCCACCGAGGGCCAGCACGAACCCGCTATTCATCGTGAACACTCTCCTGCATTGATGACCAGGCGCCCGGCGCGGTATCCGGTTCCGCGCAGCCAGCATTCTCGCCGCGCTGGGACATTACTTGCTGAATGTACCGAATTTGCGTTTCTCGGAACACTATCCTTGGGACAGTCCGCTCGGGCCGACGTTTCGTCGGTTCGGCAATAACCCGACATACCGGAACGCCGCATGCCGCGACCTAACCGTCCGGCGTGTAGGGTGACGGGTCGCGCAGCGCTGCCGGGCCCGTATTTTGTGAATATTTCGTAAAGCCCCCTAATTTAAACCCCGCTTGAACCACCAACGCCGCGAACACGACCTAAGCTACATGGAAGAAGGTGCGCCCCAATCCGCGGGCAAGCAGCATGGGGGAGTGAGCCATGAAACAGGTACGGATTCATCGCGCCGCGACGCGAGGACTCGCATTGTTGGCTGCATTGGGCCTGGTGGTGCCGTGCATGCTGGCGCCTCGGTCCGCGCAGGCCAATATCCTCTCGGACATCGGGGGCGGGCTGTGCGCCGTGTTCGTCAACGGCGGGCACAAGTGCGAATCGAAGACCGTCGTTCAGATGGATTTGAAATGCGACATCAAGCTTGGTGGCGCCAGCGGCGTGCCGAACGGCCAGCAACATACGTACGCCTTCGTTGGCACCTGCGTGTCCACCAAGTCGGGTACCGTCATCCGTGTCGCCGCGAAGGGAACCTGGGATCGGTCGAAGTACATCGCGGACGAGGCCATCAACGTCGATAAGGAAGGCGCAGGCGATCTGGGTGGCGGGGTCGTGACAAGGTTCCGATGCACGGGCGATCCCTGGATTAGCGAACGTTACTCGGTGACGTGCAGTGTACTCGAGCGCCACGCTACGACCCTTCCTAATAATTTTTCCTACAACCTTCCGGCGACCGCTGACTACGCGACGCTCGCGGAGGCGACGGAGCTGTCCAGGCACCACGCGGACGTTGCCCCGCCGCCACCGCCGCCTCCCGCTGCGCCGCCGAAGACATTTCGGCGCCCGCGCGTCCTCACCGACAACCGCCGGCCCGCGCCCGATGCCATCAAGGGGTTCGCGGGCGGGCGGGGAACGGTCATGCAGCGCAAGAAGAATACGGGGACGTCCATGCAGGCGTCGCATGCGCTCGCCAAGTTTCCGCCGAAGGTCCGTGTGCTTCAGCGCAGCGACAAAGTCGATTATCGATGCTCGGATCTGCACAAGTTGATCACCGTTCGCGAGACGCTGTACAACGACGGCGGGCCCCTGGCGGCACATCATGCCACGGTCTATGCGAAAGAAGACGGCGGTGCCCACCTTGGCAGCCGCGCGATCTACGTTCCTCCCATGGCACACGGCACCCGTGCGCAGATGACGATCCCGATCGGGACGTCGGCCTCATATCGCGATAAGCTCCCCGGTACCCATCATGTGTCCGTCTATCTCAAGGTCGACAACAAGCCCAAGGCGTTTTTCCTGACCCTGTCGCTGCCGAAGGGTTATTGTCAACCGCGGCTGATGAAGTCGCGGACCAACATACGCCGGAATGCCGGAAGTGGAACGGGCTCTCGGAACCCGGGCACGACGTCGCCCACGCATCGGCTGACCCTGCCGGCGCGCTAGGCAGGCGGTCGTTTGCTACGCTGACTACGGTATGACCGGCGCAGCCAGGTGAATAGAAAATGACTCGGATTGAACGAACAAGCAGGATTACGGGTGCGATCCTGGGTGCGATTTTTCTGATGCCCGGCCTATCGTGGGCGGGATTTGTGGGTGGCGGGTTGCCGGCGCCTGAAATTCGGGGGCCGGCGAGTCTGTCCGTGGGGCAACCCTTTGTTATCAGTTTGATCTATCCGACCGGCTCGACGCCCGAGTACGAAAAGGCGCAGGCATACGACCTCCAGATCTGGCATTGCCGATCGGGCAAGGATCGGCGCCCGGGGCTGGGAGACGATCTGTTTCCGACAACGAACTGTGGTTTCTACAAGATGCATTCCGTCGGGCTCCCCAAGCAATCCGGCCACGCCAACATCGATATGAACGATAGTCTGGAATACGAGTACGAAACGGAGACGGCCGCAAAAGCCGAGTACGAGCAATGGATACAGGGCACCACCTACGTGCGGGCACGCTTGTTATTGCTCTCGAACGGTAAAGCGAAAGTCGGCCCTTGGTGTGATTGGCATCGTACCGTGATCGGGCGCAACCGCACCCATCGACGCGCCAGCGGAGGAGGGGCCTTCGCCGATCGCACTCATATTCCGGCCGCCGTGGCGATGCGCGGGCTTAAGCCGCCGGTCATTACCGCGCCGAAGCCGGGGCAAATATTTCGAACGGGCACGCTCGCTTTGCATATCAGCCTGCCGACGCATGCGCGTTATTCCAGATGGCGATGCTGCGACTACCAGATGGATCGGGCGAAAATCGTCACCAAGGAGAACAATGACTACGTTGCCAGCCATACGGCACCCGGTGCGACGCCCGAAGGCGCATTTCCCACGCCACGTGAGTTGTTGGAGGCGGACGATCTGCTGCGCACCGAAACCGGGGCGTCGCTTGTCTGGGATTTCTGGCCGGTGTCCAAATTCAGTCCGCACAGCCATAAATTCGGCTATCGATACTGGGTGCGGGTGCGCGAGCATTACGCGCCTGACCACGCTCCCGGCCCATGGTCGGCCTGGCGCAGCTTCGTCGTCCAGGAGCCCGCGGCAAGCGGACTTCCGATGCGCCGACTGCCCGGTTCGGCGCAGAGCCAACAAAGAAGCGGCCAACACAGTCGGAGCCAGCGGCGAGCGGCACCGCGTCGGGCACCGCCGGCGGTCCAGGAGCCGCACTTGCGTTTGCCCGCGCAGCAATAGCGGTCGAAACCGAATCCCCTTTGTCTCGCGACCGACCCGGGCTCGATTACGGTAGCTGCGATATACAACGTCGCACCGGAAACGGCGCGCTCTGCCCGCCGTCAGACACGCTAATCCTCGATTTTCCTGGAGGCGAGTCGGACTCCTCTGCGCGCGTCCGGGCGATTGCCTGCACGTGCTTGAAACCAAGTCGGTGTGATATGGTCCATCAGCGTTAGGAACAGCTACCGCGGAGGCCCCGATGACCGATTTCAATCACCACACGACTGTCGACTCGCAGCAGATGGGTATCTATGCCGCGGTCCCGCAAGGCGAGGGACCGTTTCCCGCCGTCGTGGTGATTCAGCATGCCTGGGGCGTGGATGAGTTCACGCGCACAATGGCCGACCGGTTGGCCGAGGCCGGTTTCGCCGCGGCGGCGCCGCAGCTCTACCACCGTCTTGCGCAAGAGGGGAACGGCCTGGAAATGATGAAGCAGTTGCGCGACGTGGAGGTCATCGCCGATGTCGATGCGACGGTCGACTGGCTGGGTGGGCAGCCGACAGTCGACGGCGATCGGATCGGCATCATCGGGTTTTGCATGGGCGGGCGCGTGAGCTACCTGATGGCCGCCGCCAACCCCAAGATCAAGGCCTCGGTGGTCTATTACGGCGGCAATATCCAGAAGGCCTGGGGCGAGGATGTGCCCACGCCCTTCGAGCGTTCGGGGGAAATCCATGCGCCGATTCTGTTTCACTTCGGCGTGGACGACGCGAATCCCTCGCCGCAGGATATGGCGCTCTACGACACCGAGCTGACACGCCTGGGCAAGGTGCACGAGTTTCACAGTTATCCGAACGCGGGTCATGCCTTCATGGACTTCACCAATCCCGATCGCCACCGCGAAGCCGCGGCGCGCCTGTCCTGGCCGCGCACACTCGGGTTCCTCAACCGTTACCTCGAGCAGCGTTGAATGCTTCCACGGCGCCGGGACGAATTGTCCCAGCGTGGGACAAATTGAAACACCGGTGCGCGAGCATCTGTAAAGAGATCGTCAAGCTCGAGCGCGTGTTATAAGGCGGCCCTACACTTTTAGGCACGACGGCGCACATCGAAACGATCGCAATCGCGCGTGCCGCGTTATTTTTTTACGTGTTCTTTCCGTACCTGCCCGGATTTTCCCTCGCACTGCCGCTGAATCGCCACACGAGACGCTCAGAGCGACTCCGTGGCACGGTGCGTGCATTGCCAAATCCACGCGGGTCGTTTCGTGCGGCCTGTTTTTCACTACCTGATCTGATTTGGCCGTGCACATGCCCGACTCCCGACTCGACACCGGCACCTTACTCATCGGCATCGATGACACCGACAATCTCAACAGCCGCGGCACGGGTTACCGGGCGCGCTGTCTTGGCGCGCTACTCGATGAGGAGGGATTGGGCCGTATCGACGGCATCAGTCGCCATCAGCTGCTCGTTTCCGATGCGATTCCCTACACCTCGCACAACAGCGCCGCCTGTCTGCGCCTGGAACCCAGCGCTTGGGCAAGGATCGAGGCGGTGATCGATTGTTGTCGGGAGTTCCTGCGCACCGAGTCGGCCCCCGGTTCGGATGCCGGGCTCTGCGTGCTGCCCCTGTCCGCGACGGGCGAGGAGGTTCGAACATTCGGGCAGCGGGCTCAACGCAAGGTACTGAGGCGCAGCGATGCCGAGGCGCTCGCGGCGCGAGAGGGTGCCTATCTGGAAGGGCTGACCGGCGATCACGGCGGAATGATCGGTGCCCTGGCCGCCGTGGGCCTGCGTGCCGAGGGTGCCGATGGACGCTTTGTCTGGGTGCGGGGTATCCGCGAGCGGACCGAGCAGCGGTGCTCGATCGCCGATCTGCTGCAAACGACAGGTGTCGATGCGGTCGGCACGCTCGACGGACGCGAAATCCGGGACGGTACGCAGCGATTGAACCTGGGACCGTGGCCGCGGCCGATTGCGCGCGGTGGCCGTGCGGTCCTGCTAGTGGAGGAAAACCATGACGACGAAGACTGTCAGTGGCGGGTTATCGACCGCGCCGTTATCAAACGCTTCTGATCGTGTTTTCGGTTCTCCGTGGCGTTTGGCCCTGTTTCTGATTGGGCTTGGGGCCGCAGGCGTCGTGATGCACGCGGGGCTGCGAGTGCCGCTGCATCTGCCCGGCCATCATGGACTCGAGTGGATGGCGTTGCTCGCGTTTGCGAGCGTCGGCACACAGCGGCGCTGGGCGGCGACCGGCGTGGGTGCGTCTGCGTTGGTATTCGCCTATCTGCCGGTCTGGGGCCTGCACGATCCACTGGCTCCACTGGGCTATCTGGTCGCGGCAGGCGCCTTTGACCTCCTGTGCCGTTGTATTCCGCGGCGGTGGCGCGGCGCCGTTGCCGTTTCGGCGGCAGGAGCGCTGGCCTTCGCGGGGGCCGGATTGCTCGGCTATTTCAGCGGTCCGCACGGTTGGGCGAGCGGTGCCCCGTTGGGAATATGGATCTGGGCATACGCGGGCTTCGGGCTCGCCGGCACGTACATCGGCGCGAGGACCGGTGCGTGGACCGTGCGCCGCACGGGTCGGATGTTTTGATGGGTCCAAACTGACGCGTCATCGGCGCGTGCTGCGGACCGCGTCGGTTTGGATTCGAACCTGTGCGAGAAAGGGCCATGAATGTCAAAAGCGGACATGCAATACCGTTCATCTCGTATTGTCTGCGGGGGCTTGGTACTCCTGCTGGGCGCAGCCGCACCCGCCTTCGCGGCAGCGCAGGACAGCGGAGCCTATTCGCTCGGCGAAATCGTGGTGAGCGGCCAGCGCGCAGGGTCCGCGGGGATCGCGACCGTGCGTACGGTGACCCGAAAGGATATGAAGCGTGAGGGGGTGCGCACGCTGGATGAGGCGCTGCGGCTTCTGCCGGGGGTGAGCGTACGTGTGGGCGGCGACGGAACGCCGCGCATCGATATCCGCGGACTGCGCACCCGCGATATCAAACTCCTGATCAACGGCGTTCCTGTACATTCGACCTACGACGGTCAATTCGACCCGCGCCTGATTCCCACAGACCAGATTGCACGGATTCGCCTCGTGACCGGCGCCAGTTCCGAGCTCTACGGGGACGGGGCCATGGCCGGCGTCATCGACGTCATCACCCGTAAGGGCCATGGGGCCACGCATGGACGCATCGGCGTCGAAGGCGGTTCGAACGGCTACCGCCGCGTGGCCGGGGAAGTCTCGGCGAGCAGCGGCAATGTCTCGACCTTCGTGTCCGCCGAGCACCGGGCTCGAGACGACTACACCCTGTCCGGCGATTTTCAGCCGACGCCGCTCCAACCGACGAACAAACGGATCAACAGCGACCAACGCTTCAACAATGTCTACGCGAACCTGCTGTATACGCCCGACAGCTCATGGCAATACGGCCTGACGATGACGCACGTCAACGGCGACTACGGTATCCCGCCGAGCACGCTGGACCCCAAGACGGATCCCTTTGCGCACAAACCCAAGTACGAGCGCATCACGGGCCTGAACGGCTACACCGTCCAGGGCGTTGCCAATTACACGCCGGCCGGCACCTGGAGTATGCGCGACTGGCTGTACGTCAACGACCAATGGCAGCAGGACAGCATATACGACGATGCGAATTTCAACTCCTTCCTGAACCACGGCAGTGCGAGCACCCAGCAGGAGACGTTGACCACGGGCGGACATGCCCAGGTGAACTGGCAGAACCTCGCCGGTGGCCACCTCGGCGCCGCTGTCGATGCGCGCCGCGAACGTTGGTCGGAAGCCGGCTTCATCCGCGACGTGCCCGTTGGCGGAGGAGGCGGAGGGGGCGGTGGCGGCGGCGGTGGAAGCACCACCTACGCGCTCCGTACCGTCGATGACAGCCGCCACGTCGACGTGGGGTCGGTCGCATTGCAGTACGACGTCAAACCCTGGGCCCGGACGGGCCTGGTCCTCGGCGCGGGCCGTCACGTCCAGCGGCGGACCGAAGGCGACTTTTCGGCCGACAGCTTCGTGGCCGGGCTTTATCGCAGCGTCGGCAGCGCGAGCCGGGCGCATCTGTCGGTGGCGCGAAAGATACGCCTGCCTTCGATCCGTCAGCTCTATGACGCCACCTCGGGCAACACGGACCTTCAGCCCGAGCGTTCGCTGAACTACGAAGTCGGCATCGATACGCGGTGGTCGAAGGACACCGATTTCAGTGCCAGTGCCTACAGCATGAAGGTGAAGAACTTCATCGAGAAGGACGCGACGACGAACCGTTTCGAAAACTATGAACAGTATCGCTTTCGGGGGCTCGACCTCCATACCCGCACCCGAATGGGCAGGAATTGGCATCTGAAGATGGGCTACGCCTATCTGTGGAGCCGTGACGAGTCGACGGGCACGAGCCGACGGGAGCTGCAGTACCGCCCCAGCTACACCGTGAGTGCGATGCTGGCCTACGCCCCCCGCCGGGGCTGGTACGGCAGCCTATCGGCGCTGCGGGTCGGTCATCAGTACTATTACTCGCGTACAACACCCGTGCAAAAGGCAGCGCTGGACTCGTATACCACAGTCGATGCGATACTCGGTTATCGCTTCGCCGGTCCCTTCCGGGGAGCCGCCGCGTACGTTCGGGCCAGCAATCTGTTCGACAGGAATTATGCGCAGAGCTATGGCATGCCCATGCCCGGGCGTTCGCTGTATGCGGGTGTCCGCCTGAACCTGTAGCGGGGGCAGTGATCGGTCGACGCTATGAACACAGCAATTCCCAATCTGCGTCCCGACGAACCCTGGCGTTGTTCCCGCCGTTTGCTCGCGTTCATTTTGGTCTCGGTGGCCTTGCACGCACTGGCATTGTGGCTGGCGCCGGGGCTTGACGGTGGCATCGGGTCCTACGGGCCGCCACGGCCTCTGGCGGTGTATCTGTCGGGCTCAGAGGGCAGGGCACGGAAAACGATTGCGGACAATCATGCGCGTGAGCGCCGGCGCCCGAAGCGCAAGCCGTCGCCGACGGTGCCCGCGAAGGCTCGGCCTCGCACCGGGCGTTCATATCCAGTGCAATCGCAAAGCGCCCGTGCCTCGAGCCGGCACGCCACGCGCAGGACACCGCGGCCGCCGGCCTCGACCGCGGATCCCCTGGATAACACGGCGCCGCCCCCGTCCCCCGAATCGCCGGCCCCGCGTCGGACACCGGCGGACGGGCTCGCCTATCGTGAATCGGGCGAGGCAGGCGCCGCAGTGCCGGCCGGGCGGGCACCCGATGTGCCGGCGGTCGCCGCGTTGCTGCGCCGGGCGCTGCGGCATCGCTTTCGCTATCCTGCCCTTGCGATGCAGAACAGCTGGGAAGGGCACGTGGTGTTGCGCGTGCGCGTGGCGGCCGACGGGCACGTCGGCGATGCGCATGTGCTGAAAGGCTCCGGCTTTCGTATCCTGGACCGCGCGGCCCGGCGCAGCGCCGATTCGATTGGCCGGCTGCCGGCGGCGCGCCCGTTGTTGGCGGGTCAGGCCATGAGCTTTCGCGTGCCGGTGGATTATCGGCTTCGCCCTTAGCAGGCTGTCGGCCGCAGGCGTCAGTGCAACTTGATGCGGGGGTCGACGCCGCGTCGCAGCAGATTGGCAATATTGAGCAGTATCGTACGTGTCCAGCCATGCAGTGTGATCTGGTGGCTCTTGTAGAGCCACAGGTAGATCAGACGGGCGAAAGTGCCGGAGACGCCGATGGTGCCGATCAGCGAACCCATGAGGCTGCCGACGGTGGTGTAGCGGCCCAGGGCGATCAACGAGCCGTAGTCGCGATAGCGATACTGCGGCAGAGGTTTGCCGGACAAACGCGCGCGCAGTCCGCGCGCAAGAAAAGCCGCCTCCTGATGAGCAGCCTGGGCCCGCGGCGGGACCCAATCGTCATCATCGGAACGCGGACACGCCGCACAGTCTCCCAGGGCAAAGATGTTCTCGTCCGCCGTCGATTGCAGTGAGCGCTCGACCCGGATCTGATTGCCTTTCGTCGTTTCCAGACCGTCGATGGAACCGAGCCAGTCGGGGGCTTTGATGCCGGCGGCCCAGACCTTGATGGCGGCGGGGATGAATTCGTCGTCGTTCGTATAGACGCCTTCGGCCGTGACCTTGCTGACGCGGCTGTTGCAGTGTACCCGGATTCCGAGGTCTTCCAGCGCGCGTGCGGTTGCCGCGGACAACCGCTCGGGCAGGGCCGGTACCAGCCGCGGTCCGGCCTGGATGACGTGCAAGCGAATATGTTCGTCGGGCCGCAGCTCGTCGAGACCGTAGGCGGCAAGTTGGCGCGTGACGTCGTGCAGTTGGGCGCTGAGCTCCACGCCCGTCGCACCGCCGCCGACGATGGCTACGTCGAGCTCGCTGGGCGCGCGCGGCCCGCCCTGGGCATGGGCGTGCAGCAGCCGCCCGAGCAGCGTCTGCTGAAAGCGCTCGGCCTGACGCGTCGTGTCCAGGAACAGGCAGTGCTCCTGCACGCCTTCGACGCCGAGGTCGTTGGTGACACTGCCGACCGCCAGGACAAGCGTGTCGTAGGGTAAGGTGCGGCGCGGGGTGATTTCCTGACCGTGGTCATTGTACATCGGCGCCAGGCCGACTCGACGCGCGTCGCGATCGACCCCGTCGACGTACCCGAGCCGGAAGCGGAAATGGTGGCGCCTGGCTTGAGCCAGAAATTCCAGCGCGTTCTCACCGACATCGAGCGAACCGGCCGCTACCTCGTGCAACAGCGGTTTCCACACGTGGGTCCATTCGGCATCGACGAGCGTAACCTCCGCATGAGCGCGGCGCCCCAGTCGGTTGCCCAGGTGGGTGGCGAGTTCGAGTCCGCCGGCGCCGCCGCCGACGATGACGATCTTGTGGGGAGCGTCCATGGTGGCGAGTCTGTGCTGCCGCGAAGTGAGGTTGGCCGGCCGGCGCCCGAGAACGTCACGCCCCGCCGCCAACGGGAGACTAAGAGTATAACAATGGAGCGATTCGGATGCGACGCGGCCCGTGGGCGTGTCGTCTTAGAACATTACACCGCACCGGAGGGTAGGTCGGGCGCGTACGGGGACACGACCGTCGGAACCAACGCCACGTGGGAGGCGACCGATAGGGCGCACCGTTGGGCACTCTCAGTCTTCCGTGCCCGCGTCTCCAATCATGCCGTGGAACGTCGATGACGCCGGCCGATACGGCGACCAATACATCGAGGCTCCAGATAAAGTACGACATTGTGCAATGCCTCCGATTCGCTCGGGCCCGGCTAATAGGCCGAGTGCGTATTGTCTTGGATCCGCTGTGCGGTGACCTTGCCCCACTTGGAATAGTAGGCCCAGACTGTGTAGACCAGGATGATGGGCACAAAGATTGCGGCTGCCCAGAACATCACCATCAACGTCAGATGGCTCGACGCCGCGTCCCAGACGGTCAGGCTGACGCTCGGCTGGGTACTCGAGGGCATAATAAATGGGAACATCGAGAACCCTGCGGTCAGGATTACGCCGGTCATCGACAAGGCGCTGGTGACAACGGCGAGTCCTGGACGACGGGTTCCCGACAGAATGATCGTCAACACTGCGCCGGCGAATCCGATGATCGGCGCGAGCGTCGTCCAAGGATACCGTTTGTAGTTGGCCAACCATGCCCCCACGGCGGTGATCACCGTCTTGGCGGTCGGATCGGGCGCACCGGCGATGTCGGTGATCGAGATGACCCGATAGCCCCGCATGCCGTAAGCCACCCACAGACCGGCGATGGCGAAGGTGATGATGAGTACGATGGCGGCAACCTTGACGGCGGTGCGGGCGCGGGATTCGACCGGCTCATCGGCGCATATCTGCAGCCAGACCGCGCCGTGCATGACCAGCATGGACAGGCTGACAACACCGGTGAGCAGAGCAAAGGGGTTGAGCAGGCCCCACCACGAGCCCGTGTAGCTGGGGCGCATAAAATCGTCGTATTGGAAGGGCACGCCGTGCAGGAGATTGCCGAAGGCCAGGCCGAATGCGAGCGCCGGGACCGCGCCGCCGGCGAACACAGCCCAGTCCCAACTGCGCCGCCGACGCGGATCCTCTATCTTACCGCGGTGGTCGAATGCCACGGGGCGGAAGAACAACGCAAATAGAAGCAGCAGAATGGCCGCGTAAAAGTCCGCGGAGGCCACACCGTGTACCGTCGGCCAGGCGGTGAAGATGGCCCCGCTCGCCATAATGAACCAGACCTGGTTCCCGTCCCAGTGCGCGCCGATGGTTTTGATGATGGCCCGCCGTTGTTCGTCGTTCCTGCCAAGGAAAGGCAGCAGCACCGCGGCGCCCATGTCAAAACCATCGATGACCACGAAGCCGATGAGTAGCAGGCCGATGAGCAGCCACCACACGATCTTGAGCGTTTCATAATCGAGGATCATCTACCTATCTCCCTCATGGCGGCAGAGACTGCTTGGGGACTGAAGCGGGGCCGCCAAGGTTGTGCGGCCCGGCCGAATTCGAAATCGTATCGACCCGTGTGCAGGCTGCCGAAGCCTTGTCGGGCGAGTCGAAACATCAGCCACATCTCGATGATGAGCAACAGGGTATAGAAGCCGAGTTGTCGGCCCTATGGCACAGGGGCGTCCGCGGGCCGAGGGCAGCGAAGCGGAGGATGTCGCTTGGTTTCCCAGTATGACCGTACCAACCGAGCGGGAGTTCACCGCGGCGCAGTGGCAATAACAAAATCTTAACGGCCAGTGCAGCCGACATCTCTCGCGCGAGGCGATCGCTAAATCGAAGTCCGCAGGGAAGAGGAATCGCCGGATTCGGTTCGCTCATGTGATTTGAGTGCGGCTTTCGATGGAATCCGCTGACCGAGTTGACCCGTGTTGGGACGGGGCGCAGCTGTCTGCTACGATTGACCGGCGCGCCGGTGACGCCGCGCCGGGCGACAATGAACTATGCCAAAAGGCCATGGACAGAAGTAGCACAACGCAGCGCCGTGGCGTCAAAGCCTCGCCGGCTCGCCAGCCGCGCGTCTGCCGCTGTGGGCGGTTGTGCGCCGATTACCCGCGCTGTCGCCATGCGAATCCCAATGGCGCATCAACGCCAAGGCGAGCGAAGGACCTAGAGCAGTCCGGCGAGCAGGGTGGCGATACCAAGGAAGGAGAAAAAGCCGACCACATCCGTGACCGTGGTCAACACGATGGATGAGGATTGGGCCGGGTCTTGTCCGAACCGGGTCAGCAGAATCGGTATGATCGCTCCGGCAAAGCCGGCCGCGACCATGGCGATGACCATCGATACCGATATCACGAGGGCCAACCCGTGCGAGCCACTCCACACGTAGACTCCCAGGGCCGTGGTCAAGGCGATGGCTACCCCGTTTAGAAATCCTGCCTGTACCTCCTTGATGACGACTTTCAGCCAATGACGCATTCCGATTTCCCGCAGGGCCAGGCCGCGCATGGTCACGGCCAGCGCCTGTGCGCCGGCATTGCCGGATTGGCCCGCGACCACGGGCAGCAGTACGGCCAGGGCCGTGAATTTGGCGATAGTGCTCTCGAACAGGCCGACCACCGAAGCGGCGAGGAAGGCGGTCACCAGGTTGATTTCCAGCCAGGGCAGACGTTTTCGTACCGCGAAAGAAGCCTTGGAGAGCGCGCGCTCATCGCGGCTGGCGCCGACCATGGTCTGGATATCCAGGCTCACTTCCTGTTCGACCGCGCTGACCAGACCTGATTGGCGAATGACCCCGACGAATTGTCCCGAATAGTCGACGACCGGGAGCTCGGTAACGCCCGACTTTTCGAGCCGGCTCACCACTTCGTCGCGGGACTCCAGGTCCGTGACAACGGCGGCGATGGGCCTGATGAGTTGATCTAGCGTTTGCTCGGGATCCGCCATGGCCAGGTCTTGCACGTCCACGCGCCCGGCCGGCCTATGGCCCGCGTCCACCACGAATATCTCGCGCAGCCCGCGGCGTGCTCCGGCCCGCAATTTCTCCAGCACCTGATGCACCGCCATATCGCCGCGAAAATGCAACACCCTGGGGTCCATGAGCTGGCCTGCCGTCGCGGGGGCGTATTCCAGGAGTTTCCTCAGTTCGCTCGCGACCGGCCGGTCGAGAATCGACAGACAGCGCTCGCGGGCGGCAGTATCCAGGCGATTGAGCAGGGCGATGCTGCGCGCCGGCTCGAGCTCCGCGATGAGCCGGCGTACGCTCTCGTCGGGCAGGTGCGGCAACACCGTCTCCGCGGCATCCGGGCTGAGTGCATTCCAAACCGGAAGTACCACGTCCAGGGGCTCGACGGCGAGCATCGCCGCGACCTCATCGCCTGGCAGCTCCTCCAGCCGCTTTGCGGCCTCGAGGGGATAGTCGAGCATGAACCGGCGGTTCAGGGCGTTGACGGCGACTGAGCGATCCGCAGTCATGATTTCTCCCCGTCGGGGATGTTGCCCGACGGCACCGGCAGCAGGGACACCGAGAACCCTATCAACCCGGAAAAGGCCTGCCAGTACAAGGAGGCGGCACTGGCCAAGGTATCATCGGCATATCCGGCGGCGTGGCTCTCGAGGAGACCGTCCGTCGCGCGACGCAGGCTCGAGTGATGCAGCACGCCGACAAACCGCTTGCCGCCTTCCACGACGGGAAGGCTGTCATGCCGGGTCCACGCGCCGTGTCGACGCACCTCTGCAACCGAGGTCTGGGCGGAGAGCGTGTCCGGTGGACTGTCCATGATGTTCGCCAAGGGTTCCTTTGCGGCGCTGCGCAACATGCGCGCTAGACGCACCGTGCCCAGCAGACGACGGTCCTTCCCGACAACGTATAGACGTTCCCCCGGTTCGGTTTCGGCGCGCTGCACTTGTTTCAACGCCTCATCGACGAGCAAGCCTTGCGACAGGAGTGTCACCTCGGGGTCGACCCAGGCACCGACGGTATTCTCGGGGTAGCCGATCAGCAAGCGCAGCGTGACGGCGCGGGCGGTGGAGAGGCGTTCCAGCAGGCGATCGCGTTCTGTACGCTCGAGATGGCGAAGGACGGCGCTGGCGTGTTGTACGCCGAGCCGCCCCACCAGGTTCGCCTGTGCCTCCCCACTCGCGGCCGCAAGACAGCGCGCGGCGCGATAGGGAAGCATCTGCGCCATGACCGGCCCGGCGATGCGCGAAGGCACGGAGGCCAGAAACAGCCCGGCATCTTCGGCGTCGAGTGTGTCGAGCACACGCGCGGCGTCGGCCGGATGCGATGCCAGATAGGCGAGGGTAAGTCTACTCGTCTGACTCACCGTCCGTGTCCTCGGGGTCATCGCCGATTCGCAACACGATAGCCTCGTCGTTGAAGACCTTGGAGGGAATCGCGACCCGGCCATCACGGGTCTCCAGCACCAAACTGGTGGCCGAGAGCTCAAGGAGCCGACCCTCGAAACCGGCAACGCTCAGCCGTTGGCCGGGACGGTAGGTACGGCGCAGGTAATGCGAGCCGATCAAATTGGCAACGTAGCTTCGCGCCCCCAGACTGACGGCGACGGCGAGTGCGCCGGCCACCGTCGCCACCAGTATCGCGGCGAGCACGACCACGAAGGTGACGTCGATTCCGGCCTGGTCGGCGCCTATCACCACCGCCGTGACGATAACGGTAATCTGGACAATGCGCCCAAGTAATGCACGTTCTTGAAAACGCGTGGGTGTCGCACTGACCAGGAGATCGCGCGCCAGTGCGCTGAGCAGGAATCCGGCCAGGATGATCAAACCGCCGGCCAACAGCGTCGGCAGATAGGCGAGCACGCGCTGTAGACCGTCGGTGAAGGCGGCGAGGCCCAGCACCTGGGTCGCGGCGGTCAAAAAAATCAGGATAGTCAGCCAGAAGACGACGCCGCCCAACATGCCCGCCGAGACCCTCGTAAAGGCAACACGGTGTACGCCTCGTACTCGTCCCATGCGCTCGAATAAGCGATCGAGCGATCCCGCCAGCCGCAGCGTGAGACCGCGGAGCAATTTCGCCAGTATCCACCCGCCAAGGAGGATCGCGATGGCGCCCAGCAAATTGGGTAGATAGCCGGCGACCTGATCGGCCAGGTGCCCGAACCAGTCGCTCAATGCCTCGCCCCAATTCGACAGTCGGCCCATGATGCCTCCGCGGCCAAGCGGCTTGGCCATCGATATCATCCCAAGGATAGCCCAGATGCTCTGTGTCTATAGCCATCCGATTCCGAGGGACACCGCCGGCCCGCCCAAAGGACTGTCGTCGCGGCGACGATTGCCTGTCAGCCAACGCTTTGCGCGGATAGGCTGGAGACATACACTGGAGCCAGTTTCCGACGGGGCAGGGCATGCGGCTTCAATATTGCATTGCGCTGGCAGCGTTTGTGGCGATGGGCGCCGCACGGGCCGAGAGGCCCCCACCGAAGACGTGGGGCCTTGCGTTGGGCCTGCGCTCGGCGGACATCCCTTACGATGCCGAAACCAACCGCGTAAACGACCTCATTCCTCTGCTCTATTACGAGCGGGGCCGGTTGTTCGTGCGTGGGTTGACCGTCGGCTATTCGGTCTGGGACGGCGGTGACATTCGGCTCAACGCCATCGGCAGGTATCGGTTCTTCGACATACCCGCGGACCTCCAACAACGGATTCGCGGCAACGCCTTCGATACGGGCGCGCAGATGCGCCATTGGTTCGGCCCCCGCTTCAGCACCGACCTCGAGTTGCTCAGTGACGGACACGGACGCACGCACGCCAATCTCAAGGCCACTTATCGCTGGCAATCCGGTGACTGGGAGTTACGGCCATCGGCCGGGCTGCGCTGGAAGAACGCCTCGTTCAACAATCACTACTACGGTCTGGATGTCGCGCAGCCAGGCAGTGCCTTCGACGTCAGCCTGGGTGCCGAGGCGCGTTACCACGTCAGCCGCAATCTCTATCTCATTGGTCAGGCAAAGATCACCGCTCTGGACGATCGCACGGCCGACACCGCGGTGATTCGCCGCCAGTTCCCCAGCGAGGTGATGCTCGGGTTCGGCTTCTTCGCCGACCGGCGGGCCGAGCCGGCGCCCCGCCTCAAGGCCAAGCCCTATGTGCGTCTCGCATACGGCTGGGCGAGTGAGTCCGATCTTCCGACGCTGCTGTCCGGCACCTTCGTGCGGGACCCGGAAAACAACCAATTGACCTCGGTCTTCTATGGCATCCCGGTGTCCGACACGCTGATGGGGCTGCCGTTGGCCGTGTACTTCACGCCCGGCATCGTCTATCACCATCGCTCGGATGTGCAGGAGCCGTTCCCCGAGCTCGTGGCGGCCTTCAAGGTCTACTACACGTTCCAGTGGCCGGTGCGGGTGCGACTGGGCGCGGCCGAGGGTCTGTCCTACACCACGCAGGTTCTGTACGTCGAAGCCGTTACGCGCGAGAGCAAGGGGGAGTATCCGAGCAAGTTGCTGAACTATCTGGACCTGTCGGCCGACGTGAACGTGGGAGACCTGACCGGAGCGACATCGCTCAAAGACCTGTGGTTCGGCATCGGTATTCACCACCGCTCCGGCATCTACCAGACGTCCTCGGCATTCGGGCGCATCCGCGGCGGCAGCAACTACCCGCAGATCTACCTTCAATACCACTGGTGAGGCGGGCCCATTAACGAGGCTCGGCAGCCGGCGCTGAGGCCGGCTGCCGAAAATTCGATAACATAATCATTTCAATAGATTATTGGCGTTTCTTAAAGTTAAAATTGGCGTTTAGTGGCGGGGCAGCGCGCGGACAATCTCGGGGTCCAGGTGCCATTCGGCCGCCAGGCGCCGGGCGTGGGACTCGTCCTCGGGATGGACGAACACCTGCATTTCGGCCCCGCGCTCGGCACACCACGCCGCCAACGCCTGCCAGCGCCGGGCGCAGTCGTCGTGGGTCAAGGCGGTGCTGACTTCGACGAAGGCATTCAGCGGACCGTCGTCGCCGCGGTGGGCCTGGATATCGGGCCGCACATGGACGTTGAGGACATGGACCAGCACCTCTTCGGTATCCGGCAGGCCGCTGAGGTCGTGGGCGCCATCGACCTGGTAACCCTCGTTTTGGAGCGTCTCGATGCCGCGCCCGAGCATGGCTTCGCGTTCATGGAGGATCGCATCGGGTAACATGGCAAACATGGTAATCTCCTGTGGAATGGTCTCGAGTGGACGGCCGGCGAACGGACCGCGGCCGCTGTCGTCGTTGTTACCGATAAGCATAGTCGCACTGCGCGAGATAACATCCACACGCACCGAATGTCTTATCGCGGTGCCTCGATAGCCGCTTTCGACGGGAAAGGTAGAGCAGACGTGACATCCTGGCGAGTGGGACTGGCATTGGGCAGCGGCTCGGCCCGCGGATGGGCGCATATCGGCGTGATCCGCGCCCTGGAGGCCGAGGGCATTGTGCCGGACGTGGTCGCGGGTACCTCCATCGGGGCCCTGGTCGGGGCGGCCTACGTCGGCAACGAGCTCGACACGCTGGAGAACTGGCTGCGCGGCCTGACCCGCCGCGACGTGATGCGTTACCTCGACTTCACCCTCGCCGGCGGCGGCTTCATCGAGGGCGAACGGCTGATGAATTTCTTTCGCGGACACATCGACCCCGGCCGTATAGAGAATCTGCAGCGCCCCTTCGCCTGTGTGGCCACGGAGCTGGAAACCGGCCGGGAGGTCTGGCTCCAGCGCGGCGACGTGCTCGACGCAGTGCGCGCCTCTTACGCCTTGCCCGGGCTGTTCACGCCGGTGCACGACGGCAAAACGTGGCTGGTCGACGGGGGCTTGGTCAATCCCGTCCCGGTCTCCGTCTGTCGGGCGCTGGGGGCTGACGTGGTCATCGCGGTCAACCTCAACGGCGATATCCTGGGCAAGCGTAATCGACCGCGCTCAAAGCAGAAGCTGAAAAGGACGGCGCCGAAGGCCCCCGAGGAGATCGCCGCCGACAATGCATGGGTCAATGCACTGAACGGCCTGAAGGAAAGGGCCGGAGCGCTGTTGAGCCAGCTGTGGGAAGAGGAGGAGCCGCGGGCTGCCGGCGCACCGGGGCTGTTTGACGTCGTGGCCGGGGCGATCAACATCATGCAGGTGCGAATCACGCGCAGCCGCATGGCCGGCGATCCGCCGGACGTCGTGCTGACGCCGCATCTGGCGCATATCGAACTGCTGGAGTTTCACCGCGCCGGCGAGGCCATCGATGAGGGCCGGGAGGTCGTCGAGCGCATGCTGCCGGCCATTCGCGACGCCTTGTCCTGACCGGCTATTGAAAACTGCTGAGAAGGGCTCCTCACACCGGGGCGGTCGCTTCGGACGTCCTTTGCCCTCGCGACACCAGTCATCCTTGCACGTCGTCCTGTCACGACTCGCTCCTAGCATGACCGGCATTTGACCGAGACGGCTCAAGGCGTCACGGGCGGCCGAAGGCTCGCGAATCCCGGTGAGTTCCGAGGTGGATCTTCCCTGCATCAACGTAGTCGCCACCTCAACTCAGATCGTCTGCCGCGAATTTTGACAGCCCCGGCCATCAGCAGGTCACGTGGCCCGCCCCCTGTATGCCGCTGCCACGCCACCGCCGCGCCCGGTGCCGATGCCAAGGCCTGTGCGGCGTGACGGGCCGCACCGGTACTGGAACCGGCACAGGCAGAAACCATGGTCGCACATTATCGGGACGCGGCGATGAAAGGACTGCCCCCGGATAACGTCGGGAGCCATCCCTGGGGCATCCGTACCCCTTCAAATCAATCGAATTCATGTGTTTTTGAGTCAACTATTGATCCCGGTCAATAGATCCCACTCGGTGTTTATGGGCGCTTGACCTGCATCAAGGTCTCGATAGGTGCACTGGCGGATTATCGTCTCGAAAGAGGAATATTCGGTACTTCTTATAGACAAGGCGGCCACTTGAGTGGCGGCTGCGGCCGGGAGAGTTCATGGGATTACATTCGAAACTTGCCACAGGGGCTATCCGCCGCCGGTTATGGCTCGCGGTGTTGCTGGTGTCACTGTTCGGCTGGTCCGCCTGGGCGAGCGCCGCCGGGCAAGAGGATGTGCTGAAGCGTTATCCGGCCGTGGCCAGCTTCTTTCCCCAGGCGACCCGGTTCGGTCCAATCGAGGGCTCGCCGCCGGCCGCCGCGGTATATCGCGACGACAAAGTCGTCGGCTACGTGTTCACCACGAAGCCCATCGAGCCCATTCCCGCCTATTCGGGTAAGCCCGTCAATCTGCTGGTCGGTATGGACCTCAAGGGGCATATCACTGGCACCCAGGTCCTGGAGCACCACGAGCCAATCCTGCTGGTCGGCATCCCGGAGTCGGCGCTGGACAAGTTCATCGGCCAGTACAAGGGCAAGTCGGTACAGGAGCGCATCAAGGTCGGGGCGGGCAAGGAGAAGGGTTTCACGAATATCGACGCCATCAGCGGCGCGACAGTAACGGTGATGGTCGTCAACCAGACGATCCTGCGCGCGGCTCGCGAAGTGGCGGTGGCGCGCGGCCTCATCAAGGAAAGCGCGGTGGCGCTGCGTGAGCCGGCGACCATCAAGACCGACCTGTTCCAGAAGGCCGACTGGAAGCAGCTGACCGGCGACGGATCGCTGCGTCGAATGCGTTTGAGCTATGCGCAGGTCGAAGAGGCCTTCAAGGGCACGGCGGCGGAGGGGCTGGGCAGCACTGAGCACACCGAGGGCGGGTGTACCGGCGCCGCTCCCGGCGTCCCCTGCGATACGTTCGTGGACCTCTACTACGGACTGCTCAATCCACCGACCATCGGGCGCAATCTGCTCGGCGAGAGTCAATACAACTGGTTGATGTCGCAGCTCAATAAGGGCGATCAGGCGGTGGTGATCCTCGGCAACGGCGAATACTCCTTCAAGGGTTCGGCTTATGTGCGCGGGGGCATCTTCGATCGCGTTCAGATCGTGCAGGGCGACAATACCATCACCTTCCACGACCTCGATTATTTTCGCCTGGCCGACCTCTATACCGACGGCACGCCCAAATTTCACGAGATGGGCATCTTCGTCATTCGCGCGGTGCGTCATTTCGATCCGGGTGCACCGTGGAGCCTGCAGTTACGGGTGCGCCGCCAGACCGGCGCCCTGACGAGCGTGTTCACCTCTTTCAATGGCGACTATCAGCTGCCGGAAAAGTACTTTACCCCGGCGCCGACGCCGGTGGCGTCGCAAGTCGATGAGCCTATCTGGATAACCGTCTGGCGTGACCGCGTCTTTCAGATCGTCGTCCTGTCCGCCGGTCTGCTGTTCCTGACCTTTATCATGATCTTCCAGGACTGGCTGGCCCGTTTTCCCAGATTGATCATCTATCTGAGGAATGGATTTCTTCTCTATACGCTGGTCGTGATTGGCTGGTATATGCTCGGCCAGCTTTCGGTGGTGAACGTGTTGACGTTTACCGGGGCCCTGATGCATGGGTTCAGCTGGGATACCTTCTTAATCGATCCAACGATGTTCATTCTATGGGCGTTCGTGGCGGTGACCCTGCTGCTGTGGGGTCGGGGCGTCTACTGCGGCTGGCTATGTCCCTTCGGCGCACTGCAAAAGCTGGTCAACGAGGCCGCGCGCAAGCTCAAGGTACCGCAGTGGCGTATTCCCACGCTGGTGCACGAGCGGCTGTGGGCCATCAAATACGTCATTCTGCTTATCCTGTTCGGGATATCGCTTCAATCGCTGAGCGGCGCCGAGCGTTACGCCGAGGTCGAGCCGTTTAAGACGGCCATCACGCTGCATTTCATGCGCGAATGGCCGTTCGTCCTCTATGCGGCCGGTCTGGTCGTGGTCTCGGCCTTCAATTGCAAGTTCTATTGCAAGTACGTATGCCCCTTGGGCGCCGCGCTGGCGATCCCGGCGCGCCTGCGCCTGTTCGACTGGCTGAAGCGGCGCAAGGAGTGCGGCAAGCCGTGTCAGATATGCGCCAACGAATGCGAGATACAGGCCATCGCCGATACCGGCGAGATCAACCCGAATGAATGCCACTATTGCCTGGATTGTCAGGTGACGTACTGGGACGACCACAAGTGTCCGCCGCTGATCGACAAGCGCCGGCGCCGCGAAAAGGCCCAGGTGGCGCGCGTATCGGTTCGTAAGATGGAAGAGGTGTTGGGCGCGGAGTCCGGGCTCGACAAGCTTCGGTCCCGTGACGAATCAAGTGAAGGCCGACCCGAGCGCGGGCGGTCCAACCAGAGGAGTGAGAACGATGGGCAAGAATGACGACCACGGCGAACATCCGGCCGGCTTTCGGCGGCGTGACTTTCTCAAGGCCACCGCGATCGCGGGGACGGCCGGAGCGGGGCTCGGCTATGGCATGACGCGGTTTATCCCTGCAGCGCAGGCGAGCGAGAAGGGCGAGTTCCTGAAGGCCCACGTCGCCCCGGGTGACCTCGACGAGTACTACGGCTTCTGGAGCGGCGGTCAGTCCGGGGAAATCCGTATTCTCGGAGTTCCCTCCATGAGAGAGCTCATTCGCATCCCTGTGTTCAACCACGATGGTGCGACTGGTTGGGGGCTGACCAACGAGAGCAAGCGCGTCCTGGGTGAGAACTCGCCTCTGAATGGCGACGCCCATCACCCGCACATGAGCATGACGGACGGACGTTACGACGGCCGCTATCTGTGGATCAACGACAAGGCCAATTCAAGGGTGGCCCGTATCCGCTGTGACATCATGAAGACCGATAAGGTCATCACTATTCCCAACGTTTCGGCGATTCACGGACTTCGTGTCCAGAAGGTGCCGCGCACGGGTTACGTCTTCTGCAATGCGGAATTTCGCATTCCGCATCCCAACGACGGGCGGGATATCGACGACCCGAACAAGTACTACACCATGTTCACGGCCATCGACGGCGACAAGATGGAGGTCGCGTGGCAGGTTCTGGTCGACGGCAACCTTGACAACACGGATGCCGACTACAGCGGCAAGTATGCCTGTTCCACCTGCTACAACTCGGAAAACGGCGTGACCCTGCCCGAGATGATGCGTAACGAGCGCGACTGGGCAGTGGTGTTCAACATTCCGCGCATCGAGGCCGCGGTCAAGGCCGGTAAGTACAAGACTATCGGCGATTCCAAGGTCCCCGTGGTCGACGGCCGCCACGGCTCGGATCTGACGCTATACATTCCGGTGCCCAAGAGTCCGCACGGCCTGAACACTTCGCCCGACGGCAAATACTTCGTCGCGAACGGCAAGCTCTCGCCGACCTGCACGGTCATCGAGATTTCCAGGATCGACGACTGGTTCGCCGGCAAGTTCAAGGATCCGCGCGGGACGGTGGTCGCCGAGCCCGAACTGGGCCTCGGCCCCCTGCATACGGCCTTCGACAAGCGCGGCAACGCATACACGACGCTGTTCATCGACTCGCAGATCTGCAAGTGGAACATCGCCGATGCCATCAAGGCCTACAAGGGCGAGAAGGTGAACTACATTCGCCAGAAACTGGACGTGCAGTACCAGCCCGGACACAACCATACCAGCATGGGCGAAACGCGTGATGCCGACGGCAAGTGGCTGGTGTCGTTGTCGAAATTCTCCAAGGACCGCTTCCTGCCCGTGGGCCCGTTGCATCCGGAAAACGATCAGCTCATCGACATCTCCGGCGAGAAGATGGTGCTGGTGCACGACGGCCCGACGTTCGCCGAGCCGCACGACGCCATCCTGGTCCACCGCAGCAAGATCCACACCAGGAAGATCTGGAAGCGCGACGACCCCTTCTTTGCCGAGACGGTGGCTATGGCCAAGAAGGACGGCATCGTACTGGAGCGCGACAACAAGGTCATTCGGGACGGCAAGAAGGTGCGCGTCTACATGACCTCGGTGGCTCCGACTTACGGATTGACCGAGTTCAAGGTCAAGAAGGGCGACGAGGTTACGGTCGTTATCACTAACCTGGACCAGGTCGAGGACGTCACCCACGGCTTCTGTGTGGTCAATCACGGCGTCAACATGGAGATCGACCCGCAGCAGACCTCCTCGGTGACTTTCGTGGCCGACAAGCCGGGGGTGCATTGGTACTACTGCACGTGGTTCTGCCATGCCCTGCACATGGAGATGCGCGGGCGCATGTTGGTCGAGGCCTGAGTGGGGGCCGGGTGCGCGGCGGGGGCGATGGGAGTGGTTCTCCCCGCCGCGCTTCGGGAAGCATTTTGATGACACGAAGCTCGACAATTTGGACGCTGTTCCTGGCGGTAGTGCTGACCTCGCCGGCACTGTCCGCTCGGGCGGCCACGCGCTTAGTCGACGGTGGCGGCCAGGCCCTGCAGGCCGCCGTTGCGGCCGCCGCCCCCGGCGACACGCTGGTGCTCGCCGCCGGCGACTATCGTGTGCATCTGATCATCGAACGGCCGTTGACGCTGCAGGGTCGGCCCGGAGCGGTCCTCGACGGCGCCGGTCAGGGCAATGTGATCACGATCCGTGCGCCCGATACCACCGTGCGCGATCTGGCCGTCGTTCATTCCGGACGAAACCTCACCAAGATGAACGCGGGCATCTTCGTCGAGCGCAAGGCGGCGCGCGTGACCATCCAAGGCAATCGCCTTGACGACGTCGCTTTCGGCATCTGGCTCGATGGCTGTGCCGACGCGCGCATCGAACGCAACCGGATACACGGCATTCCGAGCATTCGCTCGCAGGACCGCGGTAACGGCGTGCATCTTTTCAACGTGCACGGCGCGGTGGTTGCCGGCAACGAGATATGGCAGACGCGCGACGGTATTTATATCGATACCAGCAACGGCAACACGCTGCGCGACAATGACATTCACGACTTGCGCTACGGCATTCACTATATGTACTCGCATCACAACCGGATCGTCGGCAACCGCACACGCCACACCCGCACCGGATACGCGCTGATGCAGTCCAACCATTTGACGGTGATCGGTAACCGCTCCGAGGAGGACCGCAACTACGGCATCCTCATGAATTACATCACCTATAGCGAGATCCGCGACAACGTCATCGAGGACACGGCACGCGGGCGCGCCTTCGTCACCGGTGGGGCCGGCGTCATCGGCGCCGAGGGCAAGGCGATCTTCGTCTACAACTCGCCCTTTAACACGATAAACGACAACATCTTTCGCGGCAGCGATATTGGTATTCACTTGACGGCCGGTTCCGAAGACAACGCCGTCTACGACAACGCCTTTTTGCATAACCGCAACCAGGTCAAGTACGTGGCCAGTCGCGAGCAGGAGTGGTCTCACGATGGCCGCGGCAATTACTGGAGCGACTACCTCGGCTGGGATCTCGACGGCGACGGCGTCGGTGATGTCCCCTATGAACCCAATGACGGAGTGGACAAGCTGTTATGGAAATATCCCCTGGCGCGAATGCTTATGAACAGCCCGGCCGTGGCGACCCTGCGCTGGGTGCAGAGCGAGTTTCCCGTACTGCGCCCGCCGGGCGTGAAGGACACGCACCCCCTGATGCACCCGCCGGCGGCCGCCGACGTGACAGCGACGCCGAGCAAGCGCCCGTGAGCGACGGTGCGCGGACGCCCGTGGTCGGGCTCGAAAGCGTGGCAAAACACTACGGGCGCTTCGCGGCCCTGCAGGACGTCTCGCTGGACATCGCACCGGGGGAGGTGATCGGCCTGCTAGGACACAACGGTGCCGGCAAGACAACACTGATGAAGCTTATCCTCGGCCTGTCGGCGCCCAGTTCCGGTCGGGTACGCGTGTTCGGCCTCGATCCGCACGGCAAGCAGGCAAACGCGCTGCGACCCCGTCTGGGCTATCTGCCCGAGAGCATCGCCTTTTATGACGCACTGACCGGGCGCGAGGTCCTGGATTACTTCGCCCGACTCAAGGGCGTCGACAAACGCGAGCGCGACGCCCTGCTCGAGCGAGTCGGCCTGACCGAGGCCGCAGGCCGGCGCGTGAAGACCTATTCCAAGGGTATGCGCCAGCGACTCGGTCTGGCACAGGCCTTGTTGGGTCGGCCCGAGCTGCTGTTGCTCGACGAGCCCACGGTGGGACTGGACCCCATGGCGACGCGCGACTTCTACGCCACCATCGACGAGCTGCGCCGCGAGGGTCACACGGTCATCCTGTCCTCGCACATCCTGCCGGGCATCGAGCACCACATCACGCGCGCCGTTATTCTCGGCCGCGGGCGCCTGCTGGTGCAGGGGCCATTGGAGTCACTGTGGCGCAGCGCCGGGCTCTCGTTCAAGGTCCGTGTGCAAGGCCAGTGGCAAGACGAGAGTTGGTTGGACACGCTGCCCGCGCGGATCGAGGGGCTGCGCCGCATCAACGGCTCGCGGCTTGAATTCGCCGTCCATCACGAGGACAAACTCGCGGTGGTGCGTGCCCTGTTGGCCCGACCAGAGGTGCAGGATCTGGAACTGGCACCGCCCGGCCTCGAGGCGCTGTACGTGCACTTCGACCGGACGGTCAGCGACGTCCCGGGAGGTGAGTCATGACCGCGGTCTTGACGGTGGCGTGGAAGGAATTTCGCGACGGCCTGCGCAACCGCTGGGTGCTGGCGATTACCCTGGTCTTCGCCTTGCTGGCCCTCGGTTTGTCCTATTTCGGCGCGGCGGCCTCGGGCAGTGTCGGATTCACCTCGCTCGGCACGACCATTGTCAGCCTGGCGAGCCTGGCGGTGTTCCTGATCCCGCTGATCGCCCTGCTGCTGGCCTACGATTCCATCGTCGGCGAGGAGGAGCGGGGGACCTTGTTACTGCTGCTGACCTATCCGCTGGGGCGCGTGCAGCTGCTGGCCGGCAAATTCCTCGGCCACGGGGCCATTCTCGGGGTTTCGACGCTCGTGGGCTTCGGTGCCGCCGCCGTGCTGATCGCCTTCGCGGCGGGCGATGCCGCGGGCACCGGTCTACTGCCGGCGTTCGCCTATTTTATTCTCAGTGCCACGCTGCTCGGTTGGGTATTCATCGCCTTGGCCTATCTCATCAGCGTCTGCGTCAGTGAAAAATCGCGCGCCGCAGGTCTGGCGCTGTTGGTCTGGTTCTTTTTCGTGCTGGTCTACGACCTCGGTCTGCTCGGCACGCTGGTGGCCACGGGCGGGGGAGTGGGCCGGGATGTCTTTCCGTATCTGCTGCTGCTCAACCCGACCGACGTGTTCCGACTGGCGAATCTGGCCGGTTTCGAGCCGGCACGCAGCTACTCGGGGTTGATGGCGCTGGCGCGCGGACATGCACTTCAGCCGGCGGCGCTGACCGGAATACTGATGTTGTGGGTGATTGTCCCCTTGACGCTGGCGGCCTGGCGATTTCGCCGCCGCGAGCTGTGAACTGGGAGAAGAGACCGATGCTGAACATTGCCTCGAAGAGAATACTTGCGCGCGGTGGCGTGTGGTTGGGTGCGGCACTGGTCCTCGCGGCCGCAGTCCTGGCAGCGGGCTGTGGACGGGAGCAGCAGGCCGTCCACCACTCGCCGCAGCCGATCGCCAGCGGCGATGAATGCCATGTGTGCGGCATGATCATCAAACGTTTCCCCGGCCCGAAAGCCGAGGCCTTCGTCGCCGGATCGGATACGCCCTTCAAGTTCTGTTCGACGCGGGATCTGTTTGCCTACTTGCTGCAGCCGGAGACCAAGAGCCAGGTGCGCGACATTTATGTGCACGACATGGGCGCGACGAGCTGGGCTCATCCCGATGACGGAGCTTTTATGGATGCCCGCAACGCCTGGTACGTGGTCGGCTCGGACCGGCGCGGGGCCATGGGGCCGACATTGGCCCCGTTCAAGGACCGCGGCGCCGCCGAGGCGTTCGCGCGCGAGCACGGGGGCCGCGTGTTGGGATTCGCGGATATCAGCCTGGAGGTCATGGCGAGTCTGGCCGATGCGCAGGACCGCGGTGGGGCACGCTCTGAGCCGAGCAATTGACCTCGATCAAGGGGCGGGTCTGTTGCATGGGATAACCTGCAATGTAACGCGATCCGCCGCGCCGGCGGACCAACCGAGAGGTACAGCGCCATGTTGACCACCCTGATTGCCGCCGCCACACTGGCAGCCGGCCTGGTCCTGCTGTTCGGCTTCGCCTGGACGGTGCGCCAGAATGTGCGCCGAGGCGAGCTCGTCCGCGCCGGATTGGCCAAGCGCATGGCGGGCCTGCCCCTGAGCCGCCTGCTGCCGCGCTACGGTTACCTGCCGCGGGATTTCCTGCACGGGACCTCCATCAACCGCGTCGAGGCCATGCTGCGCATGTGCGAGCAATGCCAAGCCCTGGAGCAGTGTCAGGCCGCGCTGGAGCGGGGCGATGCCGCCGAGGCGTTCACCTTTTGTCCCAACCGGGGTGCCCTGCGTCCCCGCGGCTGAGGTCCGGCAGCACAGCCGCTGGGACTCGCGAGGCGCCCTGGCGCGTGCAGGCGGTTGCCGTCGCGGCGCGGTTGTCGCGGGACCCGTTTCCATGCCATAAATGGGGGAACTGGCGGCGAGCCCCCTACGGACGCCGAATTTCCCCTTGGCAAATATCCGATCTTTGAGTAGTATTGATAATTATTATCATTTCGATACGGAGTTAGCGTGGACAGCGTGGCCATCCTCTCGCATCTGAGGCCCGGCGATCGGGTCGTCATCGACGACATCCAGGCCGATGAGAGCGTACGCCGTCGATTACACGCAATGGGTCTGCTGCGCGGGCGCCAGGCACAACTCATTCGCCGGGCTCGCTTTGGCGGTCCGCTGCAGGTACGCGTCGGCAGCGTCGATTTAATCCTGAGGCGCCGAGACGCCGACTCCGTTCACGTCACCCCGCTGCTATGAGGCGAATCGCCTTGGTCGGCATGCCCAATACGGGCAAGTCGACCTTCTTCAACCGGCTGACGGGGGCGGCGACGCGCACGGGCAACTGGCCCGGCGTTACCGTCGACCTGCGATCCGCGAAGATACTGCTCGGCGCCGAGATGGTCGAGGTCGTCGACCTGCCCGGCATTTACGACTTGCAGGGCTATTCCGAAGACGAGCACGTCGTCCGAGACTTTCTCACCCATAACGCCGTCGATCTGGTCTGTCTGGTTCTCAACGCGACCCAGCTCGACCATCAACTGGGCCTGGCCCTGCAGTTCTCGCAGCTCGAGGTCGACTCGCTGATCCTGCTCAACATGGCCGACGAAGCCAAACAGTTGGGCCTGCACATCGACACCGATACATTGACCAAGGCACTGGGCCGCGAGGTGCGCCTGCTCAGCGCGCGCCGCGGTGACGGCTTTCGCGAGACCAAGGCTGCGATAGAGCATCATCTTGCCAGTGCCACCGCCGTGCAGATCGGGGCGGCCGTCGGCGAGTTCGGCATCATCGACGCCCTCAGCGGCGAGGTCCAGGCGCTGTACGAGCGCAGTGTGCAGGCGCCGGCGATCATGACGCCGCGCCTGACCGAGCGGATCGACCGCGTGCTGCTTCATCCCTGGCTCGGGTTGCCGCTGTTCTTTCTGTTCATGTTCTTGGTGTTTCAGGCAATCTACGCCCTGGGCACGCCGCTGCAGGACGGGGTGGCCTGGGCGTTGGACGGCTTTCGCCAAATCGTGCTCGAGCCCCTCGAGCCGCACGTGCCACATCTGGTCTACGGTCTCCTGGTCGACGGTATCTATGACGGAGTGGGAACGGTTGCCTCGTTCGTCCCTGTCATCATCCTGTTCTTCTTTATGATGTCCCTGGTCGAGGACAGCGGCTACCTGTCGCGCGCGGCCTTCCTGATGGATGCGCTGATGGCGCGGCTGGGGCTGGATGGACGCGGCTTTGTGATGCTGCTGATGGGCTTTGGCTGCAACGTGCCGGCCCTGATGGGCACGCGCGTGATGCGCAGCCGCGCGCTGAGGCTGTTGACCATGCTGGTGATCCCGTTTTCGTTGTGCTCGGCGCGCCTGCAGGTCTTCGTGTTCATGACCACGGCGCTGTTCACACCGCGCCAGGCACCGCTCGTTCTGTTCAGCCTGTACGTGGTCAGCTTCCTGGCGGTGCTGCTCAGCGCCCTGCTGGTCAAACGCCGTCTGGTCAGTCACGAGCCCTTCGTGCTCGAGCTGCCGCCGTATCGTCTGCCGCAGCTGCGTCAGGTCTTCTACCGCGGCTGGCACGAAGTACGCCACTTTCTCCACCGGGCGAGCAAGTTCATCATCGCCGGCGTCGTGCTGGTCTGGCTGCTGACGCACTATCCCGTCGCCAATCCGCCCGGCGGGCCGGATAGCTTTGCCGGCATGCTGGGCCAGTTCCTGCAACCCGTGCTGAGCCCGATCGGCATCAGCGCTCAGATGGCCGTGGTCCTGGTCTTCGGATTCGTGGCCAAGGAGATCGTCCTCGGCTCGCTGGTGGCCATGACCGGACTGCAGGGCGCCGCGCTGTCGGGTTATCTCGCCGGCCACATGAGCTGGGTCGAGGGCTACAGCCTGATGCTGTTCATCCTGCTCTACACCCCCTGCCTGTCCACGGTGGCCACCATGCGCACCGAATCCCACAGTCTGCGCTACACGGCCTTCAGCATTGTGTGGGCGTTGACCATCGCCTGGGTGTTCAGCTTCGTCTTCTATCAGGGCGCCTCGGCCCTCCTGTAGCCGAGCGGCATCGCGGCGGGTACCATACACCCCTCGACACCCGCCCGCGTGGTGCATTGAAACCAATTCGACATCCCGAGTGTCTATACTCGGACGTTTTTGTCGAATGCACTGGAGCCGAATACGTTGAAGTCGCTTGTCCGGTCGGAGCAGGCCCGCCTGTGGTGGTTGCTGGCGGGGGTGGCCGCGATGTTCGCCTTCTCCATGGGTACCCATCCCTTCATCCCCTCCATGGAACCCCGTTTCGGGGAGGTCATCCGGGAGATGCTCGCACGGGGCGAGTACCTGATTCCCATCAAAAACGGCGTGCCCTACGTCGAATATCCACCGCTGTATTACTGGCTGTCGTTGGCCGGACACGTCGTTGGACTGCCCGAGACCGTGGCCATCCGGCTGCCCGCGGCCGTGGCCTTCCTGTTGTGGATCTTCTGGCTGGCCCGCCTGCAGCGCACCGTGTGCCCCGCCTGGCGTGTCTACTGGCTGCCGCTGATCGGCGCGGCGCTGCCCGGTGTCCTGTATCATTTCTTCGTGGCGCAGACCGACAGTGTGCTGATCCTGGGCACATTGATCGGCATGACCGGCTATTGGCGTCTGCGTCAGCGCATCGAGCAAGGGCAGGGTGGGGGATTTCCCTGGGAGCTCTGGCTCGGGGTTACCCTCGCGACGATGGCAAAGGGACCGGTCGGATTGATGGTGACCCTGCCTGTCATTGCGCTCGACATCATGCTCGAGCCGGCCGCCGCGGCGCAGGGGTCGTGGTGGCGCGCAATCTGGCGCCGGGCGGGACACACTGCGTGGGTGCGCGGCCTGGCGCTGGTGCTGCTGTTCAACACGCCCTGGTACATCGCCGTCGGTCTGCGCGACGGCTGGGAACTGGTGCGTGCGATGGTCGTCTACCAGAACTTCACGCGCTTTCTGGTCGGCTTCGATCACCTCCAGCCCTGGTGGTACTACGGCAAGACCATCTGGTACGACATGCTGCCGGCCGCCTTCGCGCTGCCCTTCGCACTGTTTCTGGGCTGGCGGCGGCGCCGCGAGCGCCGGTGGCGCCTGCCGCTCGTATGGATCCTGTGGACGGTGCTATTCTTCTCCCTGTCGGCCTCCAAGCAGGGCAAGTACATTCTGACCGCGGCGCCATCGGTGGCGCTGTTGGGCCTGCTCACCCTGGAGATGCTGTGCAGCGCGCGCTGGTGGAAGCGTCTGCGGGTCGCGGCGCAGATCTGGGCGCTGCTGGTGCTGGTGAGTTTCTCGGTGACGGCCGTGTTCGTCCTGCCGCGGTACTCGAACGAGATCGGCGGCGTAGGCGGACTGGAAAAGATCCGCCGAATCGTCGCTCAGGAGCCCGGCCGAGTGGTCAGCTATGCCTGGCCCCGCGCAGAGGAACTCTACGTGCTCGGCGCACCCATGCCCTGCGTACGTTCGGCCCGCGAGTTGTATCGATGGCTGCACGAGGGCAAGCTCCGGCCCGGCGACTATCTGCTGGTGGCACAGCGGCACTTGCCGCGCCCCGGTCAAACACCGGGCAGTACCACCTTGTCCCCCGCGCCCGCCGCGCCGTATTTCAAGCAGATCGCCCAGGTCGATTTCAACGGCGTGCTCTATGCCTATCGCGTCCTGCCGGGGGCGAGCGAGGCCCCGTTGCCGAAGAGCCCCGAACCGCCGCCGCATCATTGGTGGGAGCAGTTCGACACCGATTAGCCGCGTCGCAACGCCGCCCCGATGCCCGACGGTTCGAATCCGCGTAATGTCCCGCCACCGGTGGGCCTCTCGATATAGAGTCCACACATGAGATTCAGCTTGGGAAACTTCGGCTCCGACCGGAGTGTCCAAGGGATGTTTTTGGCCGCTACGGGCGGCGCCGAGGGCGGTTGATCAGGGGAGTTTGAGATCCGGGATCAGGAGAATAAGATTGTCATCAGATTTGCCGGCGGTGCGGCAAACTAGCATCATGTCTGTGCAGTGTCTACCCTCGTGCCGAGCTGCGCCCTCTAAACGCAGTACGTTATGGCACGTGTTCGCCAGAGGGCCCTCGATACTTTTTTTGTTGACTCAGATCAAGGTTCACGCCCCGTGCTTTGGACATACTGCCTATCGCCTGGCGCGGCGGCGCCACACGCAGGCGGTGGAGGCCGCGGACCATCTCCGCCCTCGCCGGCACGCGAGGGAATCGACCCGGGTGGGGTCTGCCGTCGCCACGGCCTGCAACGTCCCCGTCCCGCGGACATTGTGCCATTTGTCAAACGCGCGTTAAGGCGCGCAGTATGTTCCACATCTGCCCAGCCCGGTCGGTTTCCATATTGACCGGTTCAACAGAATTGCTCACGGATGTTTCCTGCGGCGCTGACCGCGGTCCAGTCGTGTCGGGATCACGTCGGAGCTTCCATTCGCTGCGGTGCCACACACGGGCACGGGCGCTGCCGGCAGACAAACAGTCGGGCTTTTCGTTTCTTGAGTTCAACGACAGCATCGAGGTACGCATATGCAGTATGAACGCGGCCTGAGAGGGCGAACTACACCGAATTATTCGATCTCCGCGCGGTTTCCACACCCGATTGGGAACCCGCGGATAGCGGACGCGTATGCGGTTCTGCAACGGGCGGGCAACTACTTCATCGGGGAGGTTCTCCATCATGCATGACCTGCAGACCGTAGTGGACCTGTCCCGTTTGCAATTTGCCGCCACCGCGCTGTATCACTTTTTGTTTGTGCCGTTGACGCTCGGGCTGAGTTTTCTGCTGGCGGCCATGGAGACGGTCTATGTCACCACGGGGCGGCAGATCTTCAAGGACATGGCGATCTTCTGGGGCAAGCTGTTCGCCATCAACTTCGCTCTGGGTGTGGCGACCGGTCTGACCATGGAATTCGAGTTCGGCACCAACTGGTCCCAGTACTCGCGCTTCGTGGGCGATGTCTTCGGTGCGCCTCTGGCCGTCGAGGGCCTGATGGCCTTCTTCCTGGAATCGACATTTGTCGGTCTGATGCTGTTCGGCTGGGACCGAATGAGCCGCGGCAAGCATCTGCTGGTCACCTATATGGTTGCCCTGGGATCGAACCTTTCCGCGCTGTGGATCCTGATCGCCAACGGATTCATGCAGGCCCCCCATGGTGCAAGCTTCGATCCGGTCACCATGCGCATGCAGCTGACCAGCTTCACCGACCTGATTTTCAATCACGACGCACAGGCCAAATTCGTGCACACCAGTATCGCCGGTTATGTGACCGCGGCCATCTTCGTGGCGGGCATCAGCGGCTGGTATATGCTGCGCAACCGCCATATGGAATTGGCCAAGCGATCGTTCCGAATGGCGGTGCTGTTCGGGGTATTCGCCAGCATCGGGGTGATCAGCCTGGGCGACGCTCTCGGGTTCATCGACGGCAGCGCACAGCCAGCCAAGCTGGTGGCCATGGAAGGGTTGTGGAAAACAGAAAAGCCGCCGGCGCCTTTTAACGTGATCGCCTTTCCATCCGAGTCCGAGCAGCGCAATCTGTTCGCGCTACAGATTCCCAAACTGCTGACCCCGCTGGTGACCCATACCATGGATACCGTAATCCCTGGGGCCGACGAGGTCGAGCGCCGCGCCAAGGCGCGTATGGAAAATGGTATTCCGGCGGCATTGGCGCTGAAGACGTTGAGCCAACATCCTGACGACAAGGACGCAATGGCTCAATTCAAAGCTCACGAGAAGGACCTCGGTTACGCGCTGCTTCTGAAGCGCTATGCGCCCGATCTTACGAAGGCAACTCCGGCCGATTACGACAAAGCGGCCCGAGATACCATTCCCAATGTTCCGGTAATCTTTTGGTCGTTTCGCATCATGGTGCTGGCCGGGTTCGCCATGCTCATCTACCTGGGCGTTGGGGCATACTGCTCCTTGAACAATAAGGCGCACGAGCGGCGCTGGCTGTTGAAGATTGCGCCTTGGTTCATTCCCGTACCCTTCATAGCATGCGAGGTCGGTTGGCTGGTGGCGGAGCTGGGTCGCCAGCCCTGGACGGTGTATGGCGTGCTGCCGACCTGGATGTCCGCATCCACGCACAGCGTGGCCTATATGGTCTTCTCCCTGGTTGGGTTCGTCCTGATCTACTCGGCCTTTATCGTAGTGGAGATCTACCTGATGCTGAAGTTTATACGCAAAGGGCCGGACGACCACGGGCCGGCTGCGGAACAGAACGTCGGCGGTCCGGCACTTGCCGGAACCACACACTGAATCGCGCAGGGGGACAAAGCCATGGAGTTATACGCAATACTCAAGATCGTCTGGTGGCTGCTCCTGGGCGTGCTGCTGGTCGGGCTCGCCGTGATGGTGGGCATGGACATGGGCGTCGGCGCCGCGCTGCGTTACCTCGGTCGAACGGACTCGGAACGACGCGCCGTGTTGAACATGATCGGGCCGCACTGGGACGGGAACCAGGTATGGTTCATTTTGGGCGGCGGCGCAGTATTTGCCGCCTGGCCCACTATCTACGCAACGGCGTTTTCAGGGCTGTACGTGGTCATGCTTCTGCTGCTCTGGAGTATGATCATCCGGCCTCTGGGGTTCGAATACCGAAGCAAACTGCCTTCCCGGACCTGGCGTAATGTGTGGGACTGGGGGCTGTTTATCAGCGGCGCTCTGCCGATGGTGATCTTCGGGGCCGCCATGGGGAATATGCTCAAGGGCGTTCCGTTTCACTTCACCTGGGACATGACCTCGTACTACACCGGCAGCTTTATTTATCTGTTCAATCCGTTTTCGATACTGTGCGGCTTGACCGCATTGGCCCTGGCCTTGTACCAGGGTTCGACGATGGTGATGAACCGGGGTGAAGGCGGCGTTTGGGAGCGAGCGCGCAACTTGGCGACCTGGTCCGGACTGACGGCGCTGGTATTGTTCACCATCGGCGGCTTCTGGGTCGCACGCATTTCCGGGTATCAGATCACCGCGGGTGACATACCCGGCGGCCCGGCCATGCCGTTGCACAAGACCGTGGAGATGGTGCAGGGCGCATGGCTTCACAATTTCAGCGCCCATCCGGTGCTTTGGCTGCTGCCGGCGCTGACCTATGTGGCCATACTCATCGGCATCTGGGCGCTGCGCCGGGGGCTGTCGCACTTCGCCTGGTGGCTGGGCGCGCTGGGATGGATCGGAACCATTGGCACCGTGGGCGCGGCCATGTTCCCGTTCATGATGCCCTCCAGCAGCAATCCGTCTCAGAGTCTGACGGTCTGGGATGCCTCGTCCAGCCAGACCACGTTGATCTGGATGCTCGGTTGGACGATCGTGTTCGTGCCGATCGTGATTACGTACACCAGTTGGGCGTTTTGGGTCATGCGCGGTAAGGTGACGCCTGCGCATGTCGAGAACGACGACCACGCTTACTAGAGGTTTGCCGCATGATTGCTTTGCGTCTTTTTTTCTATTTCATCGTTTCTCTGGTCGTGCTGTTTCTGGTGATTCTGCTCGGTGAAAAGGGTGCGTGGTACTTTGCGTGGGTCGTAGGCACGGTCATGATCGTGCTGATATCGGCTGCCGGCGGCGCGTTGCTGGACGCACAGCAGGAACTGGAACGAAAGCAACGACAGGGGTGAGAAGGCTCCGTTGAGGCGGCGTCCTGTCGGCGCAGATTGTCCGGACAGGCGGCCTAGGATGCGGTCAGGACTTCGTGCATCTGGCGGTAGCGGCCCGATGCCGCCATCAATGTTCCGTGAGTGCCGCGTTCCACGATCTGTCCTTCGTCCATGACGGCGATCTCGTCCATGTGTTCCAGCCCCTTCAGCCGATGGGTGATGAGCACGAGGGTGCGCCCGGTAGCGGCGCTGAGCAGGCTGTCCATGACGCGGCGCTCGGTAGCCGCGTCGAGACCCTCGGTGGGCTCGTCGAGTATCATGATGGGAGCGTCTTTGAGCAGCGCCCGGGCGATTGCCAACCGGCGGGCTTGACCGCCGGACAGTTTCAGGCCCGCTTCCCCGACGTAGCTGTCGTAGCCATCGGGCAGGCCCGCGATGTGGTCGTGGATATGCGCGGCAGCGGCGGCAGCCTGCAGTTGCGCTTCGTCGGCCTGCGGGTTCGCCACCAGCAGGTTTTCACGAACAGTCGTGTTGAATAGATGCATACGCTGGGGCACAACGCTGAACATGCGCCTGAGGTCTTCGCTGTGGTAATCCCGCAGTGTGTGCCCCCCCAGACAGATCTCGCCCAGGTCGCAGTCCCAGAAACGCATCAGCAGATTGACGATGCTGCTCTTACCCGAACCGCTTGGCCCGACCACGGCCAGGTGGTGACCCTCGGGAATCACCAGATCGACGCTGCGCAGCACCCACGGCGCGTCGTCGGCATAGCGAAAGGATACGTCGCGGAGCCGCAGACCGTGGTCTGAGGGAGCCGGTGACGGGCCGGTCGGCCCAGGAGTCGGCGCGGGTGCGTCGACCACCGCGAAGATGCGGCGAGCGGCGGCCAGCGTGTGTCCCAGATACTGGTAGGCCTGGGGCAGGGCGGCGACGGCCTCGAAGCTGCCCAGGACCACCAGGGCGAACATGGGCAGGTCCACGGCGGGCACCTCGTCGCGCCGCACCAGGACGATGCCCAGCAAAACGACGAGCCACACGGCGAGATTCGTCAGCAGCCCAAGTGAGGCGGAGCCCAGTCCGGCAATGCGGCTCATGCGCTCCTGATCGGCAATCAACTCGAGGCTTAGTCGGTCGGCGTCGCGTATCTGCGCCTCGGCGGCGCCGAAGACCACCAGCTCGGCCATGCCTTGCACGGTATCCACGACCGCGGTTCGCAGGCGGGAGCCGGTTTCCACCAGTCGGGCACCGGGTCGGCTCGCCAGTCTGTTGGTCAACAGGGGGACCGCCGCGCCGGCCAGGGTCAGAAAGATCAGATCGATCCCCGCCATCGGCACGCTGTACAGGCTCAGGAACGCAAAAGCGAGCAGGCCCGTTGCCGCTGCCACCGCCATCGGCACCAGCGTGCGCAGATACAGGTTGTCCAGGGCATCGATGTCGGCGCCGATGCGACTGAGCAGATCGCCTCCGCGGTAGTGCTGCAGGCCTGCCGGAGCGAGGGGCTCGACATGTTCGTAGAACCACACTCGCAGGCCCGCCAGAAACCGCAGGGTGGCTTCGTGTGTCACCAGCCGTTCCAGATAGCGACCGCCGGTGCGGGCAATGGCGAAGGCGCGGATGGCCGCGGCCGGCGTGAAATAGTTCATGGTACCGCCGGCAGCGCCCGCAGCGGCCATGGCCGCGATGAACCAGCCGGCAACGCCCAGCAGAGCCATGTTGGCGAGCACCACGACCAGCGCGAGCAGCGTGCCGAGCGCCATCCAGCGCCAATACGGCCTGAACAGGCGGGTTAGGCGCAGCAGCGTCTTCATCCGGCCTCCCCGTAACTGTGCACCAGACGGTCGTACAGGCCGGGGTCGGCCAGCAGTTCCCGATGGGTTCCCGTCTCGACGAGCCGGCCATGGTCCAGCACCAGTATGCGGTCGGCGCGACGCACGGTATTCAACCGGTGGGCGATGGATACGGTGGTGCGACCAGTGGCGAGACGTTCCACCGCGGCGTTGAGCAGGCGTTCGCTTTCCATGTCCAGATTGGCGCTCGGTTCGTCCAGCAGCACCAGCGGGGCATCCTTCAAGAAGGCGCGTGCCAGGGCCAGGCGCTGGGCTTGGCCGCCAGACAGGCCCTGGCCGCCGTCGCCCACCAGGGTGTCGAAGCCCTCGGGCAGGGCCTCAATGAATCCGTCGGCAAGCGCCAGACGGGCCGCTTCGCGGACCGCCTCCAGGGGCGCATCGGGCCGGCCCAGGCGGATATTGTCCAGCACCGTACCATGGAACACACGGGGCCTCTGGGGCACCCAGGCCACATGGCGCAGCCAGTCATCGGACGACAGCTCGTGGAGCACCCGGCCATTGACCAGTATGCTGCCCGCCGCGGGTTGGATGAATCCCAGCAGCAGATTGATGACCGTGCTCTTGCCGGCCCCGGAAGGACCGACCAGTGCCACTCGCTCGCCGTGCTTGAGATCGAAGCTGACCCCATCCAGAGCGAGGTGCTCCGTCTGGTAGGCGAAGCGCACATCGCGGACTTCGATGTCGACCCGGCGCGTGGCCGGGAACGGCACGCCTCCGCCGACGGCCGCCGGTGGGGGAGTGTCGAGCAGTTCCACCATGCGTTCAGCTGCGCCGATGGCATCCATGCGGGCATGGTAGTGGGTGCCGAGGTTGCGCAGTGGCTGGTAGAACTCCGGCGCCAGCAGCAGGATCAGGAAGCCGGACTGAAAGTCCAGCTCACCCCACAACAGCCGGAAGCCGATCAGCACGGCCACCAGCGCAATGCTGACCGTGGCCAGGAACTCCAGGGCCAGCGAGGACAGGAACGCGACTCTCAGAACCGCCATGGTGCTTCTGCGATAGTCGTCGGACAGCCGTGCAATCACCGCCGCCTCGCGCCGGCTGGCGTTGAAAAGCTTGAGCGTGGTGAGCCCCTGCAGGGCATCCAGAAAATGGGCGCTCAGGCGGGCCAGCCGTCGCCACTGACGCTGGTTGAGCGCTTCGGCCCCCTTGCCGATCAGGGTCATCATCAATGGAATGACCGGCGCGGTGACCAGCAGCACCAGACCCGATATCCAATCGAGGGGAAACACCACCGCCAGGATCGCCACGGGTACCAGCACTGCCAGGGACATCTGGGGCAGAAACCGGGCATAGTAGGCTTCCAGGGCTTCCACGCCATCGGTGACGGTGCTCGCCAACTCGCCGCTGTGTTCGCCGATCAGACGCACTGGGCCCATGGCGCGCACGTGTTCCATCAATTGCCGGCGTACCTGCAGCTTGATGCTTGCGGCGGCGCGAAATGCCACCCATTCCGTCAGCCAGGCGACGGCCGCCCGTGCCGCGAACACGCCGAGGAGCAGCCACATCAGTCCCATGACCGATGTCAGGGATTGGTGATCGAATACCACGGCGCTGACCACGTGGGCCAGCAACCATGCCTGCACAACCAGCAGTACGCCGCCCACGGTGCCCAATCCAACCGCGGCGCGCAGGGGGCGGGCCGCGCTCGTTCGGGCGTGCTTTAACCAAAGATTTGCGTTCATATTCAGGACACAATGCCTACCGTGCCGGCGCGGCTCCGGCAGTAGGGTCCGGCAGTCAACGGCGTCGGCCGATGTGACCGCCGCGGACGGCCGCACTACCTATGCCGGCGGGGGCTAACAGGGCGCGTGCGGGATTGTCGCCGCGAGACGATAACGCAGTCGGGGCGCCGACGCCACATCGGGTGTCTTGGAACGCCATCCTTGCCCGCGAGGTGGTCGCCTTCACGCAACGCGTTGACGGCCACCTCTGTATTTGACGTGGGCATGGAAATTTCCTTCTTGCACATGGAAATGAAATGACACAGAGTTATAAACATTGCCTTCTGCTCGGCCAAAGCGTCGCAAAGATGATCGAATTGCGCAGCCTTTTGCGGGTTTCCGAAGGTCGGTTGAGAATGAATTGCAATTGTCTTTCGGGCTGGGCGGGATGACGCGACTAATGTTGATGGATCATAGTATTAGCTCCCACAGCTCTCGAACTGGTTACAAATTCCGACTCCACTACGCTTTATTTGCACCGGAGAAGTCCTGTCGATGGACAAATACGCGATAAAACGGGGCGCCTGGCTTCTTTTCGTACTGGCCCTGGCCGCCAATGTCGCACAGGCGCGTGAGATCGCCGGAGTCAAACTGGCGGAGAAAATCAACGATGCGTCGGGTCAAACACTCGTCCTGAACGGGGCGGGGATACGCTACAAATTCATCTTCAAAATTTACGTGGCAGCGCTGTACCTGCCGAAGGCGGTGCACAGCACGCAGGCTGTGCTGGACGAGCCGGGCCCCAAGCGCATGCTTATGCATTTTCTTTATCACAAGGTAACCGCCGAACAGATGCGCGACGGGTGGACCGACGGCTTTTCGGACAATCTCGACGAAAAGACCTACAAGGCCCTGGCACCGCGTATTAAGCAGTTCAACAGCTTCTTCGGCGACTTGAAGAGCGGCGACCGGGTCTGGCTGGACTATCGGCCGGGCGTCGGTACGCGTGTGGAGATTAATGGAAAGGAGAAGGGCGTGATCCCCGGGAGGGACTTCATGCGCTCCCTGCTGTTGGTTTGGCTGGGCACAGAACCCCCAAGCCAGGATCTGAAGCATCAATTGTTGGGGCAGGACGAAGACGAATAGCGGGTAGAGATGGCCCAGGAGCGAATCGCATGACCCGAACGCCCTGCCTCAGGCATCCTGCACGGCCAGCGTTCCGCTGCGCCCCGGTACCGTGCCGATCGCCAAGCGCTGACGTGGCAGGGACGCCGTATTCAAGCTTGAATACAGCGCGTCCATCGCGTCGATCTCGAAACCCTCCGCCTTCCAGGCCGTCAACAGGCGCTCCATCACCGGCATGAGCTTCATGCCTTCCAGCTCGGCGTGCAGCGTGTAGACGTGGCCGTGTTCGGCGTCGCGTCGGCTTTCGGCAAGGACACGCTCGTGTACGTTATCGGGCGTCAGGCCATCCAGGCCGATGAGCTCGTCGAGCGTCGGCAGCGTGGTCGGTAGTTGGATACATTCCAGCGTATCGTCGCCGAGTATGGGACGAAACGGAGCTGTGCCGCGAGTGTCGCTGGCATAACGGAAGCCGGCCCGTTGTTCGAGCCGATAGGCATGCTCGTTCATCTGCCAACCGGCCGCGCCGTGGGTGTGCGGCCCTTCGCCGAATACCTCATGATAAGCCGCCAGGGCGCGGTCGAATTCCTTGCGGGTCCAGGCCTCGCCGCGTTTGGCGACGAAATCCTGCCAGCGAATGTGATCATAGGTGTGCACGCCGGTCTCGTGGCCGGCGGCGGCGACCTCGCGCATGACGGCGCCGGCACGCCGGCCGATGTGGGGCCCCGGCAACACCGTGCCGTAGAGCAGGGTGCGGATGCCGTAGTGCTCGACCACCGAGGTCCGCCCGACCTTGCCGAGAAAGCCGGGGCGAAAGACGCGGCGAATCGCCCGCCCGGTGTGATCGGGGCCGAGGCTGAACAGGAAGGTGGCGCGCACACCGAAGCGCTCGAACAGGCGCGCAAGGGCCGGCACGCCTTCGCGCGTCCCGCGCAGCGTATCGACATCGACCTTCAGCGTGATGCGCATCCGCGCGAGCCTATTCGGCGTCGATGAGGGCCCGCGCCTGAGCGACCTCGGCGCGGTAGGCCTCGAAGACCTCCATCAGGGCATCTCGCAGGCTGACCTGCGGCTCCCAGCCGAGTTCCTGCTTGGTGTTGTCGATCCAGGGTACGCGGGTCTGGATGTCCTGGTAGCCCTTGCCGTAGTAGTCCTCGGCGCTGACCTCGACCAGTTCCACCTCAGCGGCGCCCGGCTGATACTCCGGAAACTCGCGGGCGATGTCGAGCATCAGCTCGGCCAGCTCGCGAACGGAGAGGTCATTGTCCGGATTGCCGACGTTGTAGATTTTGCCGCTGGCCACGCCCTCGGGATTTTCGATCATCCGCATCAGCGCGCTGATGCCGTCATCGATGACGGTAAAGCTGCGCCGCTGGCGCCCACCGTCGACCAGCTTGATCGGCTCGCCTCGGGCGATGTGTCCGAGGAACTGCGTGACCACGCGCGAGCTGCCTTCCTTCGCGGTGTGGAGACTGTCCAGACCGGGACCTATCCAGTTGAAGGGACGGAACAGGGTGAAATCGAGGTCGGCCTGCTGACCGTATGCCCAGATGACGCGGTCCATGAGCTGTTTCGAGCAGGAGTAGATCCAGCGCTGCTTCTCGATAGGCCCGAGGACCAGGGTCGATTCGTACGGATGGAACGGGGTGTCCGTACTCATGCCGTAGACCTCCGAGGTGGAGGGGAACAGCACGCGCTTCTTGTAACGAACACAGTCGCGAATGATGGGCAGGTTCGCCTCGAAGTCGAGCTCGAAGACCGACAGCGGCTCACGCACATAGCTGGCGGGCGTGGCGATGGCCACCAGCGGCAGGATGACGTCGCACTTCTTGATGTGGTACTCGACCCACTCGCGGTTGATGACGATGTCGCCCTCGAAGAAGTGAAAGCGCGGATTGTCCATGAAGGGGGTGACGCGCTCGCTGTTCATGTCCATCCCGTAGACGTGCCAGTCCGTCCTCTCCAGGATACGCCGGGACAGATGGTGTCCGATGAAACCGTTGACCCCGAGGATGAGAATATTCATGCGACCGCTGACTCCTGTGCTCGTTGTATCCGAATTCGATTGAAAGGTAATGCGTTCAAGACGCGGGCAGCGCCACCGCGGGCGCCCCCCATACGTCGGTGAAGTTCTCCGCCGTGACCTCCCGGCCATCGACCGTCAATGCCAGTATCTGGAATCGTACCCCGTCGGCCGCGTCGGCGAAGATGCGCCCGCTTTCCACGTACAGCCGCGGTCCCTCGGCGCGGGCGTCTTCACTGCGAAAATGACTGCTCAGCACGCATACGTGCCGCCCTTCCTGGTCGAAAAACGCACCGGGGAAGGGTGGAGCGACGGCGCGGATGAGATTGTGCACTGTCCAGGCCGACTGCGACCAGTCGATGCGCCCGTCCTCGGGGCGGCGGCGGCCGAAGTAACTCCCGGCCGCGAGGTCGAGCGGCACATGCTTCGCGCGGCCCTCGTCCAGAGCGGGCAACACCTCCGTCAGGCAGCATTCGGCCGCGCACGTGACTTTGCGAAAGACGGTGACGGCGGTGTCGTTCGGCAGGATGGGCACGGCCTGTTGGGCCACCAGATCGCCGGCGTCGGGCTTGGCCACCATGCGATGAAGGCTGGCGCCGGTGCGCGGCTCACCGCGCAGCACCGTCCAGTTGACCGGCACACGGCCCCGATAGTCCGGCAACAGCGAGCCGTGCATGTTATAGGCCCCACGGGAGGGGATTTCCAACAGCTCGGCGCCGAGCATGTGCCGGTAATAAAAGGAGAACAGAAAGTCGGGCCGCGCCGCGCGCACGCTTTCGATCACCTCGGGCGTGTTCGGGTTGTCGGGCGTAATCGTGGGCAACTCATGCAGGTCGGCCAGTTCGGCGACGCTGTCGAACCAGACCGTCTCGTTCGGGTCGTCCTGGTGGGTAACGACCAGGGGGATCTCCATGCCGTGAGCGAGCAGCACGGACAGGCAGCGCACGCCGACATCGTTATAGGCGAAGACGACGGCGCGGCTCAAAACGAGGCTCGCAGTCGCGGCTCAGACATCGCCGTCTTGCTCGCTGCCGGTCCGGTCCTCGGGCGCCGTCGCAGAGCGGCGCGCGGTGGCCTTCTTGCGTCGGGTCTTCGGCTTCGAGGCGGGCTTGTCCGACTGCTGGTCGAGCACGGCGCGCACCAGATAGCGCGGCCGCTGACGCGCCTGCAGGTACAATCGACCCAGGTATTCGCCGAGCAGTCCAATACCGGCCAGGATCAGACCCATGATGAAAAAGGCAATGCCGAACAATGTGAACAGCCCCTGCACTTCGGGGCCGATAATTAGACGGCGCAGGGCCAGATACACGACGAACAGAAACGATGCCCCGGCCACGCCCATGCCCACCAGCGAGAACATCTGCAGCGGGGCCAGCGAGAAGCTGGTTACCAGGTCGAAGTTCAGGCGAATGAGCTTGTACAGCGAATACTTGGATTCACCTGCGGCGCGCTCCTCGTGCTCGACGGTGATTTCCGTCGGGTTGTGAGCGAAGACATAGGCCAGCGCGGGAATGAAGGTGGTCACCTCGCGCGAATCGAGGACGGCCTGAATAATCGAGGCGTCGTAGGCGCGCAGCATGCAGCCCTGGTCGGTCATGCGGATATGCGTGATGCGCTCGCGCAGACCGTTCATCAGACGCGAGCCGACATGACGCCACAGGGCGTCATTGCGCTTGCGCCGGATGCTGCCGACGTAGTCGTGACCGGCGTCCTTCTGCTCGAGCAGCCGGCCGATCTCCTCGGGCGGGTTCTGCAGATCCGAATCGAGTGTCACGACGCGCCGGCCGCGGGCCTGCGCGAAGCCGGCGATGATGGCGGCGTGCTGGCCGGCGTTGGCCTGCAGCAGGACCACGCGGGTCACTTCGGGGCGGCGCTGGAACTGCTCGCGCAGCATGGCCACGGAGCGATCGCGGCTGCCGTCGTCGACGAAGATGACCTCGTAGTCGCGTCCCAGGGCATCGAGCGCCGGATACAGGCGCGAGAAGAGGGCATCGAGGACCTCCTCTTCGTTGTAGACGGGGATGACGACAGAGACTTCCGGTTTACTCATGTACCCGTTCCCCTTGTGAGCTCGGCGAGTACGGCATCGAGCGCGGTGCACACCGCATCGACGTCCGCCTCGGTCATGGCCGGGAACAGGGGCAGGGTCAGCGTCTGCTCGCCGATGCGTTCGGCATTGGGAAAATCGCCGTCCCGGTAGCCCATGCGCCGGTAGAGCTTGAACAGATGTATCGCCGGATAGTGATAGCCGCTGCCGATCTCGCGCTCGGCCAGGCGCGCCTGAAAGCCCGCGCGGTCGATCCCCAGCGCGGCGAAATCGATCAGCGGGGCGAACAGGTGCCAGCTGTGGCCCTCGCCGTCGGCGGGCGGGCGCACCGCGGCATGGCGGGACAGGCGCTCGAAGTAGCGCCGTACCAGGGCGCGGCGTTTGGCGTTGTAGTCGTCCAGGCGCGCGAGCTGCTGCAGGCCGAGTGCGGCATTGACGTCGGGCAGATTCATCTTGCCGCCCCACTCAAGGACGTCCATCTGCCCGGCCTCGTCGCGCTCGATTCCGTGGAAGCGGATGCGCTCCAGTCGCTTGGCGAGATCGGGATCGAAACAGGCCACCGCCCCGCCCTCGATAGTGGTCATGTTCTTGTTCGGGTGGAAGCTGAAGCAGATGAGATCGCCGTCGGCGCCGATGCGCCGTCCCTGGTAGTCGCTGCCGATGGCATGCGCCGCGTCTTCGATGACGTGCAGACCGCGGTCCTCGGCGAGTTGGTAGATGGCATCGAGATCGGCGGCCAGCCCGGCGAAATGGACCGGCAGAATGGCCTTGGTCTGCGGGGTGATGGCCGCTTCGATGGCCTCGATGTCAATGTTGCGCGTATCGAGTCCGACGTCGACGAACACGGGGCGTGCGCCGGCGCGTACCACGACGTTGGCGCTCGCCACAAAGCTCATGGCCGGCACGATGACCTCGTCGCCCGGGCCGATGTCGCAGGCCAGCACACAGGCCTCCAGCGCGCTGGTGCCCGAGTTGAAGACCCGTACCAAGGCGCCGTCGAGATACTCGGACAGGGCCTGCTCGAAGGCCTGGACCTTGGGACCGGTGGTAATCCAGCCCGAGCGCAGCACTTCGTTGATGCGCTCGATGTCCTCTTCCGTTACGGTCGGTTTGACGAAGGGCAGCACAGCGGTTCAGCTCCGGGCGAGGACATAGACGCCGAGGATGATGATGCCGATGCCGATGACCCGGCTCGGGCTCATCACCTCGCCGAACAGCCACCAGGCGGCGATGGCATTGACGACGTAGCCCAGCGAGAGCATCGGGTAGGCGATGCTGACATCGACCCGCGACAGCGCGAGGATCCATACCACGACACTGATAACGTAACAGCTCAGTCCGGTCCAAAGATAGGGCTCGCTCATCATGCGCAAGCCGACGGGCATGACCTGGCTGAGTTTCAGCGCAATAGGGCCGATGTCGCGCACCCCGGCCTTCAGGGCGAGCTGCGCGACCGCGTTGAGCATGACCCCGGTCAGCACCAGCAGGAAGGTAATGCCGTTCATTGTCGTGTCACCACTACCCGGCGGGCGTCTTTGTAGATCACGTGCATGGGAATTCCTTGTTCGTTCAGCTTTGCATATAGGGGCGGCGCGATAACGGCGACGGCCTGGCCCTGGAGTTGTTTCCACTGCTCGGCAAACTGCTCCAGCGTGGCGATATATTTTTCGGGCTCCTGTCTGATGCCGTATCCCAGCTCGCCCTCATACAGGCCGAGGCGAACGGTGCGGTTCAGGTAAAAGGGCAGCGACTGATCGTAACGCCCAATGTTGTAGATGGGTACCTCCGCGCCGGCCCGATCCGACCCGGGCCGATTGGCCTTGGCGAGCACCGGCTCGATGGCATTGGCCACGACCCGGGCCGAATAAATCGAGGCCAGTGGCTGGTAGCCCCAGACAATGCACTGGAAGCCGAGCAGGGCACCCAGTGCCAACGCGGTTGCCGCCGCGGTCCCGCGGCGGCGAAAACCGACCGCCGCAATGGCCCCGACGAGAAAGGCCGCGCCCGAGGCCAGGGCCCAGGGTTGGGCCCGCATGACGACCTCCAGCGGCATATCGGGCTTGACGAAGCGCTGGAGGTTGAAGGCGATGCTGAGCATCAGCAGTCCGAAAACGGCGATGACGGCGGTATCGAGCCGGAAGCGCGGCTGGCGGGCCAGGCGCTCGCCGGCAATCAGCGCCAGGGCCGGGTAGATCGGCAGCAGGTACGTCAGCAGCTTGGAATGCGATAACGAAAAGAAGACAACCGTAAAGACGGCGTAAACCCAGAGAAAGCGCAGCGGCTCGAAGGCGCGTTCCTGCGGCGAGGCCGCGCGCGCGACTCGCCAGTCGAACCCGGGTTTGAACAGCGCGCCGGCCGTGGTCGCCAGCCAGGGCAGCGCGGCCACGAACAACAGCGGCAGGTAGTACCACCAGGGCTCGCCGTAGTGATAGGTGTTCTCGGCGAAGCGCTCCAGGTGCTCGTGCAGGAAGAAGAACTTGGCGAAACCCGGGTTGACGCGGTCGACCGCAATGAACCAGGGCGCGCTGATGAGCGTGAACAGGACCAGGCCCTTGCCCAGGTGCAGGTGGCGCCACCAGCGAAAATCGCGCATCCACAGGCTGTAGAAGAACACCGCGCCGCCCGGCAGGACCAGCGCAATCAACCCCTTCCAGAGCATCGCGACCGACAGCATGGTCCAGCCCAGCAGCATCCAGTTGCGCACCGCCTTGGGATCGCCGCGACGCTGCTGCGCCACAAGCAGGGCGCCGATGCCGAAGGTCAGAAAGGCCGACACGCCCATGTCCAGCGTCAGCGTATGGCCCAACACGGCCCACAGGAACGTGCTGGCCAGGATCAGACCGGCGTACAGGCCGGCGCGCGGGCCGATGAGGCGCGTGCCGAGCCACATGATCCAGGGCAGCGTCAAAAAGCCCAGCAGGGCGGGCCAAAGGCGCGCGGTGGTGTTGCCCTCGCCGAAAATCTTGTAACCGACCGCCGTCAGCCAGTATTGGGCGGCCGGCTTCTCGAAGTATTTAAAGGAGTCCAGGCGCGGCGTCAGCCAGTCGCCGGTGGCGACCATCTCGCGCGGTATCTCCGCATAGCGTCCCTCGTCGGGCTGAAGCAGGTCGCGGTAGCCGAGCAGGGCGAACCAGATCACGCCGATGCCAACGAGCACGGCGAGCATGAGACGACGATGGGAAAGGGTGCGGTGCTGCTGCATCATGCGTGGGTGCCGCGTCCTGTGGGGTGTCCGACCGCGATGCCGGCGGACAGGGAACGGGGCCTGGGGACGCTCGTTTTCAGTCTATGCTCTCGCTTGTGACGTTCGGATTTCGGAATCCGGCGGTCAGGGCCGCGCCGAATTTGGCGCATATAATACACGGTTTTGAGCCCGCGCGGGATTCCAATTGTCTGTTTGAGTTGGCAATTATGACGCTTTGAAGACCAGCTCGACCCGCAGGCCGGACCCGTTGTCCGAAGGGTTGTCCAGCAGGCGCAGCTCGGCTTTATGAAACAGCGCCGCCGCGCGTACCAGGCTCAGGCCCAGACCGTTGCCGCGCGCATTGCGCGCCGGATCCAGACGGACGAAGCGGCCAAGGACGCGCTCGCGCGCTTCGACCGGAATCCCCGGTCCATCGTCGGCCACCGCGAGCACCACGCTGGCGCCCCGCCGGACCACCTCCAGGCTTACGCACCCGCCCCGTGGAACGTGAGTGATGGCGTTTTCCAACAGGTTGCCGATGGCTTGAGCCAGCAGGTGGCGATCGGCCTTCACCGTCAGCGCTTCGGCCTCGGGCAGCGTGAGGTTCAGCGTCAATCCCGCTTCGTCGGCGACCGCCTCGTAGAGCTCGCCCATATCCCGTGCCAATTCGACCAGGTCCAGTTCGGCGCATTCCTCTTGTTGCACTCCAGCCTCCGCCCGGGCGATATCGAGCAGGGCATTGAAGGTCTTCAGAAGTTGATCGGCGTCGGCGATGGTCTGTTCCATCGCCTGGCGATATTCGGACTCGCTGCGCTGCTCAAGCAGGGTGACCTCCAGGCGATTGCGCAGGCGATTCAACGGGCTGCGCAGGTCGTGCGCAACGTTGTCGGTGACCTCGCGCATGGCAGTCAGCAGTTGCTCGATGCGCTCGAGCATGGCGTTGAGGCGCAGGGCGAGCTCGTCGAACTCGTCGCCGCGGCGCCCGACGGGCAGACGTCGGCTCAAATCGCCGCCCATGATCTCCCCGGCGGTAGCATTGACCGCATCGATACGCCGCAGCACGCTGCGGCCCATCAGGATGCCCAGCAACAATGCGATAACCACCGTGACCCCGAGGGTGAGGATTACCGTACCAAAGACATAGTCTCGCATGTCTTCGGCTTCGTTCATGCTTTGCGCGATCAACAGACGGTCGCCGTCGGGAAGGCGCACGGCCAGCACCGGCAGGTAGTCGGCGTCGTCGTCCGAGCGTGTGGGCAGCAGGCTCGCGGCAAGCCAGCGGTTGTGCACCCGATGGTCGGGAGCAACGTCGGCGGGCCATCGGTGCAAATCGCCGATCGGGGACTTGCCGTCGGCGGGTACGTAGAGATAATGCCGGCCCGTGTGGGTGACGTTGGCAAGGCGGTGACGCAAGGCGCGGCGCACAGCGGCGGAGCCGCCGCGGTCATATGTGCGCAGCAGTTCATGGGCCTCGCTCTCCAGGCCGGTCTTAATCTGCGCGTCGATATAATGTCCTGTGGACCAGTACATGAAGCCCAATGCCGCGGCGCTGAGCAGGCTGAACAGCAGCGCGTACAGCAGCGACAGGCGCAGGGCGGTGGTGCGGAACAGTCTAGTCGGGCGCACGCAGGCAGTATCCGGCCCCGCGCACGGTGTGCAGCAAGGGCGTGTCGAAATCGCGATCGATGACGGTGCGCAGCCGGCTGATGTGCACGTCGATGACGTTGGTCTGCGGGTCGAAATGATAGTCCCAGACCTGCTCGAGCAGCATGGTGCGGGTGACGACCTGGCCGGCGTGGCGCATCAGGTACTCCAGCAGGCGGAACTCGCGCGGTTTGAGGCGGATGGGTCTGCCGGCGCGTCGCACGGTGCGCTTGAGCACATCGAGCTCCAGGTCGGCGATTCGCAGCTGGGTCTCAACCTGATCGGGCTGACCGCGGCGCACCAGCGCCTCAAGGCGCGCGAGGAGTTCGGAGAAGGCGTAGGGCTTGGTCAGATAGTCGTCGCTGCCGGCGCGCAGGCCCGCCACGCGCTCGTTGACCTCGCCGAGTGCGCTCAGGATCAGCACCGGCGTGCGATCGCCGCCGGCGCGCAGCATGGCAATCACCGACAATCCGTCGCGCCCGGGCAGCATGCGATCGACCACCAGGGCATCGTAACCGCCGTCCAGGGCCATCTGCAGCCCCTGCTCGCCGTCGAGGGCGTGGTCGACCGTGTGACCGCTCTCGCTCAGGCCCTTGACCAGATAGGTCGCGGCGTCGGGATCGTCTTCGATAACCAGGATGCGCATGGTGAGTAGCGTAGGCCAGAGGCTGTGCCGGCAGTATTAACGTTTCGTAATGTCCGCGCAACGGCCTGTTAACGCGGACTTTCGCATACTTTCGGTCCCAAGACGGCCCCAGCGGGGCCGAGTTGTCACGACGAGGACCATGGCGATTTCCTTCAGCGGAACCCTGCCGCGCATCGCGCCGCTCGCGCTGGCCGCCCTGCTCGGCGGCTGTGCGAGCTATCACCCTCTGCCTTTGGGGCAGGGTGCGGATCTGTTGGACCGGATTCCGTCCCTGCACGTCGACCCGGCCTCGCTGGGTCTACCGATGTCGTCCAGACACACCTTCGACCCGAGCGACGGGTTGGACATGACCGAAGTGGCCACCCTGGCCGTGGTCAACAACCCCGATCTCAAGGTTCGGCGGCGCCGGGCGGATGTGGCCCAGGCCCAGTTGTTCGCCGCCCACCTGTTGCCCGACCCGCAGATCTCGGCGAGCACCGACCACCCGACCGACCACGGCCCCGGGCTGACCGACGCCTACGGCCTCGGCTTGAATTACGACCTCACGGCCCTCGTGACTCGTGGTGCGAGGACCGCCGCCGCGCGGGGGCATGCGCGGCAGATCGACCTGGCCCTGCTGTGGCGCGAGTGGCAGGTCGCACAGCGGGCGCGCACCTTATATGTGCAGGTCGAGACCGAGACCCACAAACGCGACCTGCTGCGCCGGTCGCAGCGCCTGTACGCCCAACGCTACACCCGCTCGCGTGCCGCGCTGCGCGCAGGCAATCTCACGCTGGATGTGGCGGGGACCGACCTGACCGCGTTGATGGACGCCAACAGCCGCCTCGGTCAGGCCGAACGGAAGCTCGACCGCAGTCGCCACGCCCTCAAGGCGCTGCTGGGGCTCAGCCCGGATGCGAAGCTTCGCCTGGCCGCGCTGGACCGGCCGCCCGCGGCCGCGAACTGGCCTGCGGGCGGGCTCGCCGGCGCGATCAAGACCCTCGCCCGACGTCGCCCGGACCTGCTGGCCCTGCGCGCGGGGTACGAGAGCCAGGAGGCACGGGTGCGCCAGGCCATCCTGGCCCAGTTTCCCTCGGTCAGCATCGGCTTTACGCGTGCCCGCGATACCAGCGATGTACACACGACCGGCTTCGGGATCACCCTGAACCTGCCCATCTTCAATGGCAACCGTGGGGCCATCGCCGTACAGCGGGCCACCCGTGCCGCGCTGCACCAGGCCTACCGGGCGCGATTGGACGCCGCGTACGGCGAGCTCGACCAGCTGCACAGCCAGGGTGCGCTCATACGATCACAGCTTGGGCACACCGAGAACCGTCTGCCGGCGCTGCAGGCGATGGTCGCACGGGCCGCCAAGGCCTACCGCGCACGCGACATCGACGCGCTCACCTACCTGAACATGCAGACGACGCTGCTGAACAAGCAACTCGAAGTCGCGGACTTGCGCCAGTCGCTTTGGGACAACCGCATTGCGCTGGACACGCTGCTCACTTGGCCGCAGCGTGACAACGCCGGGGCGGCGCACGCCCGGGGTCGACAGCATCAGGAGAACAGGCCATGAGCAACAGAGATGCGAGCATGCGCGTGCGAGTCGACGGGGCACTGGTCGCCGCCTGGCTCGCACTGGTACTGGCACTCACCTCAACGTCGGTCCATGCCTCGAATACGGCGTCGGCGAGCAAACAAGGTTCGGTGCTGGTAGCGGTCACGACCGCGCGCACACGAAACGTGAGTCAGACCATCACGGCCTTCGGCCGGGTCCAACCCGATCCGGATCACCTCGCCAGTGTCACGCTGCCTCGGGCCGGTCTCATCGATCGACTGTGGGTGCGCCTTGGCCAGCGGGTCGGGGCCGGGGCCCCACTGCTGGAGCTCGACACGGCACCGAACGCACGTATGAATTACCAACAGGCCAAGGCCGCCGTGAGCTTCGCTCGCAGCAAGCTCGCCCGGCTGCAGGAGTTGTTCAAGGAGCAACTGGGCACTCGCGATCAGCTTGCCTCGGCCAGGCGCGATCTGCGCGATGCCGAGGCGCGGCTGCGTGCGGAGAAAAAACTCGGAACGGGCGAGGCGAAAGAAACGATCCGCGCGCCGTTCGCCGGCATCGTTACCCGTCTGGACGTCAGTCAGGGCCAACGCGTGCAGGGCGATACTACGGCACTGCTGTTGGCCAGTCGCGACGATTTGGTCGTGCCCCTGGGCGTCGAACAGGAGAACGCAACGCGTCTGAAGCCCGGCATGGAGGTGACGCTGGTCGCGGTCTTCGCCCCGAAGCAGCACATCAGCGCGAGCGTCGATCAGGTCCACGCCATGGTCGACCCCAAGACGCGCCTCGTGGACGTACTGACCCATCTGCCCAAGGATGCCGCGGACGGCCTCGTGCTCGGCGAAACCATGCGCGGCATCATTACGCTTGCCTCGAAACAGGCGGTGACGGTCCCGCGCAGCGCGGTGTTGCGCGACGAGCGGGGTAGTTATCTGTTCGTCGTGCATGGGACGACGGCACACCGGGTAGCCGTGCGTACGGGGTTGCACCAGGACGGCTGGCTCGCGGTGGACGGCGACGTCCATGCGGGCGATACCGTGGTAACACTGGGCAACTACGAGCTGCACGACGCGATGCACGTGCGCGAGAAACAGTCCTCGTCAGAGTCTTCTTCGAACGGCCCGTCGCAGTGAGGCCAAGCCCGTGAGTGTCGCCAGCTGGGCCGCCGGCCACCGTCGTTCGATCCTGTTTCTTCTCGCGATCCTGGCGCTCGGCGGGGCGGCGAGTGCTTTGCGGCTGCCCGTGGCCTTGTTCCCGCACGTCAATTTCCCGCGCATCGTGGTCACCGTAAACGCCGGCGACCGTCCGGGCGAACAGATGGTCGTATCGGTCACCCGGCCCGTGGAGCAGGCCGTGCGCTCGGTGCCCGGTGTGCGCGAGATACGCTCGACCACCTCACGCGGCAGCGCCGAGCTGTCGGTCAATTTCGACTGGGGCACGAACATGTCCCTGGCACTGCAGCAGGTCGACTCCGCCGTGAACCAGACGCTGCCGCAGCTGCCAAAGGGCACGTCCTTCGAGGCCCGGCGTATGGACCCGACCGTATTTCCGGTGGCCGCCTATAGTCTGATCTCCGACAAGGAGGACCAGGTCCAACTGCGCGATATCGCCAAATACCAATTGGTCCCCCTTTTCTCGGCCATCAACGGGGTGGCCCATGTCAGCGTCCTGGGCGGCGAACAGGCCGAGTACAGGGTCGATGTCGACCCCGCTCAGCTGCGTGCCTACGGACTGACCCTCCATGACGTGGTCAAGGCCCTGTCGGCGGCGAACGTTCTGCAGGCTGTCGGCCGCCTGCAGGACCACTACAAGCTGTACCTGATGCTGTCCGACACGCGACTCAAGGGCCTGGATCAGATCCGCCATACGGTCCTGGCCAGCGGGAACAACGGCCTGGTCGAGCTCGAGGACATCGCCACGGTGCGCAAGGCGACCGTGCCGAAGTGGATGAGCGTCACGTCCAATGGACACCAGGCTGTGTCGCTGCAGATCTATCAACAACCGGGCGGCAACACCGTTCAGATAGTGCGCGATGTCAAAGCACAATTGGCAGCCTATCGGGGTAAGCTGCCCAAAGACCTGAAGATCAGCAACTGGTACGACCAGAGCCGGCTCATCCTGGCCTCGGCGGCCAGCGTTCGCGACGCGATATTGATCGGTGTCCTTCTCGCAGCGCTCGTCTTGCTCGCTTTCCTGCGCAGCGTGAAGGTCACCCTGGTCGCCATCCTGGTCGTGCCAGCGGTCCTTGCGGCCACCGTACTGCTGCTCTACGTGCTGAACATGAGCTTCAACATTATGACCCTGGGCGGGATGGCGGCGGCCGTCGGGCTGATCATCGACGACGCGATCGTCATGATCGAAAACATCGTTCGCCACCTGCGCCGACCCGCCGACGGGGAGGGCGGCAGCGCAGCGCACCACACACGTATCCGCGAGGCTGCCCGCGAGTTCGTGCACCCCCTGACCGGCTCCTCGGCCTCGACTATCATCATCTTCGTGCCGCTTGCCTTTCTCGGCGGGGTGACCGGCGCCTTCTTCAAGGCTCTGTCCCTGACCATGGCCAGCGCGCTGATCATTTCCTACCTGGTGGCTTGGCTCGCCATTCCGCTGCTCGCCGATCACCTGTTGAGCGAGGCCGATGCCGCCCGCGAGGACGAGGGTCCGCTGACGCGCCGCCTGCACGCGGCCTATCGACGCCTGATGGCCGCCACGCTGCGCCGGCCGCTGTGGCTGTTGGTCGGCGTGGTTCCGTTTCTCGCGCTCGGCTATCTCGCCTATCAACACGTGGGCTCGGGGTTCATGCCGAAGATGGACGAGGGCGGTTTCGTGCTCGACTATCAGGCCGCGCCGGGCACCTCGCTGCGCGAGACGGATCGCCTGCTGCGCCAGGTCGAGGCCATCCTGGAGAAGACACCCGAAGTCGCCTCGTATTCGCGGCGCACTGGCGCTCAACTGGGCGGCGGTATCACCGAGGCCAGAGAAGGGGACTTCTTCGTTCGGCTCAAGCCGCCGCCGCGGCGCAGCGTCGAGGCGATCATGGACAGTCTGCGCGACAAGATCCACCGGCAGGTGCCGGGGCTGGACATCGATATGGCGCAGCTCATGGAGGACCTCATCGGGGACCTCACCGCCGTGCCGCAGCCCATCGAGATCAAGCTCTACGGTGACGATACCAAGGCGCTGCTCCACACTGCACCGAAGGTCGCCGCGGCCATTGCTCATATTAAAGGAGTCGTCGACGTGCGCGACGGCATCGTGCAGGCCGGCGATGCCCTGGACGTGAAGGTCGACCGGGCGAAGGCGGCGCTGGAGGGCGTCGACCCGGAGGCGGTCACGCGTCAGCTCAAGGCCTATTTCTCGGGAGTGGTCACCACGCACGTGCAGCGGGGCGTGAAGGTGATCGGCATCCGCGTCTGGGTCCCCAAGACCCTGCGGCGGAACATCGACCAGATCGGTGGCGTTCGTCTGCAGGCCCCCGACGGACACGTCTTCCCTCTGCGGCGCATCGCACATATCGTCACACTGCACGGCCAACCGCAGATCACACGCGACAACCTCAAGCGCATGGTCGCGGTCACGGCGCGTATCAGCGGCCGTGATCTGGGCTCCACGGTGCGCGATGTTCGCAAGGTCATCAATAAACCGGGACTGATCCCCAAGCAGTTGTATTTCCGGCTGGGCGGCCTGTACAAACAGCAGCAGATCGCCTTTCACGGTCTGGCGGCGGTGATGATCGCCGCCGTGGCCTTGGTGTTCCTCTTGCTGCTGTTCCTGTACGAGCGGTTCAGAGTCGCCCTGGCCATCATGACGGCCCCGCTGCTTGCCCTGGCTGGCGTATTCATTGCGCTGTGGGCCTCAGGCATCGAACTCAACATCACGGCCATGATGGGAATGACCATGGTCGTGGGCATCGTCACCGAGGTCGCGATCTTCTATTTTTCGGAATACCACGAACTGACACGGGACGGCGCAGACGGATTCGCCGCGCTCGCCGACGCGGGCGTCAACCGCATGCGCCCCATCGCCATGACCACGCTGGCGGCGATCCTTGCCCTCGCGCCGCTGGCCCTGGGGATCGGACAGGGCTCGGCCATGCAGCAGCCGCTGGCGGTGGCCATTATCGCCGGGCTGCTGATTCAAATGCCGCTGGTGTTGATTCTGATGCCCGTGGTCTTCGCCGCGCTGAACCGGCTGCGCCCGCCGGCATGATCCCACCTGCGCCCGGCGCACCGGGTTCGCCCTGCGTATACTGAATGGTGTGGCACACGGTCTGAAACTGTCGGGCGCAGGAGGGTTCTAATCAATCATGTTCGACGCCGCGCGATACCCCCTGCAAAGGGCACTCTGCCTCTTGACGGTCGCAGCCCTGGCGGCTGCCGCTTCGCCCGCGCGCAGTGCCGGCGATGACTTGGACACCGTCGTCGTCCACACGCGCCGCATTGCCGCCGAGGTTCGGGCCTACGCGCAGGTCGAGCCCGTGGCGGTATTGCCCGCCCGGGCGCAGCTCTCAGGGGTCGTGGCGGAACTGGACGTACGCCCGGGCGATCATGTCAGCGCGGGCGAGGTTTTGGCACGACTTCAGGGCCCCGACGTCCAAGCCGCCCTCGCAAAGCACAAGGCGGCGGTTCGCGCCGCGAAGGCTGAGATCGAGGCCGACCGCGGAGTATTGCAGGTTCGCCGTCAGCGACGCGAGGAACGGCTCGGTACGCGGTTGCAGATCTATCAGGCCAAAGGGCGACTCGCCGGGGCGCGCGCCTCACTGCAAGACGCGGAATCGGCGCTCGCGGCGGCGCAGGCGGCAACACGCATCGTCTCGCCGGTAGAGGCGACCGTGCTGAGCGTCAAGGCGGCCGACGGTGAGCGCGTCGAGGCCGGGGAGGCACTGGCCGTGCTTCAGGGCGAGAACAGCCTGTGGCTGCGCGCGACGCTCTACGGCGAGGACGCCGATGCGGTGCGCGCGGGAATGCAGGGTGAGTTCAGGCCAAGCGGCGGCGAGCCGACCATCGGCGTCCGGGTGCGCGACGTCATGGGGCGCGTGCATGCCGACGGGGGGCGAACGATCGGCCTTATCGCCACTCATTCCAATCCCGAATGGCATAACGGCGAAGCTGGAACGGTCACGCTCAAGGGTCCCGCCCGAGCGATGGTAACGGTACCCAGCCGTGCCTTGGTCCTGGATAAGGGCCAGTGGTGGGTGCTGGTCAGTAACGACGGTCATCTCCGCAAGCAGCGCGTCGTGACGGGCGTCCGGCGCGGCAATTGGACTGCTATTTCCGAGGGCCTGCACGAGGGCGAGCGTGTCGTGGTACGCAATGCCTATCTGCGCTTTCACCGCGGCGTCAGTGCGCGGTATCAACCGCCGGATTGAACCGTGGCGACGCTCGGCACCGGTGGGTCTCTAAGGCGTCTCGCGCGGCGCCCGCTGCTGTGGTGGCTCGTCTACGGGGGCCTCGTCGCGTACGGGGTCTACGCCCTGCTGCACATCCCGGTCGAGGTCCTGCCGCGTTTCGATTTCCCCCAGATTGCGATCATCGCCCACCAGGCCGGTGCGACACCCGAAGAGCTGGAAACGCTGATTACGCGCCCGATCGAAGGGCAGGTCCTGGGCATCCCCACGCTCCAGGGCGTGCGCTCGGTAATGGGCAACGGGACGGTCGAGATCGATGCCCGTTTTATCCGCGGCACGAACGCCGAGCAGGACCTTCAGGCCGTCAACGCCGCCATCGATCGCGCGCGTGCGGATATTCCGCCATCAGCGCATGCGCGGGCGGTCGTCATGGGCAGCGCCGTCGACGAAGTGGCCGACTACACGCTGCGCGTTCCCCCGGGCACCACACCCATGGCGGTCCAGCGCGCAGTGCGAGCGCACATCGTTCCCGCCGTGCGAGCGTTGCCCGGTGTACAGCGCGTGGAGGTGTTCGGTGCCGGCGATGAGGCGCTGTGGGTGCAGCCCGACCTGACACAGATGCAGCGTTATGGGATCGGCGTCACGGCCCTGGCCGATGCCGTACGACGACAGACAGTGCTCCGCCCGAGCGGTTATCTTTCGCTGGGTCACCAGGGCGTACCCCTGGAGGTGCGCAATCTTCCCGTCGACGTCGACGCCCTCGCGCACGCGGTCGTGCAGGGCCGGGCCGGACCGATACCGCTGCGCGACGTGGCGCGCATCGTCGATGGGCCGATGCCGATTCACGGTGCGGTGCTGTTGGACGGACGCTCCAGCGTAGCCATGGTCGTATTCAAGCAGCCAGGGGCCTCGACCATACCCGTGACCCGGACCGTCGCGCGTACCCTGGCTGGCTTGAAGGATCAGCTTCCCGCCGGTACGAGCTGGGTCCGGACTTACAGCCAGGGCCATCTGGTTGGGCTCATCCGCGACGACCTCACGCGCAATTTGGTCATCGGCGGGCTACTGGCCATCGCCGCATTGGTGTGGATTCTCGGCGTGGGTCGCGGCGTGTGGGCGCTGGTCGTCAGCATCCCACTGGCACTGTTACTCGCGATCGCCGGGCTCTACGCGGCCGACCAGTCATTGAACTTGATGACGCTCGGGGCGCTCACCGTGGCCGTCGGACTGCTGGTCGACGATGCCATCATCGTGCTCGAAGCCATTTACCACCGCTGGGAGCAAGGCGCCGGGGCCGCGGGCGAGCCCTGGGAAGGGGTGCGCCAGGGACTTGGCGATATCGCCGTGCCGGACATCTCCGGGACCATCAGCACCGTCTCGGTGTTCGCACCGCTGTTGTTCGTCGGCGGGCTGGCCGGGTTGTTCTTCCTGCCATTCGCGCTCGCCATGGGGCTGGCGCTGATTGCTTCGCTGCTCATCTCCTTGAGCTTCATTCCGCTGGTGCTGGGCCGGGTAGGGCGACCGCGGGCGCGCGCCGGCGCCGGCTGGCCGGCCGTCGACTGGTTGCGCCGGCACAACGATCGCCTGCTGGCGTTTTGCATCGACCGTCCACGCACGATGTTGGGCGTGTGCGTTGCGCTGCTGGTTTTCAGCGCCGTCGGTCTGACATTGATGCCCGTGAGTTTCCTGCCGCTGCCGAACGAGGGTGTGTTGCTGGAGAGCTTCACGCTGCCGCCGGGCACGTCACTGAGCGATACGCGCGCGACCGTTGCGCAGATAGCCGGAACCCTGGACTCCGAACCCGCCGTGCAGCACACCTTCGCACGCATCGGCTCGTCCGGAAGCACCCTTTACACGGAGCCGGCCTACGCCGGCGAGATCGAGATTGCACTGACGCCCAGGGCCGGCGGCAGCGATCTCGACCGCGTCGCCCGACACCTGGGTCGACTCAGCCGCCGCCCGGGGGTTCAGGTTAACGTCAATACACCCACGCTGGAGCGCGTCGGCGAGAGCCTGTCGGGATTGCCCCAGCCGTTCGTCGTGGACATCTACGGCGGCCGTATCGACCGATTGCGCGCCTTATCGCAACAGGTGACCGCCCGTCTGCATGACGTCCCCAGCTTGAGCGACATCTTCAATAACGACGCCTATCCGGTAACGCAACTGCAGATCCGCCCCCGCAGCCGCGCGCTGGCCTTACAGGGTATGAGCCCGCAGAATCTGTACGAACAACTGCAACCGCTGCTGGGCGGCGACGTGCTCGCCCGAGTGCCCGACGGCGCCTACCCGCTGGCGCTGTATTTGCGTCTGGCCGACGCCCCCTGGCGGCGACCGGACCAACTTCGGCGCCTGCCGATTCGAACCACGGGCTGGACGCCGCTCGGTCGGCTCGCAGATCTGACACTGGTCAGCGGTCCCAATCAGATCCGTCATGTGGACGGTGCGCGGGCCCTGGAGATCACGGCCGTGCCGCACGGCCCGCTCGCCAGTACCATCGCCGCGGCCCGTAAGGCCCTAGCCGGACTGCACCTCCCGTCCGGCTACCGCATCGGCTTCGGCGGGCTTTTCCCCCAGCTCGAGCATGCCGCGGTGTCATTGGGTGTGGCCGCGCTGGTCGCCCTGGTGCTGGTACTGGGCATTCTGGCCCTGCAGTTCGACGGGCTGCTCGTGCCGGGTCTGTTGCTGCTGCAGGCCCCGTTGGCCTTCACTGGCGGCGCATTGGCATTGCTGCTCAGCGGTGTGGGGCTCAATGCGATAGCGTTGGTGGGCTTTGCGACGCTGATCGGGATCAGCTTGAATCACGGCATCGTTTTGCTGCACCGGGCGCGGCGCAACGAAGCGAACGGAATCGAGTTGGAGGAGGCAGTGCGCGAAGCGGTACAGGTGCGCTTTCGCCCAATCCTGCTCACCACCCTGACTGCCGCCCTCGGCATGCTGCCGACCGCCCTGGGCTGGGGCCGCGGCGCCGCGCCCGAGCAGGGACTGGCCGTGGTAATCATGGGCGGTATCGTGTGGAGTGCGCTGCTCAGTACGAATCTGATACCGGCGCTGTACATTGCGCGACGCCGCCGCGCCCGGAGTGCGAACGAAGCCGTCACGCCCGGCTGATCGCTGAAATCAAAGGCGGTGATGTACTCTCGTACTCTTCGGCGTTGGAACGGCCGCTGGAGGCCAACCAATGGACCAGGGCCTCAACGGCCAGCGGGCGGGAGAAGTGATAGCCCTGCGCGATATCGACGCCGAACGCACGCAGTCGTCCGAGCACGGCATCGTTTTCCACTCCCTCGGCCACCACTTTGCAACCGATATTGTGGGCGAGATCGACTATGGATCGGACAATAACGGCATTGCTTTCGTTCTCGGCACCGTCCATGCCGATCACGAAGGACTTGTCGATCTTGATCTCGTGGACCGGCAGGCGCTGTAGGTAGGCCAATGACGAAAAACCGGTGCCGAAGTCGTCAATGGCGATCGCAATGCCCATCTGGTCGAGCCGATGCACAATATCGGCCGCCAGCTCGTGATCTTCCATCATCGCACTTTCGGTGATCTCCAATACCAGCCGCTGTGGCGCTACACCCCAGGCATCCAGCATACCGGCGATGTCCGCGGGCAGGTGCGGATTTTTCAGACTGTGGGCGGACAGATTCACGGCCACCCGGAGATCACGTCCCTCCCGACCCCATACGCCGCACTGGCGTATGGCCTCGTTCAGCACCCAGTCGGTAAGGGCACCGATAAGGCCGGTCTGCTCGGCCAGGGGGATGAATTCGTCGGGCGGCATAAATCCATGTTCGGGATGCTGCCAGCGCACGAGGGCCTCGACGCCACTGACTTGCCCGCTGGCCAGATGAATCTTCGGTTGATAATGGAGCAGCAGCTGATCCCGTTCGATCGCTGTGCGCAGATCGCTGGTCAGCGTCAATCGACGCACGGAGTAGGGATCGTCCGCAGAATCGTAGAACCGATAATCGGCACCGCTCTTCTTCGCCTTGTACATTGCGGTGTCGGCATGCTGGATCAAGAGGTCGGCCGCATCGCCGTCTTCCGGGTAGATTGCAATACCCAAGCTCGTTTTGATGTGCAAATTGAGCCCGTCGATGGAAAATGCACGCTCCAGCACATGCACGATGCGCATGGCGCAGCTCACGGCGTCCTTGCGCCCGGCGCCGGGCAGCACGACGGCAAACTCGTCGCCGCCCAGGCGCGCTATCAGATCGTTTTCTCGCAGGATACCCCGCACACGCATGCCCACCATCTTGAGCAGTTGATCGCCGAAGGGATGACCGAGGGTGTCGTTGATCTCCTTGAAACGATTGAGGTCCATGACGAACAGGCCTACCGTCTGGCCATTCTGCCTTGCCCGCACGGTCAGCTCGTTGAGGTGCTCATTGAGCATGCCTCGATTGGGCAGGCCGGTCAGCCCGTCATGGTGCGCCTGATAGGAGAGGGCCGCATTCTTTTCGTTGAGCCGCCGGGCGATTATCGAGGACAGGAGCAGGGCAGCCCAGACCGCCACCCACATGACGAACAGCGCGGTGGCCAGTAGCCTCATCCACAAGGTACTGCCAAAACGCATGTAATCGAGGGACAGGGGGTGGAGCAGGGTGACCACGTCCGAGCTGCCCGGAATCGGGCTTCTGGCCCAGGCGTACTGCCGCCGTGCGAAGTCCAACACGCCCTGATCGGTCTTCGCGTCCGATGGTAAGGCCTGTACCGCCGCCAGGATGCGCTCAGGGTGCACCGCCTGGTCGTCGTCGGTGGCCGTCAGCTGGCTCGAGCCCAGCACACGCTGGCGGCTGTCGAGCAGGACGATGAAGGTATCGGGCCCGACCAGGCGCTCGCGCAGCCGGCTCAGCGCAGCTCCATCGACGTCACCGCGAGCCAGGGGGGCGCGGAGGCGGGCACCCACCCGCTGGCTCAAGCCCTTGAGCATCGACGCTTCTTGCGACCGGACGGCATCGGGCAGCAGCCAATAGGCGACCATGCCGAAGATAACCAGGGCCAAGAGCGTGACGCCGACGAACGCCATCAACAGCTGGGTGCGGATCGGCACCGGCCGAACACTCAGTCGGTACGGCAGGTATTGATGCCCGCGACCATGTACAACGGGCAGAAGCGCGTGAGGGCGGCCACGAGATTCCCCACGGCCAGGGCCGTCACCACCCCGGCGGCAAAGCTGTCCCGAATGAGCGGACCCGGACCCATCGCCGCATAGAGGAATACGGCACTGATGCCAATCCGCAGCATCATGTCCAGAATACCGATATTGCGCTGGAATCTGAGAGTCATGAGAAGACCTCCTGTCCTCGGGGCGAGCACCGCCCGATAGTCCCTTTAATAACGTTCGCTAAGTAGGCGTTCTTTAAAGAAATATAGGCAATACTCGGGAGGCCGGCCACAAGCGTTGCAAACTCTGATCGATAGCTTCCAGGGATATTTTATTAATTATTTAGTTATGACGGTTATTTAATGTGTTTTCTAGGATATGGACAGGTCCGTTTCCGCGAACCGCTCACGGTTTACCAGGCCGCCCAGCTCGAACGCCCGTTCCAGCGACATCTCGAAAAGCTGCGGGCGCTCGCCAAGCCATCGCTCGGACTGTCGACCCGGCCGTAAGAAATGGACGAACTGACAGAAACTGCCGGTCACCTGTTCTCCGAGCTGAGCGGCCGCCGGCATCAGGAACGATAGGACAACCTCGGCAGGGGATACCGACTCAATGCCGTCTGGGCGAACCACTAGTGAGATGGTTTCTTCGGTGGCCGGGCAACGCGAGGTGACCCTCGCCGGAGCCCCGATGATTTGCGGAACGAATAGCGCATCCCAGGCGCACCACGTATAAGCGACACCATTATCGACCTCAAAGCGGTGGCGCGTCGGCGCAGTGCCCAGTCCGAGAAAGCCGGTGATACGCCCGGCTTCGTCCCAGAATACCGTGGGCCAACTCCGCAAGCTGGCGAGCGCGCGAGCCGGCTCCAGCCCCGCGGCCAGAGCCGCGTCGCGGGGCTCGACCGGTTGCCCGTCAGTCAGAGCACGATAGACGCTGCGGGCCAGGCGCTGTTCGCCGCCGTCCATCTCCGAAAAGCCGTCCACGAACACCCGTGCCAGCCGTTGCAATGGCGCGTCAGTCATCGGCCGCCCCGTTTCGTTGTCAGAGAACGCGCACGCTATCAGCACTGTCCAAGGCGGACAAGCATCCGGCACCATTAGTAAAATTTTTTAAAGTATTGCGTGACACAGCCGCTAATCCCGCATCGTTTGAAGGGATAAAATCACTAACAATGAGAACTGCAGAGGACAAACTGATAAGCCATGATCGGAGATCCGACCGAGCCAACTGTCGCCTATGATCCCCTAAACCTTGAACCCGACGCCCCGATAGCACCGCTCGCCGACGACCCGCGAGTGATCATCTGGGCTCTCGACCAAAACGGCAGTTTCACGCTCTCCGAGGGCGGCGGACTTACCCTGATGGGCCTGGAACCCGACGCGCTCGTTGGGGCGTCCGTTTTTGAATGCTGTCGCGACCATCCGGAGATTATTGCACACGCGGCGCGCGCACTGAGCGGCGAGCCGGTGTATGCCCTGACTGCCGTGCATCATGTCGTGTTTCAGATCGAAGCGCATCCCATCGTCGGTCCGCACGGTCAGGTGGCTTCTGTCATGGGAATTGCCGTGGCCCGCGGCATCCCGTCTCCGGCGCCGCCCGGAGACAAACGATATCGCGACGCGCTCAAAATGCGGCTACTGCGTGTCGTGCACGATCGCATCGGCAACGCACTCCAGGGAAGCGTCGCGTTGTTGCACCGGCACACAATCCAAAACCGCGACTTGGCGGAGCCCGTGTCGGCCGTTATCGCACAGCTAAACGCCCTGGCGATTGCGCATGGCCTTCGCGGAACGCTTGGTGCGCAGACACCGCGCCTAAAGGATATCGTCGAGGCAATCTGCCTGATCGCACGGCCTGCACACGCCTGGGGCCGGAAGATTGATCTGCGCCAGGAAGGCAGCGACGAGACGCGGATATCCTACGACGAAGCAGTGCCGGTCTCACTCGCCATCAATGAGTTGGTTGCCTGTGCGGTCCGATCGGGGGAGGGGATGGACGACAGCGTCCGGGTCCATCTCAAGACGCGATCGGCAGCGGCGCGCCTGACCGTCGTCAGCCGACGCGCGCCCAACAAGGCGCCCGCGATACCGGAGTTCGGCATGATTCGCGGCCTGCTTCCTGCCGCGGGTGCTCATATGGAACACCATGCCATAGCCGGAACCGAGCGCTTTGCCTTGGCGCTTCGACCGCCGGTGCTTGCGGTCCAGTGACGGCTGTGTCGAGTCAGACGCCGTTCAGCCTGTAAGCCATGTGCTCAACAAATGAAAGATCAATCCGAACCCTCGCCGTTTGACGCCGAGGCGAGTTCGTTCAGCATTTTTCTCATGTCCGCTTCGAGCTGCGCGCTCAGTTTACGCCATTCTTGTCGGTATTTATCCAGCGAGTCGTTGTCTATCGCCTCCAGCCGTTGCTGTGCCTCGCCGACATCCCTGCTGGTGTCGGACACCTGTCTTGCGGTTGGCTCGGAGAGATTATTCCGATCCTTTTCGAGGTCATCGGAAATGGATTGTAACGAACGTTTATCTTGATCCGAGAGCTTGTCGCTTTCGCTTTTCAGGGCACGGTTAATCGAGTCCTTCAGTTCTTCAATGCTCTTGCGGAGCTCTTCAGCATATTTTTCAACGGCTTTTGAAGCCTGTTTGCTGGAGGAATCCGATAGCCGCTCGAGTTCCTCGCTCATGCGATCCATTTCACGCTTTACGCTGTCGGCAGATGCCTCTAATTGCTTTGACACCCCATCGCCGAATTGCGTGATCGTGCTCATCAGATTCCCTAAGGCGCCGCCTTGTATTGACTGTTTCGTACGATCGTAATCCACCTTCCAGTCGCCATCACGGTGAACCAGGTAGGTCACGAAACTTCTGTCGTCCTGGCCGGAGTTCGCGGGGCTGGCAAATCGGGAGACAATACTCGCTTCATCCTTCTCGATTGTCACCTTACCGAAGGAGGGCCGATAACCGTCCCAGTCCTTCGAAAAGCCATCGTAGTATTTTGATTCGGTCAGCGTGGAATATCTGACAGCGCCGTCGACATCCTTATCCAAAACCGCCGCCCAGAAGGCCTTGGTCACTTCCTGTGGCGTTTGGGGGCTCATGCACGCGTGAAGCGGCACAATCAGGCAAACAAGAACAGCAAGTCGAAACAAATGGCTTTTCATAACAGTCATCTTTTCCCGCTAACACACGAGTATTTCCAAGGGATCGCAAGGATACCGACGCCAGGTGGTAAAGGCAATTCGTCGCCATGAGTCATGAGCACAAAAAAATTGAATTTAAACAATGCAATGTCACGCCTTCGAGCCTAGAAACCGTACGCGTACGATTCTGTTTTCGCAAATGTGACCGGGCTCACAAATGGACTTGGCGGTTGTTTTAGAAAGATGTCCGCCGATAGACAATCGAATGCGCTCAATTGAATTCCGAAGTGGGGACTTGACTCAATGAAAATTAGAACCTATGTCATCGTACTGTGTGCCGGCATGTGGGTCGCAGTTCTGCCGGCGAACGCCGATCCTTGGAAGAACGAGTCCGGCAACGGCCATCACTGGAAATCTGAGAGGCGCGGGCACGATAAGGTGCACCACAGGGGGCATGAACGTACGGCTCACTATGACGAGCATGACCGCTATCGCGGGTACCGTGCTCAGGGAGGCCCGCCGCCCTGGGCCCCGGCGCACGGCTATCGCCGCAAAGCAGATGACGACACACGAGGAGAGCGGTACAAGCGTCGTGATGCTGACGGAACCGGATTCCAGACCGCCAGCGATAGAATCGGAATTTCATCCGGTCGCTGTAACCGCCAGGTGGTCGGAACCGTGGTCGGCGGCATAGTGGGCGGCGTCATCGGTAATAACGTCTCAAGCGAAGACAACAAGAGGCTTGGCGCCGTGGCCGGCGCCATTGTCGGCGCGGTCATTGGCAACAAGATTGGGCGCAACATGGACAATGCCGATGGCCGCTGTACCAATCAGGCACTGGAACGTGCGCCCGACGGTCAAGTCGTCGCCTGGAAAAACCCGGACACCGGCTATCGCTATTCGGTCACTCCCTATAAAACCTACCGGCGGGATGATGGACGCTATTGCCGGGATTACAAATTCACCGCGGCGGAACGCAACACCCGTAGATACCGGGAAACCGCGTGCCGTTCAGATAATGGGGTGTGGGAAAAGACAAGGTGACACTGCGTGGCGCACGGCGCCTAGCTAAGGACAGAGTGGTTTTGCGCTCGCCGCTGCCGAGCGATGCAATGAACGCTTGGCGGCACATGGGGCCATCAATGCGCACACCAATCGAGTTGCCTATCACGACAGTGGCAGCAACATGCATCCACACTTTTCCACGGTAAACCTGTGTCCGGGCCAGTTGAGATTGGGGCTGACAGCCTCGATCAGATGTTGGCCCGCGGGCACGTTCAGGGTAATTACGCCTGCCGCATTATCGGCTTTGCAGCCTGGACCTTCATCAGAGAAATAGGTCGTCAGGCTTCCGACAGGGCTGCCATCAAGTTTCACATCGATCGGCGCCTGGGCCGTACTGTTGGTCGTATAGATGGTAACCGCCCCAGTATTGTCTTTGTCGCAACTTTGCGTGTCGATATCCTCGGACTCGCTAGGCTGGTTGAATTTGCCGAAGGAATTGGAATTCAACTTGTCTGCTTCGAAATCCACTTGAGCGGCCACTTCGAACATGGCGCCAGTGCCGCGTGTTGGCGAATCCCGCCCGGGCACGTCGAAGGACGTCCCGATACTTCCGCCCGCATTCACGGAAGCGGAAAGCAGTGCGGATATCGTCAAGATAGAGCCAAACCTTACGACGTTAGCCATCACTCTACGCCTCCAAACCTTGATTCACGACGCGCAAAACCACACTGCTGGACACCTCGTCGAAGGTAAGCGAGAGGAATTGTTTCTAGCATCTAAAGCTCATATTTGCCCGCCTTAACGGGTTGATCAAGGGCGATTCTATGGTTCCGACAATAGTAAACGACGAGCAAAAAAATTTGACCGAGTTCAAAAATATGGAATAACAGTACCATTCGGTGTATCGAGAACATGACCGAGTTCAAATCGGAAATAAGCCAACCATCAGCAGTGGAGAGCCCTTCAACTGCACCGGGCGTCAACATGTCGGTTCAGTTGGGTTCGGGAGGTTGGACGTGAGGGCCTTTTCAATCTACGCTTTTGACAAGACTTGCGGCGACAAACCGAGCCGTGGCCGCAAAGACAAGACATGCGGCGTTTGTCCGGAGAAGCACCTGCCAGGCCCGGCATTCGATAGGAGGCTGCAGGAAATCACCGAGCAGCACTCGCCGAAGAAACTCCCCAATAATCGATTCGCAATCATGCGGAACTCGGACGATACCGAAAAAGGAATTACCGTATAAATCAGAGCACCTGATGCGAAGAGGACAAGGAGATGACGATGCGTGATTACGGCAATATGCCCAAACTTGAGTGGCGTGATGACAAGTCGACGCTCGCCAAAATCAAGGCCCAGGTAATGCGCGAAGAGCCCGTCATTCTGGTTATGCCGGCGGGTTTTGATTTTAGCCTCGATGCAACGGCCTGCGACGGCCATGAAGAATCTGGGTTACTGATTGACTGTAAGGCGAATAGGGCGTTGTCCATGCTGGCCGAACACAACGACGCCCCCAACCTGCAAGGGATCGGAAATGCAGCCAACAGCGCCGGGCTGCTGGTGGATATCAACCCGGCAGAAGGCTATCTGGTCATACACGACTGAGTATTGACGCGGGCGCAATACTGGCACCTGCCGGCCTCGACGCCAGCAATCCATGGAAAACGGTGGGCGGTCGATTAAACTCGTAACTGGTGACTGTCTTAAGTCATTGTGTTTCGGTCATCGTCGCCAAGTATAGATATACGCGGTGCTACCGCCTCGCCGTGTAAGGATAAGCGTGTGTCGTACGCATATTTCTATTAGTAATCTGTCCACGCGAATTCGGTGCATACGTGAGTTGGTGGGCTTATCCGCGCTCGGCGGGTGCGAAAACCTGAGCGGTGGGAGCGTATGCGGTGTCGCGCGGCGATGAGCGGTGGTTAATCAGAATATCTTAGAGCCTCGACCACGAGAGAAAAGGCTCGGGAGGCTTGGCGCCGGTTCGGATAATAGAGGTGATACCCGGGATAAGGGTGGCACCAGTCTTCCAATACGCGTTGGAGGCGGCCTTGACTCAAATCCTCCTGAACCAGGTCCTCCGGGACGTAGGCCAAACCCAGGCCGGCGCGGGCCGAATTCAGTAGTTGAGGCGTATTGTTGACCATAAGCTGGCCGCTGACGCGCACGTTCAACTCACGCGTGCCGTCTTCGAATTCCCAGGCATAGACCTCGCCATGGGTTGGCAGACGCAGGTTGATGCAGTTGTGGTCGGTCAAATCGCGCGGTTCCTTGGGCAGAGCACGCTGCGCGAAATAATCCGGCGATCCGACGACCGCCATGCGCAAATCCGGCCCGATGCGCACGGCGATCATGTCCTTTTCGATAAGCTCGCCTGCGCGAACCCCGGCGTCGAAATGCTGGCCGACGATGTCGGTCAGTCCGTAATCGATCGTAATCTCGACCTCGATCTCCGGATATTCGGGCAGAAATTTGGCAAGTTTGGGTAGCAGAAGCGTGTCCGCCGCGTGTTCTATCGCCGTTAATCGGATGGTCCCGGAGGGACGTTCGCGCAACTCGCTTAGCGCCAATAGCTCGGATTCGATGGCCTCGAACCGGGGCGCGATCGCCTCGCGCAGGCGTTCCCCCGCGGCCGTCGGGGCCACCCGGCGCGTCGTCCGGGACAGCAGCCGCACGCCCAGGCGCTCCTCCAGCCCGCGGATCGACTGACTCAGGGCCGACTGCGACACCCCGAGGTGGGCCGCGGCCTTGGTGAAGCTCTCGTCGCGGGCGACGGCGAGGAAAGATACGAGGTCGGTGGCATTTTCACGCAGCATTAATAAGTCTCGCTAATCCGCTCAATAAGATTACCCCTATTTATTGCTGAGTCTAGCAGTTGATAGGCTTTCCATCACATCCAATCGGCGGGCATGCCTCCGCAAAAGGCCCATCGAAGCGGGGCCGGGCCCGCGGGCAGCCGCCCAACCGTAAAGGAGAGTCGCCATGCGAGGATCAGTTCTCTATGGGCCTCACGACATCCGCTCGGAGACCCTCGACGCACCCAAGATCAAACAGCCGACGGACGCCATCATCAAGATCACGGCCACCTGCGTCTGCGGCTCCGATCTCTGGCCGTACCGCGGCCTTCAGCCCGACGACGGCCCGACCCCAATGGGGCACGAGTACTGCGGCGTGGTCGAGGAGATCGGCAAAGAAGTCCGATCGGTCAAGCCTGGTCAGTTCGTGATCGGCTCGTTTTTCGCCTCCGACAATACCTGTCCCCACTGCCAAGCGGGCTATCAGTCGTCCTGTCAGCACGCCGAGTTCGTCGGCGGCGCCCAGGCCGAGTATCTGCGCGTCCCGCTGGCCGACGGCACCCTGGTGGCGCTTCCCGAAGCCCCCTCGGACAACCTGATTCCCAATCTGCTTTCCACATCTGACGTCTTCGGCACCGGTTGGTTTGCCGCACAGGCGGCCAATGTAAAGCCCGGCGCCACTGTCGTGGTCGTAGGCGATGGCGCGGTCGGCCAGATGGGCGTGCTGTCCGCCAAGCAGCTGGGCGCGGAAAGGATCATCGCCATGAGCGGTGACGACACGCGGCAAAAGCTCGCCCGAGAGTTCGGTGCGACGGACATCGTCACGGAACGCGGCGACGAAGGCGTGGCCCGCATCAAGGAAATGACTAACGGACTCGGCGCCGATTCGGTGTTGGAGTGTGTCGGGACCTCTGAGTCAATGAAGCAGGCCATCCACTCGAGCCGCCCCGGTGGTTATGTGGGCTACGTCGGCGTGCCGCACGGTGTCGAGTTGGACGGCCAGGAGCTGTTCTTCACGCATACGCACCTGCATGGCGGTCCGGCACCGGTACGCCGCTTTCTGCCCGACCTGATCGATCTGGTGTCCCAGGAAAAGGTCAATCCCGGCAGCGTGTTCGATCTGACACTGCCGCTCGATCAAGTCGCCGAAGGTTATCGGGCGATGGACGAGCGGCGCGCGATCAAGGTGCTGCTGCGTCCCTAGGGTTCGACGCCACCACGTCGCGCGCAGGACTTCAAGAGATTGTCCTCACCGAAAACGGTCGAGGTCTCGTACCCGCAATCAACTCAGGGCAAAGGATTATGAGCGAACAACAGTTGAACCCCCGACAACAGGGCATCGTCGCGATTTCGGCGTTTGCCACCAATGGCGACCTGGACAAGCTCACCTCTGCGCTGAACGCAGGTTTGGACGGCGGCCTTACCGTCAACGAGATCAAGGAAGTCCTCGTTCAACTGTACGCCTATGTCGGCTTTCCGCGCAGCCTGAATGCGATCCATACCTTGATGGGCGTTCTCGAGGATCGCCAATCCAAAGGCATCACCGATGAGGAAGGCCCGAAGGCGAGCCCGCTGCCTGCCGATATGGACAAAGACGATTACGGTGCCAGGGTCCGCGCAAGACTGGCCGGTCGGGACGGGATCCCCGCGCCGAGCGGCTATCAGCTGTTCGCGCCGGTCATCGATGCGTTCCTGAAGCAGCATTTGTTTGCCGATATCTTCGCCCGCGACAACCTCGATTATGCCAGCCGCGAACTGGCGACCATCTCCGCGCTCGCGAGCATGACGGGCACGGCCGGCCAGCTCCGCTTTCATCTGGGCGCCGCGATGAACACCGGACTGACCGAAGCGCAGCTGCGCGACTACGTGGCGGTACTCCGCTCTGAAGTGGGCGAGCAAGAGGCATCGAATGCCGCTGCGGTACTGGACGAGGTCGTGGGCGGCGGACAATAACGCACGTTCGCTCGACGGCGGCAAGTACATTTCAGCATTGACGAAGAACTAGGAGACAAGCAATGGAACTCATACGTAACGGTTCACAGGCTTCGGTCAAAGGACCGGAAGAGTATTTCACCGGCAACGTCCGCATCGATGCCCAATTCGCGGGCAGCGATCCCTCGCGGGTCACGGGCGGGATCGTGACCTTCGAGCCCGGCGCGCGCTCGGCCTGGCATACCCATCCCCTGGGCCAGACCCTGATCGTGACCTCGGGGACCGGTTGGACCCAATGCGAAGGCGAGGACCGCGTCGAAATCCACGCCGGCGACATCATCTGGTGTCCACCCGGGCACAAGCACTGGCACGGCGCTACGGCCACGACGGCGATGACGCATATCGCCATTCAGGAGATGCTCGATGGCAAGAATGTCAACTGGATGGAGAAGGTCACGGACGAGGAATACTTCGGCAGCGGCGAGGGGAAGTAAGCCAGCGTCCCTAACGGGCCAACACCGGGGAAGGGAGGTGGAAGGCGTTTATGAGACGACTATCCGTGATCTCAATGACATTACTGGCCGCAATGTTCACAACCGCGGCCTTCGCAGCGCAGCCACCCAATCACCAAACCGGCTACCAGGCTCCGACCCAACCGGTTTCGGAGGTTTCCGTCATGAAGATTCGTTTGACCGTTGACGGTCGCGCGGTGACCGCCACTCTAGTCGACAATCCAACCGTGCGGGACTTTGTCAGCCTGTTGCCCTTGACGCTCACGCTGAAAGATTACGCCGGCACCGAGAAGATCGCCTATCTTTCCAGGAAACTTACGGAGGAGGGTGCTCCCGCGGGTATCGATCCGTCCGTGGGCGATCTTACCTACTATGCGCCTTGGGGAAATCTCGCCCTCTTTTACAGAGACTTCGGTTACGCGCGGGGCCTGATAGAATTGGGCCACATTGATGATGGTGCCGAGGTATTCAACGTGTCCGGGCCCATACAAGTAAAAATCGAGCTATTACGAGACTAGAGTTTGGCCTCGACAATCAACATGTCCGCGTGCCTATCGACGAATGGTCACCGACTCAGAGATTGTCGAAAAAGACGCATTAATTGAAACGCGGCATGTAGGCTTTGAAGCGTTAGCCGGGTAGCTACGCATGGATTTTGCTTTCGCTTCAGTCTGAGCGCGAGACGAGACCAAGTCTTGCATTGCCACGTTTAGACGCGCCAATGCTTCTTCCCAGCGGTCCCGAAAGTAAAATAGAAAGACCTGCTCAAGGCAACCTTGAATTCCAGTTCGGGCAGCTCTTCCGCATGCGAGCTCCAGGAGCGCCACTTCGTCTAGTCGGGCGACCTCCCTAAGCGCCGTCAGGAGTTTGCCCAGGCCCGCAGGACGCGTCTTGCTGTCTCCAGACAGCTCTACCAGATCTGAGAGCCGGAAGTCGTCTTGTGCGGTCATTAACCGCCCGGGGCCAAACAAGCCCCCCAGCCTCGGCTCTGCCCGAGATATACCCCTTCAGACCGCCGTATATTATTTAACATAATATACATTATACGCATATTTAGAACAGCGCCAAGGCAGGCCCGGCGCCCCGTGCGCGGCCGGCCCACTCAGCGCGGCAGCCGCCGCGGGACCTGCACCGGCTGCTCCAGCCAGTCCTGGAAACGCTGATCGACCTGCTCGAAGTGTTTCGCCCACCACGCCGCGTTGATGCGTAGCGCCTGCGAAAAATCCTTTTGGGCTGTCGGCAGATGCGCGCGCACATCGGCCGGAACCTGTGCCAGTGCCGAGCGGCGCACCGGACCGTACGGGATATACCGTGCCTGGGCCGCCAGTTGAGCTGGTGCCGTGGCGAAGCGGATGAAATTCAGGGCCTGCTTGCGTTTGGGATCGCCCTTGGGGATAGCCAGCAGGTCGATGTTCCAGATCTGGTGATCCCAGATGATCCGAAGGGGCGCATTGCGCGTCTTGGCCGCGTCGTAGATTCGCCCGTTGTAAGCGGAGGCCATGGCCACGCGCCCGGTCTCGAGCATCCGCGGCGCCTCGGCACCTGCCGTCCACCAGACGATGGCCGGTTTGATGCGATCGAGCATCGCGAAGGCCCGCTCCAGCCCCTGTTCCGTGCCGAGCCGCTTGTAGACCTGGCCGGGCGGCACACCGGAGGCGATCAGGGCCCACTCCAGATTGCCCTTGGGGGTCTTGCGGAGCCCACGGCGTCCGGGAAACCGTTTGAGATCAAAAAAGTCGCGAAGACTGCGCGGCGGATGGTTCTTGAAGCGGCGTGTGTCGTAGGCAATGACCGTGGACCACACGACGGTCCCCACGGCACAGGGCGTGAGTCCGCCGGGAATGAAATCGTGGCTGGGATCCTGCCCGTCCGGCCCCGGGCTGAGGTCACTCGGCGAGATACGTTCGAGCAATCCCTCGTCGCAGCCGCGAATGGCATCGGAGAGCTCCAGGTCCACAACGTCCCATTTGACGTTGAGCGACCGCACTTGAGAGCGGATATCGTCCAGACCGCCCGCGTAGTCGAGCACGTTGAGCGACACCCCCGTCTTGTGTTCGTACGGGCGCACGAAGGCGAGCATCTGGCTGCGCGTATAGGCTCCGCCCCAGGACACGAACGTCAGTTCATCGCCTGCCCTCGCCGCCGGTGCGACGAGTACGAGCGAGACAATCGCGATCAGCGCCCAGCCCCGCTTGGACCACAGACGCTGTGCCGAAACACGGGCGTGCGACCCCTGCTTCGCCGCTGTTATGCGTTGCGCAAAGGCCATGAAACTCACCAGTAATAGCCGATGTTGATGTTCACACGCGTATTCCAATCGTTGCTGCCGCCGCCGGCCAACGACCCGTTTCCGAAATAGATCATGTTGCGACCGCGAATGATATCGATATAGGTGAACGTCGGACCGATTCCCACGCCGCAGCCTGTCGTGTTCAGATAGGATTTGGAGGCACCCGCCTGGTCCTTGTCGAGCATGCTGAAGTCATTGTAACAGGTGATCTGTTTGACATGCGGCCAGTTGACCGGCACGACATAGGCGACGTTGGCGACAGCGAACTTCGCGCGGGCGGCAATCGGAAAACTGCCCAGATATGCCCCGAGGGTGACAGTGTCGTCCGGCACACCGGCTGGATTACGCGGATGATACTCATAGCGGCCTAGCTCGAGCTGGAAATTCCAGCGACCGCAGCGACTGTCCAAGTGGCCGGCGGCGGCCCAGTCGTGACCGGTATCGTTGGTGTCCCGGTTGTACAACTCGCCCCATTGCCCCGAGGCACCGAGCTCGTGATGGCATTGGGTGCCCTTACCGAATGTATAGGCCAGGCGCGCGCTCAGCGTGTTGGTCTTTTCGTTGCGGGCCGCGCCTACGGCGACGGGATCGTACGAATAACGTTCGAGATTGGCTGCGTCGCCGAGCTCGCCGTTTTTGAAAAACGCCAATTGCGCATTCCAAGGACCGCGGTCGTGTACGTACTTCAGGCCGGTGTCGTAGTTATCGGCCAAGCCGATATAGAAAGGGATTCCGAACCAATAGTTGTGCGAGGCATAGGGCAGCAGGCCGAACGGAACCTTGGTGATGCCGCCTTGAATCTGGTTACCGCCGCCGAAGTCGTATCCGATCCACCCGTGGTGGATGGCGCTCATATACGGATAGAAACGATATTCCGCCGATACCAGGATGTCGTCGATTTTGCCGTCGGCGTTGATTCGAAAGATGTCCAGGCCCGCATCGCCGCGGCGCGTCTTGGCACCCTCGGAGAAGTCCTTCCAGCTGTAATTGAAACGCAGCGCCCCGCCGAATTTCACGCCCTGCGGTTTTCCCTTAGCCTCGGGTTCGGAGGCCGCCTCCTTGGCGGCGATCTGATCACCGCCCTGCTTCGCCCGCTGCTGCGCCAATTCGGATTCGAGCTTTCGGATACGCTCCTGCAGCGCATTGACTTCACGCAGGCGTCCCTCGAGGGCGCGAACCCGCTCGCGCAGCTGTTGGATCTGCGTGCGCAGCGATTGAATATCGGGCTGCTGAGAGGTATCCGCCGCGTACACGGGCCGAATCAGGATCAGGCCGACTGCGAGCAGTGCGCACGAAAGCCCATAACAAACGCGCTTAAATGAGGTCGACGGACGCATGATTGGTCAACGCTAGTCGACTCCGGATCGGATCGCAAGCCCACAGTGGGGCAGCGCCCATGAACGCCGCGCCTGACTGGAAAGGTCATTCCGCATAGCCGAACCCGCTGCCTCGGACCCCGCGGGCGAAGAATGAGGACAGGCCGTGGGAGACGACGGCGACACCGCCGGGCGTGACATGGTAACGCTCTGCATCCCGCGCGGCATCGAAGCCGATCGTCTCGCCCGGAGCGATGTCGTTGTGACGTTCGACGATGGTCCGCCGAAGCCGCGCCCCGCGGCCGATTCGCGAATAGTCCATGACGATACAGTCCTCCAGCTCGGCGTCGGACTCGACTACCGCTTCGCGGCGCACGATACAGTTTCGTAATCGTGCACCGGGATGGATCTTGCTGGCCGCGCCCAAAAGACAATTCTCGATTTGGCCGCCCAGCACATGCGCGACCGTGCCCTGGTAATTGCTCGAGTAGATAGGCCACTGCGGATTGAACATGTCGAAGCGCGGCTCGGCGCCGAGAACGTCCTGGTGCGCGGCAAAGTAAGCGTCGACCGTGCCGACGTCGCGCCAGTATCCCGTCTCTTCGTAGGGTTTGATACCGGGCACGGCATTTGTCGAAAAGTCGTACGCGCAGACAGAACGCTCGGAGAGCAACCGGGGAAGTATGTCGCGCCCGAAGTCCGTGTCGCTGCGTTTATGCGCCGCGTCCAGCGCCTCCAGCAGCACCGACGTCGTGAAAAGATAAATGCCCATGGAGGCATAGGCGTGCGAAGCATCGCCCGGCATAGCCGTCGGGCATTCGGGCTTTTCCTGAAAGGCCGCTATGCGCCCGTTGCTATCGGCGGCGATGACGCCGAAATCGCCGGCCTCTTCTATCGGCACCGGCCGGGCCGCCACCGTCACATCGGCCGCGTGGTCGCGGTGAAACCAGATCATCGGGCGCACATCCATCCGGTAGATGTGATCGGCGGCGAAAATGGCGACGAGATCGGGATGATGGAGCTCGATGAGGCGAAGGCTCTGGTAGACGGCGTCCGCCGTTCCCTGAAACGCGCGCGCCTGCGTATGCATCTCCGGCGGCACGACGGTCACGAACTGATCGGGCAGCATCGGCGACAGTGCCCACCCCTTTCGAATGTGCTCGATCAGGGCCTGCGGCCGGTATTGCACCAGAAGATAAACGGAGCGAATGCCCGAGTTGACGAGATTGCTCAACGCGAAGTCGACGATGCGATAGCGCGAGCCGAACGGCACGGCCGGCTTGCAGCGCCCGGCGGTCAGTGGGCGAAGTCGCTTGCCCTCGCCGCCAGCCATGACAAAGGCGACAACACGCTCGGGGTGTCTGCGCTCCAGCACGGGGCCTCCTGCGACATCGCGGTTTGCCCGCGCCGCCGGGTGCGGCGAGTCGGCAACCTGTCCTATGCAATAAAAGGCATAGTCGACGCAGGGCTTTCTGTCACGCATCTGGCAATGCGAAAGCGATGCCCTTCCGGCCGATTGTTGGTATCGTGAAGTGGCGCCGTGGTACCGGGTCCACGGGTTATTGCGAGCCCGGCACAACCTCGAAAGCAGATAAATAATGTCATTGAATGAGCTGATTAATAAGGAATTTTGCCTTAAACAAGACGTGCTGTATCTGAACCATGCCGCGGTAGCCCCCTGGCCGGCGCGCACCCGCGATGCGGTCTGTGCCTTTGCCGAGGAAAACCTGACCCAGGGCTCGCAGGACTACCCGCGATGGCTGGCCACGGAGAAATTCCTGCGCAGCCAGCTGGCTGAGCTCATCAACGCACCGGCGCCCGAGGACATTGCGCTGCTCAAGAACACCTCGGAAGCCCTGTCGGTTGTCGCTCACGGTCTGAATTTGCAGCCGGGCGACAAAGTAGTCACCAGCGATCAGGAATTTCCATCCAACCGGATCGTCTGGGAGTCTCTCGAAGCCGATGGCGTTGAGGTGCGCCAGGTCGATCTCCACGCCGGTGAATCGCCCGAGGCCGCTCTGCTCGCTGCCTGTGACGAGCGCACGCGTGTGCTGGCCATCAGCTCGGTAGAGTACGCCAGTGGCCTGCGAATGGATCTGGATATCCTCGGCGCGCGCTGCCGCGAGCGCAATATCCTGTTTTGCGTCGATGCCATTCAGAGCATCGGTGCCGTCGGGGTCGATGTCCAGTCCAGCCAGGTGGACTTTCTCATGGCCGACGGGCACAAATGGATGCTCGGGCCCGAGGGACTCGCGCTGTTCTACTGCCGCCCTGCCCTGCGCGAACGCCTGCGCCTGCGCCAGTTCGGCTGGCATATGGTCGAACATGCCGAGGACTTCGACCGGCGCGACTGGGCCCCCGCCCCGGATGCGCGGCGCTTCGAGTGCGGCAGCCCGAATATGCTGTGCATCCATGCGCTCGGCGCCAGCGTCTCGCTGCTGCGCGAGGTCGGCATGGATCGGGTGGAGTCCGAAGTCCTGGCCCGTTCCCGCCACATCATGGCGGCGGTCGAAGCCAACCCATCGTTGGAGCTGACCGGCGACACGCGCCCCGGTCGCTTCGCCGGCATCGTCACCTTTCGCCACCGGGAAGTCGACAGCGACGTGCTGTACCGGACCCTGATGGCCCAGGGCGTGATGTGCGCCAGGCGCGGGGGCGGCGTGCGCTTCTCCCCCCATTTCTATACCCCGTTCGAGGTCATCGATCGGGCCGTCGAGCTGGCCGAGCGCGGCGGGCGCTGACATCGAATCTAGAAATTCGTGCAACTGCCGCTATATAGATTAAGGTATAGGGAAGGGAACCCGGTTTTCGAAGCGGCGCTCCGTCGAGGCGGGCGCCGGAGGTTCGGGTCGTAACGACAACAGGAGGGCGAGATGGAGTTCGGCCTGAAAAAGCGAGTAGGCTCGTGGTTGACCCGTTGGTTGACCAAAGAGCTGCACGAGCCCGATGACGCGCTGCTGTACGACTTCGATCGTCTTTGCTACGAGATACGTCCGGGCGACGTGATCCTCGTCGAGGGACGCAGCCGGGTCTCCGATGTAATCAAGCTCATCACCCAATCGCCCTGGACACATGCCGCGCTCTACATCGGCCGCCTGTACGATATCCACGACCCCCATCTGCAAACCGCCGTGCGCGAGCACTACGACGGCGATCCCCAGCAGCCGCTGATCATCGAGGCCCTGCTCGGCGAGGGCACGGTGATTCACCCGCTCAGCAAGTATCACGGCGAGCATCTTCGCATCTGCCGGCCAAAGGGTCTGGCGCATACCGACGCACGCAAGGTCATTGCCTTTGCCATCGGACGCTTGGGGACCGGCTACGACGTCAGGCAGCTGTTGGACTTGGCGCGATTCATGTTTCCCTTCTGGGCTTTTCTGCCGCGGCGCTGGCGCTCGAGCCTGTTCGAGCGCAATGCCGGTCAGCCCACGCGCACCGTGTGTTCCTCGATGCTGGGTGAGGCATTCAGCGCGGTCCACTTCCCGGTCCTGCCGTTCGTGGAGCGCGCCACCGACGGCAAGATACACCTGTACAAACGCAACCCGCGTTTGTTTACGCCGCGCGACTTCGATTACTCGCCGTATTTCGACATCATCAAATATCCGTTCTTCGGACTGGACGATGTCTCTATCTACCAGCGCCTGCCCTGGGGCAATATCGACGAGTACTGTAACGACATCAACGACTGCTATCTCAATCCGCCGCGCGAGAACCAGCCGGCCGGCCTCAACCCGACGGCCGTGACGCGCGAGCCGACCGAGCCGCCACCGGTGATCGGGCGTCCCTTCCCGCGCCTCGAGACGGGGCTCGCCCTGCTGCGACGGCCCTCGCCGCCGCCCCAGCAAGTCAATCTGCTCACGGCCCTGTCCCGCGCCCTGTCGACCAGGGCCGAAACGACCAAGGCGGAGCCGGCGGCACCACTCGAGAAAACGGCTCGGGACGCCGAGAGTAAGGAGGCACACAGCGTATGAACGAGGCCAAGACGATTGGGGCGGCCGGGCACTGGCGCCAGCGCTGGATCACCGGGCCGCTGCTGCGCCTGTTTCGACGTATCACCCCGTCGATGTCGCAAACCGAACGCGAGGCTCTCGAGGCAGGGACGGTCTGGTGGGACGGGGAGCTGTTTCGCGGGCGCCCGGACTGGCAAAAGCTGCGCACCTTGCCCACTCCCGAGCTCACCGACGAGGAGCAGGCCTTTCTCAACGGTCCCGTCGAGACTCTGTGCGCGATGCTCGACGACTGGGACATCACGCACCGACGCCACGATTTGGCGCCCGAGGCCTGGGACTACATCAAGGAACACGGCTTCTTCGGCATGATTATTCCGCGCCGTTACGGCGGCCTGGAATTCTCCGCGCTGGCCCATTCGGAGGTAGTTCTGAAGGTTGCCAGCCGCAGCACCACCGCCGCGGTGACCGTGATGGTCCCCAATTCCCTGGGACCGGCCAAACTGCTGCTCGAATACGGCACCGAAGCCCAGAAGGACCACTACCTGCCCCGCCTGGCGAATGGGACCGAGGTCCCCTGCTTCGCGCTCACCGGGCCCGAGGCCGGCAGCGACGCCGGGGCCATGCCCGACAGCGGTGTGGTCTGCCGGCAGAGCGTCGACGGGCAGGAGGATGTACTCGGCATTCGCCTGAACTGGGACAAGCGCTACATCACGCTCGGTCCGGTGGCGACGGTACTCGGCCTCGCGTTCAAGCTCTACGACCCGGATCACCTGCTCGGCGAGCAGGAAAAGCTCGGCATCACCCTGGCGCTCATTCCAACGGATACGCCGGGCGTGACCATCGGCCGGCGGCACATGCCGCTGAACATTCCGTTCATGAACGGGCCCACGCAAGGCCGTGACGTGTTCATCCCGCTGGACTGGGTCATCGGAGGTCCCGAGCGCGTCGGCCAAGGCTGGCGCATGCTGATGGAGTGTCTCTCCGACGGGCGCTCCATCTCGCTGCCGGCGCTGGCGACCGCCGGCGGCAAGCTCGCCACCCGCCTGACCGGCGGTTATGCGCGCATCCGGCGCCAGTTTCGTCTGCCCATCGGACGCTTCGAGGGCGTCCAGGAGGCGTTGGCGCGCATCGGCGGCTATACGTACACGATGGATGCCGCGCGTGTCCTTACCGTGGGCGCGCTGGATCGGGGCGAGAAGCCCTCGGTCATCTCGGCGATCGTCAAATACCACCTGACCGAACACATGCGTCGCGTCATCAACGACGCCATGGACGTGCTCGGTGGCAAGGGCATTTCGCTGGGACCGAACAATCTGATCGGTCGCACCTATCAGGCCCTGCCCATCAGCATTACGGTCGAAGGGGCAAACATCCTCACCCGCAGCATGATCATCTTCGGCCAGGGCGCCATGCGCAGCCATCCTTACGTGCTGCGCGAGATGGAGGCCGCTCAGGACAGCGATCCGCAGCGAAGTCTCGACGCCTTCGATGAAGCCCTGGTCTCGCACGTGGGTTTCACCCTGAGCAATACGTGGCGGGCACTGTGGCTGGGACTGACCGGCGCCATTTTCTCACCCGCGCCGGGGCGCGGTCCGGCGCGGCGCTATTACCAGAAGCTCACGCGCATGAGCACCGCATTTGCCCTGCTGGCCGATACGGCACTGATGGTGCTGGGCGGCGGTCTGAAGCGCCGCGAGGGGCTGTCGGCGCGTCTGGGCGACATCCTGAGTCAGTTGTACCTGGCCTCGGCCGCGCTCAAACGCTTCGAGTCCCAGGGTCGGCCCAAGGAGGACGAGGTCCTGCTGCGCTGGGCCTGCGATCAGGCGCTGCACGAGATTCAGGAGCGCATTGACGGCCTGCTGCGCAACCTGCCCAATCGGCCCGTGGCCTGGATTGTGCGCTGGCTGGTCTTCCCCCTGGGTCGGCATTTCGCACCGCCCAGCGATCATCTCGGTCATCGCGTCGCCGAGCTGCTGCTCACCCCCTCGGCGGCCCGCGATCGCCTCACGGCCGGACTGTATATGCCTGAGGACTTGAACGAGCCCTTCGCTGTGTTGGAGGATGCGCTCGAGAAGGTGATCGCCGCCGAGCCGTTCGAGCGCCGGCTCCGCGAGGAGCTGCACGATAAAGTGGCGCGCGATGCGAGTCTCGAGGAGCTCATCGCCGCCGGCCGCGAGCACGACGTGTTGACCGATGAAGAAGCCGACCGCATTAACGCGGCGAGCGAGGCGCGGCGCGTAGTCATCGCGGTCGACGATTTTCCACCCGATTTCGGTAAAGGAGCTTGACCATGGCCGACTCTGACGGCGAACCTCCCGCCGAGCCTTCCTCCAAGAAGGCCGCCGCCAAGAAAAAGACGACGCGAAAAAAGGCGGCCGCGGCCGGCACGAAGACGACCACCAAGAAAAGCACGGCTAAAAAGACCACGTCCAAGAAGTCGACGGCAGCGGCGAGCGGCGGACGAAGCAGCTCGCGCCGGTCCGTGTTCATCGTCGACGGCAGCCGCACGCCGTTTCTCAAGGCGCGCGGCAAGCCCGGTCCTTTCCCCGCCGCGGACCTCGCCCTGGGCGCGGCGCGTCCACTGCTCGCCCGCCAACCGTTCGAGCCCGAGGATCTGGATCAGGTGATCCTCGGTTGTGTGATGCCCGGCCCCGACGAGGCCAACATCGCCCGCATCGTCGCTCTGCGACTCGGCTGCGGCGATCGGGTGCCCGCATGGACGGTACAGCGCAACTGCGCTTCGGGGATGCAGGCCCTGGACAGCGCATTCCACGATATCGCCGACGGGCGCTCGGAGCTGGTGCTGGCCGGCGGCGTCGAGTCCATGAGCCATGCACCGGTGCTGCTCAGCCAGGCCATGGTCGCCTGGCTCGGCGACTGGTATGCCGCGCGCACCGTCGGCGCTCGCCTGCGAGCGCTGGGGCGGCTGCGCCCGGGCCACCTCAAGCCGATAATCGGCCTGCTGCGCGGCCTGACCGATCCCGTCGTCGGCCTTTCCATGGGACAGACTGCCGAGAAGATCGCACACCGCTTCGGTATCACGCGAGAGGCCATGGACAGCTTTGCCATGCGCAGCCATCAGCGTCTGGCCGCCGCACAGGACAACGGTCGACTCGAGGAAATCGAAACCCTGTACGACACGCGGGGTAACTTCTACGACGCCGATGACGGACTGCGCCGCGACACCGACATGGACCGCCTGGGCAGACTCAAGCCGGTCTTCGACAAGCCCTTCGGCCGGGTGACGGCCGGCAACAGCGCACAGGTCACCGACGGCGCGGCGATGTTGGTCCTGGCCAGCGAGTCCGCCGTGCAGCGCCATGGGCTGCCCGTGCTCGGGCGCATCACCGACAGCCAGTGGGCGGGCGTGGACCCCTCGCAGATGGGCCTGGGCCCCGTCCATGCCAGTACCCCGCTGCTCACCCGCGGCAAGTACGGCCTGGACGACATCGATTACTGGGAGATCAACGAGGCCTTCGCCGGTCAGGTCCTTGCCTGTCTGGCCGCATGGGAGGACAGCCGCTACTGTCGCGAGGAGCTCGGCCTGCGCTCGGCCATGGGTACGCTGAATCAGGAGCGGCTCAACGTCGACGGCGGCGGTGTCAGCCTCGGCCATCCGGTCGGGGCGAGCGGTGCTCGCATCGTGCTGCATTTGCTGCACGTGCTGGCGCGCGAAGGGGCGCAACGCGGCATTGCCACGCTGTGCATCGGCGGCGGTCAGGGCGGGGCCATGCTCGTCGAACGGGAACGGGGGTGAGCACGATGGCGAGCCGACAAAACTACACGAATTGGCAACTCGACACCGACGACGACAACATTGCCTGGCTGCGCCTTGACCGCGCCGATGCCGGCACCAACGTCCTCACGGCGGAGATCCTCGACGAGCTCGACGCGATGCTGGACACCTTGACCGAGTCTCCGCCGCGCGGAGCGGTCATCCTTTCCGCCAAACCGAATGGATTCATCGCCGGCGCCGACGTCACCGCCTTCACGTCTCTCAGCGACGAGAAGGAGGCCCTGGCGCTGATCGAGCGCGGCCAAAGCGTCATGAACAAGCTCGAGACACTGCCCTGCCCCACGGTGGCGCTGATTCACGGCTTTTGCCTCGGCGGGGGCCTCGAGCTTGCGTTGGCCTGTCGTTATCGCATCGCCGAGGACGGACCGCGCACGCGTCTCGGCCTGCCGGAAGTTCGCTTGGGGATCCACCCCGGTTTCGGCGGCACACTGCGCATGGTACGCCGTGTCGGTGCACCGGCCGCGATGGATGCCATGCTGACCGGTCGCACGCTGAGCGCGCGTGCCGCGCGCAAGATCGGCCTGGTCGAATACACGGTCCCCGAGCGTCACCTGCACAATGCGGCGCGATCGGTATTGCTCGCGCCGCCGGCGCCGCGCCAACCGGCCTGGTATCTGCGCCTGGCCAGCCATCGCCTGCTGCGTCCTCTGCTCGCCAAATACCTGGTACGCAATGTGACCCGCCGGGCGCCGCGCGCGCATTACCCGGCTCCGTATGCGCTGATCGAGCTCTGGCGCGAGCATTACGACGATCCCAAACGCATGCTCGCCGAGGAGGCGGCCTCGGTCGCTCGTCTCATCGTGGGTAAGACCGCGCAGAATCTGGTCCGGGTCTTTCTGCTGCAGGAGCGACTCAAGGCGCTGGGTAAGCCAGAGCGTAAGTCCGGCGGTGAGACCGATGCGCAGTCGAATGGGCTGAACCCGCGTCACGTGCACGTGATCGGCGCCGGGGTGATGGGCGGAGACATCGCCGCCTGGTGCGCGCTGCAAGGCCTGCAGGTCACCGTTCAGGACAACAGGAAGGAGACGCTCGCGCGCGTGGTCCAACGCGCCCACGAGCTTTACACGAAGCGCCTGAAAGACCGTCGCCTGGTGCGGGCCGCCCTCGATCGGCTGGTGCCCGACATCAAGGGCAACGGTCTGAGCCGCGCCGATGTAATCATCGAGGCCATCTTCGAGGACGTCGAGGCCAAGCAGAACCTGTTCCGGAGCATCGAACCCAAGGTGCGCGACGATGCGCTCCTGGCCACCAACACCTCCAGCATCCCGCTCGAGGAATTGGGGCGTGCCCTGAGGCGACCGGAGCGTCTGGTCGGGCTGCATTTCTTCAATCCCGTCGCCCGAATGCAGCTGGTCGAGGTCGTGCACGGACCGGCCACCGACGCCGGCGTCTCGCAGCGCGCCGCGGCCTTCACCCGTCAGATCGATCGCCTGCCGCTGCCGGTGACCAGCACGCCGGGTTTTCTGGTCAACCGCATTCTGATGCCCTATCTGCTCGAGGCCGTGACGCTGGCCGAGGAAGGTGTGCCGCTGGCGGTCATCGACAAGGCGGCCGTCGATTTCGGGATGCCGATGGGGCCCATCGAGCTGGCCGATACCGTGGGCCTGGACGTCTGTCTGTCGGTGGCCAAGATGCTAAGCGCTGACGAAGACGCCGTCCCCCAGCGGCTGCGCACACTCGTCGAGTCGGGGCGGACCGGCAAGAAGTCGGGCGGCGGATTCTATCAGTTCAAACAGGGCAAACCGGTCAAGCCGGCACTGCCCAAGGGCTACAGCGCTCCGACCGATCTGCAGGAACGGCTGGTCCTGCGTCTGCTCAACGAGTCGGTCGCCTGCCTGCGCGACGGCGTGGTCGCCGATGCGGATCTGGTCGATGCCGGCGTCGTGTATGGGACGGGCTTTGCGCCGTTTCGAGGCGGACCGCTGCACTACCTGCACTCGCGCGGCAGCGTGCAGCTGGAAAAGACGCTGTCGGGACTCAAGCAGCGCCATGGTGAACGATTCGCCGCCGACCCGGGCTGGCGGGACCTGCACGCCGCGGAGCATTGACGCCGATGAGCCGAGCCAGGGAGCACCGCACGGACTATATCGACCCTGGCACCGCGCGCCACCTTCCCGGGCTGTTTCGTGAACGTGTCCGGCGCGCGCCGGACGCGCTGGCTTATCGCCATTACGACGCAAACACTGGCAACTGGGTGGATACGACGTGGGCGCAGATGGCGGCCCACGTTGCCAGCTGGCAGGCGGCCTTGAGCGTCGAGTCGCTCGCGCCCGGCGATCGCGTGGCGCTCATGCTGCGCAACTGCCGCGAATGGGTCATGCTCGACCAGGCAGCGCTGGGGCTCGGACTCGTCGTCGTGCCCCTGTACACCAATGACCGGCCGGAGAACGTCGCGTTCATCCTGCGCGATGCCGGCGTGCGGCTGCTGCTGGTTGAGGACACCGGCCAATGCCAGTTGCTGGCCGAGGCCTGTGCGCAGGTGCAGACACTGCAGCGCATCGTCACTCTGAGCGCGGATCCCGACTCAATCGGCGGCCTTCCCGACGAGCGGGTCGTCGACGTGGAGACCTGGTTGGCGCGCGGCGAACCGTGCGGCGAAGAGGCGGACACACGCACTGCCGCCATCGCACCGGATGACCTCGCGAGTATCGTCTACACGTCGGGCACGACCGGTCGTCCCAAAGGCGTGATGCTGTCACATCACAACATGCTGTGGAACGCCTGGGCCGGGCTGCAGCACATCGCGATCTATCCCGACGACGTCTTTCTCTCCTTCCTGCCGCTATCGCACACGCTGGAGCGAACAGTGGGCTACTACATTCCCATTGTCGGCGGCGCCGCCGTCGCGTATGCCCGATCCATCACCGAGCTGCCCGACGATCTGTTGAACGTACGGCCAACGATGCTCGTCACGGTACCGCGCATCTTCGAGCGCATCTACAACCGGGTCCAGGAGTCGCTGGCCGGACACGACTTCAAACGGACGCTGTTCCGCCGGGCGGTTGACATCGGCTGGACGCGGTTCCTGCACGCACAGGGCCGCCGAGGCTGGTCGGCGAAGCTGCTGTGGTGGCCGCTGCTCGACGCCCTGGTGGCGCGCAAGCTGCGTGCCCGCCTGGGTGGGCGTCTGGCCGTGGCGATCAGCGGCGGGGCGCCCCTGCCTTTCGAGGTGGCCCGCACCTTCATCGGGCTGGGGCTGACCATCGCGCAGGGTTACGGCCTGACCGAGACCAGCCCCGTTATCAGCGTCAATCGGCTCGAGGACAACGATCCGGAGAGTGTCGGCGAGGCGTTGCCCGACGTCGAGCTGCGCCTGGGAAGCGGCAACGAGCTGCAGGTGCGCAGCCCGGGCGTGATGCTGGGTTACTGGAACAATCCACAAGCCACCCGTGACATATTGGACCCGGACGGCTGGCTCCATACCGGCGATCAGGCCCGCATCGAACGCAATCACATCTACATCACCGGGCGACTGAAGGAGATTATCGTGCTGGCCAACGGCGAAAAGATCGCGCCTGCCGACGTGGAACAGGCCGTTGCAGCCGACCCGCTCATCGATCAGGTCATGGTCATCGGCGAGCAGCGTGCGTATCTGAGCGCGCTGGTCGTACTGAACGCCGAGGGCTGGCGCGCGCTCGCCGAACGTCTCGCCCTGAACCCCGACGCCGAAGCCAGCGTGCGGGATCGGCGTGTCGAGGAGGCCGTGCTCGACGCTATCGCGCCCCGCCTGCACAGCTTTCCGGGCTACGCGGTGGTAAGACGCGCGGCGGTGACGCTGGAGCCGTGGACCGTGGACAATGCCCTGGCCACGCCGACGATGAAACTTCGCCGCGACCGTATACTCAAACAGTATCGCGACTCGATCGAGAAATTGTATGTCGGACACTGATTCCAGCTCTATCGGCGCCCCTGCCGCCCTACCCCACGATCGCCAACCCGCTATCCGGGTGCTCGCCATGCCAGCCGACACCAACGCGGCGGGCGACATCTTCGGCGGGTGGTTGATGTCCCAGGTCGACATCGCGGGCAGCATCGCCGCTTATCAGCACGCGCGCGGGCGCATTGTCACGGTCGCGGTAAACAGCTTCCAGTTCATCAAACCCGTCTTCGTCGGCGACCTGGTCAGTTGTTATTCGCACGTCGTGAGCGTCGGACACAGCTCCATGGTCGTCGAAGTCGAGGCCTATGCCCAGCGCGAGCGCGGCCACCTGGAGACCGAACTCGTGGCACAGGCCCGATTGACCTACGTGGCCATCGATGCCGATCGGCGCCCCAGGCAGGTCGACCCGCTCGGCGAGCCGGACTGACGGGCCCCGATCAGCGCGCAAATCCCCCTGACTGATTCCACCACGGAAGCCCGGGACGATGAGCGACGGAATTGAGCTGCGACAGCTGCTGCGGCATCTGGTGCCCCTCAACGAGCTCATGGGACACGATTTCGATCAGCTCGTGCGCGATGTCACCGTCGAGACTCTGGCCCCGGGCCGAACCCTGTTCGAGGCCGGTAACAACGATCGCGACACCTTTTACCTGCTCAGCGGCGAGGTCGCCCTCGTACGTCCCGACGGAAGCGCATCCAGCATCGTCGGCGGCACGCCGCCGAGTCACGCCCCCCTCGATCACCATCGCCCGCACCAGACGAGTGCCATCGCACGCACGGCCATTCAGTTCGTACGCATCGACGCGGACCTGCTCGACCTGCTGCTGACGTGGAATCAGAACGCCGACTATATCGTCTCGGAAATTGAAGACGATGCAACCGGGGTATCGGCGGACAGTGACTGGATGACACGACTGCTGCAGGCGAAGGTCTTCCATCGTATACCCCCGGCCAACATCCAGGCCATCTTCATGCGCATGGAGGCCGTCAGCGCGCGCGCCGGACAGACCATCGTGCAGCAGGGAGACGAGGCGGACTATTACTACATGATACGCGAGGGTCGCTGCGCGGTGATTCGCAATGCCGCCGAGACCGGACACCGGGACACGGTGGTCGCCGAGCTGGGTCCCGGCGACGGCTTCGGCGAGGACGCCTTGGTCTCGGACCAACCGCGCAATGCCACGGTGCGCATGCTCGATGACGGCACGCTCATGCGGCTGTCGAAGGCGGATTTCCTGGCGCTGCTCAAGGCGCCGCTGGTCAAGACTGTTCCTTACGAACAGGCGCGCGCCCTCGTCGCCGAGGGCGCGCAATGGCTGGACGTGCGCCTGCCCAGCGAATACCGGCACCGTCATCTGCCCGGCAGCATCAATATCCCGCTGTTCCTGCTGCGCCTCAACGCACACAAGCTGTCGGCCGAGCGGACCTATCTCGTTTATTGCGACACCGGCAGCCGTAGCACGTCGGCCGCATTCATTCTGGAGGAGTTTGGGCTGGATGCCCTGGTTCTGGAGAGAGGGTTGATGGGCGTGCCTGCAGGCGGCGCCGTCGTCCCGTGAACGCGCCGCGCCGCGAAAGTTACGCTCGAGCCGCCGCGCCGGTCTCCACCGGGCCGAACAGATCGAAGTAATTGCGCGTCGTCGTCTCGGCGACCGCGTCCAGTGTGGTGCCCCGCAGCTCGGCGATGTGCTCGGCGACGTGGCGTACGTAGGCCGGTTGATTGCTGCGCCCGCGCAGGGGTACCGGGGCCAGGTAGGGCGAGTCGGTCTCGATGAGTATCCGGTCCTCGGGCATGCGCGCAGCAACGTCCTTGAGCTGGGTGGCATTGCGAAAGGTGACGATGCCGGAGAAGGAGATATAGAAATTGAGATCCATGGCCGCCTTGGCCGCCGCCCAGTCTTCCACGAAGCAGTGCATCACACCGCCCACGTCCGCGGCACGCTCCTCGCGCAGGATGCCCAGCGTATCCTCGGTCGCCTCGCGCATATGGATAATGAGAGGCTTGCCGACCCGCCGCGCGGCGGCGACGTGGCGGCGCAGGCGCTCCTGCTGCCAGCGCATGTCTCCCTCGCAGCGGAAATAGTCCAATCCCGTCTCACCGATGGCGACCACCTGCGGATCGCCGGCAAGGTCGGCCAGCTCATCGGCCTCGGGCTCGCGCCCGCCTTACGCCTCCGGATGCACGCCCACCGAGGCCGACACCTGTTCGAAACGGCGCGCGATATCCAACACGTCGGGCAAATTTTCCATGTCGATGCAGACACAGAGCATGTGGCCCACGTCCTGCTCGCGCGCCGCATCCAGGGCGCCCTCGAGCTTTCCGTCAAAGGGTTCGAGATCGAGACGATCCAGGTGACAATGGGAATCGATTAGCATGAGTTACAAGCTGCAGGTTTCAAGTTACAGGCAAAATACAATGGGGTCAGTCTCAACCGCCTATTGTGCCACTTCCGGCTTATTCTTGCTTGGAACTTGAAACTTGGACCTTGCGACTTACATAGTGTGCGTCTGCCGGTCCGACTTGAGCGCGCCGGCGAGGTAGGTTTCGATCTTGTTGCGGGCCGCACCGCCGTCCTGTTCGCTGAATTGAACCCCGATGCCGGCGGCGCGGTTGCCTTGCGCCCCTTTGGGCGTGATCCAGACGATCTTGCCGGCCACGGGTATCTTCTCGGTCTCCTCCATGAGCGTGAGCAGCATGAAGACCTCGTCGCCGAGGTGATAGGCCTTGTTGGTGGGGATGAACAATCCGCCATTCTTGATGAACGGCATATAGGCCGCGTAAAGCGCGCTCTTGTCTTTGATCGTCAGGGACAGTATGCCCTGGCGCGGTGGCAACTTGGCGTTGGTATTCATAGCGCTCCGTTCGGCTGACGCACCCTGTTCGAATTCTGTGCCAACTCCGCCCACTGCAACAACAAGGATTCGAGCAGGAGATGGGCGTTGACCTGTCCTTGTACCAGCCGGACGGCCTCGGTCAGCGCGTCGAGAAAGCGAAACAACCCAATCAAGTCTACCCCCTCCGCCAGGCCTTGCAAAGTATCCCGCTGGTCGCTGTTGCCGATATTCGGCGCAACGCTCCCGGATACCGCACCGGCGGTCTGTGCCCTGCCCTTGCCGCTCGTCGAACGCAAGCGGATCAGGTCCGTGACCCAGCTATACAGCCAGTATAGCGGCATTTCGACCCCGCCCTTTAGCCACTCGCCGGCCACTGCCACCGGATCCAGACGCCCGGCGGCGATGCCCTGGAGGGCTTCCAGCATGGCCAACCGCCTCTGCAGCGCCTCGCCCTCGGCGAGCTTCAATGCCGCCAGCGGCGCCCCTGCGGCCAGGTCCAGCAGCAAGCCGGCGTCCGCCTCCGCGGGTACCCGCCCATTCAGCCAGGCCTCGCCCATATCGCGCGGCGGCGCCGCGAAGGGAACGCTCTGGCAGCGGCTGCGGATGGTCGGCAGCAGCGCGGCGGGGCGCGCCGTAACCAGCAGGAGCAGGGCCCCGGCCGGGGGCTCCTCCAGAGTCTTGAGCAGGCTGTTGGCCGCCGCGGGGTTCAAGCGGTCTGCCGGCTCCAGAATGACGATGCGCCGCGCCCCGTATTGGGGCGTCAGGGCCAGTGCGGACGCCAGGGCACGGATCTGGTCGATGCGGATCGCCTTGCCCTCCTCCTCCGGTTCGACGCTGACAACGTCCGGATGAGTCCCGGCTCCATACAGGGTGCAGGCACGGCATTCGCCGCAGGCGCTGCCGTCGCCGCGCGGCGTGTCGCACAGCAGTGCCTGCGCCAAGGCGCGGGCAAAGCGCCCCTTGCCCAGACCGGCCGGGCCGCTGAGCAGCAGCGCGTGCGGCAGACGGTCGCGGCGCGCCCGGTCGATGAGCCCGGTCCAGGCCGCCGCGTGCCAGGGAAGCGGGCTCATGCGCTTTGTCCCCCTGTCCATTCGGCCACCGCCGACTTCAGTACGGTGCGCAGCTCGGCCTGTACCGCCTCAAGCGGCCGGCTGGCGTCGATGACGCGAAAACGACCCGGATCCTGTGCGGCCAGGGCGAGATAGGCCTCCCTGACCCGACCGAAAAACTCGGCCCGTTCGCGCTCGAAGCGGTCCAGCTCCCCGCGTCGGCCCGCGCGCTCCAGACCGATTTCCTCGGGGACGTCCAGTAAGAGAGTCAGATCGGGGCGCAGCCCGTCCTGGACCCACTGTTCCAGCGCGGCGATACGCTCGCGGGCAACGCCCCGGCCGCCGCCCTGGTAGGCATAGGTCGCATCGGTGAAACGGTCGCACAGGACCCATTGGCCGCGGCCCAGCGCCGGGCGTACGACTTCGGTGAGGTGCTGGGCACGGGCGGCGAACATGAGCAGCAGTTCGGTGTCGTCGCTCATCGCTGTGTTGCGGTGATCGAGCAGCAGACCGCGGATCGCCTCGCCCAGCTCCGTGCCGCCGGGCTCACGGGTGACAATAACGGGATGGCCGAGATCGGCCAGATGGTCGCGTACGAAGGCGAGGTTGGTGCTCTTGCCGACCCCTTCGATCCCTTCGATGGTGATGAACCGGCCGCTCACCGGTCCTCCGCGGTCGGCCATGCGGCTCGATGCGTTTTCGACGGCCTCTGCCGGGCCCGGATGATGGTCATGGTTTGGATGGGGAGTCCTGCCTGTCCTCGGCCCCGCCGGCGTCCGATTTCTCGCCGGCGTTCTTCGATTTGCCATTATACGAGGAAAACCGCCGGGCATGGCCTTTGAGCTGGTATTTGATCACCGCCCGGTCGTGCTCTTTGAGCGTGTCGGAGAACTGGTGGCTGCCGTCGCCGCGCGCGACGAAATACAGCGCCTTGCCGGGGGCCGGGTGCAGCGCCGCGTGGATGGAGGCCAGGCCCGGCATGGCGATCGGCGTGGGCGGCAGGCCGCGGTGCATATAGGTGTTGTACGGCGTGTCGTGTTCGAGGTCGCGGCGACGCAGGTTGCCGTCGAAGCTCGAGCCGAGGCCGTAAATAACGGTCGGGTCGGTCTGCAGCCGCATGCCCTTTTTCAGCCGGCGCACGAACACGCCCGCGATGTCGGCCCGCTCGCTCGGCAGGGCCGTTTCCTTTTCCACTATCGAGGCCATGATCAGGGCATCGTACGGGCGTTTATAGGGGAGGTCGACGGCCCGCTGGTCCCATTCGTGCATCAGGTGGCCCTGCATCGCGCGATACGCGCGTTGGAGAAAGGACTGGTCCGTCGTCCCACGGGGGAAGTGATAGGTATCCGGGAAGAAACGGCCCTCCGCGTGCTCGCCGGGATGGCCGAGGCGGACCATGATCTCGTCGGGCTTCAGTCCCTTCAGCGTGTGCTTCAGGTGAGGGTCGCTATCGACGGCGTCCATGACCTGGCGAAAGGTCCAACCCTCCACCAGCGTCAACGAGTACTGGATCACCCGCCCCTCGACCAGCATCGTGAGCAGCTGACTGGGCGTGGTGCCCGGGGTGATGCGATATTCGCCGACCTTGATCCGGTCGGCCACGCCGCGCCAACGGGCCATCCAGGCCAGGTAACGGGGATGCTTGAGCACGCCCTTGGCCTGCAGCCGGTCGGCCACGCCGCGCAGACTCATGCCCGGTTTGACGACCAGACGCAGCTCCTTGCCGCCGACCGAAAGAGGCTCGTTGGCAAAGCTCTGATAGCTCACCCAGAGCCATCCCGCGGCCAGACAGCCCACCAGGACCAATATCGCAATGAGCTTGTAGACGACTGCTCGCATATCCACTCCGCTCCGGCGCCCTGCCGGGACCTTCATTCCGATTCCGCCACTACCCCCGCCTGGCACCTACAGCGGCCAGCGCGCCCGCAATCGTTCGGCCAATGCCTGGGCGACCGGCCCCGGCGCGAGCGATCGTCCGTCGAGCTCGCGCACCCGCCACGCGCCGATGAGACTGTTGCACAACAGCACCTCGTCGGCGCCGGCAATCGCGGCGAGCGAGAGATCCGTCTGTTCCACCACCACTCCGGCCGCCTCGGCGAATTGGAGCAGCTGAGCGCGCATGATGCCAGCCACCCCGCACCGTGACAATTGCGGGGTTCGCAGCACGCCGCCGTGTACACAGAAGACGTTGCTCATCGTCCCCTCGATTACGTTGCCGGCCGAATCGCACATCAGCCCTTCGGCAATATCGGGGTCGTCCCATTCTGCGCGCGCCAGGACGTGCTCGAGGCGGTTGAGGTGCTTGATGCCCGCCAGCGCCGGATTGCAGCCCAGGCGCGTGCGGCAGGTCCGTACCCGCACGCCCTGCTCGAGCCATTCGGTCGGATACTCCGGCCACGGATAGCGGGCCACCAGGCGCATCGGAACCGGTTCGGGCGGCGGCGCATAACCCCGGCCCCCGCTGCCGCGCGTGACCACGACCTTGACGACGGCGCGCGCGTGCCCCCGCGACAAGGCGCCGATCTCGGCCTCGAGTATATCGGCCGCTGGCGCGGGCAGCCCCAGGCGCGCACAGCCGTCGACCAGCCGCGCATGGTGCTCAGGCCACAGCACGGGTTGACCGTCGAGCACGGCGATCGTCTCGAAGAGTCCGTCGCCGTAGTGCAGGCCGCGGTCGGTCGCCGGCACCTGGGATACAGCCTCACCGTCAATCAGCATGTCGACGTCGGTCATGTCCGTCCCGAAGCTTCCGGTTCCGGCGCTGCGCCAGTGTGTTCCAGGGCCAACAGCAGGCCGCGCGCCTTGGCGCGCGTCTCTTCGAGCTCGCGCTGCGGCTCGGAGTCGGCGACGATGCCGGCCCCGGCTCGCAGTGTCAGATGCTCCTTATCCATGCTCAGCGTTCGAATCAGGATATTCAGGTCCAGGCTGCCATCGAGGTTCAAGTATCCCATGGAACCGGTGTAGGGTCCGCGCGCCTCGGCTTCGAGCTCGGCAATGATCTCCATGCAGCGCACCTTGGGACAGCCGGTGATGGTCCCGCCGGGAAAGACGGCGCGGATGACCTCGCCCGGCGGCACACCCGGGCGCAGCCGGCCGCGCACGTTCGAGACGATATGGTGCACATGGGCATAGCTTTCCAGCACCATGAGCTCGTCGACCCGCACGCTGCCGGGTTCGGCGACCCGCCCCACATCGTTGCGCTCCAGGTCGATGAGCATGATGTGCTCGGCGCGTTCCTTGGGATGGGCCAGGAGCTCGGCGATGAGGCCCGCATCACCGGCCGCATCGGGCCCGCGCGGGCGTGTGCCGGCAATCGGTCGCGTCTCGATCACGCCGTCGCGCACGCGGACCAGGCGCTCCGGCGAGGAGCTGACCAGGGTCCCGCCCGGCAGCCGCGCCAGCCCGGCGAATGGCGCCGGGTTGGCCGCGCGCAGCCGGGCATACAGGTCGGCCGGGCTGAGTCCTTCGGGCGGCGAACCGCGCCAGGCGCGCGAGAGATTCACCTGAAAGACGTCGCCTTCGGTGATGTAGCGTTTGATGCGCTCGACCGAGGCGAGGTAGTGCTGCGCCGGCTCCTCCATCACGCTCAGCTCAACGGACGAGGGCCCGCCCTTCGCGGCGCCGACGGTGTCGTCCAGGTCCCCCGCCAGGCGGTCGAGCAGGCCCGCGTGCTCTGGCTCGGCTACGAGCAGGGTCTCGCCGGCGGCGTGGTCGCAGATGATGGCGGCCGGCACACGCACCGCGCAGGCCACGGGCAGGGCCGGATCCGCCGCCGCGCGTCCCGGCAGGCGCAGACGCGGCTCGAGCTGGCCGGCCAATTCGTAGCCCAGGTAGATGAACCAGCCGCCGCGAAACGGTACCGCGTCATTGAGAGGCCGGTCGCCGTGCCCCGGGCTCGAAGCCGACTCGGCCTCCAGCCACCGATCCAGAGCGTCCAGGAAATCCGCGTCACCCTGCCCGGACCCCGCGCCCGTCAGCCCACCCTGCTCGTCCAGAATCAGGTGTGCACCGGGCGCAGCGAACAGGATGTCGTAGCGGGCCTGGGGCCCGCCGCGAGCGACGCTCTCGAGCAGGAAGGGATAGTAGTCGGGATCCCGGCGATGAATCGCGAGCAGATCGATGCAGCCCGACACACGGCGTAGGACGGGGGCGGCGCTCATAGTAATGATGGTCGAAGGATGCCCGGGGTCCGCCGGCAGCGCGCGGCGTCCCCGAGGCGATTCGATCAGCTCGGCCGTCGCAGCACCAGCGTGGCATTGGTGCCGCCAAAGCCGAAGGAGTTGGACATGGCCACATCGATCTTCATCTGGCGTGCCGTGTTCGGGACGAAGTCCAGATCGCACGCAGGGTCCGGGTTCTCGATGTTGATAGTCGGCGGCGCGACCTGATCGCGGATGGCGAGCGCGGTGAACACCGCCTCGATGCCGCCGGCCGCTCCCAACAGGTGGCCGGTCATGGACTTGGTGGAGCTCACCGCGACCTTGTAGGCACGATCGCCGAAGGCGGCCTTGGTCGCGGCCACCTCGGCCTTGTCGCCGGCCTGGGTCGAGGTACCGTGCGCGTTGATGTAGTCGACCTCCTCCGGATTGACGCCGGCGTTGCGCATCGCCGCTAGCATGCAGCGCCGCGCGCCGTCGCCGTTTTCGGCCGGCGAGGTCATGTGATAGGCATCGCCGCTCATACCGTAACCGATAACCTCGGCATAGATCTTGGCGCCGCGGCGCTTGGCGTATTCGTACTCCTCGAGCACCACCACGCCGGCACCGTCGCTCAGTACGAATCCGTCGCGATCGCGGTCCCAGGGACGGCTGGCGCCCGACGGATCGTCGTTGCGCGTGGACAAGGCGCGAGCGGCGCAGAAGCCGCCGAGGCCGGTGGGGGTCGTGGCGAACTCGGCGCCGCCGGCCACCATCGCATCGGCATCGCCGTATTCGATGATGCGCGCGGCATCGCCGATGCTGTGGGTTGCGGTGGCGCAGGCGGTGACCAGCGCGATATTGGGGCCCTTGAGCCCGAACATGATCGACAGATTGCCCGAGATCATGTTGATGATGTTGGCGGGGACGAAGAACGGGGAGATCTTGCGCGGACCGCCCGCCAGATAGGCGTCGTAACCCTTTTCGATGCCGCCGACGCCGCCGATGCCCGAGCCGATGGCAACACCGATGCGCTCGGCCGTCTCGTCGTTGATCTCGAGCCCCGCGTCTTCGATGGCCTCCTTGCCGGCAGCGATGCCGTAGTGGATAAACGGGTCCATCTTGCGCGCGTCCTTGGCCGACATGATGGTGGTGACATCGAAGCCGCGCACCGATCCGCCGAAGCGCGTCGGGAACGCGCTCACGTCGAAGTGTTCGATGGGCGCGATACCGCTCTTGCCCGCCAGGATGTTGTCCCAGGATTCCGGGACGCTCAGACCGACCGGGCCCACCATGCCCAGACCGGTAATGACGACGCGACGCTTAGTCACGGGACTGTCCTCTCGTACGGCCGGTGGACACCGAAAAACAAAAGGCCGCAACCACTTAACGTGGTTCAGCGGCCCCTGCGGTTGTCCAGCAGCTTAGTTGCTGTGCTTATTGATGTAGTCGATTGCCTGCTGAACGGTAGTAATCTTCTCGGCCTCTTCGTCCGGGATCTCCGTCTCGAACTCTTCTTCCAGGGCCATCACGAGCTCAACGGTGTCCAGTGAATCGGCGCCAAGATCATCGACGAAGGAGGCTTCGTTCGTCACCTCTTCTTCTTTTACGCCCAGCTGTTCCACCACGATTTTCTTGACGCGTTCGTCCACACTGCTCATGTCGGTTTAATCCTCCCAAGATTAGAGCTTGCGCATGGGGCCGGTATTTTATGGGAAACATCTACAAGATGCTAGAAAAAACACCCCTGCCGGCCCGGTTGATTACATAAAGCTATAACTATTTGACTTGACTGATAAATATGCAATTTGTCACGGCGTTGGGCACTGCCCTCAGCCCATGTACATGCCGCCGTTGACGTGCAGGGTCAAGCCCGTGATATAGGCCGCCGCGGGCGATGCGAGAAAGGCCACCGCCTGGGCGATCTCCCCGGGCTGGCCGAGGCGGCCCAGGGGAATCTGGCCCAGCAGCGCCTGGCGCTGCTCCTCGGGCAGCGCACGGGTCATGTCGGTGTCGATGAAGCCCGGAGCCACGGCATTGACCGTGATCCCGCGCGAGCCGACCTCGCGGGCGAGCGACTTGGTGAAGCCCATGATGCCCGCCTTGGCCGCCGCGTAGTTCGACTGTCCGGGATTGCCGGTTGCGCCGACCACCGAGGCGATGCTGATGATGCGGCCCTTGCGCGCCTTCATCATGGCACGCAGACAGGCGCGCGACAGGCGGAAGACCGAGGATAGATTGGTATCGATGATGGCACCCCACTCCTCGTCCTTCATCCGCATCAGCAGATTGTCGCGCGTGATCCCGGCGTTATTGACCAGGATGGTGGGAGCGCCGTGATCGGCCTCGGTCTGCTTCAGGCAGGCCTCGATGCTCCCCGGGTCGGTTACGTCCAGGGCCAGACCATAACCTTTTATGTTGTTTTCTTTCAGATAGTTGGAGATGCTTTCTGCACCATTTTCTGAAGTGGCGGTCCCGACGACCACGGCACCCTGGCGCCCCAACTCCAGGGCGATGGCCTGGCCGATTCCACGGCTGGCGCCGGAGATGAAGGCGACCTCGTCTTTGAGCGGCATAGGTGTATCTCCCCTAGGTTCGAATGCGTTGAGCCTGCCCGATCAGGCCGTCGCCGTCGCCGCGGCGCTCGCCAGCGCCTCTTGCAGGCTCGCCGGATCGAACACCGCCTGCACGGACATGGTCTTGTCGATGCGCTTGTTCAGACCGACCAGCACCTTGCCGGGGCCGCATTCGATGACCCGGTCCACGCCGCGCGCGGCCATGGCCTGAATGACTTCGACCCAGCGCACAGGCTGATGGAGCTGGCGCGCCAGCGCGTCGCGAACGGCGTCCGCCGAAGCGGGGCTGGCGACGTCCACGTTGTTGATGACTGGCACGGCCGGCGCCTGAAACACGACGTCGCGCAGGCGCTTGGCCAGTTGTTCGGCTGCTTCGCTCATCAGCGCGCAATGCGACGGAACGCTCACGGGCAGTACGACCGCGCGCTTGGCACCGGCCTCCTTGGCCAAAGCCACGGCGCGATCAACCGCGCCGGCATGACCGGCAACCACGACCTGGCCCGGAGAGTTGAAGTTCACCGCTGAAGCGACCTCGCCCTGCGCCGCCTCGGCGCACACGCGGCGCACGGTGTCGTCGTCCAGGCCGAGGATCGCCGCCATGGCTCCCTCGCCCGCCGGTACGGCCGCCTGCATGAGGCGGCCGCGCTCGGCCACCAGCCGCACACCGTCCGAGAAGGCGAGCGCCCCGGCGCAAACCAATGCGGTGTACTCGCCCAGGCTGTGTCCGGCCATGACGGCGGGCGACGCGCCGCCCTCGGCCTGCCACACACGCCAGGTCGCCACCCCGGCAGCGAGCATGGCGGGCTGGGTCACGTCCGTGCTGTTGAGGCGCTCGACGGGACCGCTTTGCACGACTTCCCACAGGTCGTAGCCCAGCTCGGTCGACGCCTCGGCAAAGGTCTCCCCGACCTGCGGGAATTCAGCGGCAAGCTCGGCCATCATCCCGACCGATTGCGAACCTTGACCTGGAAAAATAATCCCAATAGACATAAACAGTTACCAAGTATACTTAAAGTAGTTTGGCGGCCCGATCCAACGACGCGGCGGGCCGTTCAGAATTTGAGCAAGGCCGAGCCCCAGGTGAAGCCGCCGCCGAATGCCTCGAGCAGCAGCGTGTCGCCCCGCTTGATTCGCCCGTCGCGAACGGCCACATCCATCGCCAACGGTACCGAGGCCGCCGAGGTGTTGCCGTGCTCGCCGACCGTGACCACGACCCGGTCCATCGACATCTTCAGCTTCTTGGCCGTGGCCGCAATGATGCGGATATTGGCCTGGTGCGGGACCAGCCAGTCGATATCGGACTTCTTGAGCTGATTGGTGGCCAGCGTCTCGTCTACAATACGTCCCAGCGTGTTCACGGCCATCTTGAACACCTCGTTGCCCTTCATCTCGATCGTCGCTTCACCGGCGTGAAAGCGCTCGGGGTGCTCGGAGACGCCGGCCGGTACGGTCAGCAGCTCCTTGTATTGGCCGTCGGCATGCAGGTGCGTCGACAGGATGCCGGGCTCGTCGCTGGCCGTAAGGATTACGGCCCCCGCTCCGTCACCGAAGAGCACGCAGGTGCCCCGATCAGTCCAGTCGATGATGCGCGACAGTGTCTCGGCACCGACCACCAGCGCGCAACGAGCGGCGCCGGTGCGCACGAATTTGTCGGCCACGCCCAGCGCGTAGACGAAACCGGTACACACGGCCTGAACGTCGAAGGCCGCGCAGCCGTGGACCTCGAGGCGCTGCTGCAGCAGGCAGGCCGTGCTGGGAAATATGCGGTCGGGGGTGGTGGTGGCCACCACGATGAGGTCGATGTCGCTCGCTTCGATGCCGGCGGCCTCGATCGCCCGGCGGGCAGCCGCCTCGGCGAGATCGCAGGTGGTCTGCCCGTCGGCGGCGATGTGGCGTGTCTTGATGCCCGTGCGGTCGGTGATCCACTCGTCGGAGGTTTCGACCATGCGCTCGAGATCGGCGTTGGTCAGTACCTTGTCCGGGACGTAGCCGCCCGTCCCTTGAATGCGTGAATAGATCACCCTGCCCGCCTTTCAACCAGGAACGTCTCCAGGCGACGACTGATGCGCTCGGGCACGTTCTTCTTGACCTCGATCACCGCCTCACGGATGGCCGCGGCGAATGCATGCGCATCGGCGCTACCGTGGCTCTTGATGACGATCCCCTGCAGCCCGACCAGGCTCGCACCGTTGTAGGAGCGGGGGTCGATGCGTTTGCGGAAGGCGCGCAACACCGGCAGTGCGATCAGTCCGGCAAACTTGGTCAGCAGGTTGCGACGAAATTCCTGGCGCATGTAGTGGGCGATCATCTTGGCCACACCCTCCGTGGTCTTGAGCATGACGTTGCCCACGAACCCGTCGCAGACTACGACGTCGGCCTCGCCCAGATAGATGCCGTCACCCTCGATGAAGCCAATGTAGTTGAGATCGGCCTCGTGCAGCAGCCGGGCGGCTTCCTTGACCCGCTCGTTGCCTTTGATCTCCTCGGCGCCGATGTTCAGCAGCCCAATGCTCGGGCGCTCGATATTGTCCACGGCGCGAGTGAGCACCGAGCCCATGACCGCGAACTCGAACAGGTGATCGGCGGTGGAGTCGACATTGGCCCCCAGATCCAGCACGTGGGTATGACCCTTGATGGTGGGCAAAGAGGTACAGATGGCGGGGCGGTCGACCCCGGGCAGGGTCTTGAGCACGTAGCGTGCCGTGGCCATCAGCGCCCCGGTATTGCCGGCGCTGACACAGGCCTGGGCCGTGCCGTCCTTGACCAGGTTGATGGCCACCCGCATGGACGAGTCCTTTTTCCCGCGCAGGGCCTGCGAGGGCAGCTCGTCCATACCCACGACCTGGGTCGTGTGATGGACCATCAGGCGCTCGCCGGGCGAACGACGGTTCTCGCTGAGGGTCTGATTCAGCACGGCCTCGTCGCCGACGAGGATCAGCTTGAGGTTCGGATTGTGGTCGAGAGCCTTGAGCGCAGCGGGCACGACGACCGACGGACCGTGGTCGCCACCCATCGCATCAAGGGCAATTGTTGTTGTGGCTTCCATGGCCGCCTGCGACACGTCTGTAGTAGGAATCACCCGGCCGGGAGGCGCGTTGTGCCGCGGATGCGGGCACGCGGGTGGGCACTGGCCCAACCCGCCGCGCGGCCGGGACTACCAGATCGATGCGGTTACTCGCCCTTTCCGGCGAGGACCTTGCGGCCGCGATAGTAGCCGTCCGCGCTGATGTGATGACGGCGGTGGGTCTCTCCCGTAGTCGGCTCGATCGACAGGGTCGGGCGGGACAGGGCGTCGTGGGCCCGGCGCATCCCGCGCTTGGAGGGAGATTTACGATTCTGTTGAACAGCCATGATATGCCTCGTATCTGTGTATCGCTCTAAAATTCAATCGCTCTTGCGCTTCCACTCGGACAGCGCGGCGAACGGGTTTTCCCGCTCGCCGGTTTCCTCGGTCCCCGACCCCGTATCGGCCGATTCCCTCTGGACCAGCTCAGCCGCGGGACACTCATTTTCCGGGTGCATCGGCACCTGCGGCAGGGACAGCAACAACTCGTCTTCGATGACATCGGCCAGCACAATGGGTACCGACTCGATGAGCAGCGGCTCGTACGCCGCCGGCAATCGATCGCCCTCCTCTTCGGAGCGCACCAACGCGCAGGCCAATTCTACATCGACCGGCCAGGCCATCGGTTCCAGACAGCGCTGACAGCTCAGCTCGAGCTCGCCCCTGACCGTCCCCTGCACGAAGCGGATACCCAGGTCGTCGACACCGAACTCCAGTGCGACCTCAAGCGCGCCCTCCGCCGAGGCCAGCAGCGGTGCCAGCCGGGCGAGCCCCGCCAGGGGCAAGCCGCCGTGGACCATCCGCCGCCCTTCGGCGAACCGAAACGGGTCAATCCGGGCCGGCAGACGTTCCAACATAAGCCGCCTATAGTAGGCGGGCGCACATAATGTGTCAAAGGAAAAATGCTTGTTAAATCCGCCGCTTCCATGTCATTGTTCGAGCCTTCGCCTTGACACCGTAGGGCCTTTTCCGTAAGAGATACTCTACCGCTGTCGGTGGGTCGTCTCCGTGTCGCCACCCACACAATCCAAACATGCGCGGGCGCCCAATGATAAAGAAAATCCTCATCGCCAATCGCGGCGAAATCGCCGTGCGAATTGCACGTGCCTGTGCCGAGATGGGCATCCGCTCCGTCGCCGTCTACGCCGAGGCCGACCGCCACGCCCTGCACGTCAAGAAGGCGGACGAGGCCTACAGCCTCGGCCCGGATACCGTCGCCGGCTATCTCAACGGGCACCGCCTGGTCAATCTGGCCGTGGCCACCGGCTGTGACGCCCTGCACCCGGGCTACGGTTTCCTGTCGGAAAACGCCGATTTTGCCGAGATCTGCGCCCGGCGCGGCGTGTACTTCATCGGACCGGACGCCTCAGTCATTCGGAATATGGGCGACAAGACCGAGGCGCGGCGCACCATGATCGAAGCGGGAATCCCCGTTACCCCGGGCAGCGAAGGCAATCTCGCCAGCCTGGACGAGGCGCTGACCCTGGCCGATGAGATCGGCTACCCCGTTATGCTCAAGGCCACCTCCGGCGGCGGCGGCCGGGGCATCCGGCGCTGCGACAACGCCCAGGACCTCAAGCGCAACTACGAGCGGGTCATCTCCGAGGCCTCCAAGGCCTTCGGCAGCGCCGAGGTCTTTCTCGAGAAATACGTCGCCAGCCCGCGGCACATCGAGGTGCAGATCCTCGCCGACGGCCACGGCAACGTCGTCCACCTGTTCGAACGCGACTGCTCCATTCAGCGCCGCCATCAGAAGTTGATCGAAATTGCGCCCTCCCCCCAGCTCAACGACGAGCAGCGCCAATACATCGGCGATCTGGCCGTGCGGGCCGCCAAGGCCGCCGGCTATAAAAACGCGGGGACCGTCGAGTTCCTGATGGACGACGAGGACAATTTCTATTTCATGGAGATGAACACTCGCCTGCAGGTCGAGCATCCGGTCACCGAGCAGATCACGGGGCTGGACATCGTGCGCGAGCAGATCCGCATTGCCGCGGGGCTTCGCCTGGGCTTCGAGCAGACCGACGTGCAACGTCGCGGTTACGCCATGGAGTTTCGCATCAACGCCGAGGACCCGAAGAACGGTTTCCTGCCGAGCTTCGGGCGCATCACGCGGTATTTCGCCCCGGGCGGACCGGGAGTACGGACCGACGCCGCCATTTATACCGGTTATGAGATTCCACCCTATTACGATTCCATGTGTGCCAAACTAATCGTCTGGGCACCGGATTGGGACACGCTGATCGACCGATCGGTACGGGCGCTGCGCGATATCGGCGTCTTCGGCGTAAAGACGACCATCCCGTATCACCTGGAGATACTGAAATCGGCGGAATTTCAAAGCGGGCGTTTCGACACCAGCTTCGTGGAGCAGCACCCCGAGCTCACCGAATATTCGGTTCATCGTTCCAGCCGCGAGGTCGCCGCCGCCATCGGCGCTGCCCTGGCCGCGGCGAGCGGCCTGTAGGCCCCGTTTACCACAACCATTCCAAAGCCTCTGCAAACGACACTGGCGTACTGACCAATAAGGCCCAACATGCCCGCACTGAAGATCACCGATACGATTCTGCGCGACGCCCACCAATCGCTCATCGCCACGCGCATGCGCACCGAAGACATGCTGCCCATCTGCGAGCGTCTGGACAGTATCGGCTTTTATTCACTCGAGGTCTGGGGCGGTGCGACGTTCGACGCCTGCGTCCGGTTCCTGAAGGAAGATCCCTGGGAGCGTCTGCGCCAGCTGCGCGAGGCACTGCCCAACACGCGCCTGCAAATGCTGCTGCGCGGCCAGAACCTGCTCGGTTACCGGCACTATTCCGACGACGTGGTGCGTGAGTTCGTGAAGCGCGCCGCCGAAAACGGCATCGATATCTTCCGCATCTTCGACGCCATCAACGACCTGCGCAATCTGCGCGTGTCCGTCGAGGCCGTCAAGGAGTCCGGCAAGCACGCCCAGGGTGCCATCTGCTACACCACCAGCCCGGTACACACCATCGAGCAGTTCGTCCAGCAGGGCAAGGAGCTACAGGCCATGGGCTGCGACAGCGTGGCCATCAAGGACATGGCCGGCCTGCTCACCCCCGCGATTTCCGGGGAGCTCGTGCGCGCGCTGGTCGACGCGCTGGAGGTGCCCGTGCACGTACATTCCCATGCGACCTCGGGCCTGTCGGCGATATGTCAATTCAAGGCCGCCGAGAACGGCGCGGCGGGCATCGATACGGCCATCTCGGCCTTCGCGGGCGGCACCAGCCATGCGCCGACCGAATCCATGGTGGCCGCCTTTCGAGGCACCGACTACGACACCGGACTCGATCTGGAAAAGCTGCAGGAAATCGGCTTCTACTTCCGCGAGGTGCGCAAGAAGTACCACCAGTTCGAAAGTGAATTTACCGGCCTGGATACGCGCGTACAGGTCAACCAGGTCCCCGGCGGGATGATCTCCAACCTGTCCAATCAGCTCAAGGAACAGGGTGCGCTCAACCGCATGAACGACGTCCTGGACGAGATTCCCCGCGTACGAGAGGACCTCGGCTACCCGCCCCTGGTCACGCCTACGTCGCAGATCGTCGGGACCCAGGCGGTGCTCAACGTACTCACCGGCAAGCGCTACAAGAACATCACCAACGAGGTGAAATTCTACCTGCAGGGCCGCTACGGGCGTCCGCCCGGCGAAGTCAACGCCATGGTGCGCCAGCAGGCCATCGGCAACGAAGACGTTATCGAAGTTCGCCCGGCCGATCTGCTTGAACCCGAGATGGAGAATCTGCGCGAGGAGATCGGCGAGCTGGCCAAGTCCGAGGAGGACGTGCTGACCTACGCCATGTTCCCCGACATCGGGCGCGAGTTCCTCGAGCACCGGGCCCTGGGCAGCCTGCATCCCGAGCCGCTGGAGCCGATACCGGATTCGAGCGGCGAGGCGCACATGGCGGCCACCGAATTCAACGTCACCCTGCACGGCGAGACCTATCACATCAAGGTGACGGGCACGGGACACCGCACCCAGGAGCAACGCCCTTATCACATCTCGGTGGATGGCGTTCCCGAGGAACTCATGGTCGAGGCGCTGGACGAAATCCCGACCGGCGGTACAGACAGCGCCGCCGCGGCCAGCGGGG
>DATFLL010000038.1:0-15255 GCA_035267785.1 Gammaproteobacteria bacterium | reverse complement strand
ATCGCCTGCACGAGGGTGTCGCCGCCTATTCGCGCACGGGCAAACCGGCGCAGGAGGACTGGGACCGGTTCTCGGAACGGGTAGACTATTTGCAGATGAACTTGAAAGACAAGCAGGCATTCAACAACCTGAGGCATCGTCTGCAGGGACCGGACGCTTCTGCACACGATAAAACCGAATATGTTTTCTATATGGCGACGCCGCCGAGTCTGTTCGGCCCCATCGCGCAGGGACTCGGCGAGGCCGGGCTCGCGCGCGACCGCAAAGGGGCCCGAATCGTCGTGGAAAAGCCGCTGGGTCACGACCTCGACTCGTTCAGGCAAATCAATTCGGCGTTGACGCACCACTTTCAGGAATCGCAGATCTTCCGCATCGATCACTTTCTCGGCAAGGAGACGGTGCAGAACATCATGGCCATGCGCTTCGCCAATCCCATCTTCGAGCCCATCTGGAACCGCCGCTATGTCGACCACGTGGCCATCACCGTGGCCGAAACGCTGGGCGTTGAACACCGCGCGCCCTACTACGAGAAGGCCGGAGCCCTGCGCGACATGGTGCAGAATCATCTGCTGCAGCTGCTGTGCCTGGTCGCGATGGAGCCGCCCGTCGCCTACGACGCGGACGACATTCGCGACCGCAAGATGGATGTCATGCACGCCCTGCGTCCCGTCGACCGCGACGAAGTCTCCCAGCTCGCCGCCCGCGGCCAGTACGCCTCGGGCTGGATAGAAGGCACCGCCGTGACCGGCTATCGCGATGAACCCGGGGTGGACGATCGTTCAAACACGGAGACCTACGCCGCCCTCAAACTGCAGGTCGACAACTGGCGCTGGCAAGGCGTGCCCTTCTACCTGCGTACCGGCAAACGCATGGCGGCGGCGGTCTCCGAGATATCCATCCGCTTTCGCGACGTACCGCATCGCGCCTTCCCGGCGTCCGTCGGCCTGAACGCCCAACCCGTACGACTGGTCATTCAACTCCAGCCTCACGAGGGCATCGTCCTGAAGTTCATGGCCAAGGAACCGGGCTCGCAGCTGCGCCTGCGACCGGTCGACATGCGCTTCAGCTACGCCGAGGCCTTCAATGTTCCCACGCCCGACGCCTACGAGACTCTGTTGTGGGACGTGATGATCGGCGATGCGACCCTGTTCATGCGCTCCGACCAAGTGGAGGCCGCCTGGCGCCTGTTGATGCCCGTCCTGGACGTGTGGTCCGGCAACCCCGCGGCGGACTTTCCGAACTACCGCAGCGGCACGTGGGGTCCCGAGGCGGCCGAAGCGCTGGTGGCCCGCGACGGGCGCAACTGGCTCACCCCGACGCTGCCGTCGGACCGGCCGGGAGACGAGTCTTGAGCGGCGGCGGGGCGGTCACGCGGCAGCGCGTTGGCAATGGCCCACTCGGGCCGCACCGTGTTCCCCCCTTGACGCCCGCGCGAGCCGGGGCAACGCTTAACAAGGGGGATTGAAGTCTTGGCATGAAAACTGCGAAGGACAAGCTATGAACCCGACGGACGATCCTAATCCAGAGACACCGAGCTTCCATGCGCCCATCGACCCGCCCCACCCCCCGGAGGGTCATTGGACACTCGACGACATCGATTACGCGGCTGTCGATCCAAGGCGCCTCGACGGCGAGCCCGCGCTGCTGTATCTGGTGGCCGGCGCCTCATTCGTCGAAATCGCCTCGGACCTGTATACACGCAACCTGATCGAATACTTCGACGGCGATGACGAGTTGCAGGACTGGCTGAGCTCGCGCTGGGAACGCGAAGAGGTCCAGCACGGCCATGCGCTGCGCCGTTACGTGCGCGCCGCCTGGCCCGCCTTCGACTGGGACGGCGCCTTCGCGGCCTTCTACGCCGACTATTCGCCGCTGTGCAAAACGGAGCTGCTCGGCCCCACGCGCGCCCTGGAGCTGGCGGCCCGCTGCGTCGTGGAAACCGGCACCGCGAGCTACTACACGGTCATCGAGCGCGTCAGCCCCGAGCCGGTACTGACGGACCTGGCGGGTCGCATTCGGGCCGACGAGGTCCGTCACTACAAATACTTCTATCGTTACTTTCGCCGCTACAACGAACGCGAATCGCTATCGCGCCCGCAGGTCTTTCGTACCCTGGCCTCGCGCCTGCGCGAGGTCGACGACGAAGACGCCTACGTCGCGTTCAAGCACGTGATCACGGCCGCGCACGGCATCGAGCGTTTCGGTCGGCGCGACTATCGCGCCAGCCGCCGTCTGGTCATGAACCTGGCGCGGCCCCACTACCCGTATCGGATGGCCGCCAAAATGATCCTCAAGCCGCTGAGTCTGAATCGGTACGTACAGCGCGCAGCGGTGCCGCTGCTGTCGGTTGGCGCCCGCTACCTGCTCGCCCACTGACCGGCGGGCATTGGTGGCAATGCCCCGATCCCCGGGCCAAATCCCCCGTGCCCGTCAGCCGTCTTGGTGCCCCGATACCGACCGGCAATGGGCGCGGTCGTCGGTTTACTCGGGGAAACAGTCACTTGTCGGAAAGCCAGAAACCCACACAATTTGGCATAGATCCTGCGAAAGCATGGGTATGGTGTTGCTATGCTTATAGTCGTCTCCGTTCGCCGTGATGGATCGCGTCGTGTCCGACACTGAAGGTCAGCCGAGCTCCAATCCAACCGAGGTCTTCGACCGCCTGGGAAGCGGCCCGCAGGGCCTATCCAGCACGCAGGTCGCCGAGCGCCTGGCGCGCACGGGCTACAATGTCCTGGAGGAGCACCGCGTCTCGCCCCTGGTCAAGTTCCTCGGTTACTTCTGGGGGCCCATTCCCTGGATGATCGAAGTGGCGGCCATCCTCTCGGCCACCCTGCAGCATTGGGCCGATCTGGTCATCATCCTGGTGCTCCTCGTGTTCAATGCCGCGGTCGGTTTCTACCAGGAATACAACGCGGGCAACGCCATCGAGCAGCTGCGTAAGAGCCTCGCCCTGCGCGCCCGCGCCCGCCGCGACGACAAATGGCAGGAGGTCCCCGCCCGCGAGCTCGTGCCCGGCGACGTCGTGCGCCTGCGCCTCGGCGATATCATTCCCGCCGACATCGTTCTGTTCGACGGCGACTACCTGAGCGTCGACCAGTCCGCCCTGACCGGCGAGTCGCTGCCCGTGCAGCGCGAAGTCGGCCAAGCCGTCTATTCCGGATCGGCCGTCAAACAAGGCGAGATGCTCGGTGTGGTCACGGCGACCGGTGCCAATACCTACTTCGGCAAGACCGCCAAGCTGGTCGATACCGCCAAGACCGTCTCGCATTTTCAACACGCCGTGCTCACCATCGGCGATTACCTCATCTACATCACCCTGGGCTTGATCGGGCTGCTGGTCGTCGTGATGCTCTACCGCCAGCAACCCCTGCTCGAGCTGGTGCAGTTCGCGCTGATCCTGACGGTGGCGGCCATCCCCGTGGCCATGCCGGCGGTCCTGTCCGTGACCATGGCCGTCGGTGCAGTGGTCCTGTCGCACATGAAAGCCATCGTGGCGCGGCTGGAGTCGATCGAGGAAATGGCCGGCATGGACATCCTGTGCTCGGATAAGACCGGCACTCTGACCAAGAACGCCCTCACGCTCGGCGACCCCGTCTCCGAAAAGGGCCTGGCCGCCCAGGACTTGGTACTCGCGGCCGCGCTGGCCAGCCGAACTGACGGGGGCGATGCCATCGATCAGGCGGTCGTGAACGGGCTGTCGGACCCGTCCCGACTGCAGGCCTTTGCCTTGGATCACTTCACGCCTTTCGATCCGGTACAAAAGCGCAGCGAGGCGCGCGTTCACGACAGCGCCCACGGCGAGCGTTTCAGCGTCACCAAGGGCGCGCCTCAAGTGATCCTCGATCTGAGCGCCCCGGACGCCGCGGCACGCGAGCGAATCGAAAGCCAGGTCGACGACTTTGCCGAACGCGGCTATCGCACCCTCGGGGTGGCGCGCAGCGATGACGGTGAACACTGGAGTTTCCTCGGTCTGCTACCGCTCTACGATCCCCCGCGCGACGATGCTGCGCAAACTATCGAGCAGGCCGAGGCCCACGGCGTGAAGGTCAAGATGATCACGGGCGACAACCGAGCCATCGCCCGCGAGACCGCCACTCACCTGAACCTCGGGCACAACATCCTGCCAGCCAGCGCCCTGAAGACCGGCGAGCAGGCCGAACCCCGCGACATCGCCCGCGACGTCGAGGTGGCCGACGGCTTCGCCGAGGTTTTCCCGGAGCACAAGTTCTCCATCGTTCAGGCTCTGCAGTCACGCAATCACCTGGTCGGTATGACCGGCGACGGCGTCAACGACGCACCGGCGCTCAAGCAGGCGGACGTGGGTATCGCCGTCTCGGGCGCCACCGACGCGGCACGCGCGGCAGCGGATCTGGTGCTCACCGCACCCGGCCTGTCGGTGATCGTATCGGCCGTCGAGGAGGCGCGGCGCATCTTCGAGCGCATGAACTCCTATGCGATCTACCGCATCACCGAAACCATCCGCATCATGATATTCATCGTGCTCGCGATGCTGGTCTATGACTTCTATCCGATCACGGCGATCATGATCATCCTGCTGGCCCTGCTCAACGATCTGCCCATCATGACCATCGCCGCCGACAACACCTGGCTCGATCCGCGTCCCGTGCGCTGGAACATGCGCCGGGTGCTCACTATTGCGACCGTGCTCGGCGGTGTCGGCGTCATCGAGACCTTCGGCCTGTTGGTGATCGCCGAGTCCTGGCTGAAGGTCGGACATGCCCAGCTCCAGTCGATCATCTTTCTGAAGCTGGTCGTTGCCGGGCACCTGACGCTGTTCGTGGCGCGTACCCGGCGCCCGTTTTTCACCAAACCCTATCCCGCGGCCAAGCTGCTCACGGCTGTGGTGAGCACCCAGGTCCTGGCTGCGATGATCGTGGGCTTTGGCTGGTTCGTCCCGGCCATCCCCTGGCGCTACGTGGGCTTTGTCTGGGCTTACGCCCTGGTCTGGATCCTGATCGAAGATGCCGCGAAGCTGATGGTCTATCGCCACCTCGACTTCGGCGCGCGCCGCCATCACCGTTTCCTGAGCTTCGTCCGCCGCTCGCTGTTCGAACACGAGCGGGACGACAGACACTGACCGGCCCGCGGCGCGTCGTCGGACTGCCGCGCTACGGCACCGTTTCCCGGGCCCGGCGAATACCATGGGGCCCGTCAACCGAATCAACGCCGTCCAGCGACGGCCAAGGAGGCTGATATGACTCCCCGCACCGCGCATGCCAAGAGCGAATCGACCGCCAACCGCGGCGGGCACATGGCCCGGCGGCTGGAGCAGATCGACCGGTACTGGCGCGCCGCTAACTATCTCGGCGCCGCCCAGCTATACCTGCGCGACAATCCGCTGCTGCAAGAGCCCCTGCGCCGCGAGCACATCAAGCCCCGTCTGCTGGGTCACTGGGGCACCCAGCCCGGCCAGAACCTGATCTACGCCCACCTCAATCGCCTGATTCAGGACGAGGACTGCTCCGTGCTGCTGGTCGATGGTCCCGGCCACGGCGCACCTGCCATCCTCGCCAACCTTTACCTCGAAGGCGCTCTCGGCGAGCATGACTCGGCACTCGCCCACGGCTTGAGCGGTGCGCGTCAATTGACGCGCCAGTTCTCCTGGCCGGGCGGCGTGCCCAGTCATCTCAACCCGGGAACGCCCGGCGCCCTGCACGAAGGCGGCGAGTTGGGCTATTCCCTCGCCCATGCCTTCGGTGCCGCGTTTGACAACCCCGATCTCATCGTCGCCTGCATCGTGGGCGACGGCGAGGCGGAGACCGGCCCGCTCGGCGCGGCCTGGCACTCGAACAAGTATCTCGACCCGGTGACCTGCGGCGCGGTGCTGCCGATCCTGCACCTCAACGGCTACAAGCTCTCCGGACCCAGCCTGCTGGCACGACTCGACGACGACGAGCTGATCGCACTGTTCCACGGCTACGGCTATGACGTAAGCATCGTGTCGGGCGATGATCCGCAGAAGATGCACCCGGCAATGTGGCAGGCGATGGACTGGGCCTATCACGGTATTCGCGACATTCAGGAGCGCGCCCGGCGGGGCGAGCGCATCACGCGGCCGCGCTGGCCCATGCTCATTCTGCGCACACCCAAGGGCTGGACCGGGCCCAAGCTGGTCGACGGCCACCCCGTGGAGGGCACCTACCACGCGCATCAGGTCCCGCTCACCGATGCCGCCAACAACACCGAACACCTGACGGCCCTGGAGCACTGGCTGCGCTCCTACCGTCCGGAGGAGCTGTTCGACGCACAAGGCAATCCCCAGCCCGAGACACTGGCCATCTGCCCGGTCGGCGATCGACGTATAGGCATGAACCCGCATGCCAACGGCGGCCAGTTGCTGCGCGATCTCGACCTGCCCGACTACTCGGACTACGCGCTGGAGATCCCCGCACCGGGAGCGGTGCAGGCCGAGGCGACCCGGGTAGCCGGGGCATTCGTCCGAGACGTCTTTCGCAACAACGAGGAGGCGGCCAACTTTCGCTTCTTCTGCCCCGACGAGACCACCTCCAACCGCATGGATGCGATCTTCGAGGCCACCGAGCGCGCCTTCCAATGGCCGATGGTGAGCACCGACGAATACCTTTCGCCCGGCGGGCGCGTCATGGAGGTGCTCAGCGAACACAACTGTCAGGGCTGGCTTGAGGGCTATCTGCTCAGCGGACGCCACGGCCTGTTCGCCTGCTACGAGGCCTTCATCCCCATCATCGACTCTATGCTCAACCAATATGCCAAATGGCTGAAGGTCTCGCGCGACGTTCCGTGGCGCAAACCGCTCGCCTCGCTGAACTACCTGCTTACCTCACACGTGTGGCGCCAGGACCACAACGGCTACAGCCATCAGGTACCGAGCTTCCTGGATACCGTGGCGAACAAAAAACGCACTGTCGCCCGTGTCTATCTTCCGCCCGATGCCAATTGCCTGCTCTCGGTCGTCGACCACTGTCTTCGCAGTCGCGACCACGTCAATCTGATCGTCGCCGGCAAACAGTTGCACCCGCAGTGGCTGACGCTCGAGCAGGCACGCGAGCACTGCAAACGCGGCGTTTCCGCCTGGGAGTGGGCCTCCAACGACGAGGGGCGTCCCGACATCATCCTGGCCTGTGCGGGCGACGTGCCCACCGAAGAGACGCTGGCCGCCGCCGATCTACTGCGCCACGAGCTGTCCTCGCTTCGCGTGCGGGTGGTCAACGTCGTCGATCTGCTCTCGTTGATGTCGCCGCGCGACCATCCGCACGGAATCGATGAACAGACCTACGCCAACCTGTTCCCGCAAAACGTGCCCGTCGTGTTCTCCTTTCACGGCTACCCGCGTCTCGTGCACGAGGTGGTCCATCATCGACCCAATGCCGCGGCCTTCCACGTGCACGGCTACAAGGAGGAGGGCACGACAACCACGCCCTTCGACATGCTGGTGGTCAACCATGCCAGCCGCTATCACCTGGCCATGGACGCCGCCCGCTTCGGTGCGGGCGCCAAGGCGGTCTCGGGCGAGGCGGCCGGACGGCTCAACGACCTGTGTGAGGAGCGTCTTGCGGCCCACCACGCCTATATTCGCGAGCACGACGAGGACCTGCCGGAGGTGGTGAACTGGCAATGGGGACAGACGCGATGATACGCCGCAGCGCCCGAGCGCCCGTCATCCACGTTGAAGCACGGCGTACGCCATCATGACGCGCATCTGCCTGCCGCGCGAGATGCCCGACGGGCTCGGTGCGCTCACCGAGCTCGCCGTCGATCTGCGCTGGACCTGGACCCATGCCGGCGATGCCCTGTGGCGCATGCTCGACGCCGATGCCTGGGACAACACCAAGAACCCCTGGCTGCTCCTGCAGGACGTGCCCCTGAACCGCCTGGAGGAGCTCAGCCGAGACGAAACCTTCCGAAAGGAGCTGGCGCGCCTGGAGCGCGAGCGCCAGGAATACGGTGCGCGCCCGGGCTATTTCGAAGATGCCGAAACACACCAAGCGCCTCGCAACGTGGCGTACTTCAGCATGGAATTCGGCCTCGGCGAAGCCCTGCCGCTGTACGCCGGCGGATTGGGAATACTGGCCGGCGACTATCTCAAGGCGGCGAGCGATGTGGGCGTGCCGGTGATCGCTGTCGGTTTACTCTATCAGGAAGGCTACTTTCGTCAGCTCATCGACGCCAGCGGCTGGCAGCAGGAGGTCTACCCGTATAACGAACCGACCAGCCTGCCCATCCAGCCCGTGCTGGCCGACAGCGGCGGTTGGCTGCACATCACACTGCACATGCCCGGACGCGATCTGCTGCTGCGCGTCTGGCGCGCCCAGGTAGGGCGGGTCAGCCTGTACCTGCTCGACAGTAACGATCCCCTCAACTCGCCCGTTGATCGAGGCGTTACCGGCAAACTTTACGGCGGCGGACCGGAGATGCGACTGATGCAGGAGATCGTGCTCGGCGTGGGCGGCTGGCGTTTGCTTGGAGCGCTGGGCATCGAGGCCGACGTCTGTCACCTCAACGAAGGCCATGCCGCGTTCGCCATCGTCGAGCGCATCCGCACGCACATGGTTCGTCACGGCGTGGATTTCCACGAAGCCTTGTGGGCAACGCGTGCCGGTAATATCTTCACCACCCACACGCCTGTCGACGCCGGTTTCGATCGCTTCGCCCCCGAGCTCATCGACAAGTACTTCGCCTACTTTCGCGACTACGTACAGCAGCTCGGTGTCGACGTCGGGGAGCTGCTCGCGCTGGGGCGTCGCAACCCCAGCGACGCGCGTGAGCCGTTCAATATGGCCTATCTTGCCCTGCGCGGCTGTGCGCGGGTCAATGGCGTGAGCGCATTGCACGGCGCGGTCAGCCGGGACATCTTTCAGCCTCTCTATCCGCGTTGGCCGACGGCCGAGGTTCCGGTGGGGCACGTCACCAACGGGGTGCACGTGCCGTCCTGGGATTCGCCGTGGTCGGACCGAGTGTGGACCGAGGCCTGCGGCAAGGGCCGCTGGCGGGGACCACCGCGCGAATTCGAAGAGGCCATCGGCACCATCAGCGATGAGGATCTGTGGGCGCTGTGCGCCGACGAGCGCCGCGACCTCGTCCGCTATGCCCGCGAGCGCCTCGCTCGACACTTGGGACAGCGCGGCGCGGACCCGGACGCAGTGACGGAGGCGCGCACCGTGCTCGATCCCAACGCCTTGACCATCGGTTTTGCCCGGCGCTTCACCGAATACAAGCGCCCCCATCTCTTGTTGAAAGACACGGCGCGGCTGACACGTCTGCTCACCGACACCGAGCGCCCGGTACAGCTCATCATCGCCGGCAAAGCCCATCCTGCCGATCAGTGGGGCAAGCGGTCGGTGCAGCAATGGATGGAGTTCGTCAACCGCCCGGAGGTGCGCCACCGCGCCGTGTTCCTGGAGGACTACGACATTGCCCTGGCGCAGGAACTGGTCCAGGGCGTGGACCTGTGGATCAATACGCCACGCCGCCCGATGGAGGCCTGCGGCACCAGCGGCATGAAGGTCCTGGTCAACGGCGGCCTGAACCTCTCGGAGCTCGACGGCTGGTGGGCCGAGGCCTTCGCGCCCGAGGTGGGCTGGACGTTGAGCGACGACCATCCCGAGGCGCGCGACACGGACGACGAGCACGAGGCCGAACGTCTCTATCGCACCCTCGAGAACGACATCGTACCCTGCTTCTACGATCGCGACGCCGCCGGGGTCCCGCGCGGATGGATTGCGCGCGTGCGCGCGAGCATGGCGCGACTGGCCCCACAGTTCAGCACCAACCGAATGCTGGCCGAATACGCCGACCAATGGTATGTGCCCGCCGCACGCGACTATGCCGCCCGCTGCTCCGATCAAGACGCGTTGGCCAAGGAGCTGCGCCGCTGGCACGAGCGTCTCGCCGAACACTGGGACAAACTGCACCTCGGACCGGTGGAGACCGCCGAGGGTGAAGGCGGCCTGCGATTCGAGGTGCCCGTTTACCTGGGCGAACTCTCGCCCGAGGACGTGCAGGTAGAGCTCTACGCCGAAGCGACAGGATCGCAGCCGCGCTCCGAATCCAACGAAGGGGCCGATGGTGCCGGCCCGGTTCGGGTGACAATGACGCCCGCCGCACCGATCGCCGGTGCCGTACAGGGCTTCGTCTACCGCGGCGAAGTGAGCGATGCGAATGCCCGGGGACGCGCGCCCGAGGACTTCACGGCACGCATCGTCCCCCACCATCCGGCCGCACACGTGCCCGGCGAGTGCCATTTGATCCTGTGGCAGCATTGAGCGGCATGCTGCTTTCCCATTCCGCGACGATCCGCGTATGAGCCCCGCATGAATGCGACGCGCCACATCCTGTGCCTGAACAGCGGCTCCTCGTCGCTCAAGCTCGCCCTGTACGTGCGCGGCACGACGGAACGCTGCCTTGCCGCAGGCGCGGTGGAACACATCGGCCTGGAGGAAGCGAGCCTGCGCTGGGAGCCGGGGCACGCCCGCTCGGACGGCCCCGAGTCACCCGGTACGGTCGAAGACCACGGCAGCGCTCTCGCTATTCTGCTCGAACGCCTGGAACAAACGGGTCTGCCAGCGCCCGACGCGGTGGGGCACCGCGTGGTGCACGGCGGGGTGGACCACAGCGCACCGGAGCGGATAGACGCGCGCCTGCTCGAGGCGTTGGGGGCGCTGGTGCCGCTCGCCCCCCTGCACCTGCCGGGCGCATTGGCGGTCATGAAGGCCGCCGCACGCACCTACGCGCAAACGCCGCAGGTCGCCTGCTACGACACCGCCTTTCACCAGCGCATGCCTGAGCGGGCACGCCGCCTGGCCCTGCCCCGCGGGCTCTGGGACCAGGGCGTGCGCCGGTACGGATTCCACGGCCTTTCATACGAATACATCGTCGGCGAGCTTGGCCCGAAGGCCGCCGGCCGGGTGATCATCGCCCACCTCGGCAATGGCGCCAGTCTGGCCGCCGTGCGCGACGGTGCGCCGCTGGACACCACGATGGGGCTGACGCCGACCGGCGGTATCATGATGGGCACGCGCAGCGGCGATCTCGACCCCGGCGCCGTGATCCACCTGCTCGAACAGGGGCATGACGCGAAATCCCTGCAACACCTGACGGCCGAGGAGGCAGGGCTGCTCGGTGTCTCCGGCATCAGCCGCGACATGAAGACCCTGCTGGAGAGGCGCGAGCACGAACCGCACGCCGCGCAGGCCGTCGAGATGTTCTGCTATCAGGTCCGCAAGACCATCGGCGCCTACGCCGCGGCCTTGGGCGGGCTCGACTGCCTGGTGTTCACCGGCGGCATCGGCGAGCGCGCCGCACCGGTACGCGCCGAGATCTGCGAGGACCTCGGGCACCTGGGCATCCGCCTCGACCCCACTCGCAACGGCGAACACCGACCCGTCGTCTCCGCCGCGGACGCCCCGTGCACCGTTCGGGTCATGCCGACCAACGAGGATCTCATGGTCGCCCGCCACACCGACGCCCTGGTGTTCGGGGACGCCTGAATCGACGGCCGCCCCCGCTTTTCGCCCATTGGCCCCTTTCCCTATACCGGGCGGGCGGGCGATACTCGATTGATACAATAATCCATCGTCACCCGAGACACCCTATGCCCTATTCCCTGACCGAATATGCCGGCGACCTCCTGGGGTTGGCCTTCAGCATCGTCGTCATCGCGCTGTATCACGGCTATCTGCGCCTGCGCCTGGTCCGCGACCCGAACTACACGATTCAGGCAGTCAACCGCGCGGCACGCCGCGCCTGGGTCGACAACATCATGAGCCAGGAGTCGGCGGCCATCCTCGGCGTCCAGACGCTGCGCAACTCGACCATGGCGGCGACCTTCCTGGCCTCGACCGCGGTGCTGCTCATCATCGGCACCCTGACTCTCAGCGGCCAGGCCGACAAGCTCGCCGACAGCTGGCACATGCTCAACGCCGTCGGTTCGCTGCACCCGGGCTTGTGGGTGGCCAAGCTACTGTGTCTGGTCGTGGATTTCTTCATCGCCTTTTTCAGCTTTTCCATGGCGCTGCGGCTGTTCAATCACGTGGGCTACCAGGTGACGATCCCGGCGCGCCTGCGCCCGGCGGCGATCACGCCCGAGAAAGTGGCCATCCACCTGAACCGGGCCGGGAGCTATTACAGCATCGGCATGCGGGCCTACTATTTCTCGGTCCCGCTGGTATTCTGGCTGTTCGGACCCCACTTGATGGTCATGGCCGCCCTCATCCTCATCGCGGTGCTGTATCATATCGACCGTGCGCCCAAGGGCGCCTGAACGTCTCGTTACCGCAGTCCGAAGGCAAACCATGAATCGTTCCATTGTTGCACTCACCCTCGTGTTCACCCTCACCGCCACCCTCCCCGCCGTCAGTGCCGGTGCGGTCGACAACGCCAGCGAAATCGCCATGCTGCGCAATGCCGCGCACGGCAACGACCCCGGCGCCCAGCTCCTGCTGGGACTGGCCTACCTCGAGGGCCGCTACGGCCTGAAGCCCGATCAGGACAAGGCGGTGCATTGGCTGCGCCGCGCCGCGCGCGAAGGTCAGCCCTACGCGCAGCTGCTGATGGGCAACTTCCATGAGGACGGCCGCATCAACCACGACCCGGCCCGCTCCGTGTACTGGTGGCGCCAGGCCGCCGAGCGCGACAACGCCGAGGCCCAGCTCAAGCTGGGCATGGCCTATCTGCACGGGCGGGGAGTCGACAAGGACCCCAAGCAGGCTGCCCTGTGGATCGGCAAGGCCGCGGACGCCGGCAACCACGAAGCGCAGTTTCAGATTGGGCGTATGTACATGGAGGGCTATGGCGTGGCGGTCGACAAGGAACGCGCCCGCAGCTTTCTGGAAAAGGCCGCGGCCGAGGGCCATACACCGGCCGATCGTCTGCTGCAGATCCTGCTGGCGACCGGCAAGGACACCACCGCAGTCTATCGGCAGTCAGCCGATCAGCTCGTCGCCAAGGCCAAGGCGGGAGACCCCCAGGCCCAGTATGAGCTGGGGCTGCGCTACGAGAGCGGCGCCTACGACGTCCTGCGCGACGACAAGAAGGCGCTGCATTGGCTGACCAAGGCGGCCGAGGCGGGCAACCGCAATGCCATGAAGACGCTCTCCCACGTCTATGCCCAAGGTCAGCTCGGAGTGAAGGCGGACCCGAAACGCGCGGCCCAGTGGGCCGCACGCGCGAAGGCCCCGCCGAAAGAGGACTGACGTCAGGCGGGCACGGCCGAGCGCGACCCCGTCAGTTACGCCCGCCCGACATGGCCTCGAGGTCGGCCAGGCACAGGGAAAGGGCCGCGTCCCAGGGCGGCAGCTGAATGCCGAACTCGTCGGCCAGCTTGGCGTTGGACAGCAGGGAGTTGTGCGGCCGGGCGGCCGGCGTCGGATAGTCGTGCGTCGGGATCGCATGCAGCGTCTTGAATCGGGCATCCTTGCCCAGGCTGGCCTCGGCGAGGATTCGCTGGGCGAAGCCGTGCCACGAGGTCCGTCCCGCCGCAGTGACGTGGTACAGCCCCGCCGCCTCGTCGAGTATCGCAGGCTGGGACATCACACGCCCCAGCAGCACTGCGGTCACCTCAGCCAACAGGCGGCTCCAGGTGGGCGCACCGATCTGGTCGTCCACGATACGCAGTTCCTCGCGCTCGCGCGCCAGACGCAGCACGGTCAGTAGGAAGTTGCTTCCGCGCAGGCCATAGACCCAGCTCGTGCGCAGTATGAGATACCGCCCCCCCACGGCGTCCACGGCGCGCTCGCCCTCGAGCTTGCTCGCACCGTAGACGTTCAGCGGCGCGGGCGCGTCCTCCTCGGAATAGGGCTCGGGATTTTCGCCGTCGAAGACGTAATCGGTCGAATAGTGTACGAACACTCCGCCCTGAGCGTGTGTCTCCTCGGCCAGCACGCCGGGCGCAACGCCGTTGATGGCCATGGCCCGCTCCGGCTCCTGCTCGGCGCGGTCGACCGCCGTATAGCCGCCCGCGTTGACGACCACGGACGGGCGCACGGCCCGCACCAGGCGCGCAATGGAATCCGGGTCGGCCAGGTCCACCGCGTGCGGCGCGGTCTGCTGACCCACGGCCAGGACCGCCCCGAGCGGGGCCAGGGCGCGCTGCAGCTCCCAGCCCACCTGTCCGCCCGCCCCGATGACGAGGATGGTCTTGCGCGCTGCGCTCATCGTTCCTCCTCCCCCTCCGTATAGCTCGGCAGGCGCCCCGCGGCAAGTCCGGCCAGACGGGGCGCGCTCGCATCGCGGGACGAAAGCGATGGATCGGCAATCGGCCAGTCGATCCCAATGGCCGGATCGTCCCAGGCGACAACGCCCTCATCGGCGGGACTGTACACGTCGGTGCATTTGTAGGCGAACAGCGCCGTCTCGCTGGTCACGCAAAAACCGTGGGCGAAGCCCGGTGGGATATAGAGTTGCTGCTTGCCTTCGCCCGACAGCAGCATGCCGACCCATTGACCGAAACGCGGCGAGCCCTGCCGGATATCGACCGCCACATCGTAGACCTCCCCCTGGAGCACGTAAACCAGCTTGCCCTGGGCATGCGGGTTTTGAAAATGCAGGCCCCGCAGCACACCCCGTGCCGAAAACGAGACATTGTCCTGCACGAAGTCGTGCTCGATCCCCGCCGCGCGATAGCGTTCGAGTTGCCAGACCTCCAGGAAAAACCCGCGGGAATCGCCGTGCACCTCGGGCTCGATGAGCAGCACCTCCGGCAGGCGCGTAGGCGTCACGCGCATACAGCGCTCTCCCTGCACAGAAGCTGAAGCATTCGACACCTCATAACCCTAAGAATATCACCCGGGATGCGATGGCGCGCATGTCACGGACCCGCGCCCGGGCGGCGGGGTCCGCGAGAGCGGAAGATGGTGCCGACGAGAGGAGTCGAACCTCCGACCTACTGATTACGAATCAGGAAGCATACAGGTCTGAGGGATAAAAAACAGTAGCTTATATTTTCCGGTTTCCCAAGAAACGCCTTTGCGGGGCACTTAACGCGCCCCTGCGGCGCCAATCATTCGCGCCGCGCCCTGGTGCTCTCAGCGCCGCTTCTTGTACGGAACACGGGCGCGGCGCAGCGCGCCCTCGGCGCCCAGGAGCGAGTCCTCGCGCTTGTCGATGTCGTCCAGTTTCTGGTTGAACTCGCGCTCGACCTGGTCCATCTGCTCGGCCGAGATGCGGTGTTCGGCGTCCTTCTCGACCATCGAGCGATACCAGTCTGCCGCGGTCTGGCGCTCCTGCTGCAAGTACCCCAGCTCGAAATCGACGCTT
>DATFLL010000037.1:0-9334 GCA_035267785.1 Gammaproteobacteria bacterium | reverse complement strand
TGCGCTGCATGCGCAGGGGAAATTCCAGGTTGCGCCGCACGCTCATGTGCGGATACAGGGCGTAGTTTTGAAACACCATCGCGACGTTGCGCTCGCGCGGTCCCAGGGCATTGACCACGCTGTTCCCAATCAGGATCTCGCCGCCGTCGAGCGCCTCCAGACCCGCCAGCAGTCGCAGCAGCGTCGACTTGCCGCAGCCAGACGGGCCGAGCAGCACCAACAGCTCGCCGTCCTCCACCTCCAGGGAAAACCGGTCGATGGCACGGGTGCCGTCCGGAAACACCTTCTCGACGTTGCGAAACTCGACCGCGGCCATGTCTATCCCTTCAGTCCCGTGGCGGCCACGCCGCGCACGAACCAGCGCTGGAAGATCACGAAGATGACCAATACCGGCGCAACCATCATCATACCGAATGCCAGGATATCGCCCCACTGCAGCGGCGGCAGCGTGTAGAAGGTGGCAATGCCCAAGGGCAGCGGGCGCACTTTCGGCCCGCCGGTGACCAGCAGCGGCCAAAGATACATTCCCCAGTAGAACAAAAAGGTCACGATGGTCACGCTGGCAAACGCCGCCTTGGCATTGGGGACGACGATGGTCAGGAAGGTGCGCAGCACGCCCGCCCCGTCGACACGCGCCGCCTCCTCGAGCTCGCGCGGCAGGCCGAGAAAGAAGCTGTAGAACAAATAGATCGAAAGCGGATTCGCGATGAAGGGGATGACCTGCACGGTGTAACTGTCGCGCATCCCCAGGGCCGTGAGCTCGTAGAACAGCGGGACGGCGATGGCCTCGAAGGGAATGACCAGGATCGCGAGCACCGCGGCCAGGGCGAGCTCGCGCCCGCGCCAGCGCAGCCGCGCCAGGGCGTAGCCGGCGAAGGCGTTGACCGGCAGCCCCAGCGCGACGATGAGCCCGTTGATCCACAGCGAATTGACGAGATAACGGGCGAACGGCACGCGGTGGAAGACATCCGTATAGTTCTGTCCGCTCGCCCCGCTGCCCGGCCAGAAGGCGTGCCAGCCGCCCGCCTCGGCCAGGACCCGGGCGTCGGGCTTGAGGCTTCCGACCAGCATGAACAGGATGGGGGCGACGAACAGCGCCGCCGAGGCGAACACGAATAAATAGGAGAATGCACGCGTGTGCCATCGACCTCCGGGCACGGGGGGCTTGCCGTTGCGGCGCTGGCGCGTCGCTGCGTTCATGCCACTTCCCGCTCCTGGCGCAGCAGGCGGCGCTGCACGAGGGTAATGAGCACGACCACGAGGAAAAACACTACGCTCATGGCCGCCCCTCGCGCGACCTGCGCCCGATCGAAGGCCGCCTGCACCGCCTCGTAGATAACCGTGGTCGAAGCATCGTGCGGTCCGCCGTGGGTCATGATGCGCACCTGATCGAACACCCGAAACGACAGGATGGAGGTCACGATCACGACGAAGACCAGCGGATTGCGCAGCTGCGGCAGTGTCACGTGCCAAAAGCGCTGCCAGGGGCCCGCCCCGTCGACCCGGGCCGCCTCGTAGAGCTCGCCGGGAATGGCCTGCAGACCGGCCAGCAGTACGACCATCTGAAACCCCGCGCCCTGCCAAATGGAGGTGAGCATAATCGCCGGCAGCGCCAGGTGCGCATCGTGCAGAAAGTCCCGCGCCTGCCAGGCGCCGAAGGTCAGTGCCGAGAGTGCGGCGTTGAACATGCCGTTGGGTCCGGGCGCGTAGATCAACACCCACACCACGGCGACCAGTGACAGAGGGAACACCACGGGCATGAAGAACAGCGTGCGAAACACCGCCATGGCGCGCAGGCGTTGGTTGAGCAGCAGCGCCAGGCCCAGCGCCAGCGCGGTCTGAACCGGCACCACGGTCAGCGCGAAGATGAGATTGTTCACCAGCGCCTGCAAAAAGGCGGTGTCGGAGAAGATGCGGCCGTATTGGCGCAACCCGACCCACTCCAGTGGCAGGGGCGAGCCCAGACGTAAGCTGGTGAACGACATCGCCAGGGCCAGCACGAACGGGACGACGATGAAGATCAGCAGCCCCAATGCGGCGGGCGTGCAAAACAACCACGCCGCGCGCGACTCGCGCATCAAGGCACCGCCGCGCTGTGTCCGCCCCATCGTCAACGCCCTCCCGTCACAGCAACGTCGGGGTAGCCGTGGTTGTCGCGAATGTCGCGGTCGATCATCTGCACCGCGCGGTCCAGGGCCCGTTTCGGGGCGACCCCGTTGCGCACAGCGCGAAACGCCTGGGCGAACGCGGCACTGATCGTCGGGTAGGCCGGCGTACGCGGCCGGGGCACCGCGTAGCCCTCGCGCAGCTGTTCGGCGAACAGGCGCAAAGGACTGTGGGGCCCGTACAACGGTGAACGCGCGATCGCCGCGCGGGTCGCCGGCACCCCGCCGTTGGCCTCGCTGATGGCAAGCACCTGATCGGGCTGAAGCAGATATCTCAAGAAACGCGCCGCCGCCTCGGGCCGCCGGCAACGGCGCGTGATCCCCCAGCTCCACGAACCCTCGCCGGTCACCATGCGCGGCCCGAACCGGGGCAGCGGCAGCAGCACCAGGTCGTTGCCGAGCGCCTTGTGGTAACGCGGGTAGTTCCAGTGCCCGCCCCAGGCCAGCGCCACTCGACGCTGCACGAAGGCGGCATCGTCCAGATTGGGGTCGACATAGCCGGAACGAAACCACCCCTGTATCCGGCGCATGGCGCGCACCGCGGCCGGGCCGTTGAGCACCCCCTCGGCAGTCCGGTAGGCATTACGGTCTATGAGATCGCCGCCGGCGGATTCGATGAGCGGCGAGAAGGCGTAGGTGAACCATTCGTCGGGATAATTCAGCTTGAGGTCGAGTACCGCGCCGTCCGGATCGCGTGCCGCGAGCGCGGCCAGCACGTTATCGAATTCGCTCGATGTCCAGGCGTCGGCCGGGCCTTTCGGGATACGTACACCGGCCTGTTCGAGCGCGCGCCGATCGCCCCACAAGCCCAGGCCCGAGTCGAACGTGCCGACCGAATAGAGGTGGCCGCGATAGGTACCCTGCGCGATGATCGAAGGCAGCAGCCCGTCGCGCAGCGTCTCGGGCAGCAGAGCGTCGAGCGGGCGCAGGCGCCCCTGCCAAACGTAGGTATACAGATAAGGCCCATCGAACTCGAGCACGTCGGGCAGATCGCCGGCCAGCGCCGCGGCCTGCACCTGACCGTTGTACGAACCCTCGGGGATGAACGTGAGCTTGACCCTGTCCGTCCTGCTCCGCGCGTTGTACTCGGCAACCTGCTGTTCGAGCGTGTTGCGCTCCACCGCGCGGCCGGCGTGTGCCCAGACGCTCACCACGCCCGCGGGCTCGGCCTGGCCGCCGCAGCCGCCGCTGCACGCGAGCAGCAACGCCAGGGCCGCTAGCGTCGGACAGCGCCATCGCCAACTCCGTTTATGCCCAATGCCCGCCATGCAGGTCAGTATAGAGGACAGCCGCATCGGCGGGCGGCTCGGCCGTCGTATGGCGGGCGGTGACGAACAACGCGACCAGGACGGCCGCGGTGACCGGCGGCTGCCCTGTCATAAATCATTCCTTGATGATTTTTGCTGGTATTTCCTATTTTCCCGTATTCCCAGCGACAGCGTCAGCAGTTTCACCCAACGACTTTATCAGGTTCGTGCTCAACTGCACCGCCGTCTGGCGCGATGACATGAGACTTTGCAAGTGGATCATGTCCATTTGAGCGCCACTGTTCAGCTCCTTGCCAAGCGCGTCCAATCGGTGCTGCAGCGCCTGGAGACGCTGCGTGTCGCGCCGCAGCGCCGCAACGGTTCGCTGGTATGCCGCGACGTCGCGATTGAACTCGACCACACGCGGGTCGATGCGGGCGCCCCGCACGCTCCTCGGGTGGGACAGCGCGGGCACTGGGACGCGCCCGGCGGCGGCAGCGGGGCCGGCCAGAACAGCGCTCATCATTGCGATTAATGCCAGCCCGTTCGCGCGGGCCCGGCTCCGGTTCAATTTGGAAATCATCACAACCTCCGGTACGGTGCGCTCGGCCAATTCCGCCCAACAATGCGGAACGACTGAGTCAAGACGGTCACTTTATATTATGAACGATGCTGTCCTGGGTCTCGCTCGTCTTCTTCATGATATTGCTCAGAGTCTGGATGATCTGCTGTTGCTTTTGCATGGCTTGCTGCAGCTCGAACTGGAGCATCTGCCGGTCTTCGCCCACGCTCGGCAGCTGACGGGCGAGGGTGTGAAGGCGGCGCTGCTGCGCCTGCAGGCGCTGCACCTCGCGCTGCAATGCCGCGACGTTCGTTTTGTAAGCGGCAAGCTCACGCTTGAACTCCGCCACCCGCGGGTCGACTTGCTTGACGGGCGCGCGAGACTGGCGCGATGGCAATGAGTGCGGCGCGCCGGGCTGCGGCACCGGCTGCGACCGATCGGCGGCCGAGGCCGCGGGCACGATCAGGCAGGCTGTCAGCATCACGGCGAGAGCGGCCGACGTGCGAGCCGTTGCATTGGGTTTTAAAAAGAACGTATTCATACCAACCCCTTTCGCGTTGTCGATTGAATTATTTGTTGCGCGAAACGACCTCAATGCGAGCTCGGTGCGACGCGCACCCCATCGGCGACCTCGTCGCTGGGATGCAGAATAACCCGCTCGCCCGCCTTCAGCCCGTCAATCACCTGCGCGGCCAGGCCGTTGCGCTCGCCGATGCGCACCGGGCGCAGCCGCGCACGCCCATCGGTCACAACGAACACCGCCCATTGATCCTGCTCGCCCTCACCGGTCTTCGCGCTGGAACGAAACAACGCGCTGGCCGGCACCTGCAGCACCTTGTCGTGCTGCCAGAGGGTGAAGCTCGCCTCCACACGATAGCCGTCGCCCAGGCGCTGCCACTGCTCCGGCGGCGAGGTGATGTCGGCGATGACCAGGACACGCTGCTCTTCAACGCCGAGGGCCGAGACCTTGGTGAAACCGACCGGCTCGACCACGCGCACCACGCCCTGCAGCGTGTTGCCCCCGCCCCAGCGTTCGAACAGCACCTGCGTCCCCGGCCGTATGCGCACCGCGTCCTGCGAGAGCACCTCCACCTCGACTTCCAGGGCGTGCGGGTCGCCCAGATCGATCAACGGTTCGCCGGCGGCGACGACACCTTCGCTGCGCCGGTGCAGCTTCAACACGTCGCCGCGGATGGGCGACTTCAGAATGACGTGTTCGCGCGCCGCCTGGTCCGGGGTGGCGGCCGAATACTTCAGGGCCGTCTGGGCGGCCTCGAGGTTGTAGCGCGCCACCTCCACGGCCGACTCGGCCGAGCGCTGGTTCGCGGCGTTGACCTGCGCTTCAGTGCGCGCGTGCTCGAGCTCGTCCTCGGAAATACACTGCACCTCGCACAGGCGCTTCTTGCGCTGGTATTCGCTGCGGGACTGGAGCGCCGTGGCCTTGGCGGCGTCGGCCGCCTGCTTGGCTGCCGCGAGTGCGGCCTTGGCCGCGGCGACCCTCGCCTCGGCCTCGGCCCGGCTGCGCGGGTCGAGGACGCTGGCGCGCAGCGGCTCGACGTCGACCAGGGGCTGACCCACACTGACCTGGTCGCCGACGTCGAGCTCAAGGCGCCGGGCATAGCCGGCCACCGGGGCGGAGACGATGAAGCGATCGCGCACGCGGGTGCGCCCCTCCTCGTCGACGGCCACACGCAAGGGGGCGCGTTTGACCTGGGCGGTCTCCACCGTGACCGGCTTGGGCCAGAAGCCCACGAGCAGGGCGGCCAGCACCAACAGGGCCAGCACGGTCCACACGATTCGTCGGCGCCATTGTACGGAAGTCATGGTCTCATTCCTTCGTCTTGAGAACTGCGATCAGATCCAGATGGTCCAGGCGGCGGCGCACCAGCAGCGCGGAGGCGGCGGCCGCGATCAGTACCACGGACGCGGCAAAGGCATAGGTGGCGGGCTCCAGAATCAACGGCACGCGATACAGGTCGCTCTGTATCATATCGGCAATAAGCCCGCACAACCCGCGGCCGATGAGCAGTCCGAGCGGAATGGCCGCCAGGGTCAACAACGCGAGCTCACCGAGCAAAATGTAGGAGATCTCACCGCGGGTGAAGCCGAGCACGCGCAGGCTGGCCAGTTCGCGCGAGCGTTCGGTCAGTGTAATGCGCGCCGAGTTGTACACCACGCCCACGGCGATCAATGCAGCGAATACCGTCGAAATGGCGGTCCAAAACAGCATCGTCTCCTCCATGACACGGTTGAAGTTGTCCATCTCATGCTCGCGCACGGCAACCCCGGCGATGCGCGGCATCTCCTTGAGACGGTGATAGATGGAGGTCGCGTGCGCGCTGTCCACGTCGAGGTAGGCGCCCGAGACGGCCCGACCCTCGCGCATGAGTCTGTTGAGCGCGGCCAGGTCCATGTAGCCGGACACACCGAGGTATTGCTTGACCAGCGCGGCCACGCGGACCTGGCGCACCGGGCGGGCGCCCTCGAGCACCTCGACGGTAAGCAGGTCACCGGGGCGCACGTGCAGCAGCTTGCCCAGATAGTCCGTCAGGACAAGACCGTGCTTGGGTATCTGAATCGTATCCAGGTTCGTGTCGAGCAGGCGGTGGAGGTTGCCGCCGGACTCCAGACCCTGAATGGCGGTGCGTTCGCTGTAGTGCGCATTGCGCAGGCGCACCGGCACACTGCGATAGACCTCGCCGTACGTCACGCCCGGCAGGGCAAGCAGGTCGTTGAGCACCCGGCGCGAGGTGGGCTCGACGAAGGTGACCGCCAGGTCCTGGCGCTGGGACAGGCCGAAGTGGACATTCATCATGAAGTTGACCGTGTCGGTCTGAAACCGTCCCGTGGTCATGATGCCGCAGGCCAGCGCGATGCCCAGCACCGAGAGCGCCGACTTCAGCGGCCGGTGCCCGAGGTGGCGCAGGATCATGCGCGTGGGCGCCGACAGCGCGCGCTTCAGGCCGAGGCGCTCGATGACGGTTTCGCGATAGATGGCCGGCGGCTCCGGGCGCATGGCCTGGGCGGGCTGCAGGCGCGCCGCGGCACGTACCGCGAACCAGGTCCCGACAAGGCCCGCGGCGAGACTGACCAGGACCGCGTTGGCGATCACATTGGGCGGCAGCGTGTAGTGCAGGTACGGCAGGCGAAAGAACACCATGTAGATCTCCGCCAACGACTTGGTCAGCCAGGCACCGAGGCCAAGCCCCAGCAGGACGCCGAACAACACGATCAACAGCACCAACTTGAGGTAATGACTCACCACCGCCGCGTTGGAATAGCCCACGGCCTTGAGTGTGGCGATCTGATCGCGCTGTGTGCCGATCAGGCGCGAGACGACGACGTTGAGCAAAAAGGCCGCCACCCCGAGGAAGATGATGGGAAAGATGGTCGAGGAGTTTTGCAGCTGCTTGAGCTCCTCGGACAGGAAGCGGTTCGAGCTCTGGTCTTCGCGCCCGTAGGCACCCAGGCCGCCATAGGGCGCGAGGACCTCGTCCAATCGGTCGATGACGTCCTGCTCGTTGGCGCGCGGGTCCAGCGTCAGGACCACGTCGTTGAAGCCGCCCTCCATGTCGTAGGCACTGGCCAGCGGCGTGCGTGCCATCCACAGCACCCCAAAGCGCTTGAAATCGGGCAGTACGCCACCCGGACGAAGCTGATGGATGTATTCGGGCGAGACCGCGGTGCCGATGATGCGCAGACGCTTGCGCCGGCCCTTGATGATGAGCGAGAGATGATCGCCCGGCTGCAGGCGATGTGCGTCGGCAAAGGCCTCGCTGACGATCACCTCGTCGTCGCGTCCGGCCTCGACCATGCGCCCTGACTTGAGATAGAGGCGGTTGAGCACCGGCTCGCCGTGGTCGGGCACCGAGGTAATGATGCCGGTAATGGGCTCGTCGAAGCCGGCGATATCGATGATCACGGGCGCGACCACGCGCGTGTCGACGCGATCGACGCCGGGCAGAGCGGCGATCCGCTTGCGCAGACCGTCAGGGGCGCGCTTGAGGGGAGCAAAGACCTCGGCGAAGCGGTAGTCGCGGTAGAAGTCGGCCCGCGTGATCTGGAGCGTGTCGAGCGTGGCCAGGAACATGATGAACGTGGCCACGCCGCTGGCCAGCACCAGTGCGATGGCCAGTGCCTGGCCGCGCAAGTGCCACACGTCCCGCCAGAGCTTACGATCGAGTGCGCCCATGGCCTACCACACCAGGTCCCGGGGCGCCTTTTTCACGGCGTTTCGCTCGATGCCGGCGATACGCCCGTCCATGAGGCGAATGACGCGATCGGCAATCTGGGCGATGTCCGCATTGTGCGTGATGACCACGGCGGTCGTGCCGAGCTCTCGATTGACGTCGGCGATGGCCTCGAGCACCACGATGCCGGTCTTCACGTCCAGGGCCCCGGTGGGCTCGTCGCACAGCAGCACGTCCGGCCGCTTGGCAATGGCGCGCGCAATGGCCACGCGCTGCTGTTCGCCGCCGGACAGTTGGGCGGGGAAGTGGTCGAGGCGCTCGCCCAGGCCGACCAGTCGCAGCGCCTCCTCCGGCGCAAGGGGATGCTCAGCGATTTCGGTGACCAGCGCGACGTTCTCGCGCGCGGTCAGACTGGGGATGAGATTGTAGAACTGAAAGACGAAACCGACATGCTCGCGCCGGTAACGAGTCAGGGCGGCATCGTCGAGCACCGTCAGGTCGTGGTCCTCATAGCGCACCGTCCCCTCGGTCGGCACGTCGAGGCCGCCGAGGATATTCAACAGGGTCGACTTGCCCGAGCCGGACGGTCCGAGCAGGACCACAAACTCGCCGCGGTAGAGATCGAGGTCGACACCGCGCAGGGCCTGGACCCGCACCTCGCCCATGCGGTAGACCTTGGTCAGGCCGCGCGCGTGAAACACGCTCTCGCCCGCGTCTGCAGGCTCGGCGGCGAACGCGTCCGTCGGCTCCCGGCGGGCGGCGGGGGCCTGCTCGTGACCCGACCCTTGGTCTCCCATGGCGAAGTCTCTGGCATTCTCGTATCAAACAATAGCGTAGCCGGACGGGGCGGCCGCCGTACTGATCTGCCTCAACGGTTAGTCCTCCCCCGTGTCAGGGACCGCCCGGCGGGGTAAAATGGCGGCGTCTGCCCAGCACCGCGTGGTCGCGCCGTGATCATCCATATCGATATGGACGCCTTTTACGCCTCGGTCGAGGTGCGCGACGATCCAGCCCTCGCCGGCAAGCCGCTGGTCGTCGGCGGCAGCCCCCAGGGCCGCGGCGTGGTGGCCGCGGCCAGCTACGAGGCGCGCCGCTTCGGCGTGCACAGCGCCATGCCCATGGCGAGCGCCCTGCGCCGCTGCCCGCAGCTCATCGTGCTGCCCGTGCGTA
>DATFLL010000036.1:0-34702 GCA_035267785.1 Gammaproteobacteria bacterium | reverse complement strand
GGGGCCTGCCCCATCGCACCGACGGCTTCGGGTGCCGCCATCGTCGTCGCGGTTTCGGCCGCGGGGGGTGTGGCAGCCGCGGCGGTCGCCATGCCTTGAGCGGGCGCCGGGGCCTGCGCGGCCGGCGCCGGCGCACTGGTTTCGGGTGCGGTCGGTGTCGGCACCTCTGAGACAGGCTCTGCCTGGGCGGCCTCGCTCGGTGCAACGGTATCGGCGGTCGATGCCTGCTCAAGCGCCGGCGCCCTGGCCGAGGGGGGCCCGGCGGACGCCGCGGGTTCGGCCGCTGGCGGGGCTGCGCCGGCGGCGCCGGGTGGAGGGGCGTTGGTGGTCGCCGGTGCCGCAGGCGTTGCCGGCTCGGCCGCGGCCATGGCCTCCGGCGCGACGTCGACGTTCACCAAGGGCTCGGCGCCGGTCAGCTGCGCGCGAAGATAGGCGGGAACCCTGGCGGTCGCCTCACTGGTCTGGCGCTCGCGTCGCTCCGGTCGGGTACCGGTCGTACGCGCCGGCTGGCGTCGGCGCTGCTGCGCGACGCCCGGTGGACTCATTGGCGGCCGCCCGTTCGCGGGGCGCTGCGGACCGGGACGCTCATCGCAGCTGCGCCAGGTTGGGGGGCAGGCTGCGACCTAGCTTGCGGTATTCGCAGTCCAGGCCGTGGACCAGATCGGCCATCCCGATAGGCGCACCGGCCGCCCGCGTCGCCGCGGTAAGCACGGCATTTCGGATGTGGCCTCCGGCGAGATCGCAGTAACTGGCGAGATAGGCGTAGGCCTCGTCGCCCGGACCGTTGTCGCCCAGATGGGCCCGCCACAACGCCAGCCGCTCGCTCTGGCCCGGGGCCGGAAACTCCACGATGGCGTCGAGACGCCGCGTGAATGCGCTGTCGATACGCTCGCGGCTGTTGCTGGTGAGGACCACGATGCCCGGATGGGATTCGATGCGGGTGAGAAGATAGTTGGTGAGCATGTTGGCGTAACGCTCGCCGGTCTCGCGCGCCTCCGAGCGACGCCCGAACAGGCTGTCCGCCTCGTCGAACAGGAGAATGACGTCGTGCGCGGCGGCTTGGTCGAGCACGGCAGCGAGATTCTTTTCCGACTCGCCGACGTATTTGTTCATCACCGCCGCGATGTCCACGCGGTAAAGCGGCGCGCCGAGCTCGGTGGCAACCAGGCTTGCGGCAAGGGTCTTGCCCGTGCCGGACTCTCCCACGAACAGCGCGCGCGCACCGACGCTGCGCGTGGCACGCAGGGTCGGACCGAGCCCTTGCCAGAGCCGCTCGCGGGCACGGCAGCGCGCGATAAACAACCGCAACTCTTCGCGTACGCGCTCGGCGACGACCAGATCGCCGTCACCGACGCGCCGGTCGATGGGCTGGGCGAGCAGACGCAGGCGATCGGCGCCCAGGCGACGGCGCGCCCTTGCGACGTGATCGGGCGCCAGGGTCTCGCCGGCGCCCTCGGCCAGCAAACGCGCATGGGCCGCGATGGAACGAATCGCGGGCGCGCCGATCAGTTGCTCGCGCGCGGCCTGTTCGACAAGGGCCCGGTCGTCGGCGCCCAATGCACGGCTCCAGATCGCGTGACGTTCGTCCGCATCAGGGAGTGTCACGTCGAGCTCGACGAGCCCGTCGCCCTGCACGGCACCGTCGCTGCCCACGACCGCGGCAACGGGGCTCGGCGGCTCGGCCGCGCCGGGCATGCGCCACACCTCGCCCGGCCCGAGCTCGAGGTTGATGACCGCAAGCCATCCGCCGTAGCGTGCCGCGGCCCGCAAGGCCGGCTGTTCCTGCCACGACGCGGCCGGTACCGCGACCGGGCGCAGGCCCGAGCGCCGGCCGAGCGCTGCGGCGGCGGCGGATCTTCCGGTGCCGGGGCTGCCGCGCAACACGGCGCCGCGGACGGTGCCGCTGGCGAAGGCACCGCCAAGGGCAATGAGCTGGGCGGCCAGAGGCGCAGAGCCCTCCGCGGCCGCCTCGGGCGCCAGCGGCACGGTGCCCGGCCAGAGCCCGTCGCGATCCTGCAGCGTGGCCCACAAGGCAGGCGCCGTGCGCACCGAACGCAGCGGCACGGGTCCCTCGCCGGTAAGCTCCAGGATGCCCGCGCGAACCAGCGGCCCGTCGTGCAGGTGTTGTGCGGTGAGCGCAGGACGGTCGAACAGCGTTCCGATCATCGCAACGCACAGATGCATGCTTGGCCAGGACAAACCGCCCGGCCCTTGCAGCTCGGCCACGGCGAGGTCGATCGTGTGGGAGGCCTCCACCTCGCCGGCCAGGGCGAGCATAAAGACATCGGACAGTTCGAGCTGGTAGTCGGCGACGAGTCTGCCTAACGCACGCGGCAGGGCCGCGCACGACGGGTTGGCCGGGGCGCCGGCGCGTGCGACGTCCACCGCGGCGCGCAACATCTGCCATTCCATGGCGGTCGCAGCCTCGCGGCGTAGGCGCTCGAAGATGGGGCCGGGCGTCTCGAGCTGACGCGATGCAAACTCGGCCAGACCGATACGCACCAGCGCGCCCACCGGATCGGGCACGGCGGTTTCGGCGAAATGCTGCGTGGTCGCGCTCATTGGGGATCGGCCTCCTCGAACAGGGGCGACTGGACATAGTGAAAGCTAACGACCCGACCGAGCCACGCGAGCCAACCGGGGTCGAGGTCGAGCCCAACGAGCCGTACCGAGAGCGAGGCACGTGCCAACGGATAGCACACGTCCAGGTGACTGCGCGTGCACGCAACCAGGGCCGGCCGACGCAGCAGTGCCGCTCCCCACAGCGGTTCGGAACCGTCGGCCTGCCTGTACAGTCTTTCGCCCAGCGCGACGAGGGCGGTACCGCCGGGCAGTGGCGGCAGCTCTGCCAGTCGCCCGACATCGTTCAGCTCCAGGCGCTCGGCCAGCCACCATGCCATCGTTCCGTTCGCGCTCAGCCCCAACGCCTGGCCGAGGCGGTAGAGCAATGCCCAACCGCTCGGCATCGCAGCCATTTCGCCGTGCTCGGCGATCAGCGAACGGGCTTCGGGTCGCTCGAGAAAATTGAGCAGCAGAAACAACCCGCCCTCGGGCGTATAGAAACCCTCGGGACCCTCGCCCGGTCGATCGATCGGCTCGGTCTGCGTCACGTCTGTGCGATGGTCGGTCGACGGCGATTCGGTGACTGGCGCGCCGGAACGTTTCACCGTCACGTTCGGTTGTTGGGTTAGCGTGGGCGGGCTATCCCCCTCAACTTGAACGGCGTCTTTCGGCTGCGCGGTTGATACGCTGGGGCGTGCCGAAACCCGCGGGTCGGTCTCGACGCGCGGGACGCGGGTTGTCTGCCGCCTGTCTTCGGGTATCGGGCGACCGGCTGCGGGCGATTCGGTGACAACGGTACGGCGCTTGCCGGCGGTCGTTCGTCCAGGCGCCGGCCGCGGCCGTCGCGCCATTCCCGGGTGGCGGGCACTCGACGACCCTGCCAGGTCGGCAGCAACCGCGGCAATAAAGCCACCGGCGTCTTCATCGAGCAGACGTGTCGGGCGCCACTCGATCGCCGCGAGAGCGGCGGCAAGCCTTACGCGGGCATCGGAGACGGCCACGCCGTCGAGTACCGGGCGCCAGCGCGCACGCAGGGGAGCAGACACCAGTTCGGATGGCCATGCCGGTGAGGTACTACCGGGCCGGGTGCTTTCGACAACGCTCGGTGACAACCCAAGGGTATGAACCACTCGCTCGAGCAGATCGCGGGCCTCGGCCGGGACAAATGTCTGCCAGATGCGGTGCAGGCAACCGCGTTCAGCCAACAGGGCCGTCACCTCCGGCAGCTCCGCCGCGTGCTCTTGCCAAAGCCGGCCGAGCGCGGTGCCCGGCGGGAGTTGAAACAGATGGGCCCAGCGCTGCCAGAACCAGGCCTGCGCGGCGCGGCCGTTGAGAAGATCCCCGGTGAGACAGGCCAACAAGTGCGCCAGCGAGGTGAAGCGCACCGCAGGGGCGTACAGGGCGCCGGGCGACTCGCCGTCGGCAGCGGCACCCGCCTGCAAACGCGCCTCGGACGCGGCAGCCGTGGCCAGGCGCGCTACCGGCGTGCGAACCGCGACCCGGCGAATGAACAACCATTCGTCGATCCCTGCGCTCGGCCACTGGGCCGTATGCAGGGAGGCCGTTACGCGGGGATGCTGCATGCGCGGTGCGCGCAGGCGCAAACGATGAATGTTGACGTCAGCGGCACCAACCATGCCGTGCTCCCTCAGTGTTGCCTCGACCGCCGCGCGTTATTGGCCGTGGCGCGCTGCAATGACCGTAAATGCCGTGGTCAGCGTCACGGTCGGCTTGATCACGTTGACGACGCTGACGGTCGCACCCTGGTGATCGCTGTCCTCGACGCGCACCATCCCGACCATCTGCTGCGCGTCGTCAAACAGCTGCAGCTTGGCGCCGGGCGGCGGCGTCCGGTTGAGCCGCACGCGCATCAACTCGCCCGGGAGAAACCGGCCGGGTATCGTCTGGACCGACCCGTGCAGGATGTCGCCGGCCTCACCGTAGGCCGTCTGGATCACGGCGGCGCGCACCGCGTTCCGCATGGCCGTGCGACTGGAAGCCGCCGCGGCGGTGCGCAGCTGGCGGGACCACCACGCGACCAGCTCCACGATGGTGCGCACGGCGTTGAAATTGGCGGCTTCGGCCAGCTCCAGGCCGGGCCAGCTTTGCGGCGATTCGACCGGCAGCTGGTCGTCTTCCGCCGCCTGCGCCCACTGCATGCGAACGGAGGGCGGGACCGCGGGGAGCCGCTCATGCAGACAGCTCAACGCCTGTTCGAGCCGGTCGCGGTGCTGCACGGCGCGCCGGCGCAGCTCGCCGGGCGGCCCGGCGGTCACATCCTGCAGCGACAGGACATCGCCGCCCGCGGACTGGTTCTGCTTGAGGCTATTGCCGGCGACCCAGGGCCGTGCGACCAGCTCGGTCACGACACCGCGGGTGGCGTTGAGCAACGCGTTGAGGCGCGGCGCGGCTGCGCCGCCGTAACTCGTGCGCGCGGCGGCCGGGCGTACCGCCAACCGCGCCTGGCGCAGTTGAACCATGTGCTGCAGCCGCATCGTGCCCGGCAGCAGGTGCACCAGGGGTGCCAGCCCGTTCCAATCGGCCAGCGGGATTTCCAACAGGGCATCGACGAATTCATCCAGCGCTTCGGGCAGTACGGCCTCGGTGTCTTCCGCGCAGCCGGGCACGATATCCGCGGACGTACCGTAGCGCAGCGGCAGAGGCTCGCGGAGCGGCTCGGACACTGGGGCGTGGCGCACACGCACGTAATACAGCCCAACCAGGCTGGTCAAAACGCGGCGGCGCTCGAGGTAGCGCTGTTCGACGGACCGCCAGTTCTCCTCCAACAGGCGCTGCGCCATCGCATAGTCGCCCATCGCCTCGAGGCGCCGGCCGTTGAGTGCGTCGAGCTCGCCGCGCGCCGCGGCGATGCGCGAGGCGAGCTTGAGCAATGCGCCCTGCATTTCCTGCAGTTTCTTTTGTTCGGCGACCAGTTGCGTCGCGAGCCCCTTCTGAAAGTTTTCCACCACGGATATCCGGCGGGTCAGCAGGTCGCCGAGGTTGAACAGGGCCTTGTAACAGTCTTGCACCGCCTCGGCCTTCTGCTCCGGCGTGGCCCCCTCGGGCGGCGTGAACTGTTGTTTGTCCGGCAGCGTCAGGCCTGCATTGTCGAAGTCATTTTGTAATGACTTGCGATCGTCTTCCTGAAAAACGGCCTCAAGTGTGGGGCCGTGCAGCTGCGCCAGCGCGTCGTGACTGTCACTGTATTGCTTGTTCTCCGAGGCGATGTGCCCGATAACGCCGAACTGATGCGGCTCGACCTCCACCGACGGCGCGGTCGCCATACGGTTGCCGGCCCAGGCCTGGTCCAGTGCGGTGAACTTGGATGCCTGCAGCGAGTATTCGAGATTGGAAAGCTGTGCGCCGCTGATCACTCCCGAGCGCTTGAACAGCTGGGTGGTGACGTTGAGATTGACGTCGGGGGTCTGCGAGGCCTGCTGCGTGAACGACGACCCCGCCACCTGGAACGAAGACGCCGCGGGCTGATACGCGGTTGCCAGCAGCGGCGCGGCGTACTTGATGCTGGTGCCCGACGATGCCGATCCTCCCCCTCCGGCGGGTGGGTCGGTACTGGCCACCGTGTTTGTCGGTGGGTTTTCGCCGGCAGGCTGCGTCTTGTCGAATTTGCTGTAGCGCAGCCAACGGGTGATCTGCAGGCCGCTGCCGTCACCCGCGACACCGCCGGCCAGCGATGCAAAGGAAACCGTCTGGGCGTCCAGCTGCTGGCGCTGGAGCAAGAGGTAGTCACGCGAGCGCTCCAGGCGGGACTGAAGCGCGTGGATGCGGTTTTGCTGGGCCTCGATGTTCACCTGCATGATCGCGTAGTCCACCACCAAACCGTTCTTGGTCGGTATGGCCGGTTCCGGCGGCTTGCCATCGGAAAGCCACGCGACATAGTCCTCGGGCCGATCAGGGGCCCCGTCGCGATACGGCAGCGGCAGCGCCTCGGGCAGCGGCGTCTGACCGGTGCCTGAGCGAAAAGGAATGGGCTTGGGCTGCGGATTGCCGTTGGCGTCCGGCTGCGAGTAATCGATGCCGCGGACGTCGAGCGCGGCCCGGATGAGTCCCTTCAGGTATGAATCCGGCGGTTCGGGCGGGAGTAACTCATTGGGCCGGTCGAGCGCCGCCAGCGCGTCTGCACTCAGCGCTTCGGTGCCGGCGAGGAAGTACAGCCGGCGAAACTGCTGGGCCCAGGCAAACCACGCCTCGTGCGCTCGGCGCCCGTAGCCATAGACGTCGGACTCGGTCGCCGCCTCGGGGGCTGGCCGGTCGAGCAGATCGGGCCGATAATCCTCGTCCGCAACGGCAAGCAGCAGTCGCAGCCGGTCGCCGGCGGCGGGCGCGTCAAGGTGCAGGGGACCGCGGCCCGCTTCGCGTTCGAGGACGGCCGTGATCTCGCTGCTGGCGATGGGCAGCATATCCATACCGAAGGACACCTGCGGCCAGGCGAGGCTCGGCTGCTCGTCAACCGGATCGGTTGCGAGCCCCGCCGGGTTCTTCAACAGCGGCAGCGGCAGCGCGCCGGCCGCCGGCAGGTAGGCGAGGTCGATTTGGTCGGCGAAGTGCGCGGCGAAGCCGGCATTGTCGCCGGCGGTCATCGCGGCCCGGGCCGACTGCGCGATGGCGGCATCGACCTGCGCGGCGAGTGTGCGCTGCGCCGCGTCGGGCTGCGCGAGGTAGCGCCCGGCGGCCGCGTTGAACCAGGCAATCGACGCGCCACTGGCGTCTCGTACGGCGACCAAGCCGAGCGGCACCTCGCCGGAGTCGGGATCGAAGACCGAGGCATCGAGCTGGGCGGCACAGATGAGGTTGGCGGCACGCTGAGGCACCTGGGTCAGGAGAGCGTCGTCGACGGCCAGGCGCTGCAGACCCAGCGTGCCAATTGTGACCAGACGCGTGTCACGGTAGGGATATTCCACGGTGCGCCGACAGGCGTCGACGTCGACGCCGTAGTCGAGCCTCTTCATGCCGCGGCGCAGCACGAGGTAATAGAACCCGCTCAGGTCAGTGGCCTCGGTCTGCGCGGCGTAGGCTTGGAGCAGCGCCGTCCAGGTCTCGCGCAGGGCGGTTGTCAAACCGAGCACGCGCCCGTCCGCGCCGAGCGCAGTGCCCGGCTGCACGGTGATGCCAGGCTCGTCCTTGCCGAACACGGTCTCCTGCACTTGCAGGCCGTGCAGAATACCCGGACGCGCCGGGCCCAGCACGTGTGCCAATCGGGCGTCGGTGTAGCGCTGCGCCCGATCGAGCTCGACTTCGCCGAGGTGACGGCCGGCGACCGGGTGCAACCGGCGCAGGTCGTCGTTGGTTGCCAGCGGCGTCTGCAGATGAATGAGTTCCATACGCGCGTGCCTCTCGATCAGGAAACCGGCATCAGGGTCCGGTCTCGGCCAGCTTCTTCCAACGCGACAGGAGATCGCCGGACAGGCCGAGCTCGGCGGCCGCCTCGACCATCGTCTTGCCGGTCTTTTGGTCGGGCTGCTGCTTTTCCTGCAGAAGCTTGCGGGTCGTACCGAGCAGCGATTTGTCCGCCCACAACGCCAGGGTCGGCCAGATGACCGGGTCGTAGTGGCGCTCGATGCGGATCAGCAGCGCCATGATGTCCAGAACCGCTCCATCGTCCTTGCCGAATTTTTCCAGCAGGCGCTTATAGGCCTCCTGGTCGGCAGCCTTGGGCGGCGGCCGCAGAGAGGAAAAGACGTCGAGGTTGACGCGCTTGAGCAAGGCCGCGCGCTCGTTGAATATGCTGGTCGTCGGCAGCCGCGGCTGCGGGACACCGGTGTCGATTGGGGGCGGTACAGGGATGCGCGGCGGCATATCCGGCACGGGCGGCAGATCGAAGCCGCGGGCCAGAACCACCGCGCTGACGCCGGTCTCCGCGGCGCGCGAAGCGCGGCGCACGTAAACGGGCGCTGCGGCCAGGGAGGCCCACATCTGCTGGGCGGCCGCGGCGTGCGGATCGGTCGACGAGCTGGCTGTTATCGGGTGCAGCCGGAGCTTGAACAGCTCCAGCGCCGGAAACGGCTGTTCGCGCGTGGTGACCAGACCCTCGAGCTGCGGCAGAAAATGGCCGTAATCGGCTTCGCTGAGGGGAGCCAGGACCACCACATCGGCAGGCTCGCCGGCATTGAGATCGAACGGCGGCAGGGTCATCGCCTCGGCGCGCAGCGCCGGCAGATCATCGACACGCACCGGCGCAAGCCACACGTCGAAGTTCTCCGGAAAGAACCCCTGGCGCGTGGTCTGGGGGTCAATAGCATCCTTGGGAACTGCACCGCTGGGCGGCAGGAGCTGGAAATATTCACGCGCCGCAAAATCGTTTTTCAGCCCCGCTTCCTGGCGGTCGGTGAGCACAGCGCGAAGCAGGGATTCGTAATGACGCGCGAGGTCTTCGTTGATCGCGGCGCGTGAAATGCGTTCAGTGCCGGCGGCGCGCGCCGGATGGCGCAGCAGCTCGGCGTCCAGCCACTGCGGCTGATCGTCCGAGATGGCGAGTACGCCGAGGGCAACGCACTCCGCGGGGATGAGTCCACCGGGGCGACCGATGAGGGAGCGGGCGAGCGCGGCGCGATTTGATATCTCGCGTCCTTGGGCCAGCGGCTCGGGTAAGGCGACCAGCCCCAATTCCACACCTTCGCTGATCGTGTCGTAGCTGGCACGGCGGCGTGCACCGAGATCCGTCGGAAAGACCTCGGCGATCCCGGTGCCGACCTCCGCATAGCACAGGACAACGGCGTAGAGCCCGCGGCGCAGGTGACGGTAGCGCCCGTCGTTCAACGCGCCGATGGCGGCTCGGTCGGTGATGCGGACGTTGAGCGTGCGATCGAGCTCGAGTACGCGGCCGGCGGCGTTGATGGCCAGACCGGGGCTGACCTCGATGGTGGTTTTGTCCGCATTGAGGGTCGGGGTCAGGCCGCGCACCACACCGTCGCCGACGGCCCGGCCCATTTCGCGCAGCCGCCCGTCCAGATAGGTCTGGTCGCGGTTGAGATCTTCGGCGGTCAGCAAGCGGCCGTCAAAGTAGTTCGTGCGCGTCAGCCGCGGGTCGATGTCCGCGATGCGCGTGAGCTGGTCCGCGGGCGGGGGCGCCTCGCCGTAGGGCTGAAATCGCGGTGTTGAGCTCATGAGCTTGCCTCCGTATACGCGTGCTGATCGTCGGCGCTATGCGGGCGCCGACAGGTGTTCGAGCTGACCCGGCGTGACCACGAAGGGACGCACCAGGTTGTTCAGCTGAATGTGCGCCGGGTTGACGACGATGTCGTCCAGCGTCGAGTCGGTTGCCGGCGCCGCGATGCTCAAACTCGCGAGCAGGATGCGTGCGATTTCAGCCAGGTCGCCCGGCAGGTCGGTGTTGGCCTCCGGGCCCAGGCCATAGACGAGCCGCGCCCGCAGTTGGTCGACAGGGGACGGGCTGGCACCGAGGTGTTTCTGCTCAGCGTCCGTCAGGCGCGCACTGACGTCCTCGGCGATTGCCGGATGGGCGGCCCAGGGACGGTACACGGTCTCCGGTGCGTGCGGGGGTGCCGTTAACAGCTCAAGCACGATGCTGTCGGCGATGCGGCTGGACTGCACAGCGTCGGTGCCGGCATTGAGTTCCCAGGCGAGGACAGGTTGGAGAGCGGTGGGGCAGTCGCTGTAGCGGACCATCACGCGCAGGTTCAGGGAGGGGACGCCGTCGGTGCTGTCCGGCAGCACGTAAAAGGCATCTTCCAAGCCGGTGCGATCCTGCGCGGCGATCCAGTCGCCGAGGTTGATGCAGTAACGCTCTACGATGGTCACCTCGCGACCCAGTCCATCGATGCCGACGCCGGGATCGACCAACAGACGAACGGTGGTATCCTTGGTCGGGTCGGTGCCGGTCGGTGCGTCGACATTCACGGCCATCCCGGCCAACGTACCTGCGCCGTGCAGCCAGTACTGATGGCGCGTCAGACGGCGGCGGTGATACTGCTGCTCGTCGCGCGTCGCCTCGACCCCCAGGAGCATTCCGGGTTCGTAGGCGACACGCTTCAAGGGCTGATCGAGGTCGGCATCCTCGGCGAGGGTCGCCAGGTCTTCTGCGCTTTGGCTCATGGTCGTCTCCCGCTTGCGCGCTGGATTCCAATTGCATCGCTCATGTTCGGCTCGTTGCTCACAGCCAGCCTCAACCCGGTCCGGCCGGCCGCGCGTTGACGTCCTGCGGCGAGAAGGCAACGGGATTTCGCAGCAGACCTTCGCGCCCAAGCGCGGTCGAGCCGAGTGTGACCCGCTCGGGCGGCGGCGCGGGCTCCAGGAAGGTGTCCACCGTCAACAGCGGTGCGAGCCCGAGCACGAAGGGGTGGTCCGTCTCTAAGATCCGCCACTGCAGGTGGGCGGGCATGCTGGCGCGCAGCTGGTCGGCAACCGCCTCGTGCAGGGTGCGCGCCGCGCCGTGCAGCAGCACGCTGACCTGGTGGCTGTAACGGTCGAAAAACGCTCGCACGGCGGCACGCTCGTCGATGGTCGCCAGCTCAGGGTCGAACAGCGCGAGAAATGCGCGGGCGTCCTCCTCGGAGAGTATGAGGCTGTCGCCGACGATGCTGTTGCCGCTCTGCGCGGTACCGAGCGTGAGCGGATGGTCGCGGTCGTCCATATCGATGCCGAGCAGGGTGGCCATGGTGCGGCGCAGTCGAAAATTTTCCACCACGACGATCTCGCCGCGCGCGACCGCGCCGTCGGTCAGGATGTCGAGGGCGTGGCACACGCCGGCATAGGTCCCGCGTCGGCGCTGCAGCCGACCGGTCTGCGCGAGCAGGCGCCTGCGCCGCGCTTCGGGCCAATGTGCCGGCAGGCGCTGGCCGACCATCGTGCCAAGGTCGGGAAGCAGTGAGACCGGCGCGGATTGAGGATCGATCAGTGCTTCGGAGGCGGCGACGCGCCCCTCAATGGGCGTCAGCATGCCTTCGAAGGAGGCCAGAAAGCGCTCGCGCAGATCGGCCGGCGTTGCCGGTGCGTCGGAGGCACCGGGCAGCGCCTCCTGGTGAAAGTGCGCGGGCAGGTAATGCGTCTGGTAGGAAAAGCGCGGGTAGTAGATCCGCATGGCATGCACGGCCGGCGTGCTGCGTCCGTCGCCGGTCATGACGATACGCATCTTGAGATAGCGCCCACGCAGCTCGCGCACCGGCCCGCCCGCACGTTGAAGCAGAATTTCGAATAGACCGCTTTCGCCCTTGACCGACTCGACGGCGCCTTCGTAATAAGGAAGCTCGGACGCCAAGGGATTCCACAACGGGTCGGGCTGGCGCTGGTAACCGACGGCGTTGCTTTCGGCCGGATCGTTGTAGGCACGTGCGTAGATGCGCACGATCGTTCCGCGCGGGATACAGGCATCGAGGTAAACGCGGTGCCACACGGTATCGGGTTGGCCGGCGTCGAGGACCTCGGGCAATGTCATGCGCGCGCTGGTGGTGTAGCGCGGGCGGAGGATGGGCAGCAAAGGGGCCGGCCCGTCCTCGGCCTGATAGCGCAGAGTTTCGTCCAGCGTCGTGACGAATCGCGCGGCGGTCTGTGACCGCATTGGATAACGCTCCCGAACCATCGTGGCCCGGCCACGTTCGCGCCGGGGATCCCAGCTCAGCGCGACGATCAGGCAGTCGCGCTCGTGGTACTCGCGGTCGGTGCTGCGGCGTACCGTCATCAGGGCCAGACCGCCCTGCTCGAGCAGTCCGATATCGACGACAAAAGGCGCGTCGCTCGCCAACCGGTAGGCCCGCCAGCGCGCAGCCGGGTCGGGCGTGCGGGCGCGTACCAGCACGGACTGGGCATCGGCGTCGTCGTGCACCAGAACGTAAACTGATTCGGTGTCGACGCACAGCGCAAGCGGGTGTACATCCGCGGGCAGGGGCACCTGCGCCGCAAGCCGCAGCGGGTGCGGGTTGACGGTCACGGGCTCGAACCGATCGGTCTCGGGTCTGTAGTCCAGCGGCAGCGGCTCGCCCCGGCAGAGCATCAGTGTGTTCTGCCCGAGCAACCAGACCTGATTGTCGGCGTCCACGGCCGCACGCAGCGCCGGCTCGGGTAGCGCTTGTTCGGTGTGCGTCTGCCAGCGATGTCCAAGGTGGAAAACGAGTAGCCCGCAGGCATGGCTGCCGAGGTCAACGTAAGGCAACGCGACCCGCCCATCGCCCCCCAAGGCCAGATCGACGAACACTCCGACCGGTGCAGTGACCGGGACCAGGTCCCGGTCGACCGCCGACTCGAACCCGCCGCCGGCGTCGTATTCCAGGCGCGTATCGTCTGCGCTGAGCCGCCCCAACTGACCGTGGCGATCGAGGGCGAGCGGGCGGCTGTCGTTCCAGGCCTGCCGCGCCTCGGTGGGTGTCGCCGTGGACAGGCGCAGCTGCTGGTCCTGGGCGAGCACCAAGGCACGCCGACGCGCGTGCCAGGCAAACGATTCCGACGCGCCGAGGAGCTCCTCGGCGGAATTGAGCAGGAAATAGGGTGTCTGATTGACGTCCATGGCTCAGCAAATATCCGGAATGACAGGCAGGGGCACGTTGCCAGGCGCGCCGCTGTCGGGCTGGGGGGTGAGGCCGCTGGGCGCGTCGGGATCACCGCGCCCGCTTTGTGCGCTGACGGCCACCAGCTCGGGAAGCTGATAGTCCTGCATGGCGAGGGTCGCGCCCTCGGCCAATGGATTCCACCCGTCCGCGCCGTGCGCGTACAGCGCGAGCCCGCTGACGGCGATGACACCGTCGACACGGGCGACCCGGGCGCGCAGCTCGGCCGGGTCCACATCCCAGGGCAGCGGCCAGCCGCCACCACGCGGCCCGCCCGGCGGCAGCGGCCAAAGGTACTGCACCAGTGCCTGCTCAACCGCGCGCAGTGTCTGCTGCTCGGTCCGGGGATCGGCGACCCGCACGCGAACGGCCACCGCTATCGGCACGAACTGCGGACTGAGGACGTAGAGTTCCGTGCCCAACAGGGCGCGGTCGCGCAGATAGGCGAAGACGTCCTTGAGCAGGCCGCGCGATGGCTTGGGCACAGCGCCCACCGCCGGCTCCCCGGGTGGCACCACGAACACACTCACTGCGCCGGGCACATCGCGGCGCACGGCACTCAGGCTCGCGCCCGGAATGAAACCTTCGATCACTTCGGCGCGCGCAACGGGATTGAGTGGGTTGGTCAGCGCCAACGATTGAAAGTCCTCCCGCGTCACCGCGCGGTTTCGGTGGTTCAGGAATTCGGGGATGCGCCGCTCGGCCTCGTCGACAGTCTCGGCGTCGACACCGCCGCGCGTCGGCCATTCTTGGCGGACACGAAAGCGCGTGGAGCCGGCGATCTCCGTGATGCTGCCCGGCGGCAGGTTGCCGGCCGTCCCGCCGCCGAAGCGATAGCGCGCCGCGCGGATGCGCGTGCCCGCCGCGGGACGCCGTCCCCGCAGGCCGTCGCCGAAATGCACGTGGCCGGCCTCCGTGTCGAGGCGATAGACTCGCTGGTCGGGACCGCGGCCGGCGAAATCGTCGACGGCGGTCCAGGTGACCCAGGCAGCGTCCTGCTCGACGTCGAGCACGAGCGAATCCGGCTCGATATTTTTGTCCTGGCCGAGCGCGACAACCTGATCAGGCTGGCCCGTCCCCGGGTCGAGCATCACGTCCTGGCGCGTTCCCAGCGCAGCCACTTCCACGCCGTTGACCCCGAGGTACCCGAGCGCGAGATCGGGCTCTTCGGGACAAGACAAACGCAGCCAGAACAGAAGCTGCTCGGCACCGAACGACTCCGGCGGCTCGGGCGGGCGCGCACCGTAGCCGGCATAGAGGGGATCGTCTTCGATCAGGGGCTGGAACAGACCCGCCTGATGGGGCAGGCGCAGGCGCGCCACGCCCGCGACGCGTCCACCGTAAGAGGAGTCGCCAACGGTCTCCAGCGGCAGGTAGTAGAGGCTGCCGTCGGCCTCGCGGTGGGCCAGCTCCCAACGCAGCGTGCGCGTGGGCGGGGCCGACTCCTGATCGCCGAGCTGGTCGTCAGCCGGCGCGACGGCGACGTTCAAGGTGACGCCGGCCAGCGCACTGCGTACGTCGGCGGCCTGATCGACCAACGGTCGGGGCACGGCGAACGCGAGGTAGTAGGCCTTATCGATGCTGTCAGTGAGAGACATGGGCGTAGGTGCGCCGACGGGCATCCCCGGTGTGAGGGTACGTGGGCGAAAAGGCGTCGGCTCGCCGTCGAGCTTGCCGTACTGCGCCTTCAGGGCTTCCAGGCTGATGCCGGCCTCGCGCAGGGCATCCGGGCTGAGCCGCTCCTTGATCATGACGGCCATGAGCAGCGAGGTCGGGCGTACCTCGCCGCAGGTGGTCAGAGTGATGTCGCCGGCCTTGAGTTCGGTATCGGCTGCCACGAGCGCGTCGAAGTGGGTCGTGCGCTTGCCGGCGTCAATGCAGACGACGCCCCTGGCCGGTTGGGCGGGGCGCAGCGGCAGCTGCAGCAGGTTGAGGAACACCCGCCGCTGGCGTTCGGGAATGAGGTTGGCGCGAAACAGGATTGTCTCGGTCAACCAGGCGAACAAATCGATAAAGGCGTTGGCCGGATCGCCGGGAGCAATCTGAGTCAGCTCCGGCAGGTGCTTGTGCAAGCGCGCCTGCGCCTCGGCAACCAGCTCGTCGAAACGTCTGTCGTCCAGATTGGGGACCGGCAACGGCATATCGCGTACTCGTTCCTTTTGGCCTTGGCTTGCCTACCCTCAGGCGCCCAGCGCGAGGGTCAAGCCGAGCGTTCCCGCCTGTGCTGTCTGGCGCAGGGTGTAACTGATGTTCATATGCACGTCGGCCAAATTGACCGGGTCGGCCATGACCGCGACCTCGTCGATCACGACGCGTGGCTCCCATTGCTCGAGCGCCTTGCGTGCGGCGCGCGCCAGCAGTTGGCGCGTCGTCTCGTTGTTCGGCAAGTGAACGAAATCGAGCAGGCCCGCGCCGAATTGAGGGCGCATGACGCGCTCTCCCGGGCGCGTCAACAGGATATTCAGCATGACCTCGCGCACGCTGCGATCGTCGCGGGCGTAGTCAATTCGACCGCGTTCGTCGAGCGCGCCCAAAGGCCAGCTGAGCAAAGGAGGCAGTGGTGCGTCCATCGTCGTCACTCCTTTAATTTCGGGAACGGCAAACAGATCCGCACCCAGGGTATCCACCAGAAAACGAAATTGAGCAGTGCGATCATGATCGACAGCAGGAACATGGCGCATATCATCAGCACGGGCAGACTGAATGAACACAGCCAGCCGATGCCCAGCGGATTGCCGTCGCCCTCCTTGACCATGTCGGGACTGGCTCCGGCATCGGGCTTCATCGCGCCGAGTTTACTCATCATCCCGGGCGGCATAAGGAAGCTCGCGCCTTTGGCCATCCCACGGCGCAGGTCGCCCAGGTCCGGCATCTGGATGAGGCTCGGCCGACTGGCTTCCGGATCGAACGGCGCGGCCACGCGAAAGGCCGGCCCGTCATCGCCCCAGACCAGACGTTCCTTGCCGGCCTGGTCGCGCACACGCATGAACGCCTTGACGAAGTAGACGTCGGTTTCGCGCTGCTGGTAGCGCGGCACAGGCAGCGACTCGACGCGCTCGCGCAGCGTGCTGCCCAAACGATCGGCGAGTATCAATCGCAGGTCGGTGGCGTCGGACTCAGCAAAAAAGAGGTCGTGGTTCAACTGACCGCTGCTGTGTCCACGGGCCGGCAGCGCGGGCGGGGAGTCGTGCGTCAGGTCACCCGCACGCTCACGTTCTGCCAGCCAGGAAATGAGGGGGTTGGGATCGGCGGCGAATCCGGCCTGGAGGTAGTCCCACAGGGAATCTGCCCTGGCCGCTCTGAGCGCAGGGGTCTCGCCGCCGGCCTCCAGCACCGCCCGGTCGTCACCGTTCAGCCCGCGGGCATCGTAGAAATACAGACGGGCGAGCAGCCGTTCGAGGGGCACGTTGTCGGGATGGTCCAGCTCGCCGACGTGGTAGCGTCCAACGAGTTGCTGCAGCAGCAAGGCGAAGCTGCCGCGGGGCCGGCCAGCGCGAACCTGCCATGCGGTGTCGTGCGTCCAGGCCCGCCGGCCCGTCTCGCCGAACGGCCAGTGCAGCTCGCCCCGCAGCGTCTGTTGCTCGCCCGAGTCGAAAGGCGAGGCGGCATCGGTGCCCATGTCGAGCTGGTGGCTGCCGCCCAGGGGCAGGTATCCATATAGAATGGTATGGTTGCGTCCCTGCGCATCGCGCACGAGGGTGGTGTGCAACGGATACGTTTCCTCGCCGCGGTAGGCCGGCGCCGGATGGCGCGCGCTGAGCACACCGTTGGCGCACAGCCGGCGGTAGACGTCCGGGTCATGGTCGCCACTCTCCACCGGCTGCCAGCCGCGCACGACTCCGTCTTCGACGAGCCAGCGCTCAACGATGCCTCCTTTGGCACTCGCCCCCCGGCGCACCACGAAACCCGCGGAGACAATGCGCTGCGGATCGAGCGCCGGATAACCAAACTGATCGCAACTCGCCTCGCAGCTCACGAGATAGAAGGTGCGGTGCACGGGCTGGCGCAGGGTGACGAGATCGCGATAGCGCCCGAAGCGGTCGGCTTCCTGCCAGGCCCGCGCATCCGGTTGTGACAGGCGACCCGTATTGAGGTCGTGCAAGAAGCGGGGGACGAAATCGCTTTGCAGATAACGGTGCAGTGCGACGGGAGCGTCGGCCGCATAGTGCGGCGGGCGCAACACGCCCCGGTGTACCGGTAAAGGGCCGGGCCGTGCGCCCGTCGAACGCCCGGCGGCTCTGCTGGTTTGTGTCAGCCCTACCATATGTTGCCTGCCCCTGGTGTGTAGCTGCTCGAAACGACGGCGTTGGTAATGAGGGTGCTGCACTGGACGACGCCGCTGAACTGGGCCATGCCGGCGTTGACCTGCACCTGCCCGGCGTCGACGGTCACGCTCGCCGCCTGCACCTTGACCTCGCCGGCCGCTTTAATTGAGACCTGCGAGCTGTCCATGCGCACGCTCTGGGTACCGCACTCGACGGCGATCTCGCCGCCGTCGGCGTCGCTGATCGACACGCGCCGCCCCTGCGGTGTACGCAACTCCAGGCGCGGACCATTGGCGTCGTCGAAGACCATGACGGTTCCCGCGGGAGTGTGTACGGTGTAGCGATCCTCGGTCGGGCTGGCATCGCCGGGCATACTGTCCGCACCGCTCCAGATGCTGCCGAGCACCAGCGGGAGCTCGGGACTGGCGAAGGCGACCACCACGATCTCGCCCACGCGGGGAACGAAGCTCACGCCGTAGCCGTGGCCGGCCGAAGGGGCGACCACGCTGGCCCACATCTCCGATTCGGTCGAGGTTAACCGCACGCGCACGCGTCCGCGGTTGTCGGGGTCCTCGTTATCTACCACCTGGGCCAGGTGCAGCGAATGCAGCTCGCCGATGGCGTGGCCTTGGGGCCGGGCATATACCGTACTCATGTCAACTCCCCCAGTCCGGGCGGCTGAGCCGTAGCTCGGACTGGTAGCCGCTGCGGGTGTCGAATCGGTGGGCACAGTGGACGACGCGGTACTTCCCACGCAAACGTGGCGAAACACCGCGCAGGTCGACCTCGCGGCCGCTGGCCAGCTGGGCTTCGCCGTCGCAGACAACGTCGCCGTGTATGAACCGACGCGCGCGACCGCGGTGATGCGAGGCCGCCGCCGCCTCGGCGTCGCTCTGGGTGAGGGGAAACGGAACGGGTGCCAGGTCTTCGCCGGGCCAACCCAGGGTATCGAGAATGTCGGCTGCCGTGCTGCCACCGGCCATTGCGGCGACCCGGTGGGCGGACGCGCTGACGGTCTGATCGGTCGCCGCGTTGTAGCCGCGCACCGTGGTCGTGTTCGCCTGATGATTGAGATCGGCGAGCAGCCGCAGCTCCTGCACGTTTGTCTGAACGTCGAGCACGATCGGCGAGGCGTCGGCCTGTTCCGCGCGCGCACGCAGGCGCCCGTTGTCGAGGCGGGGCGCCACGTCGAAGCGTGAGGCAAGGCGCAACAGAAAGGCCAAATCGCTTTCGTTGATCTGGTGGTAGGTGCCGCCGGCCCCGGAGAGATTCACGTCGGCCTGCAGACCGGCGTCGGCGGCGAGCTCGCGCGCGATATCGTCAACGCTACGGTCCTCGAAGCTGCGGCTGCGCCGCCTGCGCGCGAGGCGGTGCAAGCGGTCTTCGGCAAGAAAGACGATGCGCGGCGCGCCGTCGCCGTAGCGCTCCTCAATGCCTGTGATCTCACCGTCGAAGACGATGGACGAGGAATCGGCCCCCATCGACAGCTCCAGGCGATCGCCTAGCGCGACGTCGAGGAACGCGAAGTCGGCGCCGCCACCCGCCGAGCTCTGCGCCCAGTTCACACAATGAACCTCCGCGGAGGCCATACCGGCCAGGGGCAAGGTCGCCAGGGCGGTCAAGAGCACCTCGGCAAGGTCGGAGCGTTCCTCCCCGGCGAGGCGCAGCGTGGGACGCGCGTTGGCAAAGGCTTCGCTCATGACGTCAGTCCACCGTCAATCGTTGACGCCGCTCTTCGGCGATCTGCAGCGCTCGCAACACGCGCTGCTCGGGGCTCTCCCCGGCCGGCACGGGCGCCTCGGCCGAGTGCTCTGCGCCAGTCTCGGTGCCGCCCGGCGCTTCGACTTCGGCGATGAGCTCGTCGATAAGTACAGGCATAAATCGGCAAACTCCTGCTGGGTTGTGTGTTGGCCTACGTAACGTCCTGCCAGGTTTGGGCGCTCAATCCTTCCGCCGGCGCCCGTTCAAAACGCCGGTAGCCGTGGCACTCCCGTCTTGGGTGACAAAGGCGCCGGCGATTGCGCTGCCGACGCGCGCCGATGCGCCGTAGCGGAAACCGATCCCGGCGCTCGCGCCGGCGCCTGCCGTCATCGCCGTCTGCGGTACGGCGATGCCGTTCACGCCGGGCAGGCGCGGCGATTCGATGCCGTTGAACATGGCGGTTGCGCGCCAGTCCGCGCCAGGCCTGCCGGCGGCCTGGGTGGTACGATCGACTGAGGTCTGCGGCGCGCTGGGCGAGAACTTGGGAGTGGCGCGTTTTTGGGCCTTCACGTCGCGCGTTTCGAACTGATAGCGATCCTCTTTCAGCTTCAGCGACAGCGTGGCGCGCAGCGGGATTCCCTCGGGCGCGAAAAAGTCGAGCGTCTCGTCGTAGGTCTCGACCATGCCCTCGAAGGTAAAGGCGCCCCATTGGAACAGGCAGCGCTGAGGCGCTTTGGGTTTGTCGCCGCCCTCGTCGCGGGGCTTCATGAAGCGCTCGGCGATCTCCTTTGTCTGCTTGCGCACGTCAGTATTGTCGGGCGTTGTGTCGAAAATGAGATCGACACTCAGGGTCGAAGAGCTCTTGTCCACGAACTGCGCGGCGGTATCGCGGCCCTCGCCTTTGTCATCGGCCTTGAGGGTGTTGGACAATCCAACCTTCAACGTGGCCGGATTGAATTGCACGGGCAACCGTTTGGCAGTGTCGGGGCGGTTTCCGTTCATGGGAATGAGTTCGGCGCGTGTAATTTCTTCGCTCATCGTTTCACCTTGTCAGCTGGCAGCCGGTCGCTCGAGCGTGAGTCCTTCATGGACCAGGTGCAGCTCTTCGACGGCAACCTGACTGGCCGTAGCCGAGAGGTCCGGTCCCTTGAATTTGACCGGCAGCACGTTTTTCAATTTCCACACCAATGCGGCCTTGGCGGCGCGGCCGGGGTACAACACGGTGATCTCGCCGGACATGCGATAACCGTAGTTGGCGCCCCGCGTGACGATGTCGAACCAGGCCCAAAGGTCGTGTACCGAGGTCGCGCCGCGCTTTAACACGATAGGTGCAAAAGAGGTGTGGCCGGATCTCTGAATCCCGCCCCAGTTGCGGCCCCCCTCGCGCACGGTATAGGGCTCAGTGGTTACCTCCAGGCCGGTCACCTCGGAGAACTGACCGGCACAGACAACATCGCCACCGCTGTCGCTGAGCAGGCTGACCTTGAATCGAAATGGAATGAACTCAGCCATGGCCCAGGTCGATGTCCCATTGTCCGTTTAGGTTGGCAAACGTCAGGTGCACTCGGTCAATTGGAATCGACGGCGCAATTTCGATCGCGTAGGCGATGGTATTGTCCGCCGAGCCGAGGCGAGTGATGCTGTAGGCGTCTTCGCTGCGGCGACCGCGCAGGGCACCGGCCCGGTGCAATGCGCCGAAGAAGCTGTCCAGGAGCAGGCGGGGGCGGGTGTCGTCGACAACGTTGTCGAAGACCAGTGTCTCGCCCAGCCGGCGCAGTTGGCGCATCAGGAACCCGACAAACCGCGCGACCTCGCCCGATCGATGGGGCGATAGCCACGCCGGATCGCTAATCCCGCGATAGTCGGCGACGGGCAACGCCGGCACGGCCAAGCGCTCGTCGTCCAGAACCAGCGCGTCATGGGCGACGGTAAACACCCCGACGCCCGGGTCGGCGCGCAGCCGTGCTACCTCGGCCGAGTTTAACGGCGGAAAGGGCCGTCCGTCGCTCGGGAGGTCACGCCCGGCCATCGACCGCCATACGCCTTCGCGCGCGGCAACGCCCGCCTGCATACCGGCGACGAGCCCACATGCGCTTCGCAGCCGGTAACCCGGACCGCGCAAATAGGGGTAGAGCATCTGGATGCGGCGCAGCGCAGGGGCGCGGGCGGGGTCGTCGAGCAGATCGCGCAGCGCGCGCAGTGCCGCGGGGTCAAGGCCGGGTCGACCCGCGGTGCGGTCGTAGGCAAGGGGCAAGGTATAGAGGCACTGCACGTCGGGCCGGCGCCGTTGCAACGCGGCGCCGACAGCCGTCAGGATTCGCGCGAGGCCCAGGACAGGGCTCGGCGTGGGCATCGATTGGGAGCGCCGGCGTTCGCGAACGTGGTCAGAGGTGTCCTGCGCACAGGGCAGGAACACGGGCGGCGGATTCGGCAGGCGCTTTCGCGGCGTGTCCGGCAGATTGGCGGGCACTTCAAGGCGCTCGAGGTCCGGTAGGGTCACGAGGCCGATCTCGGGTATTGCCAGGGCGGCGTCGAGCCCGCGCAGCTGCTCGGGGTCGGCCAGACGCGCGTCCGGGCGCGGCAGAAAGTCGGTGCCGCCGTTGCCGTTCCGGTCGGGCTCGATGTCGGGGACGGGAACGACCCAGAGCTTCTCGCCGCCCGCGGTAAAAAAATCAGCCACGGCCCTGGGCAGCCAGGCGCGGGCACCCGCTAATCGGCTGTGGTAGCACGTCGGTTCGTTGAGAGCGTCGGGGAAGATGTCGTCGAACTCCGCCGCCGAACGCAGCGACAACGGCCGATGCCAGATCCAGTCGGCACCGGCCGCTGTGGGTACCTCGCCGTCGGAACCGCACAGGGGAATATCCCGATAGCCGAGGCGATGCAGGTCCTCGCGCGCCTGGCAACCGATACGCTCGGGTCGTACGCGTCCGGGGCAGTGACCGAGCATGGCGACCTCCAGCGCAGGCGTGCGTGCACGCGCCGGGCGCGGCGTGAGTACGATGCGGCCTCCCATCAGCTCGGCGCTCATCACTCTTGCTCGATCGTCTCCACGGCGAGGACCAGCTCCTCGATGGCCACATCGTTGCCCCCCTTGCCGGTGAGCGACGGGCCCGTCCATTTCATCGGCATCGCCCCCCGCAGCTTCCAGGAAACGACCTCCTCGGTACGATCCTCGTTGAGCAGCTTCACAACGATATCGCGCTTGGCAGCGCCGACCTCGCCGTTGCGAACCTGATCGAGCCAGCTCCACAGGTTCTGCGCACCGATGACACCGCGCTTGAGCGTGACGTCGCCGGCCTTGTGGATACCGGGCACCTTGATGACGTGGTTGACCGGCAGGTTTCCGGCTCGGTACTCGGCCATGGTGACTTCGGCATTGAGGCCCGATACCTCGGAAAAGCCGGCCTGTACGCTCTTGCCCTGGCCGGGCTCGAGCTCGACCCAGAAGTTGAATACGGAGTACGGTGTTTCACGCTCGACGGCCATCTCGGCTCACCTCCTCAGGCGTTGGCATCGGCGGTCTTCTGACCGATGCGGAAAATGACAAACTCGGCCGGTCGCAGCGGTGCGACGCCGACTTCACACACCAGGCGGCCGTTGTCCAGGTCGTTTTGCGTCATGGTGCTGCGGTCGCAACGGACAAAATAGGCCTCCTTGGGCGTAGTGCCCAACAGGTGGCCGTTACGCCATTCGTTGTAGAGGAAATCTTCGACGCTGGTACGGATGTTTGCCCACAGTTGCTCGCCGTTGGGCTCGAAGACCACCCACTGGGTGCTGCGATCGATCGACTTTTCCAGATAGAGAAAGTAACGGCGGACGTTGACGTACTTCCACTCCGGGTCGTCGGACATCGTTCGACCGCCCCAGACGCGCTGGCCGCGGCCCGGGAAAGAGCGCAGGACGTTGACCCCCCAGGGATTGAGCAATTCCTGCTGGAAGCGGTTTATCTCCTGGGCAAAGCGCAGCGCGCCAAGGACGGGTTCGTTGGCCGGGGCCTTATGCACACCGCGCGTGACGTCCGTGTTGGCGTAGATGCCGGCGATGAAACCGGCAGGCGGACGGGTGATCGTCGGTTTTTGCCCGCTGGGGTCGGCGGTCACCACCCACGGGTAGTAGAGCGCCAATCTGGAGTCGGAGAAGTTGGATCGCCAGTTGCGCACGTCCGAGAGCGTCATGTCCTCGCGCGAATCGACGATGCCGACCCGATAGCGCATCTTGCGGCAGTGCTTCTGCATCTCCATGACGGTGGCCATGTGATCGTCTTCGCCGGCCCGGACAGCGCCGGGCGTCATGACGATGGCCACGTCGTCGACGTTCTCCAGCGCCGACAGGCCCACGCTGCCGTGGACTTCATCGGTCTCGCCGGCATAGTCGGCCGAGGTCGGCAGATCGCCGTCGGTACCTCCCGCGAGTTTGATCAGATAACGCGGACCGTCGATGGACGGCGGAGTTGGGTTCAGGGCATCGTTGTCCTCGGCGAAGAGTTCGTAGAGCGCCTCCAGGACCTTGCTGCCATTGTCGGCGGCCGGGTCGATCGTGCAGGCCACCGGTTGGGTGAGCTGGTCCTGACGTTTTTCAGGCGAGCCCGGCAAGCGCTTGGCAAGGCTGTTGGCGGCGTCCGGTGCGGTCGAAATATCGGCGACCGTGTAAATGACCTCGCCGTTTTTGTCGCCGCGATGGACGTCGATATCAAAGGTAGTCTGCACCACCACGGCGCGTACGCTCGGTGCGACCGCCGCCAGCGAGGACATCGGCAGCGTGAGGTTGCTTGCAACGGCCGGGTTCTGACTGGCCAGCACCGTGAACACGTTGCCGCCGGCATCGAGGGTTCCGCGCAGGCGTGTGACGGCCCCCCAGTGTGCACCTTTGGTAAAGGCGGATAGATCGGCCTCGTTGGTCAAGGTCAACTCGGCGGCGGTCCCACTGCCGAGCTCGCCACCGGTCGGCTGCTTGGCGTAGACTCGGTACAGCCGTGCGTTGGCGGGCAGCTTGTCGCGTTTGAGTTTCGACAGGTCGCCGATGACATCACTGTCGTCGGCCGCGGTTGCGGTCCCGCGGCCTTCGAACACCGCGACGTTGGCACTGCCGTCGAGCTTGACCAGCGCCTTGACGGATTTCAAAGGGAACTTGCCGTCGGCGGGCGAGGCGCCCACACGCGCGTCCTTGGTCACGTCCTCGGCGACAAGAAGGTAGACGGTGTCTGCTTCCGGGCTGCCGACGGTTTCCGACTTCAACAGGTTTTCGCTGTCCCGCCAATGGACCTCGAGCGTGTAATTACCGAGGGCGCCGGGGAAGCGGCTTTTGAAAGTGAGGCGGCTCTGGGAATCGGCTTTCGAGGCACGCAGCGCACTGCTGCCGTCGCCGACGTTGTTGACGTTGTTGGCATCCTTGGCGACACGCGCGACATAGAGCTGCTTGCCACCGTTGTCGAAGAACGCCCTGGCAGCGAGCGCGGTGTCGTTGGGAACGGACTTTCCGCCCAGTGTGAGATGGTCGGCGTCGCCGAATATCCGTTCGAATTCAGCGTAACTGGTCACGACCTCCGGGGTGCCCCGCAAAGGACCCGTGCGGGTGGGACCCACGATGGCGGCAACACTGGTCCCGACCCCTTCGATGGATTTGGCGCGAAAGCTGACTTCTTCGACGAACACGCCTGGTGCTAGATATTCCGGCATCGTTCATTTCTCCTGTGCTGATTCCCTGGACTCGGCCCCGCGGCCGGCCCACCCCTACGGTTACGACGGCTTCAGCGCCAAACAGTCTTTGCCGTCACTGGCCAGTCGTTGGACGTCGGCAGGCTTCACGTGCACGGACAATGCGTCGGTGAATTGCTGTGCCGGCGGGTGGTGGTCCTGCTTGGAAATGGCCATGGTTTGAAACTGTGCCTCGACGCTGAGATCGAGCGGTGTCTGCGCGTCGGCCGCAGGATTGGCGTCCACGCGTAGCGTGGCGCTGTAGTGCTGCTGACCCTCCGGCAGGGGCGGGAGGCGATGAGTCGAAAGACGGAATTCGCCGTCGCCGTCGGCCTGCGCCCAGAAGACGAGCTCACTGTGCGGTCCGGTGTCCACGGTCAAGGAAAGGCGGGCCCAGCTCGCCGATCGATTATCGGCATCGAAACAGAGGCGTCCCTGCAGGCCACCGCCGGGTCCGAATGTAGTCGCCCGCGCCGACGGGTAGAGCATCAAAATATGAGGCTGGTCGTTACCGGCGCTCAATGCGATGCGGCGTGGGTTGTATCGGCCCTTCGGATCGAACACGGTCGCACTCAACGGGAAGCTCAATCCGCTCGGGCGCGTACGCTCGGCCTCGCTTGCGACACCGTCGACCAAAGTGCGGTCGCGGCGGCGCCAGACTGCGGTGCTGCCGGGCCGATGGCGCACGACGAGGTCGGCGGGGCCGGTATCGACCCGCAAGGAGAGCGCGTGACCGATCGGTCGCTTGGCCTCCACGCTGTCGCTGGTACCGGAAGCGGCATCGACCCAATACAGAATATCCGCCGCCTGCAGGACAAGTGTCTCGTGAATAGCGAGGTTCATTCGTTCGCCTCCCCGACCGCGAGAATACGTGTCTTTACCGGGGGCTCAGGCTCGACCAGCGGGTCGGGCAGCAGACGGACAGTTTTAATGACATACGGCACGCAGAGGGTGTACTTGGCCTCGAAGACGTCCCAGATGCGAAAGAGGTCTTCGGTGCTCATCTCCTCAGCCTGCACCTGTACGCTTTCGACCTCTGACCAGCGCGGGTCATTCGCGCCAACATGCGACACGTCGAGAGTGACAGCGCTCGCCAACTCCTGCATGGCCCACGCCATCAGGTCCTGTTCGACCGACGCGCTGCTGGCGCAGGCAACGAGCAACAAGTGCAAATTCACGGGCAGCTCCGGTTGCGGAGCGGCGCCTGCGGTAGCGGACTGCAGGTAGCGGTTCCGTCCGTTGGCATCCAGCATGACTCGGTGCAGGTAGATACCCAGGAAGGTACCGTTCAACGGCTTGGACACATCCTTGCTGCCGAGGACGCGCACGTTGGCGTTGACCGTGCCTGCTGACAGCGCATCCGGCAGGCGCGTCTTCAGGTAGGCCTCCAGGGCTGACACAACGGCGTTAACGGCGCGGTAGGATGCCACGGAACTGCCTCGCTGGATGCACGGGTTGCTGGTTCACATCGGGTCCTTCATAGCGCGGTGCGCGTTACTGCCGCGATTGTTCGTCGTGCGGGCGCGGTGTGCGCGAGTAGATCTCCTGGCCGCCGGCTGTTGTGGACTTTGTGACCAGCCCTTGTTCGACGAGCCACGCCAAAGCGGTTTCGACGGTCTTTCGCGATTCCTGGTAACGCTGGCGCAGAAGCCACCACTGGGCCACGCCGTCCAGCGTGTCGGCCGCATTCGGGTGCTCTTCCAGGTAGCGGGCGATCTGATAAGCGACCGTCATCGTTTCCTCATCGGTATCGGTGGACACGAGCCGCCGGTTCCCTTGGGTTGTTCACGCGTTACTCTCGCAACCGCCGTGCCAGGCAGCGGGTTTGGGCTAAGTCACGGATTTCGCTACAAACGTCGGGACGGGCGCGTGTTGGGGGTGGGTCGTCTTGGACCCAGGGCGCGAAGGGCAGCCAGAGGTAAGTACCTGATTGGCTGAGCATCGACGGGTGGGTCAGGGAGGACCCGATTGGGCCGTCGTCGACCCCACCGGGTGGGGAGTCCGGCACACCGCAGGCTTAGCGGTAAGTGGCGGGTTCGATGCCGTATTTCTTGAGCAGCTTTCCCAGAGCGCGGCGTTCCTTACCGGCCATACGGGCGGCCTGGGTAATGTTGCCCTTCGTTTGGGACAGAACCGATTCGAGGTAAGCACGCTCGAAACGCGCCAGCGTGTCCGCCTTGGCTTCACTAAAAGGTCGAGCGTGGTTGCACTCGGCTCGGCGATCCAGACCGGAACGACGCTCGTGGCTCGGTTGCTCGGCCCTGGGGCGGCTGCCCAGATAGACCGCATCGCCGTCAGCCAGGAGAAATTCGCGCTGAACGAGGTTTTCCAACTCACGGACGTTACCAGGCCAGGGATAGCGCTCCAGTCGCGACAGGTTTGTCGCGGGGAGGTATTTGGCCGGCTGGCTGTAGCGCATGCGGTATTGGTGCATGAAATGGCGCGCCAACAACACGGCGTCGCCGTGGCGTTCGCGCAGCGGCGGCAGGCGTAGCTGCATGATGTTTAATCGATACAACAAATCCTCGCGAAAGCTGCCATTGGTAACTCTTTGCTCCAAGGGCACATTGCAGGCGGCGATCACGCGCACGTCGGCACGCTCGAGCCTGCCGCCACCGACGGGCCGGTAGGTACAGTCCTGTAGGAACCGAAGCAGGGTTACTTGCGCCTTGGGCGTCAGGGCGTCGATCTCGTCCAGAAAGAGCGTGCCGCCGTCCGCCTGGGCAACCAGCCCAAGCTGACGCTCCCGGGCATCGGTGAATGCTCCCTTGGCGTGGCCAAACAACTCGCTTTCGATCAGCCCGTCGGGCAGTGCCCCACAGTTGACTGGAATGAAGGGCTGGTCGCGCCTTGCACCGAGATAATGTATTGCGCGGGCGGCCATCTCCTTGCCCGTACCGGTCTCGCCTTCGATTGACACCGGCGCATCGCAGCCGGAAATTTTCTTAACGGTTGCGAGCATCGTCAGAAAGGCAGATGATCGGCCAACCATATTGAGTGCCAAAAACTCCTCGCGCAGGTTCTCATTGAGAACGTCCGGGGTTGCGGGAACCCCTGCAGTGAGACGGTCGAGACGCAAACGCAGCTCATCGTCCGGGCAAGGCCAACCGATGAAATCTTCGCATTGGCGCAGTAGAACGGGGGGCGGCCCACCGTTGGCAGTGCAATAGGCGGCCAACAGCGGCGGTCTTTTCGGTACGCGCAACGCGGCAGCGAGTGCGTTCAGGGACTCCGGCGCATGGCAGACAACGATGGTAGGCGCCGATTCGGTCGGATGCCAATTCGTTGGGGGTACCGACTGGGCGTGGTAACCGAGCGCTCGGATGCGCTCGGCCAACCCGGCAAAGGGCGCGGCATCGCGGTCGTATATGAGGGCGACTGCGGGCTTGTCCATAAGCTCCCCCTGAATGTTGACAACGTCACCGCCTGGCGATGGCTGGCCAGTCGAACGAATACGGGGCGGTGCGACCGGAGTAGGCGCCGTTCTGTCTTGGAGAGCGAATCGATCCCTGTCAGCCACCCATCAAGCTTGGACGCACTGGATGATCGGGTGGATGGTGGAGTTCGCCAGCAACGGACATCCGTGTCGCGGCCCGGCAGCAGGTAGTATGCCACCGCGGCACGCCGGGACTAAAACTATAGGCGCCGCTGCGGACGCTGTCCAGGTAGCCGCCGGGTAGGCGCGCGCGTGACGGCATGGCCCAAAACCTGCAAGGAGGCAGCGCGGCCGTTGAGAGTTAGCAGCCGATGCGCGAGGCGAGTCTCCGAGCCTGGCGGCTGAGCAAAGCGAATTGGTTAATGCAGGCGCTTTACGCCTTCTTGGCCGGCCTCTTCCACCCCTTGACGGTCTGCTGCTTGGAGCGGCTCAGGGTCAGGTCGGTCGGGGGCACGTCACGGGTGATGGTAGAGCCGGCGCCGATGGTGGCGCCGTCGCCGACGGTGACGGGGGCGATGAGCTGGGTGTCGGAGCCGATGAAGACGTTGTTGCCGATGACGGTGCGGTGCTTGTTGGCGCCGTCGTAGTTGCAGGTGATGGTGCCGGCGCCGACGTTGACGTCGCGTCCAACGCTGGCGTCGCCGACGTAGCTCAGGTGATTGATCTTCGAGCCGGTCTCGACCTGGCTGTTTTTGACTTCGACGAAGTTGCCCACATGGACCGCATCGGCCAGGGCGGTGCCGGGCCGGATACGCGCGAAGGGGCCGATGCGACAGTCGCGGCCGATGCGCGCCTGTTCGATGAGGCTCATGGGTAGGATCTGGGAGCCGGCATCGAGCTCGCAGTCGCGCAGCACGGCATTGGCACCGATCGTAACGCCGTCGCCGAGTACCACACGGCCTTCCAGGACGACGTTGACGTCGATGCTGACGTCGCGGCCGACGCTGACCTCGCCGCGGATGTCCAGGCGCGCCGGGTCGGTGAGCGTCACACCCTGCGCAAGCAGGCGCTCGGCCTGGCGGCGCTGGAAGCGGCGCTCCAGATCGGCGAGCTGCGCCTTGTCGTTGACGCCGAGGATCTCCTCCTGGCGCGTCGGGTGCACGGTGTTGACGGCCACCCCCTCGGCGACGGCCATCGCAATAACGTCGGTCAGGTAATACTCGCCCTGGGCGTTGGCGTTGGACAGATCCGCCAGCCACGCGCGCAATCGTTTTGCCCCGACGCCGAGGATGCCGGTATTGCATTCCTTGATATGGCGCTCCAACTCGCTGGCGTCTTTCTCCTCGACGATGCGCACGACCGCGCCGGCCTCGTTGCGCACGATACGACCGTAGCCTCGCGGGTCGTCGAAGTGGGCCACGAGCAGGCCGAGGGCGCCGCCCGCGGCTGCGGCGATGACGCGCTGCAGCGTTTCGGCGGTGATGAGGGGCACGTCGCCGTAGAGAATGAGAACCGTGTGATCATCGGCCAGCTCGGGCAGTGCCTGCTGTACGGCGTGGCCGGTACCAAGCTGCTCGGCCTGCTCGACCCAGGCGAGCCCGTGGCTATCGCCAAAGGCCTCCGGAACACGCGCGCCGCCGTGGCCGTAGACGACGTGAATCGCTTCGGGTGCCAAGGCCCGGGCCGAGGCGAGAACGTGTGCGAGCAGCGGTTGACCGCCGAGCGGATGCAGCACCTTGGGCACGTCCGAGCGCATGCGCGTGCCCTGGCCGGCGGCCAGGACGACGATGCTCACGGGATGCGGAGAAGCCATGGACAGTGTCTTGGTGGATTTGACGAGCCGGTTCGGCGCAGACTTAGAGTACGGGGCGGGGGCGCGGCTTGTAAAGCGGCGCCCGTGAGGCCGTCAATGCATCATGCCGCCGGCACCCTGGGCGAGGGCGTGGCCATTGCCGATCTCCTCCACGGTGGCGGGGCGCACCTCGGTGATGGTCAGCTTGTAACGGAGGGTCTTTCCGGCAAAGGGGTGATTACCGTCGAGCGTGACGCTCTGGTCGTCGACCTGGGTGACCGTCATGGTGAGGGTTTCGCCCGCCTCGTCGTGGAAAACGGCTTCGGCGCCGACGCGATGGAACTCGGGCGGAACGTTATCGATGTCGTCGGTGACCATGAGGTCCGGATTGGGTTGGCCAAAGCCCTCCTCGGGACTGAGCGTGACGTCGACCACCTCACCCACGCGCTTGCCTTCCAGGGCCTGCGTGAGCTGGGGGAATAGGCTGTCGTCAAGTCCGTGGACGTAAGAGATGGGAGCGTCGGATTGCTCCAGCACTGTACCGTCTTCGCCGCGAATGACGTACGTGAAAGAAACGACCTGATGGTCTTGAACGCGCTGGTCTGTCATGGGATTGGTCTCGGAAACGAAAAGGGCAGACACGCTGCCCTTTTTGCTGAGTCTATTTTGCTGGTGCGGCCGTCGGATTGGAGGCCGCGTTCGACGATTGGACTTTGAGCCCGGTCTACTGGCCGAGCTTCTTGCGCATCCTCTGGATGGTCTGTAGTTGCGCCACCGCCTCGGCCAACTCGGCCTGGGCGCGGGCGTAGTCCATTTCACTCGAGCGGTCCTTCAGGGCCTGCTCGGCACGCTGCTTGGCCTCCATGGCCGCGGCCTCGTCCAGATCCTTGGCGCGCAGGGCCGTGTCGGCCAGCACCGTGACGTGGTGGGGCTGAACCTCGAGCATGCCGCCGGAGACATAGTAGAACTCCTCGGCCCCAGACTCGGTGGTCACCCGCACTTCGCCGGGCTTGAGCCGGGTCAGCAGCGGCGTATGGCGAGGCAGGATGCCCACCTCGCCCATCACCGCCGGGGCATTGAGCATCTGGCAGGTGCCGGAGAAGATCTGCTGCTCGGCGCTGACGATGTCGACGTGAATAGTCATGGCCATACTAGGCTACTCTCCTTCGGGCCCCGATTACAGGGTCTTGGCCTTCTCGACCGCCTCGTCGATGCTGCCGACCATGTAAAAGGCCTGCTCGGGCAGGTGGTCGTACTCGCCCTCGACGATGCCTTTGAAGCCGGCGATCGTGTCCTTGAGCGAGACGTACTTGCCGGGCGAGCCGGTGAAGACCTCGGCCACGAAGAACGGCTGCGACAGGAAGCGCTGGATCTTGCGCGCGCGGGACACGCTGAGCTTGTCTTCCTCGGACAGCTCGTCCATGCCCAGGATGGCGATGATGTCCTTGAGCTCCTTGTAGCGCTGGAGGACGTTCTGCACCGCGCGGGCGGTGTCGTAGTGCTCCTGGCCGATGACCAGCGGGTCGAGCTGGCGGCTGGTGGAATCCAGCGGGTCCACGGCGGGATAGATACCGAGCTCGGCGATCTGACGCGAAAGCACGACGGTGGCGTCCAAGTGGGCGAACGTCGTGGCCGGCGAGGGGTCGGTCAGGTCGTCGGCGGGCACGTACACGGCCTGGATGGAGGTAATGGAGCCCGTCTTGGTCGAGGTGATGCGCTCCTGGAGCACGCCCATCTCCTCGGCCAGCGTTGGCTGGTAACCCACCGCCGAGGGCATGCGCCCGAGCAGCGCGGACACCTCGGTGCCGGCCAGGGTGTAGCGGTAGATGTTGTCGACGAAAAACAGCACGTCGCGGCCTTCTTCGCGGAAGAACTCGGCCATGGTCAGGCCGGTCAGCGCCACACGCAGACGGTTGCCCGGGGGCTCGTTCATCTGGCCGTAGACCAGCGAGACCTTGTCCAGAACGTCCGACTCCTTCATTTCGTGGTAGAAGTCGTTACCCTCACGGGTACGCTCGCCGACGCCGGCGAACACGGAGTAGCCGCTGTGCTCGATGGCGATATTGCGGATGAGCTCCATCATATTCACGGTCTTACCCACGCCCGCGCCGCCGAACAGGCCGACCTTACCGCCCTTGGCGAAGGGGCAGAGCAGATCGATGACCTTGATGCCCGTCTCGAGCAGCTCGGTCGCACCCGATTGCTCCTCGAAGCTCGGCGCCTTGCGGTGAATCGCCCAGGTGGTGTCGGTCTTGACCGGGCCTTCCTCGTCGACCGGCTCGCCGAGGACGTTCATGATGCGCCCCAGCGTTCCGGTGCCCACGGGCACGGAGATCGGCGCCCCGGTGTTCGCGACCTTCAGGCCGCGCTTGAGGCCGTCGGTGGTGCCCAGGGCAATGGTACGCACGACGCCGTCGCCGAGCTGCTGCTGCACCTCGAGCGTGAGCTCGCCGCCCTCTTCGAGGTTGAGCGCGTCGTAGATCTTGGGCACGGCCTCACGCGGAAATTCCACGTCGACGACGGCGCCGATGATTTGCACGATATTTCCAGAACTCATCTCAGTTCCTCTTCAATTTTTCAAAAAGCCTGTTGGCCACGACCGCCGGGCAAGGCCCGCGCGGCCGCGGCCGGAATTCATACCGCCGCGGCGCCGCCGACGATCTCGGACAGCTCCTGCGTGATGGCCGCCTGGCGGGCCTTGTTGTAGGCCAGCTGCAGGTCCTTGATGAGCCCGCCGGCATTGTCCGAAGCGCTTTTCATGGCGACCATGCGCGCTGCCATCTCGCAGGCGATGTTCTCGACCACGCCCTGATAGACCTGCGATTCGATGTAGCGCGTGAGCAGGTTGTCCAGGACCTCCTTGGCCTCGGGCTCGTAGAGATAGTCCCAGTGGTACTCGAGTTCCTTGTCCTCGCTCGGTGGCACGGGCAGCAGCTGCCGGATGGTCGGCTTTTGCGTCATGCTGTTGACGAAGATATTGTTGGCGACGAACAGGCGATCGATCTTGCCCTCGTCGTAGGCGTCGAGCATGACCTTGACCGTGCCGATGAGGTCGGTCAGGCGCGGCGCGTCGCCCAGATGCGTCGTCTGGCTGAGCACGTTGCCGCCCAGGCGCCTGAAGAATCCCAGCGCCTTGTTGCCGATCAGGCACTGGTCGACCTCGATGCCCTTGTCGTGCCATTCCTTCATCGCGCCGACCGTGGAGCGGAACAGGTTGACGTTCAAGCCACCGCACAGGCCACGGTCGGTGGAGATCACGATGTAGCCCACCCGATGCGGCTCGCGCTCGATCAGGTACGGATGACGATACTCGGGGTGCGCCATGGCCAGGTGCCCGATCACGGTGCGCATCTTTTCCGCATACGGGCGCGAGGCGCGCATGCGGTCCTGCGCCTTGCGCATCTTGGAGGCGGCCACCATCTCCATGGCCTTGGTGATCTTCTGGGTGTTCTGGATACTCTTTATTTGAGTACGAATTTCCTTTGCACCGGCCATGAGCTACTCCCGCTTACCAGGCATGGTTGGCTTTGAAGTCGTCCAACGCCTTGCGCAGGCCCTGTTCGATCTCGTCGTTGTAGTCGCCCGACTCGTTGATCTTGGCGAGCAGGTCGGCCTGCTGCGAGTGGGCGTAGTCGTGCAGGGCGGCCTCGAAGTCGACCACCTTCTTCACGTCGACGTCGTCGAGGTAGCCCTCGTTGGCGGCGAACAGCGACACCGCCATGTCGGCGACGGTCAGCGGCGTGTACTGCTTCTGCTTCATCAGCTCGGTGACGCGTTGGCCGCGCTCGAGCTGCTTGCGCGTGGACTCGTCCAGGTCCGATGCGAACTGGGCGAAGGCCGCCAGCTCGCGGTACTGGGCCAGGGCCAGGCGCACACCGCCGCCGAGCTTCTTGACGATCTTGGTCTGTGCGGCACCGCCCACACGCGAGACCGACAGGCCGGCGTTGATGGCCGGGCGAATGCCGGCGTTGAACAGGTCCGACTCGAGGAAGATCTGACCGTCGGTAATCGAGATGACGTTGGTCGGCACGAAGGCCGAGACGTCGCCGGCCTGGGTCTCGATGATCGGCAGCGCGGTGAGCGAGCCGGTCTTGCCCTTGACCTCGCCGTTGGTCATCTTCTCGATGTAGTGGGCGTTGACGCGCGCGGCGCGTTCGAGCAGACGCGAGTGCAGGTAGAACACATCACCCGGATACGCCTCGCGGCCCGGCGGGCGGCGCAGCAACAGCGAGACCTGGCGATAGGCCCAGGCCTGCTTGGTCAGGTCATCATAGATGATGAGGGCATCTTCGCCACGGTCGCGGAAGTACTCGCCCATGGCGCAACCCGCGTACGGGGCGATGAACTGCTCGGCCGCGGATTCGGACGCCGAGGCGGCAACTACGATGGTGTGCTCCATGGCGCCGTGCTCTTCGAGCTTGCGCACGACGGCGGCGATCGAGGAGGACTTCTGGCCGACCGCCACGTAGATGCACTTAATGCCCGTGCCCTTCTGATTGATGATGGCATCGACCGCCACGGCGGATTTACCGGTCTGGCGGTCGCCGATGATGAGCTCACGCTGGCCGCGGCCGATGGGCACCATGGCGTCGATGGCCTTCAGGCCGGTCTGCACCGGCTGGTCGACCGACTGGCGGTCGATGACGCCGGGTGCGATCTTCTCGATGGGCGAGGTGCCCTCGGCGTCGATGGGGCCGCGACCGTCGATGGGGTTGCCCAGCGCGTCGACCACGCGCCCGAGCAGGGCCTCGCCGACCGGGACCTCGAGGATGCGCCCGGTGCACTTGGCCTTGTCGCCC
>DATFLL010000035.1:0-55549 GCA_035267785.1 Gammaproteobacteria bacterium | reverse complement strand
CGCCTAAAGTAGCAGGTCTGGCCGGGCCCGGCCAGGGCGCGGTCCGGCGCTAAGCCCCTGTGTCGGCGGTGGTTATTCTACGACAGATGCGACCGCGCTGGCGAATTCGTGTACCATAGGCGGTCACATCGCGGCGCCGGCTCCGCTCTGGGTCGGTAGCCGGCGCCCGCAGAATATATAGGCAGGAGGGTGTAATGGCTAGCGTATCCCAATTGCAGGTCGAGACGGCGCTCAAGGAGTTCATAGAGCCGAATCTCGAGAAGGACTTGGTGTCCACCAAGTGCGTCAAGGAGATCAAGGTCGACGGTGACAAGGTCACGGTCGATGTCGTGCTCGGTTACCCGGCCAAGGGTTATGCGGATGATCTCGCGGCCAAGCTCAAGGAGAAGGTCGCAGCCATCAGCGGGGTGGCCAGCGCCACTGTCAACGTCACCAGCAAGGTCGAGAGCCACGCCGTGCAGAAGGGCGTCAAGCACATCGACGGGGTGAAGAACATCATTGCCGTGGCCTCCGGCAAGGGCGGTGTCGGCAAGTCGACCACGGCGGTCAACCTGGCGCTGGCCCTCTCGGCCGAGGGTGCCAAGGTCGGCATCCTGGACGCGGATATTTACGGGCCCAGCCAGCCGCGCATGCTGGGCATCAACGCCAAGCCCGACTCCAAGGACGGCAAGTCCCTCGAGCCGCTGGTCGCGCACCAGATCGAGTCCATGTCCATCGGTTACCTCATCGACGAGGAGACACCGATGATCTGGCGCGGGCCCATGGTCACCCAGGCCCTGGAGCAACTGCTGAACGACACCAACTGGGGCGATCTCGATTATCTGATCATCGACCTGCCGCCCGGTACCGGCGACACCCAGCTCACCCTGGCGCAGAAGGTGCCGGTCAGCGGCGCGGTCATCGTCACGACGCCGCAGGACATCGCCCTGCTCGATGCGCGCAAGGGCCTGAAGATGTTCGAGAAGGTCGACGTGCCGGTGCTGGGGATCATCGAGAACATGAGCATCCACATCTGCAGCAACTGCGGCCATGAGGAGCACATCTTCGGCGAGGGCGGCGGCCAGCGTATGTCCGACCAGTACGACGTGGATTTCCTCGGTGCCCTGCCGCTGGACATCCGCATTCGCGAGGAGACTGACGGCGGCAAGCCGACGGTGGTGGCCGAGCCCGATAGCCGGATCGCGCAGATCTATCGGGAAATCGCCCGCCGCTTGGCGGCCAAGCTCTCGCTCAAGGCCAAGGACTACAGCGCGCGCTTCCCGAATATCGTCATTCAGAACAACTGAGCCGGGGCACCGGTTCGCGCAGCAGCCCTACAAACGGGCGGGAATTTCCCCGCCCGTTTGTGTATTATCGGGCGCGGTTTGTTCAGTAATCGCGGAGCGCCGGCCCCGTCCGAGACGGGTGGCGCCATGGTTGGATCGGCAGTTCGAGTGGGGAACTCCAGACGATGAGCATCAAGTCCGACAAGTGGATTCGGCGCATGGCCGAACAGCACGCCATGATCGAACCGTTCGAACCCGAACAGGTCCGCCAGTCCGACGCCGGCCGGGTTATCTCCTACGGCACCTCGAGCTACGGCTACGATATCCGCTGCGCCGACGAGTTCAAGATCTTCACCAACATCAACTCGGCTATCGTCGACCCCAAGAATTTCGACGCCAACAGCTTCGTCGATGTCAAATCCGACGTGTGCATCATCCCCCCGAATTCCTTTGCCCTGGCCCGCACCGTGGAATATCTGCGCATCCCGCGCAACGTGCTGACGGTCTGTCTGGGCAAGTCGACCTACGCACGCTGCGGCATCATCGTCAACGTCACGCCCCTGGAACCGGAATGGGAAGGGCACGTGACCCTGGAGTTCTCCAATACGACACCCTTGCCGGCCAAGATCTACGCCAATGAGGGTGTGGCCCAGGTGCTGTTCTTCGAGTCGGACGAGGAATGTGCCACGTCGTACAAAGACCGCGGCGGCAAGTATCAGGGGCAAGAGGGCGTCACGCTACCCAAAGCCTGACAGGCTGCTGAGAAACTGCTGCGGAGGTCGCGTCGCTTCGGACTTCCTGTCCTCCCGCTACACTCGTACGTCCTTGTACATCGTCCTGTCCTCCCGCGACACTCGTACGTCCTGTACACCGTTCTGCGCTATCGTTTCGACAATTCCGCGCCGCTCAATCGAGCGTGTCGTTGTCCGGGCTGCGGTACTGCGCGCTCTTGCCCGGCATGGAATGTAACTCCATCGTGACCCTGTCGCCGTCCTCGTCCGTGCGTTCGATGCGCACCGGCAGATAGCCGTAGTTCACGGCGCACCAGAATATGAAGCTGCCTTCGCCCTGCACGTCCTTGTGGACGAGTTTGAGGGTCTTGAGCCGTCCGACGGGGGTGCGCAGCATCTGGCGGCCGGCCGCCTTGAAACCGTAGTCGTGCACTTCCTTCTTGTCGACGATCGGATAACTGAAGCTGCGTTTGCCGGCCTGCAGGTCGAGCATGAGCGCGAGCTGGAAGCTGAGCAGGTCCTGCGTGTCGGGTGCGAGTGCATGCTGGATGTTGTCGTGGGAGCTGGTGACGCGGTCGGCGGCCCAGTCGAAATGCAGGCTCCATTGGCGTTCGTGCTTACCGCCGCTTTGGCGGTACTGGTAGCTCAGGGGTCGGATCCGATCGCCCTGGCGCTGCTCGACGCTGCGCTCGGTGACCTTGTCGGAGACGAACAGGGCGGCGAGGCCTGTGGGGTGCGCCTTGGAAGTGAAGATTTGCGTGCCGTCCGGGCGTATCTGGAGGCGCCGCTCCGCAAGGCCGAGCGGAAAGCCGTTCTTGCTGACACGGTAAGTGGCGGGGAAGTGGCTCTTGAGCTCGCCCGCTTCGCCCGCCCGGGGTGACAGCGCCGCCGACACGGCGGTTACCAAGGCCAGCGTCAGCCCGAGGCTCACGCGCGCCGTGTGGGTTCCGACGGCGTTCATCCGGCGAGCTCCGGGTTGCCCTGATAGTCGGCCGCATCAATGGGATGGCCGTCGAGCGTGGCCTGAGTGCCCGCGAGGCGCAGGCGGCCTTCGGCGAACCAGCGGATCGCCAACGGATAGATGAGGTGCTCCTGTTCCTGCACCCGCCGGGCCAGCGCGCCGGCGTCGTCATCGGGGCGTACGGGCACCGCGGCCTGCAGGACCACCGGGCCGCTGTCCAGGTCGGGTGTGACGAAGTGCACCGTGCAGCCGTGCTCGAGCTCTCCGTCCTCCAGGGCGCGGCGGTGGGTGTCCAGCCCGCGGTATTTGGGCAGCAGGGAGGGATGGATGTTGAGCATGCGCCCCAGGTAATGCTCGACCAGGGCCGGCGTGAGGATGCGCATGAAGCCGGCGAGCACCACCAGCGCCGGCTCGTGGGCGTCGATACGGGCCATCAGCGCGCGGTCATAGTCCTGGCGGCTGGCGAATTCGCGGTGGTCGAGGACTTCGGTCGGGATGCCGGCGCGACGGGCGCGCTCCAGCCCGAAGGCGTCGGCGCGGTTACTGATAACGGCGCGGATGCGCGCGGGCAGGCCGCGCTCGTCGATAGCGTCGATGATGGCCTGGAGATTGCTCCCGTTGCCCGAGATCAGGACCACGATGGGCAGGGGTGCCTCGCGGCCAGTGTCTTGAATCCCGGCCGGGGACATGTCAGTCCTGGATGACGACGCGCTCGCCGGCTTCGGCGGCTTCGATGTGCCCGATGGCCCAGGCCGTCTCGCCGTGGCGCTGCAGCGCGGCGAGAACGGTATCCGCTGCGTCGGCCGCGACGCACAGAACCATTCCGATGCCGCAGTTGAAGGTACGGTACATCTCGTGGGAGGCGATGTTGCCGGCCTGCTGCAGCCAGTCGAACACGGGCGGACGGCGCCAGGCGCCTGCGTCGATGACGGCGCGTGTGCCCTCGGGCATGACGCGCGGCAGGTTCTCCACGAAGCCGCCGCCGGTGATATGGGCCAGGGCGTGCACGTCGGACTTCTCCAAGACCGCCAGCAGCGACTTGACGTAGATCCGGGTCGGCGAGAGCAGGGCCTCGCCCAGGGTCGTTCCCTCCCACGGGGCCGAGAGGTCAGCGCCGCTGAGGTCGATGACCTTGCGGATGAGGGAATAGCCGTTGGAGTGCGGCCCGCTGGAGGCCAGACCGATGAGTATGTCGCCCGGCCCGACACGGCTGCCGTCGATGATTTTGGATTTTTCGACGACGCCGACGCAAAAGCCCGCCAGGTCGTAATCCGAGCCGTGATACATCCCCGGCATTTCGGCCGTCTCGCCGCCGATGAGCGCCGCGCCAGCCTGTTCGCACCCGGCGGCGATACCCTTGATCACCTCTGCGGCGACGGCGACATCCAAGCGCCCGGTCGCGTAGTAATCCAGAAAGAACAGGGGTTCGGCCCCCTGAACCACCAGGTCGTTCACGCACATCGCGACCAGATCGATGCCGATGGTATCGTGGTGGCCGAGGTCCATCGCCAGGCGCAGCTTTGTGCCCACGCCGTCCGTACCCGAGACCAGCACCGGTTCGCGATAACCGCTGGGTATTTCGAATAGGGCCCCGAAGCCGCCCAGGCCGCTCATTACGCCGGGGCGGCGGGTGCGGGAGGCGAAAGGCTTGATGACGTCTATCAGACGGTTGCCCGCATCGATGTCGACACCGGCGTCCCGGTAGCTCAGATGAGGCCGCGCGGGACCCGAATCGGCGGGGGACGGTTTACGTGCCACGGGCGCTCCAGTTCGGTCTGCTTGTCGGGTGGGTTGAGTCGCACCTTTTATGTTTCAATTCGGTGCATAATAGGCATTCTATCAGGCCGCCGGTGCCCTTGGAATGTATAGTGGAGACGCCTCGTCGGTCGGGCGGTTGACTGGCCCCTCGGGGCGCGAATTCTGGAAATTGGGTGAGTGATGGTGAGTAAAACAATGCGGACCCTGGTGTGGGTGGCGGTGATGGGCTTGGGCCTGTCGCTTGCCCGTGTGGCGGGAGCGGTCGAGGTCGATGGCCTGTACGAAGCGCAGGTTCCGGTCGATACGCAGTCGGCGCAGGAGCGGTCCACGGCGATTCGCGCGGCGCTGGGGCAGGTCATGGTCAAGGTGTCCGGCAACAGCGCCGCGACCGATATCCCGGACATCAACGATGTCCTGGATCAAGCCACCCATTACGTCCAGCAATACCGGTACCGGGTCCCGCCGGCCGGTACCGATGCGCGCGCGAATGCCGACAAGTCGCTCGCGTTGTGGGTCCGGTTCGACCCCGCCGCCATCGACCGCCTGCTGCGCAGCCACGGCCTCACGGTCTGGGGACGGGCTCGCCCGGTGGCGCTGCTGTGGCTGGCGATCCAGAGCCGGGGTCAGCGCGAGCTCCTGGGTGCCGACTCGGCGCGTCCCGCCCACCAGATCGTCGTTTCCGAGGCCGAGCGCCGCGGTCTGCCGCTGCGTCTGCCCCTGCTGGACCTTGCGGACCAGTCCAATATCAGCGCGACCGACGTCTGGGGCGATTTTCAGGACGCGATCATGAAGGCCTCGCAGCGCTATGCTACCGACGGCGTGCTCGTCGGCCGTGTCTATCAGGCCTCCGACGGCAAATGGCACGCGCGCTGGACCCTGTATGAAGGACAGACCCGTCAGAGCTGGCAGAGCGAGGGGAGCTCCCTGGCGGAGGCCATCGACCCGGGGATCGATCATATGACGGACGCGCTGGCACAGCGTTACGCGCAATCGTCGACTGACGATACGCAGCGCAGTCTTTTGATCAAGGTCGACGACGTCAAGACGCTGGCGCAGTACTCGCGCACCGCGGATTATCTGTCATCGCTCTCGCCGGTCAGCGCCGTGCAGCCCACCGTCCTGCAGTCGGGCAGCGCCATCTTCCGACTCACGATCCGCGGCGACCAGCTGGGGGTAGTCCAGGCAATTGCGTTGGGGCATACACTGGTCAGTGAAGCTGTGCCCCAGCCGGGCACGGACGAGACCACCGTCCAGGCGTCGGCCGGTCCCGTCCCGGAACTCGTCTATCGCCTCGTGCCGTGAGGACCCGCGACATCCCCAACCTGATCAGCGTCGTTCGGATCCTGCTGGTTGGGCCGCTGGTCTGGCTTCTGTTGGCTCAACGTTTCGGTCCGGCGTTGGTCTTATTCGTGATCGCGGGACTGTCCGATGCGCTCGACGGCTTTCTCGCCAAACGTTACGGGTGGGTAAGCCGTCTGGGCTCCATCCTCGATCCGATCGCCGACAAGCTGCTCATGGTGTGCGCCTATCTCACCTTGGGGTGGTTGGCGCTGCTACCCCTTTGGCTCGTGGCTGCGGTCATCGCGCGCGATCTGATCATCGTCGGGGGGGCCGTCTATTATCAACTGCGTATCGCCCGGGTCGAGATGGCACCGACGCTCATCAGCAAGGCGAACACGTTGTTTCAGATATTGTTGGTCTTCATGGTCCTGGCGGACCAGGTGCGCTCGCTGCCGTCGATATTGACCGACACGCTGCTGGTTATCGTGTTGACGACCACCCTGGCCAGCGGCGCCAGCTATATATGGATCTGGAGCCGGCGGGCGAATGAGGTGGTCGAGGCGAGGAGGAGGGATGACTGATTCGAATAAGTGGCTGTTGTTCGCCACGGCGGCCCTGGGCGGGTGGTTGTTGTACCTCTTGGCACCGGTGCTCACGCCCTTTCTGATAGCGGCCCTGCTGGCGTACATGGGCGATCCGCTCGCCGATCGCCTCGAAGCAATGCGTATTTCGCGCGGCCTGTCGGTAGTCATCGTCTTCGTTGTTCTGAGTCTGCTGGGATTGGCGCTGCTGCTGATCCTTATTCCGCTGCTCGAGCGCCAGCTCGGGGTCCTGGGCGGCAAGCTGCCGGGTCTGATCGATTGGGTTCAGCAGAGCGCGCTGCCGTGGGTGCGCGAGCGCCTGGGCTTGCATGGGTTGACGGTCGACCTCGGCACCGTCAAGGCTTCGGTGCGCGAGCACTGGCAGGCCGCGGGCGGCGCCGCCGCCACGCTGCTGTCGTCCGTGTCGCACTCGGGATTGGTACTCGCCGGTTGGGTCGCCAATCTTCTGCTTATCCCCGTGGTGACGTTCTATCTGCTGCGAGATTGGGACATCCTCGTCGCCCGAGTGCGCGAGCTGCTGCCGCGATCGGTCGAACCGGTGGTCGTCGATTTGGCGAGCCAGTCCGACGAGGTGCTCGGCGCGTTTCTGCGCGGGCAGTTGCTGGTCATGTTGGGTCTGGCCGTGATCTATGCCACGGGGCTTTGGCTCGTCGGGCTGGATCTGGCCTTGCTCATCGGCTTTGTCGCGGGAATGGTCAGCTTCGTGCCCTACCTCGGTTTCATCGTCGGGATCATCGTGGCGGGCATCGCCGCGCTCATGCAGTTCCACGACGCGGTCCACCTGATCTATGTCGCGCTCGTCTTCGGCGTGGGACAGTTGGTCGAAGGCACGGTGCTCACGCCGCTGCTGGTCGGCGATCGCATTGGGCTGCACCCGGTGGCGGTGATCTTTGCGGTCCTGGCGGGTGGACAGCTGTTCGGCTTCTTCGGGGTGCTGCTTGCCCTGCCGGCGGCCGCGGTCATCATGGTGCTGGTGCGCTACGCTCATCGGCGTTACAGACACAGCGCCTTGTACGGAGCCGCGGAATAGATGCCGGGCGCCGCCTCGTCAGCGCTTCGCTTATGCAGCAGCCACGTCGCCCGTGGGGAGTGAGACCACCGTGGCCGTTCAATTGCCGCTGGGCATCACGCTCTCCGACAGCGCGACCTTCGATAACTTCTATGCGGGCGACAATGCGGCCGCGCTGCACAGCGTTCGCTCCGGCGTCGAGCCGTTTGTCTATTTGTGGGGTACGAACGGAACCGGGCGCACGCACTTGCTGCAGGCGGCATGCCAAGGCGCTGCGGCCGCGGGCGCGACAGCCGTGTATCTGCCGCTTGCCCAGCATACCGAGCTTTCACCCGAACTGCTGGAAGGGCTCGAGACCACGCAGCTAGTCTGTCTGGACGACGTGCATGCCATCGCGGGCCTCGACGCCTGGGAGCTGGCCCTGTTCCATCTCTATAATCGTCTGCGTGACAGCGAGAGCCGCTTGCTCGCTGCCGCCGATCGGGCACCCGGAGCGTTGCCCCTGGGACTGGCCGATCTGCGTTCGCGCCTGGTGTGGGGGCCGGTGTTTCAACTGCATGCGCTGGGCGACGCCGATAAACTGGCGGCCCTGCAACTGCGTGCGCGGCGGCGCGGTTTGGAACTTCCCGCTGAGGTGGGCGAGTACTTGCTCAGGCGTTGTCCCCGTGACACCCACAGTCTGTTCGCCTTGCTCGATTCGCTTGATCGAGCCGCGCTGGCTGCGCAGCGGCGGTTGACCATACCCTTCGTTCGAGAACACATCTAGCAGGCCTCCGAAACCTGCTGCGGTGGGCGGTCGCTCCGGGCGTTCGATACCAGCCTATATAAATAGGTCAGTGACGCGGGCGTCAGTGCTGTTCGCGCTGGCGCAGCTCGCGCCCGCGCAGGCGAGCGTAGAAGATGGCGCCGGTGAACAGCAGCAGGCTGAAGGCGATTTCCGCCAGGCCCAGCAGGCGCTCGGCGGGCACTGCGTAGGCTTGGACGACGCCGTGGGCAAAATAGGCGAGTGCCAGATAGCTGGTCCATGCATGGGTGTACGCACGCCCGTGGAGCAGGCCGCGCAGGGGAAACAACAGCGGTGTCCCCAGCGCGAGCAGCACGAGTGCCACGGGCAGGTGGGTCGGAGGGCTCAGCCACGCATTCCAGGCAACGATCAGAATGAACAGGCCGAAGTAGCCGGTCAATGCGGCGATGCGTGCCAGTCGGGTGCGGCTCACGAGGGTTCGCCCGAGGCCTGTTGCCCGTGGGCGAGCGCCTGCGCGGTGCCGGCCAGCCGCCGGCCGAGCGCCAGGCACAGCGTCTTCTCGTGTTCGCTGAGTGAGCGATCGCTGTTGACGCCCGCGACATGGCTGGGCCCGTAGGGTGTGCCGCCCTCGCGCGTGGACAGGAGCTCGCTCTGCGTATAGGGGATGCCGAGCAGGAGCATACCGTGGTGCAGCAGCGGCAGCATCATCGATAAGAGGGTCGATTCCTGACCGCCGTGCAGACTCGATGTGGAGGTAAACACCGCAGCCGGTTTGCCGACCAGTGCGCCCGACAGCCACAACGGGCTGGTCGAATCGAGGAAATATTTCATGGGCGCGGCCATGTTGCCGAATCGTGTCGGGCTGCCCAACGCGAGCGCATCGCAGGACTGGAGATCGTCCAAAGTGGCATACGGCGGCCCCTCATCGGGGATGTCTTCGGCGACGGCCTCGCACACGGTGGATACGGGGGGCACGGTGCGCAGCCGCGCCTGTGCGCCCGGCACTTCTTCGACACCGCGCGCGATCGAGTGGGCCATGCCGGCGGTAGCACCGTAACGGCTGTAATAAAGAATGAGTATCTCTGACATGATTTAGAGCAGGTCCAGGACGCGTTCGGGGGGACGACCGATGGTCGCGCGATTTTTGTCTCGCACCACGATCGGGCGCTCGATGAGCCGCGGGTGTGCGACCATCGCATCGATGAGCTGATCGCGCGTGAGGTTTGGATCGTCCAATCCCGCCTCCTTATATTCAGGCTCCTTGGTGCGCATCAGTGCGCGCGGCTCCAGACCGAGCAGGTTCAGTAAGTGATCCAGGGTGGTGCGATCGGGCGGCGTCGCCAGATACTCGACCACCGTCGGCTCGATCCCATGCTCTTTTAGCAAGGTGAGGGTCTGGCGCGACTTCGAGCAGCGTGGGTTGTGATAGATTGTGATATTCATATGCATTGAAAAAGGGGCTCGTCGATGGGGCTCACATTTTACCGGTTCTTACCTTGACAGCCTATAGGGCCGGTGATAGCTTTTTTTTGGCTGCATCTCTACTTATCACCCCGAATGAAATCTAAATTCAGCGGTTGTAAATGGTGTCTGTGCACATGGCTCATGGCCCTGGGCGTCCTGGCCGGTTGCGCCGTAGCGGCACCGGTCCAGGAGATGAGCAATGCCCGACAGGCGGTGCAGGCCGCCCGTGAGGCCAAGGCGGAGCAGTATGCCCCGCAGGACCTCGGCAAGGCCGAGCGGTTGTTGAAACAGGCGACCACGGAGCTTCAGTTGGGCAAATACAACGAGGCGCGGAGCCATGCGCTGGCGGCGCGGCAGGCAGCGGTGGTCGCCCGCAATATTGCGTTGACCTCGAGCGGTCGGTCCAACGAATGAGCCGGCCGAAACGGCACGGGAGTGGGTCCAAAGGATTGCCGTTATTAAGGCCTGCAAATATTAAGAATTGGTAATATCAGGTGCCGGCCACTTCCTTGACAGGGTTATGGAGCCGGTGCTAGTTTGCTCACAACTGGAAGCACTTGCTTGGCTTTTTTGCGTTCGCTTCTCAAGCCATAAACTGTCTGGAGTCGATGGAAATGAAAATAATCAAAGTTCTGAAGTATTCGGGATTGCTGGCATTGGTCCTCGGAATTGCAGTGGGTTGTGCGGGCACGCCGTCCGAGCAGGGTGCGACCCAGGCCGATGCGCAGGCCGCGATCCAGGCGGCGAAGGATGCATACAAGAAAGCCGAGAACGCCGATTACGCATGGCGTGATACCGGCAAGATGATCAAGCAGGCTGAAGAATTGGAAGCCAAGGGTGACTATGACGGCGCCGTGAAGCTGGCCGACAAGGCCCGCCGGCAGTCGGAAAATGCCCTGGCCCAGAAGCAGGAAGAGGAACAGCGTCTGTCCTCGATGATGGCCACCGGTGGGACACAGACAAAGCCGATGGCCAGCTCCGATCAGTACACGGTGATGCGCGGTGATTGCCTGTGGAATATCGCCGGCAAGGACAGCATCTACGGCAACCCCTACGAGTGGCCGCTGATCTACAAGGCCAACCAGGACAAGATCAAGGACGCCGACCTGATCTATCCGGGCCAGGTCTTCAGCATCAACCGCAGCGCCTCCAGCGCCGAGATCGAAGCCGCGGTGCACCATGCCAAGACTCGCGGCAGCTGGTCGCTGGGTGTGGTCGAGGAATCGGACAAGGCCTATCTGGCCCAGTAACTTCCTCGCCTTACGCGTACCATGAAAAGGGCCCCTGTCGGGGCCCTTTTTCTTTGTGTGGCCCATTGGTTTCAACGGGCCGATACCGCTGGACATCCGAACGCCGCCGACTACAATGCCCTGCGTTGTCGGGCATGGAGACTGCGTCATGAGCTTGAAACGACTCGAAAAGGCCTTTGAATGGTTCCTGTGGGAGAGCCGACTCGTGGTGCTCGCCGCGGTGGTCGCCAGCCTGGCCGCCGGCGTTGCCATGATCTATATGGCGACGGTCGATGCATGGCTCATGCTGACGCACCTGAGCGAGTATGCCTCGCCGTCGCTCGATACAGCCTCGCGCATGGCGCTGCGTTCGACGACCATCACCCATGTCGTCGAGATCGTCGACGGCTATCTGTTGGCCACGGTGTTGTTGATCTTCGCCCTGGGCTTGTACGAGCTTTTCATCAGCAAGATCGACCAGGCCGAGGGTGCCGAGACCTCTTCGCGGGTTCTGGTCATCCACAGCCTGGACGACCTCAAGGCGCGTCTTGGCAAGGTGGTGCTGATGATCCTAATTGTCAAATTCTTCGAACACGCTATCGAAATGACCTTCGAGTCGCCCCTGCACCTGCTGGAACTGGCAGGGGGAATCGCGCTGATCGGCCTGGCGCTGTATCTGTCGCACGCCGACGACAAACACCCGCCCAGAGGGATGCCGCACGACTCGTAGGGGTACTTCGGCCGAGGCCGAGCCCGGTCGTCCGCCGGAACTTCGCGCAGGGGGCCGGCTTCTAATTTTTATTGAGACGCATTTTCGAGGTCCCGGGGCCTGATCCGGCGTGCGCAGGATATTGCGGGGCTTGGTGCCTCGGTATACTCTTGGTGCGAGAGCCGCGCCGCGTGTTGACACGCGCCGGCGCGAGTCGGTCGAGAGCTCGAACCACAGGTTGAAATGAGACAATGCAACGTATTCTGACCCTGACCCTTTCGTTGGCGCTGCTCGTCGCCTTCGCCCCCGCGCAGGCGAATGGGCCGCGCGACCCTTACAAACACTTCTTCAACGACAGCTGGGGGAACTTCAAGGAGGAGCTGGCGCAAGCCAAACAGCAGGGCAAGCAGGGCATCCTGATATTTTTCGAGATGGACGAGTGTCCCTTCTGTCATTACATGAAGCAGAACGTGCTCAACCAGCCCGAGGTCCAGGCCTATTACCGCAAGCACTTCCTGAACTTTTCGGTGGACATTGAGGGCGATGTCGAGATTACCGACTTCAAGGGCCGGCAGATGAAGCAGAAGGACTTCGCGTTCAAGGAATTTCGCGTGCGTGCCACGCCCGTCATCGCCTTTTTCGATCTGAATGGAAAGTTGGTGCAACGCTATACCGGCAAGACCAACGGCGTACAGGAGTTCATGTTGCTCGGCAAGTACGTCGCCAACGGCATGTACAAGAAGATGCCGTTTATTCGTTATAAGAGAGAACAGCGGTCGGCCGAGAACGATTATTGATGCCCCCGATAGGTCGTTTATCGCGGCCGCTCTTGGTTGCATGGGCGGCCCTGTGGTTGGGCGCACCGGCGCTGGCGGCCGAGTCGACGGGGCTGCCGGAGCCCTTGACGCTCGAGTACGCCCTTTCGCTTGCCGATGAGCCCCACCCCGATTTACAGCTGGCTCAGGCCGGTGTCGATTCCGCCAAGGCCGACGAGGCGCAGGCCGAGTCTGCGACCGGCTGGAACGCCCGGCTGGAAGCGCAGGCCCGCTGGGTCCAGCCGCCGGCTATATCGCCCGATCAGCGCCACAACGATTCGCGCGTCGGTCTGGTCGTAACCAAGGACCTCTACGACTTCGGACGCAGCGAGCACAACGTCGAAGCCGCCGGCTACGATGTCAAAAGCCGTTCCCTCCTTTACCTCAACGCCCGTCAACAGCGGCGCCTGGAAATCATGCGCCGCTACTTCGATGTCTTGCTGGCTGACCTGCAGTACATGCGCGACAACGAAGACATGGCTGTTGTCTATGTCGCGTTGGACCGCCTGCGCGATAGGCGTGAGCTGGGCCAAGTCTCCGATATCGACGTCCTGAAAAAGGAGGCCGCCTATCAGCGAGTGCGCGAAAAACGCACCCAAAGCGAGAACATGCAGCGTGCCACGCGCGTGCGCCTGGCCATTGCGCTCAATCGTCCGGACGACCCGCCTTCGACGCTCGCCAAGCCAAAGTTGCCCTGGCTCAAACGCAAGCTGCCGGAGGTCGAAGATCTTCAAAAGCAGGCCCTGGAGCACAATGCCGTCATTCGGGCGCTGCGCGCGCGGTTGGCGGGCGCCCGTGAACGGCTCGCGGCCAAGCGTGCCGGCGACCGACCCGTGCTGCGCGGCCGGGCGGAGACTTTCGCCTATAACCGGGAGATGGGCTCCTACGACAAGTGGCAAGCAGGTGTCCAACTGGAGGTACCGCTGCTCGACGGGGGCAGCGTCGACGCGGCGGTTGCCAAGGAACAGGCCGAGGTCTATCGGTTGCAGGCGAAGCTGGCAAAGACGCGGATGGATATTCGAGAGGCGGTGTTGAATACCTGGTTGTCGCTGCAGTCTCTGAAGACCCGGCGCCAGGCCGATCGCGCCGAGACCGACTACCGGGACCTCTACTTGGACCGCAGCCGTGCCCTGTACCAAATGGAAGTCACGACCGACCTCGGCGATTCCATGGTGAAGATCTCGGACGCCGAATTGGAAGCCGCGCGCACCGACTTCAAGATTGCGATGGCATGGTCGCAGCTGGACGCGTTGACCGGGCGCCTGTCGCTGGATGCGTCTCAGGCACTGCCCGGAGCGCAGCCACGGCCCGCGGCCACCGAGGCGCCGGTATCGGACGAAACCGAACAGTCAACCAAGCGGTGATGGTGATGAGGAAACACTGGGCCCTGACGGGCATAATCGTGGGCCTGCTCCTGCCCTTGACGGCGCAGGCCCTGGAGGCCAAGGCCACGTTGGATTGGTCGCGGCGCGTGGAATTGAGTCTGCCGGTCAGTGGAACGGTGACCCAGGTCCTCGTCGAGGCCGGTGATCGTGTCTCCAAGGGTCAGGTCCTACTACGTCTGGACCCCCGCGGTTTCAAGGCTACCGTTGCCGAGCGCAAGGCCCAGCTGCAGAGCATGCGCGAGGCGCGAAAGGAGGCCAAGCGCGAGCTGGACCGATCCCACGAGCTCTACAATCGGACTGTCCTGTCGGACCATCAGCTCACCCTCGCCAAGATCGATTACGCCAAGGCCGATGCCTCCTACCGGCAGGCGCAGGCCGCGCTGACGCAGGCCGAGCTGGATCTGGAATACAGTGCGGTCCGGGCGCCGTTTGATGGCATCGTCCTGAGCCGGCGTGTCGACGTCGGTCAGGCCGTGGTCTCCCAGATTCAGTCCCAGCCCCTCGTGGTGGTCGCCGAAGCGGGCCGTATGTTGGCGCGCGCCCGGGTCCCGCAGGCCGAGCTGGGAACTCTCAGCGTGGGCCAGGGCGTGACGGTACGGCTCGGTGATCGGACCTACCAGGGCACCGTGCGGCATATCGGGCTCGAGCCCGTCTCCGGCCCTAAACAAGGTCTGTATTATCCGGTGGACGTGGAGTTCGCCACGGGTACTAAGACCCTGCGGGCGGGTCTGCCGGCGACCGTCAGCGTGCCATGACTCGTTGCCTTCGCTGTCTGGTCGCCGGGCGCGTGCAGGGCGTTTTCTTTCGCGCCTCGACCCAGCGTCGGGCCGAGGACTTGGGGCTGACCGGTCATGCGCGCAACCTGCCCGACGGACGGGTGGAGGTATTGGCCTGCGGAGCGCCATCGGCGCTCGAAGAGCTCGAGGCCTGGCTGTGGCGGGGCCCGAGTGAGGCCCGCGTTGAGGATGTTGTTTGTACGGAAATGACTACCCAGGCGCCGCCCGATTTTACTACCCGCTGACCGTCTCTATTCCCGAAACCAACGCCGGCTCAGCAGTGTGAATACCCGGTCCGGGTACACTCGCTTGCCGGCGCTGCCATTGTATCGGGCCAGTGCTTTGCGCAGGTCGCCGTGCTCCTTGTCCAGGTAGTAGCGCAAAATCGTACATCCCAGGCGAAGGTTCGTTTGTGGATCGAACAGGTTGGCGTGCGGGCGGCCGATTTCCTTGAGCCAGAACGGCATCACCTGCATCAATCCCAATGCGCCGCTGCGTGAAATGGCGAAGCGCTTGAAATCGCTCTCCACATCGATGACAGCCAGGACCAGCTCGGGTGGCAGCTTGGCGCGCACGGCTTCGACGTGGACGATCTTGAGCAGGCGAATGCGTCGCGCGGGGTCCGGCACCTTGTGGGCCAGGCGGTTGGACATGTCGGTGAGCCAGACCTCGGCGTGAAAACGGTCCTCGAATCCGCGGTGGTCGCGGATGGCTTGGGCCAGCAGGGATCGCAGTGCGGGGTCCGATTTGCCGGCCGCGCCCGATGCAGCGGCGGGGGATGTGGAGGCAGCGGCCTGCGCGCCTGCGAACGGCGTCAGCGCCGCGGTAATTGCCAGGAGCGCGCAGACGCCGAGATGTCCCCGTCGGCGCCGGTCCCGATAGTCCTCGCGTGCCATGACCGCGCGTTCCAAGGCACAGGCCTCAGGTCAGCCTGGCCTTGAGAAAGTCCACCAGGCCGTCGAGCGCAACGTCCTGTTTATCGGCATCGCGCCTGCCCTTGTACTCGACCGTTCCCGCATCGAGTCCGCGCTCGCCGAGGACGACGCGGTGGGGTAGGCCGATGAGCTCCATGTCGGCGAACATCACACCCGGGCGCTCCTTGCGATCGTCGTAGAGGACCTCGATACCGGCTTCGGTGAGCTCGGCATACAGGCGGTCGGCGGCCTCGCGCAGACGCTGGGACTTGTGCATGTTCATCGGCAGCAGCGCCACCTGGTAGGGGGCGATGGGGGTGGGCCAGGCGATGCCGCGTTCGTCGTGGTTCTGCTCGATGGCGGCGGCTACGACGCGCGAGACGCCGATGCCGTAACAGCCCATGGTCATGACCACCGCCTCGCCGTTCTCGTCGAGCACGGTGGCGTTCATGGCCTCGCTGTACTTGCGTCCCAGCTGGAAGATGTGTCCGACCTCGATCCCCCGCCGAATAGCCAGTCGCCCCTTGCCGTCCGGGCTCGGATCGCCCTCGACGACGTTGCGGATGTCGACCGCCGTCGGTTCGGGCAGGTCGCGGCCCCAGTTGACCCCCCGCAGGTGCTGGTCGTCGACATTGGCACCGCAGACGAAGTCCGCCAGGCCGGTCGCGCTGCGATCGGCGAACACCGGCACCTTCAGGCCGACCGGCCCAATCGAGCCCGGGCCGCAGCCGGCGGCCGCCCGGATCTCCTCGTCGCTGGCGAAGGCCAGGGGCGAGGCGACGGCCGGGAGCTTTTCCGCCTTGACCGTGTTGAGCTCGTGGTCGCCGCGCAGGACGAGAGCCACGACGCCGCCTTCGGCGCCCTGGACCAGGAGGGTCTTGAGCGTACGGGCCGCAGGCACCCTCAGATAGGCGCTGACCTGTTCGATGGTGTGCTGGCCGGGGGTGGCCACGCTTTCCATGGTTTCGTTCGGCTCGGCACGGGCGTCGCTGTCCGGCAATGCCTCGGCCAGCTCGACGTTGGCGGCATAGTCGCTCTCCGTACTGAAGGCGATAGCGTCCTCGCCGGAGTCTGCCAGCACATGAAATTCGTGCGAGGCATTGCCGCCGATGGCGCCGGTGTCGGCCAACACCGGGCGGTAGTCCAGGCCGAGCCGGTCGAAGATGCGGCAGTAGGTCGCGTGCATCTGTTCGTAGGTCTGGGCGAGCGAGGCCTCGTCGCTGTGGAAGGAGTAGGCGTCCTTCATAAGGAACTCGCGTGCGCGCATGACCCCGAAGCGGGGTCGGACCTCGTCGCGGAACTTGGTCTGAATCTGATAGAAGTTCGCCGGCAGCTGCTTGTAGCTGCGCAGCTCGCGGCGGATGAGGTCGGTGATGACCTCCTCATGGGTGGGCCCGAAACAGAACTCGCGTTGGTGGCGGTCGTGCATGCGCAGCAGCTCCGGACCGTACTGTTCCCAGCGGCCCGATTCCTGCCACAGTTCGGCCGGCTGGACCGCGGGCATCAGCACCTCCTGCGCACCGGCGCGGTCCATCTCCTCGCGGATGATGCGCTCGACCTTTCGCAGGACCCGAAGGCCCAGCGGCAGCCAGGTGTAGAGACCGGCGGCCAGTTTGCGAATCATGCCCGCGCGCAGCATCAGCTGATGGCTGATGACTTCGGCGTCGGACGGTGTTTCCTTCAGGGTGGCGAGCAGCAGTTGCGAGGTGCGCATGATGGGTGAATTTTGCTTGTTCGTGATGATTGTTCTGCGATTCTAGCCGCTGGGTACCCTGCGAGTACAGCCTGGCGCACGCGACAGGCCGGCCGGGCGTTCGGTTGCCGGCGGAGTCGATTCCAATCGCGGGGTCAGCGCTTTTCGGGTTGGCCGGTGAATACGCTCGGCGGTACGACGTTGGTGTCGTCGCGGTAGTGTTTGGTCTCGTAGGGCGTGCCGGGCGGGGGCGGTTCGCTGCTGAGCTGCCAATGGCCGTCCGCGTCACGCCATTTGTACAGTGTGGTGGTCTCCTGGTCCGGTGCGATACGCGGCGTTTCACGTTCGAGCGTCGAGTGCACCTTGGAGCGCAGCGTGGGATGCAGGTAAACATAGCCGGCCGCGACCGCGACAAGGATGAGGGCGATGAGGAGCAGTTTCTTCATGGGCTGGCGTGGTTGCGCCCGCGGGGGATGTCGACAGCGGGGCTAGAAGGTTCCGCCGTTCCAGCCCCACATGGCCCGCGGGGCATCCGTGAACTCGATATACACGCGGTCGCGATCGATGCCGAGTACCGCCTCGGCCATTTCGCACAGGGCCGCCGACAGCTCGGCCGTGCGCCCCGCGGGCAGGCCGATGCTCTTGAGCTCCAGATAGGCCGTGGGCGCATCGTCGCCGGCAAACAGCATCGGTACCGGTGGTTCCATGGCGACCATGACATAGCGCTCGGGCTTGCCAAGGGCCTCGGCCACCAGCGCCGAAGCCCGGGTCAGCGCGGCCTGGCGGGTGGTGTCGTCGACCGGACGGTTGGTCTGTATCTTGAGGTAGGGCATGGCATGGCCACGGTTAGTCGCAGAATTCCTTGATGGCGTCCTTGGCCTCCTGGATCTTTTGCTGGCGCTCTTCGTCCGTCAGGCGGACCACGTTGCCGTCTTGATCCTTGACGCGCCGGTAGACCTGATAGACCTGCAGGTTCTTCTTGGCGGCCTGGCAGTTCTGCTGGCGAATTTGGGCGTTCTTGGCGGCCAGCTTGTCGACCTCGTCCTGCTTGGCCTGGTCTTCGGCATCGCGCTGGATGTCCGAAGCGGCGCTGTCGCTCTGGTCGGATCCATTGCTGCCGGGCGGCGCAGGCTGCGGAGCAGACAGCGACTGGTAGTCACCGCTCTCGGGCGGGGTCTGGGAATAGACGGTGTTGCCGTCCTTGTCGGTGTACTTGTACATCTGGGCCTGCACCACACCTATCGGCAGCAGCAGGCTCAGCAGCATCGCCAGGATTTTTATTTGTTTCATGGGCCTGTCCCCCGGGTCATCGCTCACAAGTGTCTGTATTACCCTACCTTACGCCATTTGTGGGTTTCCGGTAAGGGATCACAAGGCGAAAGTGGGCTGCCGCCGGATGCGGGCTCGTTCGGTGACCGGGCAGGCCCGACGGCTATTCGTCCTCTTCGCCGACGATATTCAGGTGGTTACTCCGGGCGAAGTGCATGATGTAGTTGAACAGCTCGGGATTCGCTTCCTTCAGCGCCGGGTCGATAACCACGCATTTCACGCCGTGACGCGCCATTGGCTGGAGCATGGGTGAATAGTGGATGCGGCGACCGCGGCCGAAGGTCGACAGGGCCCCGCTCATGCGCTCGGCCCAGTCGCTGGGCCGGAATTTCCTGCCTTCTTTGGTAACCCCTTCGATGACGATCTTGCCGGAAAGGTTAACTTCTGCAGCTTCGGGTTGCATCGAATCTCTGTTGGCGGAGTGGTGGTGAATCGGATGTGCGCCGATAACCGATCGAATGTTCGGGAATCAGCCTAACTGGTAGTAATTCTACAAAATTTTGCGCGACAAGTGTATGCCTGGACCCGAATGCTGTGATTGAACTGTCAAAATTTTCGTATCAGGCGCGGTCGACCGGGCTTGCCTGGATTCGCGGTTCCCACATCTGGTAGCATGACCCGCTTTCTCGACCCAACACGACGCGGTATCGACCCCGCCCTGCCAAGCCACGATGCAAAGCGATCTAAAGGCCCTGGAATTTGACGGGATAAGGCGCCTGCTGGAGAAGCTGACCAGCAGTCCTTACGGCGCCGATGCCGCCCGCTCGCTGGAGCCGGCGCCAGATGTGTCGAGCGCGCGCCGTTTCCAGTCGGCGGTCAGTGCGGCCCGTACGCTGGTCGATGCCGGCGAGCCGCCGCCTTTGGGGGATTTGCCGGAAATTCGTGCGGCGTTACGCCAGGCGGGCAATCTCGGCGCCGCACTCAATCCGACCGCCCTGCACCATATCCGCCAGATCATCCAGGCCGCCGAGGCCTTGATCCCCTGCATCGAGCGCCAACCGGCGCTGTGTCCGATGGGGGCCGGACCCCTGACGGGGCCTGGCGCCCTGGTCGACCTGCTCGGGCGCACCCTCGCCGATACGGGGCGCCTGCGCGAGGACGCCACGGAGGACCTGCGTGGCCTGCACGAGGCGCAGCGCCGCCATACCGAAGAAGCCGCCTCCATCGTGCGCAAGCGCATGAACAAGCGCGATCTCGTCGATCACTTCGAACAGCCCGAGAAGGTCAAATGGCACAATCAGCGCGCCGTTATCGAGCTGCATCGCGATCTGGCTGAATCGGTCAAGGGCGTACGCCGCGGCACGGCCATGGGTGGGCGTGACGTTCTGGTCGAGCCCATCGAGGCGGTCGCGGCGAACAATCGCATCGAGACCGTCGCCGGTCAGATCTCGGCCGAAGAGCAGAAGCTTTTGCGCGAGATCACCACTGTGGTGCGCGAGCACGGCGAGGCCCTGCAGGCCATGCTCGGCGCCTTGACCTGGATTGACCTGGCCATGGCCGCCGGTCACCTCAGCGCCCATCTCAACGGCCATGCCCCGACGCTGGTCGAGGATACTCGGGTCGAGCTGCGCGAGGCTTATCATCCTCTGCTCCTGCTCCAGTTTGCCGAAGGCACCGGCCCCCAGCCCGTGCCTCTCAGCATTCGCCTGGACGGCGAGGATCGCCTGCTGGTCATCACGGGCCCCAACACGGGGGGTAAGACCGTGGTGCTCAAGACCCTCGGTCTGCTGTGCACCATGGCCCACTGCGGGCTGCATATCCCGGCCGAGGGCGACTGCGAGATCGGTCACTACGGCCGCATCATGGTCGATGTGGGCGATCACCAGAGCCTGTTTCACCATCTGTCGACCTTCGCCGGCCACGTGGAAGTACTCAAGCGCATCCTTGCCGAGGCCGACGACCAGACCCTCGTGCTGCTCGACGAATTGGGTACCGGCACCGATCCGGAGGAGGGGGCGGCGCTGGCGATGTCGGTCATGGACGAGCTGGTCGAGCGCGGCGTCCAGGGGATCGTCAACACCCACCTGTCGCCCTTGAAAGATTATGCGGCGGATCGGCCTCACATCGTCAATGCCTCGATGCTGTTCGACCACGAGGAGCTCAAGCCCACCTATCGACTCCAGATTGGCGTGCCGGGCGAGTCGTTGGGTCTGATCATCGCCGAGAAGAACGGTCTGCCGGTCGAGCTGGTCGGGCGGGCGCGCGAGCACCTCACGCGTATCACACGCCGGTCGGTATGACCCGAACCCGCACTGAACGCGGGCGTTCGGGGGCTTTTTTGGTGCGATCTCTTGACCTGATCGTTTATAATCAGTAGCTTGATCCGTGATGCCCCGAAATGGCCCCAATCGCCCGATTTCCGGGCGTTTTTTCTCTATGGGAGACGAGTGACGTGGAACTCAACGGCGGCGAAATCATTGTCCAGTTTCTGAAAGACGAGGGAGTCGAGTATATCTTCGGCTACCCAGGTGGTGCTGTGCTGCACATCTACGACGCGCTGTTCGAGCAGGAAGAGGTCAAGCACATCCTGGTACGCCACGAGCAAGGCGCGGGGCATGCCGCCGACGGTTATGCGCGTGCCACGGGCAAGCCGGGCGTGGTCCTGGTCACCTCGGGTCCCGGGGCGACCAACGCGGTCACCGGCATCGCCACCGCCTATATGGACTCGATTCCCATGGTCATCATCACCGGCCAGGTGTCGACGCAGTTCATCGGCTCGGACGCGTTTCAGGAGGTCGATGCCGTCGGTATCACCCGGCCGTGCGTGAAGCACAATTTCCTGGTCAAGGACGTGCACGACCTGGCTATCACTCTGAAGAAGGCCTTTTACGTCGCCTCCACGGGCCGGCCCGGGCCGGTGGTCGTGGACGTGCCCAAGAACGTCACGGATCCGAACGTGCGGGTGCCCTACAGCTACCCCAAGGAAATCAGCATGCGCTCCTACAACCCGGTGGTGAAGGGCCACCCCGGGCAGATCAAAAAGGCGATGGACCTGATCGTCTCGGCCAAGCGGCCGATGATCTACACCGGTGGAGGGGTGGTGCTCGGCAATGCCTCCGAGTCGCTGACCGAGTTGACGCGCCAGTTGGGTTATCCGATCACGAACACCCTGATGGGCCTAGGCGCCTATCCGGCGACCGATCCGCAGTTCGTCGGCATGCTCGGTATGCACGGCACTTACGAGGCCAACATGGCCATGCACGAGTGCGACGTCTTGATCGCCATCGGCGCGCGCTTCGACGATCGTGTCACCGGCGATATCGAGAAATTCTGCCCCGACGCGAAGATAGTCCACGTCGATATCGATCCCTCGTCCATTTCGAAGAATGTCCGGGTCGACGTCCCCATCGTGGGCGATGTCAATGTCGTGCTCAACGACATGCTAAAGGAGCTCAAGACCAGCGGCGCCAAACCCGACGCCCAGGCGCTCAAGGCGTGGTGGTCGCAGATCGAACAGTGGCGCTCCAAGCAGTGCCTGCGTTACGACCACACCAGCAAGCTCATCAAGCCCCAGTACGTGCTCGAGAAGCTGTACGAGATCACCGGCGGTGACGCCTACATAACGTCGGATGTCGGCCAGCATCAGATGTGGGCGGCCCAATTCTACAAGTTCGACAAGCCGCGGCGCTGGATCAATTCCGGCGGCCTGGGGACCATGGGCTTCGGCCTGCCAGCGGCCATCGGCGTGCAACTCGCGCATCTCGATGCGCCCGTGGCCTGTGTGACGGGCGAGGCGAGCATCCAGATGTGCATCCAGGAGCTGTCCACTGCGATGCAGTACATGCTGCCTATCAAGGTCATCAACCTGAACAATCGGTATATGGGTATGGTGCGCCAGTGGCAGGAGTTCTTCTACGACAGCCGCTATTCGCACTCCTATATGGATGCGCTGCCGGATTTCGTGAAGCTCGCCGAGAGCTACGGGCACGTGGGCATGCGCATCGAAGCGCCCGGCGACGTCGAAGGTGCGCTCAAGGAGGCCTTTGCCATGAAGGATCGGCTGGTCTTTTTGGACTTCATCACCGATCAGGCGGAGAACGTGTATCCGATGATCCAGGCTGGCAAGGGGCATCACGAAATGCACCTCGCGCCCGAGTGTGCCGCACCCCAGTCCGCGGAGAGAGAGTTGGCTTGACGATGCGACATATCATTTCGGTTTTGTTGGAAAACGAGGCCGGCGCCCTGTCACGGGTGGCCGGTCTTTTCTCTGCCCGCGGCTACAACATCGAGTCGCTGACGGTAGCGCCTACCGAGGATGCCTCGCTGTCGCGCATGACGATCATCACGCGCGGCTCCGATGAGATCATCGAGCAGATCACCAAGCAGCTGAACAAGCTGGTCGATGTGGTCAAGCTGGTCGACCTCACCGAGGGTACGCACATCGAGCGGGAGATGATGCTGATCAAGATCCAGGCCGTCGGCGGTGAACAGCGCGCCGAGATTCAGCGTATGGCGGATATCTTTCGCGGGCGCATCATCGACGCGACCGACGCCACTTTCACCATCGAGCTGACCGGTACCGGCGACAAGCTCGATGCCTTCATACAGGCCATGGCCCAGGGGGCCATCATGGAGACCGTGCGCTCCGGTGTCAGCGGCATCGCCCGCGGCTCGCGCAGCCTCGGCCTGTAATCCGATTCCAGACGACCAGCAACGAGACCAGATTGGAAGAACAATGAATATCTATTACGACAAAGACTGTGACCTTTCCATCATCCAGGGCCTGAAGGTTGCCATTATCGGCTACGGCTCGCAGGGCCATGCCCACGCCAACAACCTCAAGGACTCCGGGGTCGAGGTGGTCGTCGGGCTGCGCCCCGGCTCGGCCTCCGCCAAGAAGGCCGAGCAGGCCGGCCTCAACGTCCAGTCCATCGAGGACGCGGTCAAGGGCGCCGACCTGGTGATGATCCTGGCGCCCGACGAGCACCAAGCGCGTCTGTATCGCGACCAGATCGGCCCCAACCTCAAGCAAGGCGCCGTGCTGGCCTTCGCCCACGGGTTCAATATTCACTTCGGTCAGATCGAGCCGCGCGCCGATCTCGACGTCATCATGATCGCCCCGAAGGGCCCCGGTCATCTGGTGCGCTCCACCTACACCCAGGGCGGTGGTGTTCCCTCGCTCATCGCGGTGTTCCAGGACGCCTCGGGCCGCGCGAAGGACATCGCGCTGTCCTATGCCTCGGCCAACGGCGGCGGGCGTGCCGGCATTATCGAGACCAGCTTCCGCGAGGAGACCGAGACCGATCTCTTCGGCGAGCAGGTCGTGCTGTGCGGTGGCACCACGGCGCTGGTCCAGGCCGGTTTCGAGACCCTGGTCGAGGCCGGCTATGCACCCGAGATGGCCTATTTCGAGTGCCTGCACGAGCTCAAGCTCATCGTCGACCTGATGTACGAGGGCGGCATCGCGAACATGCGCTACTCGATCTCCAACACAGCCGAGTACGGCGATCTGACGCGCGGACCGCGCATCATCACCGACGAGACCCGTGCCGAGATGCGCCGTATCCTCGGTGAGATTCAAAACGGCGAGTTCGCTCGCGAGTTCATCCTGGAGAACCACGCGGGTGCCGCAACCCTCAAGGCCAAGCGTCGCATCGGCCGCGCCCATCTCATCGAGACGGTGGGTACGAAGCTGCGCGACATGATGCCGTGGATCAAGGCCAACAAGATCGTCGATCAGAGCAAGAACTGATCGACCGGTCTCGCGCGGCGGGCCGGGGCAGCGCTCCCGGCCCGTTTGCGTTGCGCCGGATGCCGGCGTGGCTTGGCGGGGGCCGGTGATATCCGACCGGGAAGGCACACTGACGGTCACAATTGACGAGGTCGCAACGACCAGCATGGACACACCTCCGTTGGAAAAGCGCCGGCGCGGTATCTACCTGCTGCCGAACCTGTTCACCACTGCGGCCCTGTTCGCGGGGTTCTACGCCATTGTCTCGGCCATGCACGACCGGTTCGAGGCGGCGGCGGTCGCGGTATTTGTCGCGATGCTGCTCGACGGCATCGATGGGCGCGTGGCGCGTCTGACCAACACGCAAAGCGCCTTTGGGGCCGAGTACGACAGCCTGGCCGACATGATCTCCTTCGGCCTGGCGCCGGCCCTGGTCATGTACGAATGGGCGCTGTCCTCGATGGGCAAGCTGGGCTGGCTCGCCGCGTTCGTGTACACGGCAGGGGCGGCGCTGCGCCTGGCCCGGTTCAATACTCAGGTCGGTATCGCGGACAAGCGCTATTTCCAGGGGCTGGCCAGCCCGTCGGCTGCGGCCATCGTCACGGGCCTGGTCTGGGTCGGTACGGTCTATGCCTCGCCGGCGCTGCCGATGAATCTGATTGCGCTGGTGCTGACCATCGTGGCCGGGCTGTTGATGGTGAGCAACATCCGCTATCACAGCTTCAAGGGCATCGACTTCAAGGGCAAGGTGCCGTTCGTCGCGATGCTGCTGGCGGTGCTGATCCTCGTCCTTATCTCCCTGGACCCGCCGCTGGTCCTGTTCAGCGTCTTTTTCCTCTATGCCCTGTCCGGCCCGGTCCTGACCCTCGTACAACTGCGCCAACGCCGGGCGCACCGCAAGCCGCACGGCTCCCGGCAACCGGAAAAGGAGGAGAGCGAGGACGAGGAGCAGGCCGAGGAGCCGCCGACGAAGCAGGGCTGAAACCCGCCCGTCGCCAATTCCCCGCTCGAGCCCCCGTTTGCCGCGGCACGGTTCAGTTCCGCGCGTCGGCCGTGCCATAATGGCGACTCTCAGCGGAGCTCCACCCATGACCGACAAACTGATTATCTTCGACACGACCCTGCGCGACGGCGAGCAGAGTCCCGGCGCCTCCATGACCAAGGAGGAGAAGATCCGCATCGCCCGGGCGCTGGAGCGGATGCGGGTCGACGTCATCGAGGCCGGCTTTCCGGCCGCCAGCACGGGCGATTTCGACGCCGTGCGGGCCGTCGCCCAGGCGGTGAAGGACAGTACCGTCTGCGGTCTGGCACGGGCACTGGACAAGGATATCGACCGCGCCGGCGAGGCCCTGGCCGAGGCCGCCTCCGGGCGCATCCACACCTTCATTGCCACCTCGCCCATTCACATGGAGCGCAAGCTGCGCATGGCCCCCGACCAGGTGGTCGAGCAGGCCGTCAAGTCGGTCAAGCGTGCGCGCCGGTATACCGACAATGTCGAGTTCTCCGCCGAAGACGCCGGACGTTCCGAGTTGGATTTTCTGTGTCGGATATTCGAGGCCGTCATCGACGCCGGTGCCACCACCATCAATATTCCGGATACCGTCGGCTACAACATGCCCGAGCAGTTCGGCGCCATGGTGGGTCGGGTCATCGCCGGGACACCCAACGCGGACAAGGCGGTGTTCTCGGTCCACTGCCACAACGACCTCGGGTTGGCCGTTGCCAATTCGCTGTCGGCGGTGCTTCACGGCGCACGCCAGATCGAATGCACCATCAACGGCCTGGGCGAGCGGGCCGGCAATGCCTCTCTCGAGGAAGTGGCCATGGCGGTGCGCACCCGCCAGGACGTCTTCCCCTGCAGCGTGGATATCGACACGACGCAGATCGTGCCGACCTCGCGCCTGGTGGCCGGTATTACGGGTTTTGCCGTACAGCCCAACAAGGCCATCGTCGGCGCCAATGCCTTCGCGCACGAATCGGGGATTCATCAGGACGGCGTGCTCAAACACCGCGAGACCTACGAGATCATGCGTGCCGAGGACGTGGGTTGGAGCGCCAACCGCATGGTGCTGGGCAAGCACTCGGGCCGCAATGCCTTTCGCGCCCGACTGCAGGAGCTGGGCATCGAATTCGATTCCGACGAGGCCCTCAACGATTCCTTCGCCCGATTCAAGGATCTAGCGGACAAGAAGCATGAGATCTTCGACGAGGACCTGCAGGCACTGGTCACCGACGCCAATCTGGACAGTACGGTCAACGAGCGCATCAAGCTGGTCTACCTGCACGTGTGCTCGGAGACCGGTGAGACGCCCAGCGCCAAGGTCTCGCTCTGGGTAGACGGCGAAGAACGCCAGGGCGAGGCCGAGGGCGGCGGCCCCGTCGACGCGGCCCTCAAGGCCATCGACAGCATCGTCGCCAGTGGCTCGGAGCTGCTGCTGTACTCGGTGAGCAACATCACGACCGGAACGGACTCGCAGGGCGAGGTGACCGTGCGCATCGAAAAGGGCGGGCGTATCGTCAACGGCCAGGGCTCGGACACCGACATTGTGATCGCCTCGGCCAAGGCCTATGTCAACGCCTTGAACAAGCTCATGGTCGCGGTCCAGCGCGCCCATCCCCAGGTCGGTGACGCCGTGTGAGCACGGTGGCCGCCAACCGGGCGTGCGCCGCAGGCGGGGCGGTATTGTGAGCGAGCGGCGTCGGCGCCAATACCTGGAGGCCATGGGGATCCAGTGTTGGGAGCGGCGAGACGGAGAGGGGGCTGAAATCGTCCCCGAGGCCGAGGCGACGTTCCGGCAGGCTGTCGAGCCCGACTCGGCAGTCGTCGAGGCGCAAGGGCCAGCGGCCGAAGCCCCGCCGCCGGAGCCCGTAAAGCGGGTGGTGCAGGACGACGTCCCCGTCGAGCAGCTCGACTGGGAGGCTCTGGCCTCCCGGGTAGCGGGCTGCACGGCCTGCGAGCTGCACCGCAGTCGTACCCAGACGGTCTTCGGCGTCGGCGACCGCCGCGCCGACTGGTTGGTCATTGGCGAAGCCCCGGGGGCCGAGGAGGACCGCCAGGGCGAGCCTTTCGTTGGCCGGGCCGGCCAGCTGCTCAACAACATGCTGTTGGCCATTGGTCTGAAGCGCGAGCAGGTCTATATCGCCAATATCCTGAAGTGCCGCCCGCCGAAGAACCGGGACCCGCGCCCCGAGGAGGTCGTCTGCTGCGAGCCCTATCTGGCACGCCAGGTCGCCCTGCTGCAGCCGAAGATCATTCTGGCGGTCGGGCGCATCGCCGCCCAGAATCTGCTCAAGACGGACACCAGTCTGGCGCGCATGCGCGGACGAGTGTTTAACTACGGCGAATCGCAGGTGCCAGTGGTCGTGACCTATCACCCGGCGTATCTGCTGCGCACGCCGCGGGACAAACGCAAGACCTGGGAGGACCTGCAATTCGCGACACGGGTCTACAACGAGGTTCGGGAAGCGGGGGCCTGAGCGCGGCCCGATTTGAACCCGGTCACGGCACGTCCGGCAGGGTTGGAGAGATTATGTGTAACACGAGTGTAGGCTGACGGGGCGTAACCGCCATGAATGCAATCGTCAAACAGGCCCCTGACGGCCTGCGTCCCATGACCGAGCTCGACCTCGACGCGGTCATGGCGATCGAACTCAAGGTCTACGACTTCCCCTGGACGCGCGGGATCTTCCGCGATTGTCTGCACGTGGGCTATTGCTGCTGGGTCTATCAGCTGCAGGGCGAGGTGGTCGCCTACGGCGTGATGTCGGTCGGCGCGGGGGAGGCCCACGTGCTCAACCTGTGTGTCCGTCCCGACGCGCAGGGCCGGGGCGTGGGGCGGGCGTTGCTCGGGCACCTGCTCGAAGTCGCCCGCGAACACAAGGCCGATACCATCCTGCTCGAGGTGCGTCCGTCCAACAAGCCCGCCCTGGGGCTTTATCATGCGCTGGGCTTCAACGAGGTCGGTACCCGCCGCGCCTACTATCCCACCGCGATGGGGCGCGAGGACGCCCTGATCATGGCCCGATCGGTCTGAGGGCAATGCGCGCAGGGGCGCCGCTAACGCCCCGGATCGTGTAAAATACCTCGCTTTTACACGACACGACGACGAATCCCCGATATGGCCTCCCTGCCCGACGAAGTGGCCCGGCGCCGGACCTTTGCGATTATCTCGCACCCGGACGCGGGCAAGACCACCCTGACCGAAAAGCTGCTTCTGTTCGGCGGCGCCATCCAGCTGGCCGGCACCGTCAAGGGCCGCAAGGCCGCGCGGCACGCGACCTCGGACTGGATGGAGCTGGAAAAGCAGCGCGGCATTTCCGTGACCTCTTCGGTGATGCAGTTTCCCTACGAGGGCCGCATCGTCAATCTGCTCGACACGCCGGGCCACGAGGACTTCTCGGAGGATACCTATCGCACGCTGACCGCGGTGGATTCGGCGCTGATGGTTATCGACAGCGCCAAGGGCGTGGAGGATCGCACCATCAAGCTCATGGAGGTGTGTCGCCTGCGCGACACCCCCATCATGACCTTCGTCAATAAGCTCGATCGCGAGGGCCGCGAGCCCATCGAGCTCATGGACGAAGTTGAGGATATCCTGAAGATCCGCTGCGCCCCGATCACCTGGCCCATCGGCATGGGCAAGGGCTTCAAGGGCGTGTTCCACCTCTACGACGACACGGTCCACCTGTTCAGCGCGACCCACGGCGGCAAGATCCAGCACGGCGAGGTGATCGCCGGACTCGACAACGCGCGCCTCGACGAGCTGCTCGGCCCGCAGGCCGCCGAGCTGCGCGATGAGATCGAGCTGGTACGCGGGGCGAGCCACGACTTCGATGTCCGGGCCTACCTCGCCGGCGAGCTCACGCCCGTGTTCTTCGGTTCGGCCATCAACAACTTCGGCGTCAAGGAGCTGCTGGATTACTTCGTCGAGCACGCGCCCGCGCCCCGGCCGCGCGCCACGCTGAGTCGGGAGGTAGCCCCGAGCGAGGAGAAGTTCAGCGGCTTCGTATTCAAGATCCAGGCGAACATGGATCCGCAGCACCGCGACCGCGTAGCCTTTCTGCGCGTTTGTTCCGGCACCTACAGCAAGGGCATGAAGATGCGCCAGGTGCGCATCGGCAAGGACGTACGCGTCAGTAATGCCATCACCTTTATGGCGAGCGACCGCGAACATGTCGAGCAGGCCTATGCCGGCGACATCATCGGCCTGCACAATCACGGCACGATTCAGATCGGCGACACCTTCAGCGAGGGCGAGGACCTGAAGTTCACGGGCGTGCCGAACTTCGCCCCGGAGCTGTTCCGCCGCGTAGTGCTGCGCGATCCCATGCGCATGAAGGCGCTGAGCAAGGGTCTCGAAGAGCTGTGCGAGGAAGGCGCCTCGCAGCTGTTCAAGCCGCTGAACAAGAACGACCTCATCGTTGGCGCCGTCGGCGTGCTGCAGTTCGACGTGGTCGCGTTTCGCCTGCAGAACGAATACGGCGTCGAGTGCGGATTCGAGCCGGTCAACGTGGCCACGGCGCGTTGGGTCGACAGCGCGGATGCCAAGAAGCTGTCCGAGTTTCGTTCCAAGGCGTCGGATAACCTCGCCCTGGACGTCGGCGGCAACCTGACCTATATCGCCCCGACCCGCGTCAACCTGGACCTCACCATGGAACGCTGGCCGGACATCGAGTTTCATGCCACCCGCGAACACTGACCCGGACTGCTGGCAAACGGCTGCGGAGGGTTCGTCGCTCCGGGCTGTCGCTCCGGGCCGGTCTCATAGAACCCCTTCGGGTTTCATTATGAGTAACCTACCTATCTTCGATAGGTCAGGCCATCCTGCCCTCCCGCGACACTCGTCCATCCACGGACGTCGTCGTGCGGTAAGCTTTGCGCATGGAACTGATTGACACCCAGACGCACCTGGATTTTCCCGAGTTCGACGCCGATCGCGCGGCGGTGCTCGCCGCGGCGCGCCAGGCCGGGGTGGTCGCCATGGTCGTCTCCGGGGTGAGCGCCGCGACCTGGTCGCGTCTGTTGGCGCTGACCGATGCCGAGCCGGGGTTGTTTCCGGCCCTGGGGCTGCATCCGATGTTCCTCGCCGAGCACAACGCGGCCGATCTGACCGCCCTGGCTGAGGCTGTCGAACGCCACCGGCCGGTCGCCGTCGGCGAGATTGGGCTGGATTTTCAGTTGCGCGAGCTCGATCGCCCGCGACAGCTGGAACTGTTCGAGGCCCAGCTCGCTGTTGCCCGCGATGCGCGTCTGCCGGTGATCCTGCACGTTCGCAAGGCGCACGACGAGGTACTGGCCCGCTTGCGCCGATTTGACTTGGTGGGCGGCACGGTCCACGCCTTCAGCGGCAGCCGCCAGCAGGCGGAGCACTATCTGGCGCTCGGCTTCAAGCTGGGCTTCGGCGGGGCGATGACGTATTCGCGGGCCCGCAAGCTGCGCACGCTGGCCGCCGAGCTGCCGCTCGAGGCATTGGTGCTGGAGACCGATTCCCCCGATCTGCCGCCGGCGGCCCATCACGGCGAACGCAACAGCCCGGCCTACCTGCCTGAGATCGCGGCCGTCCTGGCCGAGCTGCGCGGCGAGGACCCCTTGAATCTGGCGCGCCGGACCACAGATAACGCACGAACGGTGTTCGGGCTGCCCGCCTGAGACCGGTTCTCACGGCGCGGCGACACCGGCACAACCTATGAACGACACCATCGAGCCCCTTTTCGAGCGCACGCATATCCTCGTCGGCGACGAGGGGCTGGCGCGCCTGCGCGGTGCCCGCGTGCTGCTGGCCGGCCTCGGCGGGGTGGGATCCTACGCCGCCGAGGCCCTGGCCCGGATGGGGGTGGGGCACCTGACTCTCATCGACCACGACGTGGTCAGCGGCTCCAACGCCAACCGCCAGCTCGTTGCGTTGGCCTCCACCGTGGGCGAAAAGAAGTGCCGGGTTATGGCGGGGCGTATTCGCGAGATCAATCCGGGCTGTTCTCTGCAACTGGTCGAGGAGTTCGTGCGCGGCGAGGACCTGCCCGCCCTGCTGGCCGGCGGCTATGATTTCGTCGTCGACGCCATCGACAGCCTCAGTGCCAAGGTCGGCCTGGTCGAACAGGCCTGGCGGGCCGGCGTGCCCGTCGCTTCCAGCATGGGGGCGGGGGGCAGGCTGGACCCGACCTGCGTTCGGGTCGCCGACCTGTACGACACCGAGGTTTGCGCATTGGCGCGCCAACTGCGCAAGCGCCTGCGCAAACGCGGGGTCGGCCGGGGTGTGCTGGCCGTCTACTCGACCGAGTCGCCGCTGCCGCCGCGCCCGCCCGAGCCCGTGAGCTGCGGGCGCCCGCGGGCAGTCAACGGCACGGTCAGTTATCTGCCGGCCCTGTTCGGTCTGACCCTGGCCGGCGTTGTGACCCAACACCTTCTCCAGGGGCCCCCGGCGGCCTGATCCGGCGCCCGCGCCCGGCTTTCACCATTTTTTCCTAATCGGTTGTCAACCGAATGTCAGTCCCTGCGTTATTTATCAGCAACGGCGCCGGAAACCGCCCGGGCGAGAGATATACCGGGTCTACCGTCGGGTGTGGCACAGGGCGGCCTGGATGGGAGAGATATTGAGCGTGGGATCAGAGGCGCCGCGGTCGGCCCAGACCCTGGACGGTTTTCTCGCCGGCGTGGAGCGCCGGGCGTTTCGTATGGCCCGGATTGCCACCGGCAGCCGCGACGAGGCCCTGGACATCGTCCAGGACGCGATGCTGGCGCTGGCCAAGCGTTATGGCGATCGCGAGCCCGCCGAATGGGGGCCGCTGTTTCACCGGATACTGCAGAGCCGCATCCGCGACTGGTACCGGCGCCAGCAGGTACGGCGCCGCGTCTTCGGCTGGTTGGGCGGGAGCGATGACGAGCAGGGCGATCCGCTGGATGCCGTGGCCGATGAACGAACGGCCGGCCCGGCAGGGGAACATGCCCAGACGCGCTTTTCCGAGGCGCTGGAGCGGGCGCTGCGCGCCCTGCCGATGCGCCAGCAGCAGGCCTTCCTGCTGCGCGCCTGGGAAGGACTGGATGTGGCCGAGACGGCCCGCGCCATGGGCATCACGGAAGGCAGTGTGAAGACCCACTACTCGCGCGCGGTCCATGCGCTGCGAGACAAGCTGGAGGGACATGCGCCATGAGCGCTGATGACGACAATCAGGGCTTCGTCGAGCGGGTGCGGACGGCCTTGGACGAGAGCGACATGCTCGATGCTTGGGCCGAGGCCCGGCTGCGGGCCGCCAGGGGACGGGCTGTGCAGGCCGCACGCGCTTGCCGCCCGAGTTGGGCCCGGTCCCTGTTCGGCGCTGGCCGCGGGGTGCGGCTGACCGGCGCAGCGGGCGGATTGGCGTTGGCCGGCGCGGCGGTGGTGGCGGTGCTGTTATGGCAACCGGGCCACCGACCCGTACCGTCTGCGCCGGTGGCCGGCGATCTGGAACTGATCACGTCGAAGAACTCGTTGGAGTTCTATCGCGATCTCGATTTTTACGAATGGCTGCAGGAGACGCAGAAACGTGCCGGCTAGCCGACCAAGGGCGCCGCGGCGCGCGTGGACGGGGGCGCTGATGCTCGCGCTGGCCGCGGTGGGCGGCGCGGGGGTCGCTGGCGAGGACAGACCGAGTGCGGAGCTGCTGGAGTTTCTGGGCAGCTTCACCACGGCCGACGGTCATTGGGTGGACCCCATGGCGCTGCAGTCAGCGGGAACGGCTGGCGGCGCGGCGGCAGGCGAGATCGAACCTGAATTGACCGAGGCATACGGAGCGGGACATGACGACCATGACTAGAAGTATTCTGGCGGCCCTGGCGCTGCTGCCGGCTCTCATGCTGGCGCCGGTCGCCAACGCGCAGGCGGCCGACAACGACTGGAATCGGCTCAGCCCTGAGCAGCAGCGCATCCTCCAGCCCTTTGCCGAGCGCTGGGCGCAGCTGCCGGACGCCCGGCGCGAGCGGCTGCTGCGCGGCGCCGACCGCTGGCAGCACATGAGCCCGGAACAGCGGCGCGAGGCCCGCGAGCGGCTCCAGCGCTGGAAGGCACTCAGCCCCGAGCAGCGTGAGCGCATCCGAGAGCGCTTCGAGCGCTACCAGCAGCTTTCGCCGGCCGAGCAGGAGCGCATCCGCAAGCGCTGGGAGTGGTTTCGCAGCCTGCCCCCGGAGCGCCGCCAGGCGCTGCGCCAGCGCTGGCAGCAGTTGAGCCCGGAACAGCGCCGAGCGGTGCGCGAGCGTCTGCGCCACTCCGGGCAGACCGAATCCGACAGCCGGCTGCCGGAACTGGAGCGCCCGGAGCTCGAGCGGCCGGAGCGGCCGGAAATCGAGTCGCCCGAATTCGAACGCCCGGAGCCGGGCGGTACGATGCGGGGACGCTGAGTCCGCATCCCCGACGCAAGGCCTGATGCCTTTTCCCAACGTGCGATTGTCCAATAGAGGAGGTAGTACGCACATGAAGACCAAGCAAATGAAGTCGAAGACCCCCAAACTGACCCTGCTGGGCCTGGCCTTGAGCGGTGCCCTGTTGGCCGCCCCCGCGGCCTGGGCCGATCACAACAGCATCTGGGGCGAGGGCTGGGCCAATATGCCCAACGATATCCACGATACCCGCATCGACACCCTGGACGACAGCAACGAGGCGTTCACCGACTTCGTCAGTGCCCGCGACGACATCGCACCGGGGGAGATGGCCGCCGAGGCAGTGGAGTCCGCCCGCGACACGGTCGAGCACGGCCGGCCGCAATAACGGGATCTTCGCGCGCTACCCGGCCCGCCCCTGTTGCAGGGGGCGGGCTTTTTTATTATCAAATCATGTGGTTACAATAAGACCTTGGGATGGGTGTGGTTCGAAACATCTAACCGTCGGGGCTAAAGGTCGTGCCGCCGTTCCGCTCGCTCGGCTTGAACGCGGCGGTCGCGGCTCCTGCCACGCGTTGCCTGTACATCATCGATTGGTTCGCGAAACGGCCATGACATAAATGCGACAATTTTGTCTGGTACAACTGCCTTCCTGAGCCGCCGCGCGCGAATTGCCCGTGTGGGGTTGGTGAAATCCACGTGCCGCGGCGCGTCCTGACAACGTAAGCGGTGCCGCCGCTCGGCAGCGACGGGATCCACTACGTCGGCATTGCCGCGCTCGTCCGACAGGAATTCGCCGAATGAACCGTCACGTCCATATCCTGCTCTCTACCCAGTTTCTCACGGCGTTTGCGGACAATGCGCTGCTGTTCACGGCGGTGGCCATGGCGATGCACCAGCCTCATCCCAATGCCTGGTATCTACCGGCCATTCAGGCCGCCTTCCTTGTCGCATACGTGCTGATGGCGCCCTGGGTCGGCCCCTATGCCGACAGCCGCCCGAAGGCCTCCGTGCTGACCTCGGCCAATGTGGTCAAGGCGGCCGGCGCCGTCATGATGCTGGCGGGAATCGATCCCCTGATCGCCTATGCCGTCGTGGGGATGGGCGCGGCCGTATACGCCCCGGCCAAGTACGGGATACTTCCGGAACTGGTCTCGTCGGATGAGCTGGTCAGGGCGAACAGCTGGATCGAAGGCTCGACCATTTTGGCTATCCTGGCCGGCAGCGTGGCCGGCGGTAAAATTGCCGATGCGAGCATACCGCTTGCCCTGGTGACCGTTCTCGCCCTGTACGTCGCCTCGGGCCTGGCGGCATTGTTCATCCGGCGCACCGCACCCACCCTGACCGAGTGGCCGCCCGTGCTGAGCAACTTCAAGCGCCTGACCACGACCTTGCTGGCCGACAGCAAGGCGCGTCTGGCGACATTTGGTGTGAGCCTGTTCTGGGGCTCGGCGGCCGTTCTGCGCGTCGTGCTGGCCGCCTGGGCGCCACTGGTATTGGGGATGCACGACAGTGCCGATGTCGCGGTGTTGATGGTCTACGTGGCCATCGGCGTGGCGTTGGGTGCTGTCGCCGCGCCGCGTATTATCCCTCTGGCATACTTGCGCCGGGCCCGACTGGCCGCCTATGCCATGGGCGCCTGCGTGGTCGTGCTCGGCAATGCGCACGGAATCGAGACGACCCGCGCGGCGCTCGTGCTGGTGGGACTGTTTGGCGGGCTGTTCATGGTGCCCATGAATGCCGCGCTGCAGGACATCGGCCACCGTAGCATCGGCAGTGGCGCGGTGATTTCCGTGCAGCACTTCTTCGAGAATCTGGCGATGGTGGTCGGCACCGCGCTGTACTCAGTGGCCGCTGCGGCCGGCGCCTCGCCGGTCGGTGCGCTGGTTGCCCTTGGTGCGCTCGTCGTGACGGTCACCCTCGCCGTGTCATTGCACTTGCCCCGCCTCGCGCCGCTGCCCGAACTCGCCGAGCCTGTCGAAGAGGGTGAGTCCTGATAACCTCAGGCGTCCTGGCCCGGTCGGATGGTCTTCGGTCGTGGTACCCTGGGCGCCATGAACAATCAGCGCGACCCTGCCGGCCGACGCCAGGTGCTTTCCTGGGCCCTGTACGATTGGGCCAACTCGGCCTTTGCGACGACGGTGATGGCGGGTTTCTTCCCCGTCTTTTTCAAAGAGTTCTGGAGTGCGGGCAACACGGTCTCGGTGAGCACCTTTCAGCTGGGGGCGGCCAATTCCGCGGCCAGCCTCGTGATAGTTCTGATTGCGCCCGTGCTCGGTTCCATCGCCGATCGCGGCGGCGCCAAGAAGCGGATGCTGCTGTCCTTTGCTGCGCTGGGGGTCCTGACCACCGGGGGTCTCTACCTGGTCGGCCATGGCCGATGGGAGCTCGCGGCGGCGTTGTATGGGCTCGGCGTTATCGGTTTTATGGGCGCCAATGTGTTTTACGACGCCCTCATTGTCGACGTCGCCGGGGAGCGGAGTTTCGATCAGGTCTCAGCCCTGGGTTATGCCCTGGGCTATCTCGGCGGCGGATTGTTGTTCGCGCTCAATGTATTGATGACGTTGTGGCCGGGCTACTTCGGTCTGGCCGATGCGGCTAGCGCCGTGCGCTTGTCGTTCGTATCGGTCGCCGTGTGGTGGGCGCTTTTTTCCCTGCCTTTGATTCTGTTCGTGCGCGAGCCGCGACGCGGCCGGGTGGTCGGCTGGGCGGCCGTGGGCGCGGGATTTCGCCAGCTGGCGGCCACGTTCCATGAAGTCCGCCGGCTGCGCGTCGTGTTCGTGTTTCTGGTGGCCTATTGGCTGTATATCGACGGCCTGGATACCATCGTTCGCATGTCCGTCGATTATGGCATGGCGCTGGGTTTCCCGCAGAACAGCCTTATCGTTGCGCTGTTGATCACGCAATTTGTCGGTTTTCCGGCCGCCATCGCCTTCGGCCTGCTCGGTGAGCGTCTCGGGGCCAAGACGGGTATCCTCATCGGCATCGGGGTGTACATGGCGGTCACGGTCTTCGCCTATTTCATGGAAGCGGTCTGGGAGTTCTACGCGCTGGCCATCGTCGTCGGTCTGGTGCAGGGTGGGGTGCAGTCGCTGAGCCGTTCTTATTATGCGCGTCTGATCCCTGCCGACAAATCGGCCGAGTTTTTCGGTTTCTATAACATGCTCGGCAAGTTCGCCGCCGTGCTCGGCCCGATTCTCATGGGGTTGGTCAGTCTGACCACGGGCAGCCCGCGCCTGGCCATCCTGGCGGTGGTGGTGTTGTTCGCGGCCGGCGCCATTCTGCTGACCCGCGTGGACGAGACGGAAGGTCGGCGTATGGCACGCGAGCTGGAACGGATTTAACGAGCGGCACCCGCTCCGAGCAGCATGATGCATTACGCCTCGTCGACACTGCCCAGTTTTTGCACGGGCCGCGCCGGCGCGCGTGTGGCCTGCAAGTTCGCGCCACGGTGGGCCCTGGTCCTCGGTCTGCTCGTGGCCTCCTGCGTATGGGCGCAGGCGCATGCCGGCTCGCGCGTGCTTGCTGAACCGCCTGTGTCGGACTTCGCCTATGGCCTGGTGCTGGAAGTCGACGGTGATGGCGCCATTTACGAAGCGACTCTGCCCGATGACTTCTATCGTAAGGTTACGCGTGCCGACCTGGGTGACGTGCGGGTATACAACAGCCACGACGAGCCCGTTCCCATTGCCATACGCCCCCTGCCGGCGAGCCGGGCACCCGAACCCGCGCCGGTCGACCTGCCCCTGTTTCCAGTCTACTCGGCAGCCGGCGATCGGTCATCGGCTCAACTGCACGTCACGACCGATAGCGGTGGGCGCGTCATCGACGTCAGCGGGCCCGGACCGGCCGGCAACGGAAATGCGGGGCCAAGCGGATACGTCATCGATGCCAGTGCGCTGGAACGACCGGCGGGCAAATTGCGATTACGCTGGGCCCGACCGGGCGGGCAGGCCGACCGACAAACAGGGTTCGTCGCCACGGTCCGCGTCCAGGGCAGCGACGACGCGCGGCATTGGGCGACGCTGTCTTCCCAGGCGACCGTGGCGGATCTGGAATACGACGCTCATCGCCTAGAGCATAGCCTGCTGACCCTGCCGGCCCGACGGTTTCGATATCTGAAGCTGTCATGGCCGCTCGGGCGCAAGGGCGTCTCGCTGCGTTCCGTTCAGGCCCTCTTTCCACGTCTGGACGTCGATGAGGCCAGGCGCTGGACCCGTGTCGGCGGCCACCGGGTGCAGGGACAGAGCGGAGTCTATGAATTCGACAGCGGCGGCTTCTTTCCGGTGGATCGCCTGGAGGTCAGGTTCCCCCAGTACGATACCCTCGTCGATGCGGAAATCGATTCGCGGGCCGGTCCGGGTCGTCCTTGGCTGCCGCGCTTCGAGGGTCCGATCTACCGCCTGCGTATCGAGGGGCTGCGCGTGGACAGTCCGCCTATCGCGCTCGACGCGCGCACCGACCGGCAGTGGCGCCTGCGCATCGAAGGGCCGAGTGGTGCTCTGCCCGCCGGCATACCGGTCCTGCGGCTGGGTTGGGTGCCCCAACAGATCCTGTTTGTGGCACGCGGGGAGGCGCCGTTCACGCTCGCCTATGGCAGCGCGCGGGCAGCCGGGGGGTACCTACCCCCGGCCGCACTGCGCCGCGCCGCCGGCGCCGCCAGCGCGGGTTTCATCAAGACGGCTCCGGTCGGTGCGCGCGTTGAGCTGGGTGGGTCGAGTCCCTTGGCCTGGTCCCCCGACGTGTCGCGGCGGCTGGCGTGGGCCGGCGGCGTGGTTCTCGGCCTTGGCGTGCTGGCGGGGCTGCTGCGGCGAGGCCGGCGTCGCAGGCGGGAGACAGGCGCGGCCTCTGACTGATGCGGCGCCCGGCGGCGCGCCCGGAGTGATATGATGAGCTACCAAACACAAAGCAGAGGGCGTGTCGTGTCAGAGCAGCAAAAGCAGACCCTGAATTTCTGGCAGGTGGTCGCCAGTGTGGTGGCGTCGTTTCTGGGGGTGCAGAGCAATCACAACCGCGAGCGCGATTTTCAGCACGGCAAGCCCGCTCACTACATCATCATCGGTTTGGCCTTCGTGATCCTGTTCGTCCTGGCCATCATCGGTGTCGTGCAGCTCGTCATGCATTTCGCCGGTCAATGAGATCCCGGAACCGCTGACCGACCGTCTGGTAGCCCGAGGCCTTTATCGGCAAGGGATTGCCGTTTAGCCCCAGTGTTTGTGATGCATCCTGGCGTATTCCGTCAATGCATCGCACGCCCTGGCGAATTCGGTACGGATATCACCGGCGGCATCCTGGTAGGTGGCTTGCGCTTCGTCGCGGCCCAGTCGCTCCACATTGTGACAGGCCTTGTACAGATGGATAGCGCCCACACTGCCGGCGTTGCCCTTGAGGGCATGGGCGAGCTCCTTGAGTGTGCCGCTTTGTCGTTCGGCGGCTGCCGTCTCCATTTTCTCGATAAGCGCTCCGCCATCGCGCACGAAGCCCTGGATGAGGTCGGCGAGGAAGTCGCTGCCGTAGCCGAGGCTCTCCAGATCGTTCAGCACGGCGCTGTTGAGTACGGGCGATGCGTCGCGCGTCCCTTTTGCCTCGAGCTCCGCTGAGCTCGCCCCGCGGATGAGCGGTGTGCTGCGGCTGCCCTTGCCCTCGGTCAGGGTGTTGACGACTTCCAGCAGGGTCTTGGTCTCTACCGGCTTGGTGAGATAGGCGTCCACACCGACCTCTTCGCTTTCCTTTTTCGCTTCGGTCGTCGCGTTTGCCGTGAGGATCACGATGGGCAGATCGGCCTTGTCCGGGTACATGAATCGGTAGAGCTTTGCGGTTTGGATGCCGCCGATGACGGGCATGTGCATATCGAGGATAAGCAGGTCGTAGTCCGTATGGTCGAGACGGTCGAGCGCCTCCTCGCCGTTGGCGACGACGTCCGTGATGTGGCCGGCGCGTTCGAGGATCCGGACGATCACTTTCTGATTGGTCGGGTTGTCCTCGGCAACCAATATCCGCAAGGCATGGCGCTTGCGCCCGTAGTGCTCGCTCAAGCTGACGATGTCGTCGTCGCGGCCGGCGTCGATGAGCGGGGACGCGTGAAGGGCGTTGAACAGCAATGTCTTGTCGGGCGGTACGTCGAGGACACAGGCGTACCCCCCGTGCATCAGCTCGGCGCTCGTGGTCTCGTCTACGCCGGCAGAGACCAGCAGCAGCATCGTTCCGGCCAGCAGCGATCGGCTGCGAAGCGCCGCCGCAAACTGGGCGGCATCGATGTCCATGAGTGACTTGTTGACGATGATAGCGTGAAAAGGCCGCTCGATGCCGTGCATTGCCTCGGCGCGGCCCAGTGCCTCGCTCGCGCTGGCCACGACATCGACTTCCACGCCCCAACTGTTCAGATAACCTTCGAGTTGCACGCGTGTGGCATCGGCGCCGGAGATCAGCAGCGCGCGTGCATGCTGGAGGCGGTCGAGGTGTTCCTGGAGATGGATCTGACGCTGGAAGCTCAGATCGAACCAGAAGGTGCTGCCCTCTCCGTGGCGGCTCTCGACACCGATGCGTCCACCCATGAGCTCGACCAGCTGCTTGGAGATGGCGGTACCGAGGCCGGTGCCGCCGTAGCGGCGGGTTGTGGACTCGTCGGCCTGGGTAAAGCTCTCGAAGATGGTGTCCAGGGCGTCGCCCGGGATACCGATGCCGGTATCGGCGACCTCGAAGCGAACGATGGCCGTGGCGGCGTTGGAGTCGGCGAGCCGGACGCGCAGATCGATGTGTCCGGTCTCGGTGAATTTGATGGCGTTGCTGATCAGATTGATCAGCACTTGTCGGATATGGTGTGGGTCGCCGCGCAGCAGGAAGGGGACCTCGGGCGCTACCTGCAGATTGAGCGCCAGTCCCTTGTCCGCGGCCTGCGGGCGCAACATGCGTGTGATGCCATTGAGCAGGTTGTGCAGATCGAAGTCGGTTTCCTCGATGACCAGCTTGCCGGCCTCGATTCTGGAGATGTCGAGTATGTTTTCGATGAGCGAGAGCAGGGCGTAGACCGAATAGTTGATGGTTGCCGCGAATTCCTTCTGTTCGCGATTGAGCGGTGTGTCCAGCAGCAGGTCGCTCATGCCGATGATTCCGTTCAGTGGCGTGCGCAGTTCGTGGCTCATGTTGGCGAGAAATCGGCTCTTGGACTGGTTGGCGATTTCGGCGCGGAGAATTGCATCGTTCAGGCGTCGAACGAGTCTCGTCACGTAGATCGGGAGGATGATCAGGCTCGCCAGCAGCCCGGCGGAGATATACGGATGCGAGGACCAGTAGGGGGAGGCGAAAATTACCGCCGCGAACCCTGCGACACCGAGCGCCGTGGCGGTAAACAAGTACGGCAGGCCAAAACGGAAACCATTGCCCAAAACCAGCCAAATATACAGGGGATAGAGGGGAGCACCGAACTCACCGGTCAGGTACATGACACCGGACAGGGCGCCGATGTCCACGACGACGGCTGTGAGTCGTCGGGATACGACCTCGGTCGGCCAGGTGCAGACGGCCGCGAATAAGGCGACCGAGAACGCGACATAGGCCGCGGCCAGGGCGATTGCCCCTGGGTCGCGAAAATCGGCGCTCAGGCCCGTATAGGGCACGAGCAGATAGAGCAGCACGAGCGCACCGACGAGGATGCGCACAAGGGCCTGTTCGTGCTCCCTGTTCGGGCAGCGCTCACAGCGCGCTCGGATGCGCTGAATCAGGCCGGGATGGGCGTTGCGATCGGGATGTCCGGACTTCATGCCTGAGTGCTATTTGAACCGCTTGACCGGTTCATCCCGGAGGCGGTCGTGGATATCGATGATTTGGTCGAGCTGGCCCATGAAGGCGTCCACGCACTCGGGATCGAAATGGCTGCCGCGCAAGCGGCGTATGTAGTCGATGGAGTCCTGAAGCGACCACGCGCGCTTGTAGGGGCGTACGGAGGTCAGGGCGTCGAATACGTCGGCCACCGCGACGATCCGCGCGGGCAGCGGAATCGAGTCTCCGGCCAGCCCATAGGGATAACCGCCGCCATCGAATTTCTCGTGGTGTCCCAAAGCGATAATGGCTCCCATTTGCAGGTACTTGGAGGGACTTTCCTTCAGTATCTCATACCCGATTAGGGTGTGCTGCTTCATCACCGAGAATTCGTCGGGGGTGTGCTTGCCCGGTTTGAGCAGGATGCTGTCCGGTATGCCGATCTTGCCGATATCGTGCATGGGCGCTGCGGATTCGATGACCTCGCATTCACTGGTCGGCACGCCCAGCGCGACGGCGATGAGGCGCGAATAGCGTGCCATGCGGACGACGTGGTTGCCCGTCTCCTCGTCTCGGTATTCGCCGGCCTTCGCCAGGCGCAGCAGCGTTTCCTGCTCGCGGATGCGAAGCGCCCGAGTGGCCTCATCGACCTGACGTTCCAGCCAATGGGCCCGGTCCTTGATGATCCGCTGTTGGCGACTCATGGTCAGGAGGTTGCGAACGCGGGCGCGGCACTCGTGATGGTCGATCGGTTTGGTCAGAAAATCGGTCGCGCCCGACTCCAGCGCCTCGTAACGAACTTCGCGGTCTTCGATGCAGGTCACCATGATGACGGGCACATCGGCGCAGTGTTCCAGGGCACGGAATCGGCGGGTGAAGGTGACGCCGTCCATCTGCGGCATCTTGTAATCCGTGAGCACCAGGTCGGCATCGTGCTCACGAATCCAGTCGAGGGCGGTGATTGCATCGGCAAAGGGGTGAACCTCGATTCGGTCTTCGAGGGTTGTCACGAGCCGGCTCAACACCTCGCGGCTGGTGAACTGATCATCGATGATCACAATCGTGGTCATGGGGGGCTGACCTCGTGCCTTCCTTGTGCCCTGCCGGCGCTTGGTGGTCTACCGGTCGATGTGCAACAAGACTCGCGAAAATGATAGCCGAATCAGTCTGCCCATGCGTAGCCGATGGGGCGCTGCCGACGCGTCACCCCGCCGTGGGGCCCTGGGGCGGGCCGGGCCATGCGCAGGGCTCGTTGCCCAAATATATCGGGCCCTTACACCATACCTTTAAAGTGTAGACGCTATCCAGGCTTAGCCCAGCCGGGGGGGGGCGAAGGGTACCGATCGCCCGCCGGCGTCGCCGCAACGGCGCCGATGGCCCCGCCCTTCGGCATTCCGGGCGCCCGCAGCCGCCCCAGCCGCTAGAGGCGGGCGATGCGCGCCAGCTGCTCGCTCAGGCGCTCGTGGGCGGCCCTGAGCGAGCCCACGCGCTCCCGCTCCTTGTCCACCACCTCGGCCGGGGCCCGGTCCACGAACTGGGGGTTGGCGAGCTTGGCCTCGCCGCGTTCGATATCCCGCGCCAGCTTGTCGAGCTCCTTGCCCAGGCGGGCGCTTTCGGCGGCCTTGTCGATGAGGCCGGCCATGGGAATGAGTATCTGCAGGTCGCCGACCAGGGCGGTCGCCGATTCGGGGGCCTGTGTCCCGGGCTCCAGCCAGGTGATGGACTCGAGCCGGGCGAGGGTTTCCAGGTAGGCCCGATTGGCCTCCAGGCGCTGTCGATCGGAGGCGGAGCCGTTGGCCAGCAGCACGGGCAGGGGCTTGCCCGGTTTGATGTCCATGCCGCTTCTGATCTTGCGTATCCCCAAAATAAAGTCCATGACCCACTGCATCTGTGCCTCGGCCGCCGAGTCCTGCAATGCGGTGTCGGCCGCGGGGTAGGGCTGGAGCATGACGGTCTCGCCGTCGGCGCCGGCCAGGGGAGCCACCCGCTGCCAGATCTCTTCGGTGATGAAGGGGATGATGGGATGAGCCAGTCGCAGGAGTGTCTCGAGCACCTGCACCAGGGTCCGCCGCGTTCCGCGCAGTGCCGCGGGCGAGCTCTCCGGGTTGTTGAGGATGGGCTTGGCCAACTCGAGGTACCAGTCGCAGTACTCGTTCCAGGTGAATTCGTAGATGGCCTGGGCGACCAGGTCCAGACGGTAGCCCGCGGTGGCCTCGCGTACTTCCGCGATCGTTCGCTGCAGGCGCGACAGGATCCAGCGGTCGGCCTCGCTAAGCTCGACGTCGCTGTCCGCATCCTGGCCGCAGTCCTTGCCTTCCGTGTTCATCAGGACGTAGCGTGCGGCGTTCCACAGCTTGTTGCAGAAGTTGCGATAGCCCTCGATGCGACCCCGATCGAAATTAATGTCACGTCCGGTGGTGGCCAGTGCCGCGAAGGTAAAGCGCAGAGCGTCCGTCCCGTAAGCAGGGATGCCATCGGGAAACTCCTTGCGCGTGGCCTTTTCGATGCGGGGCGCCATCTCGGGCTGCATCAGGCCCTTGGTGCGTTTGGCGATAAGCTCGTCGAGCGAAATCCCGTCGATGAGATCGATCGGGTCCAGCACATTGCCCTTGGATTTGGACATCTTCTGGCCGTGGGCGTCGCGCACCAGGCCGTGGATATAGACCTCGCGGAAGGGGACGTCTCCCATGAACTTCAGCCCCATCATGATCATGCGGGCCACCCAGAAGAAGATGATGTCAAAGCCCGTGACCAGAACGCTGGTCGGATAGAAGCGGGCCAGCTCCGAGGTCTTCTCCGGCCAGCCCAGGGTCGAGAATGGCCACAGCGCCGATGAGAACCAGGTGTCGAGCACGTCCTCGTCCTGGCGCAGCACGGTATCGGCGCCCAGGTTGTGCTTTTCGCGAACCGCCTGCTCGCTGTGTCCGACGAAGAGATTACCCGCCTCGTCGTACCAGGCCGGGATCCGATGGCCCCACCAGATCTGGCGCGAGATACACCAGTCCTGGATGTTGCGCATCCACTCGAAATAGGTATTCTTCCAGTTGTCCGGAACGAACCGGATATCGCCGTTCTCCACGGCGCGCACGGCTGGTTCGGCCAGCGGCCCGATCTTCACGAACCACTGATCGGTGAGGAAGGGCTCGACTACCGCACCGGAGCGGTCGCCGCGGGGGACCATGAGCTTGTGGTCTTCGATCTTCTCCAGCAGGCCCAAATCCTTCAGGTCGTGCACGATCACGTCGCGCGCCTCGTAGCGGTCGAGTCCGCGGTACTTCTCCGGGACTTCGTCGTTCATCGAGGCATCGACCGTCAGTACGTTGATGAGCGGCAGGTTGTGGCGCTTGCCCATCTCGTAGTCGTTGAAGTCGTGGGCCGGGGTGATCTTGACGCAGCCGGTGCCGAATTCGGGGTCGACATACTCGTCGGCGACAATGGGGATCTCGCGCTCGACCAAGGGCAGTGTAATGGTCCGGCCGATGAGGTGCCGGTAGCGCTCGTCGTCGGGGTGGACGGCCACGGCGGTGTCGCCCAGCATGGTTTCGGGCCGCGTGGTGGCCACTACGAGGTGGCCCGAACCGTCGCTCAGGGGATAGAGCAGATGCCACAGGTGGCCGCTCTCCTCCTGGGAGACGACTTCGAGGTCGGAGACGGCGGTGTGCAGGACCGGGTCCCAGTTCACCAGGCGCTTGCCCCGATAAATCAGGCCCTCGTCGTAGAGCTGGACGAAGACCTCGCGTACCGCCGCCGACAGTCCGTCGTCCATGGTGAAGCGCTCGCGCGACCAGTCCAGGGACGTGCCCATGCGCCGCAACTGGCGGGTGATGGTACCGCCAGATTCGCTTTTCCACTGCCAGACGCGCTCGATGAAGGCCTCGCGCCCGAGGTCGTGACGCGTCTGGCCCTCGCCGTTGAGCTGGCGCTCGACGACCATCTGGGTGGCGATGCCCGCGTGGTCGGTGCCAGCCTGCCACAGTGTGTCTTCGCCGCACATCCGATGGAAGCGCACCAGCGCGTCCATGATGGTGTCCTGGAAGGCGTGCCCCATATGCAGGCTGCCCGTGACGTTGGGCGGGGGGATCATGATGCAAAAGGGGCGTTCGCCGCCGCGCGGGGCGAAGTAGCCACGCGACTCCCAGGTCGTGTACCAGGATTGTTCTATAGCGTGCGGGTCGTAGGTCTTGTCCATGTCGATGATATCGCGTCGATGTCGGGCTCGGTTACGCAAAAAGGCCAGCGGCTTGCCGCTGGCCGGGAGACGATTCGGTGCGCCTGATTATACCGCGGCGCGCCGGGGATATTCCTCTATTTGAGATTCTTGACGATGGCGTCGATGCGCTGCTGCAGCTCCTGCTTCAGGCGCGCCGAAATCTGCGTGGCGGCCTGCTGGAGGGTCTGGTCGATACTACGGCTGAGCTCGGTCTGCAGTTGACGCAGCGCGCGTGCCAAGGCCGCCGGGTCGCTGGTGTCGCCGACCTGTCCGGGCAGGACCACTTCCTCGAGCACCGGCAGGTCCAGCTCGCCCGAGGCGCTGGGCGAGGGCGGTGTGCGCCGCGGTGCGGCCTTCGAGGCGGCAGGGCGCTTTTGCGCGGCCGCCCCCGCCTTGGCGGCCTGGCCGCCGGCGGACGCCGTCTTCTGTGCCTCGGTGGCGCCGCCGGAGACGTCCGTCTGGTCGAGCAGGTGTTTGATGGACTCCAGCGCCTCGAGCAGGGGATCCTGCTCGGCGTTGGAATCGCCCGATTTGTCGGATTGGCTCGCCATGGTCCACGCCCTCCATCAGGGGGCAAAAAGTCGTTGTCGGCCGTCAGCTGCCCAGCTTGTGGGTTTCCAGATCGTAGCCGCGCTCGCGGTAGAACCGGAAGCGCTCGCGGCCGCGTTTGCGAGCCGCCTCGTCTCCGCTGATGACCTCGGCGACGCGCTCGAACCGGCTGAAGAACATCGGCACGTCTTCGGCCAGATTGATAAGCACGTCGGCGTGCCCCGCGGGACCGTCGCCCGCGCCCACCAGAACCGGGGCCGGCGCCTGGTCCGCCGTCTCCCCGTTGAACAACGCGTGCGGCACGAAACTGCCGGCGCGATACGTCCAGAGCAGCTCGTCGAGGGCCTGTGCGCGCCCGGCCTCGCCGGTATGGATGTAGACGCGGTGGCCAAGCCCCGCGGCCTTCTCGGCCAGGCGACAGGCCACCACATCGCCAGCATCCGGTGCCGTACTTTCCAATATATAAAAGTCGATGCGGGTCATGCCACCGCTTTCCGGTCCAAGCCGCCCCGATGTGCGATGCCCATCAGCGCCTCCCGGCGTGACGCAGCAGATACTGCGTGAGCAGCGTAACCGGCCGGCCGGTGGCTCCCTTGTTGGCACCCGTCTCCCACGCCGCGCCGGCGATATCCAGGTGGGCCCACTTCATGCCCTTGGTGAAGCGCGACAGGAAGCAGGCGGCGGTGACGGCACCGGCCTGGGGGCCGCCGATGTTGGCCATGTCGGCGAAGTTGCTCTTGAGCTGTTCCTGGTAGTCTTCCCACAGGGGCAGCTCCCAGGCGCGGTCGCCGCTGCGTGTGCCCGCCTCGAGCAGTTCCTTGGCCAGGGGCGGGTGATTGGTAAACAGCCCACTGGCATGCTTGCCCAGGGCGACGACGCAGGCGCCGGTCAGCGTGGCAATGTCGACGATTGCCTTGGGCTCGAAGCGCTCGGCATAGGTGAGCGCGTCGCACAGCAGCAGGCGGCCTTCGGCGTCGGTGTTGAGCACTTCGATGGTCTGGCCCGACAGGCTGGTGACGATGTCGCCGGGTTTGTTGGCGGCCCCGTCGGGCAGGTTCTCGCTGCTGGGCACCACGCCAACGACGTTGATCGGCAGGCCCAGCGCGATCACGGCGTGCAGGGTGCCCAGCACGCTGGCCGCGCCGCACATGTCGAACTTCATTTCGTCCATCGCCTGGGCGGGTTTGATGGAAATGCCGCCGGCGTCGAAGGTCACGCCCTTGCCGACCAGTACGAACGGTTTGTCCCCTTTCTTCGCACCGCTGTATTCCACGGTGATGAGCTTGGGCGGCTGTCGACTGCCGCGGGCAACCGACAGCAGGGCGCCCATGCCGAGCTTTTCCATGTCCTTCTCTTCCAGGACCGTGACCTTCACGTTCTTGTGGCCGCGGCCAAGCTTGCGGGCCTGATCGGCCAGATAGGCCGGCGTGCAGATATTGCCGGGCAGATTGCCCAGCTCGCGGGCCAGCGCCACCCCGGCGGCGATCGCCTTACCGTCATCGGCGCCCTGCTGATACTTGCTGGACTCGCGGCGCTGGGCCACATTGAAGATCAGACGGCGCAGCGGCTTTTTGTCCGTGTCCTTCTTGCTCTTGAGTTGATCGAAGCGATAGGCCGCATGTTCGGTCGCTTCGGTGGCGTGGCGCACGCGCCAGTAGCCGTCGCAGTCCTTGACGGGCAGGTCGGCGAGATAACACACGGCCTCGGTGGCGCCCGTCTCGCTCACGGCTTTGACCGCGGCGCCGACGGCCTTGCGATAAGGGGCGGACTCGAATTCGCGCTCCTTGCCGCAGCCGACCAGCAGGACGCGTTCACAGGCCAGGCCCTCAATGCGGTGGAGCAGCAGCGTCTGTCCGAGCTTGCCGTCGAGGTCGCCCTGGCGCAGGACCTTGGACAGGTAGCCTCCGCTGGCCTCGTCCAGTTGCCGGGCCGCCTCCGACAGGCGCCGGCGTTCGAAGACGCCGACCACCAGGCAGGCGCTGCGTTGGGTGTTCGGGGTGGTGTGTTTGACGCTGATTTCCATGCTGGCTCCTGAGGTGTTCTTGTGCGGGTCCCGGACGGTCCCATTTCAGAAATGGCGTTGCATGACGTAAACTGGGCGGGACCGCCAATGTCGATATGGCGCCGGTCCGCAGGCCCGGTGCGCCGAGCGTGCCGTCGACGACTTCGAGCGCCGCGGGTTCGCCCCGTTCACGGACGGGAGTGTCCGCTTCGCGGGGCGCCGTGATGGCGGCCCAAAATACTGGCCCAAAGTGCCGATCGGCGCGGCGCGATCGACGCACGCAGTAGTGTACTCCAAATGGCTGGCGATGACAGCGGGCCTCAATGTCCCACAATACACCCATACGAAATGAGGGGAGCGGTACAGGACTGTGATCATCGACCGCTACGTCGCCCGGGAAATTCTGCTGACGTTGGTCGGCGTGACCATTGTGCTGCTGCTGATCCTGTTCAGCGCGCGGCTCGTGGCCATCCTGGCGGATGCGGCCTCGGGCAACCTGCCGGTGAACTATATTATGGTGCTGCTGGCGCTGCGCAATATCAGCAATCTGGTCACCGTCCTGCCGCTGGCCCTGTTCCTCGCCGTCCTGCTGGCCTTGAGCCGGATGTATATCGACAATGAGATGACCGTGCTGGCCGCCTGCGGCATCGGTGTCGGACGCATCGTGCGCACGGTGCTGGTGTTTGCCGTCGTCATGGCAGTGGTCGTGGGGTTTTTATCGCTCTACGCCGCGCCTTGGGCCGAATTCCACAGTCAGCGTTTGATGGATCAGGGTGCGGCCGAGAGCGAGGTCTACGGCATTACGGCCGGCAGCTTTCACGACATTGGCGGTGGCGGCGGTGTCATGTACGCCCAGGGCATCAGCGACGATCGTCAGGACCTGCACAACGTGTTCCTGCAGAGCGACGCCGAGCGCCACAGTGTCATCTCGGCGGCGGCCGGGCGGCGCTACCGGGACCCGCGCACGGGCGCGCGTTATCTGGAGGTCGAGGACGGTTACCGCTACGACGGGCACCCCGGCGAAAAGGACTATATCGTCACCCGTTTCAAAAAGCAGGGTGTGCGCATTCGCGAGCCGGCGGTGACGCCGACATCCACCATGCGCAAGGCGATGACCACGCGTGCCTTGTGGCGTGCGGGCGGTCCTTCGAACCTCGCCGAGATTCAGGGCCGCATATCGGACGGATTGTGGGTCATCGTGCTCGCGCTCATCGCGGTACCGCTGAGTTACACCTCGCCGCGCCAGGGCCGCTACGCCAAAATTTTCAGCGCGATTCTCATCTATATCATCTACAGCAACTTTCTCGGCGTGGCCCGATCCTGGATAGAGAAGGGCGAGCTCTCGCCGGTGATCGGACTTTGGTGGGTGCACGTGTTGTTATTGCTGTTCGCGCTCGCCCTGCTGGGTGTTCGCTCCGGCGGGCGACTCAATCTGCGTTGGACGAGACGGTAGGACAACGTGGTAATTCTGGACAGATATATCGGTAAGACGGTGGCCTTCAGCGTCATGATGGTCATGGCTGTCCTGTTAGCATTGTATGTCTTCACTTCGATGGCCAACGAAGTGAACAAGATTGGCCACGGCACCTATACCGCGCTCAATGCCGTGGAATACATCCTCTCCCAGCTGCCGCGTCGTATCTATGAATTCTTTCCGCTGTCGGCGTTGTTGGGCACTATGATTGGTCTGGGCGGACTGGCCAGTCGCAGCGAGCTGATCGTGATCCGTACCACCGGTGTCTCGGTCGGTCGCATCGTGATATCGGTCATGAAGACCGCTTTGATCCTGATGATCGTGGCGACCTTTTTCGGCGAAGTCATCGCGCCGCCGGTCGACCAATATGTCAAGGCGCGCCGCGTCAAGCAGCTCGCCCGGCAGATCGACCTCAACACCAGCTACGGTCTGTGGGCGCGCGACGGCGATACCTTCATCAACGTGCGTCGGGTCGAGACCAGCGGTCGGCTGGTCGGGGTCAATTTGTACCGTTTCGACGATCAGCACCGTCTGCATACGGTCATCCACGCCAACAGTGCCCGGCGCCAGGGCGAGGGCTGGATACTCAGTCGCGTGCGCGAGAGTCTGCTGACCGACGATGGCGTGACGACGCGACAACTGGCCCAGATGCAATGGCATACGATCTTGAGCCCCGAGCTAATCGGCGTCGTCTCCGTCTCGCCCACGATTCTCGCGTTCTGGGACCTGCTCGACTATGTCCACTATCTGCACAGGAATGGCTTGAACGCCGAGCGCTACGAACTCGCCTTGTGGCAAAAGGCGGTCGCACCGTTCACGGTGGGGGCCATGGTCCTTCTTGCCGTACCCTTCGTCTTCGGCTCGCTGCGCAGCGTGGGCATGGGCGCACGTATCTTGGTGGGATTTCTGGTGGGGGTGAGCTTCTATATGCTCAATCAGATCGCAGGCCACGCCGGCCTGGTCTATCATATTCCGCCCGCGGTCAGCGCCGGCCTGCCGACGTTGTTGGTGATGACGATTTCGCTGGTACTATTGCGCCGCGTGCGTTAGCGCATTGCCGGAAGACTACCGCGGAACGCTCGTCGCGTCGGATTCTCGCGACTTTGTGTCTCTCTTTGATATGCCCCTTGTGAATCGACGGGGTCGCGGCGCGGCCGGATCCCGAACGGGCCTTGCATCTGCCCCCGGGAGCAAATCGGACTCGTGACGTGTTTCAACACCCTGCCGTGCGGCGGAAGTTAACGCCCAGTGACCTCGGGTTGCGGGGCGGCCTTGGGTACGCGGACCACGGCAGTCTCCGAAAATCGGTCGCGCCAGGACAGCGGCGAGTGATCCCACAGCAGCCACACGGCCCCCAGGCCGATGACCAGCCCCGGGGGCAGGCGGTACAGTGCCTGGACCAGGACTGGCAAATCCGTGTCCTGCCGGACGGCCAATTCGGCCAGGCCGAGTATCAACAGCAGCCAGGCAGGCAGCCCCGTCAGAAACCGCAACAGGGCGTGCCACCAGCCGATGGGTCCGCCGTTTCGCAATTGAACGCGGATACGCCAGGCGCGCATGCCGAGTGTCTGGCCGCCGTGCGTCCAGAACCAGGCGAAAAAAAAGAACGTGACGAAGAACAGATAGGTCGTGAACACGGGGTTGTTGGCACCGACCGCCTTGCCGTGGGTCAAGGGCAGGACCAGGGCGGAGGCCACGAACAGCACGGCCAACAGCAGCAGGGTGTCGTATACGATAGCCGCCAGGCGGCGCAGCACACCGGCGCGTTGCCCGGCGATGGTTTCTGTTGCGTGGCTCATGGACGGTCGCTTCGAGGTGGGGCGAGGATGGGTTAACCAGTATTGATAAATCATAAACCAATGCTTGTCACAATAAAAGATTCTATGACTGTCATCAGGGGCGTGTATTGCCGAGCCCGGTCTTGACGCGTCGGCTGATATTGGATTAATAAATAGCTATGGTTAAAACTATAAGCAGACCATAAGCGGACCGAAGAATAATTAATTCCAGTACTCGACTTTCCAGAATGCAGTATGCGTTGCGCTCGTATCGTCACGGCGCGCGGCGCGGTGAGGCAGGTCCGCGTCGGCCGGAGCGATAAGGGCGGGCTGCTATCCACTGCATCGACCGGTACGGGTGAACCGGGGAATCCGAGTACGCGAAAACACAAGCGAGGTGCGTATGAACATCATCTCCGAGCTTGCGATGACGCCCGGTGTCATCGTCGCAGGCGAGTACTCCTATCGCGGCGATCGGTTCAGCTATGAAGGTAATCTGGATCAGGAAATGGCCCGTCTGGCCTCGATCATGTGCCGAGCCACGACCATGGGTGTGCACATGCAAACCGACATCATGGCGTCGTTTTCCGAAAAGTGCGGTTGCTCGCCCGCGCGCGGGTGGGTCGTGAAGGGAACCAAATATACGGTTTGCGTCCTGGCCAACGTGTTTTGTTTTATCGACAACACGAGCACCTCGTTGAACGAGGTGGTCAAATTGATGCACGACAATATCGATATCGAACGCGACAGCCTGGTTTGAGCCGCAGCAGCTCGGGCCTTCGGGGTCAGCGGTTGGTTGAGGGGGGTCGTCGACGAGCGACCCGCAATGTTTGGGGAGGACATGTAATGGCGGATTTGGACAAACTCATGGGCTTGGAAGGTGCCATTGGGGCATTCACGTTTTCCGATAACGGCGAGCTGGTCGACCACCGCGCCGCGCAGGGCAGCGAGCTCAACGAGACGATTCTCGATTTGCTCTCGCACGTCTGCGTGGCCAACATGGCCATCGCCCGGATGCAGGCACGCGGCTGGGAGCAGCTCACCGGCATGGGCGGGTTCTATCCGATCGAGGGTTTTACATTGCTCGGGTTCGAGTGGTCCGCCGTAGTCAACGGGCAGAACGGGGTCGTGTTGGCCAACGACAAGGCCGACTACGAGGCGGCGTACGCGGCACTGGCCGACTGAGGAGGCATGACGATGCTCAAGCGATTGCTTGCAATTGATGGAGTCATGCTCGTATGTCAGTTTCGTGACGACGGTGTGCTGGTGGAAGGCTACGGCATGGGCGACGAGACGACGATGCAAAAACTCGCCAAGTTCGCACACGACTACAAGCGCATGGTCCAGGGCAACGCCGATCAACTGTCCATGTTCACGCAGATGCGCGGTTGGACGCCGCCGGGCGGCTGGGCGGTCCGCGGGCCGGCCACCTCGGTCTGCAGCGTGGGCAACCTGGTCTGTGTCGTCGACAATCAGGAAGCCTCCTTGAACGAGGTGCTCGGCGAGCTGCGCGAAGAGTCGCGCCGTTGACCGGCCATGGCGGGGTCGCGGGACGGCGGTGATCGCGCCCAGCGGCGCGGCGGCGGTGCCCATTGCCCCGCTGACCGGATCGGGCAGGTGCGGCTATTGCGGGTAGCTTGATGCCCCCCGGATACAGTATGATGCCGCTTTTCGCCCTACCGGCCCCTGGCACAGGATCGTTCACATGCTTCGACTGCGTGGCAGTCCCGCGCTCTCGGAATTTCGCCTGACCCGCTTGACCGCTGCGGTCGCCGAGCGGGTACCCGCCCTCCAGGGGCTGCACGCCGAATTCATCCACTTCGCCGACACCGAGCGTTCCCTCACGCCCGAGGAGCACGGCGTGCTCGAGCGGCTGCTCAGCTACGGTCCCCGCAGGGCCACCCAGGCACCGGCCGGTCCGGTGCTGTTGGTGACGCCGCGACCGGGGACCATCTCTCCCTGGTCGAGTAAGGCCACCGATATCGCGCACAATTGCGGCCTGTCCGCGCTTCGGCGGCTGGAACGCGGAGTGGTGTACACGCTTGCCCTGGAGGGTGGCCGCAGACTCGGCGATCACGAGCTGGCTCTGGTCGCCCCCCTGCTGCACGACCGCATGACCGAGGCGGTGTTCACCTCGCTGGAGGAGGCCGACGGTCTGTTCGTGCAAAGCGAGCCGGCGGCGCTCAGCGTCGTCGACCTGCTCGGCGGCGGGCGCGCAGCACTGGCGGCAGCCAATCGCGAGCTTGGTCTGGCATTGGCCGAGGACGAGATCGACTACCTGGTCGAGAACTTCACCCAGATGGGGCGCAACCCGACCGATGTGGAGCTGATGATGTTCGCTCAGGCGAACTCGGAGCACTGCCGGCACAAGATATTCGGCGCCGACTGGGTCATCGACGGCCGCGCGCAGAAACATTCGTTGTTTTCCATGATCCGCAATACGTACGCCAGCCACCCGGGCGGTGTGCTGTCCGCCTACAAGGACAACGCGGCCGTGATGCGCGGCTGGCCGGCGCAGCGTTTCTTCCCCGCGCCCGAGACGCACGAGTACGGCTCCCATGCCGAGGATGTGCACGTTCTCATGAAGGTCGAGACGCACAACCATCCCACGGCCATTTCCCCGTTCCCCGGCGCTGCGACCGGTTCGGGCGGGGAGATCCGCGACGAGGGCGCAACGGGCCGTGGCTCCAAGCCCAAGGCGGGCCTGTGCGGTTTCTCGGTGTCCAACCTGCGCCTGCCCGAGCTGGCCCAGCCGTGGGAGACCGACCACGGCCGTCCCGGGCGCATCGTCTCGGCATTGGACATCATGCTCGAGGGTCCCATTGGAGCGGCGGCCTTCAACAACGAATTCGGTCGTCCCAATCTGTGCGGTTACTTCCGCACCTTCGAGGAGACCGTCCCGGGGCCCGACGGGCCCGAGGTGCGCGGCTATCACAAGCCCATTATGCTGGCCGGCGGCGTGGGCAACATCCGCGCCGAACACGTGGAAAAGGGCGATATTCCGGTGGGCGCTCAGCTCATCGTGCTGGGCGGCCCGGCCATGCTCATCGGTCTGGGCGGCGGCGCGGCCTCCAGCATGGCGACCGGCGAGAGCCACGAGGACCTGGACTTCGCCTCGGTCCAGCGCGGCAATCCGGAAATCCAGCGCCGTGCCCAGGAGGTCATCGACCAGTGTTGGCAGCTCGGCCCGGACAACCCTATCGTTTCCATTCACGACGTGGGTGCCGGCGGCCTGTCCAACGCCTTGCCCGAGCTGGTCCACGACAGTGCCCGCGGCGGGCGCTTCGAGCTGCGCACCATCCCCAACGACGACCCGGGCATGTCGCCGATGGAGGTCTGGTGCAACGAGGCCCAGGAGCGTTACGTGCTGGCCGTGCGCCAGGAGGACCTGGCGCGCTTCACCGCGCTGTGCGAGCGCGAGCGTTGTCCCTACGCGGTGATCGGCGAGGCCACCGAGGAGCAGCAACTGGTGCTCGGCGATGGGCTGTTCGACAACACCGCAATCGACATGCCGCTGGAGGTGTTGCTCGGCAAGCCGCCCAAGATGCTGCGCGACGTCCACCGCCGTCCATTCCACAAGCCCGATTTCGACACGCGCGGTATCGACCTGCACGAGGCGGCTCAGCGAGTGCTGCAGTTGCCGAGCGTTGCGGACAAGACCTTTCTGATCACCATTGGCGATCGGAGCGTGACCGGGATGGTCACGCGAGATCAAATGGTCGGTCCCTGGCAGGTGCCGGTCAGCGACGTTGCCGTGACCGCCAGCGACTATCACGGCTACACGGGTGAGGCGATGGCGATGGGAGAGCGCACTCCCCTGGCGCTGCTCGACCACGCCGCCTCGGCGCGTATGGCCGTCGGCGAGGCCCTGACCAATATCGCGGCGGCGCGCATTCCCGCGCTGGGTGATGTGGCGCTGTCCGCCAACTGGATGGCGCCCGCCGGCCACCCGGGTGAGGACGCCGGCCTGTACGAAGCTGTGCAGGCGGTGGGCCTGGAGCTCTGCCCGGCACTGGGCTTGGCCATTCCGGTCGGCAAGGACTCGATGTCCATGAAGACCGTCTGGCAGGAGGGTGGCAAGGAGCAGGCCGT
>DATFLL010000034.1:0-3236 GCA_035267785.1 Gammaproteobacteria bacterium | reverse complement strand
CCCAACTGCCCGGTGCCGGTGGGGCCGTACCAGACGTGCCCGACGCGGGCGGTCGTGCTGGCCGACAGATACCACTGGATTGAGACATAGGCGGCGTTGGCGGCGGCAGTCCACACGCGCTGGGTCCGGCCCCACGTTGTGTCGGTGTTCGGGCCGCTGATGAGGTTGCTGATTTGAGCACCGTAGGCGTCCGACTCGGTCACAACATGCTGTAGCGCGGCGCCGCCAGCGTCCATCTTGTAGCGGAAGCTGAACTCATGCTCCACGCCTGGGATCACCGGTACGAACTGCTTAACTTGCATGGTCAGGCCCGTGCCCTGCACCATCTTGAGTATGCCGGGGCTGTAGAGGTCGTTGGCGGTGTCGAACACGCCGCCCGCTTCGACGGACACGGCGTTTCCGACCGCCGTATGGTTGACGAACTGCCAGCCCGCAAGCCCGTTGTCGAAACCCGGATTAACTACCAGCGACGGCGCGGCTTCCAACGCCTCCGACGCGGTGAGCATCGGTAGCCCGAGGGTATGCGCCAATGCTAGAAGCTCCTCGAACTGAGCGACGGTCGGATCGGTAGCGAAACCACCGGACGAGTTGCCGGGGTCGTGCGTGTAGAGGATCAGCACGTGCCCCTTGGTCGCGGCCTGGCGTACGGCGTCGAGAATGCTGGTGTGGTTGCTGGTGAGCCAGTTTAGCCGTGAGTAGACGAAGCGCCCAGGCATTGACGGGTTGTGGATGATGGGCGCGACCGACCCGAACACCCGCTCGTAGCGAAGGTACGCTTCCTGGTCCGTCGTCTGGTTGCGGTCGTCGTAGGGGTAGGTGAACAGTCGCACGTTCCCAGCGCCGACGATGGCCTCCAGTGCGGTTTTCGAGTCGTCGTACTCCGTCTGTCGTTGAGCGGGGGTGAGACTCGGCATGTGCGGGTGCGTGACCGTGTGCGAGCCGATCTCGTGCCCCCTCGCGTAGAGGTCTGCAATGGTCGCCGAGGTCACGCTGGTCCCTATGCCGCCTGTGATGACGTTGAAGGTCGCGTGCTGGTACGGGTACTTGCTGAGCGCCGGCAACACATCACTCGCCCAGGAAGCATAGCCGTCGTCGAGCGTGAGGACGAGCGCGCCCTGCGCGGGCGGTCCCAGCTTAGCGACCTTCCGGCGTGCCGCCAGGACGGCCGGATTCATACCGCGACCCAGGAGGAACCGCTCACGGAGTAGGCCGTCCCGGTATCCGTGGCGAAATAGGTCGGGTAGGTGACGCCCACTGCCGCCTGTGCCTGAGCCACGGTCGGCATGTCGGCGTAGGGGCCGCTCAGTTGCGTGCCGTCCAACGTAAGCGTCTTGCCTCCCACTACAACATCACTGCCCGCTACCTGAACATCGGCCCCGCCAAGGAGTTGCGCTGGCCCATTGTCGTCGTGGTAGATGAGCACGTCGCGCGTGCCACCCCCAGGAAGGTTGACCGTCTCTACAGTGACTCCTGGCATCCCTTGCCTCCTATCACGGAACGACCTTGAATGCGACCTGGATGTCGGCCGCTACGGAATCGGGCGTCGCCGGAGCGACGAGTTCGAGGCGGTCACCGGCCGCCAGCACGATGTCGGCGCCTACGGCCCAACTCGCGAGGCCCGCCGTGCTGATGGTTAACGTACCCTGGCTGGCTCCGTTGAGCTGCACGGTAGCGATCCAATCACCATCTGCCGGGTTCGTTCGGGCGAAGGCCACCCCCGGGTCGGCCGCCGGGATGGTGAGGTCGCGCGCCACCAGCAGCCAATCGAGCTGGCTGGCGGTCGGCATTCCAACGTAGCCGAGCCGGGCGTTCGCCAGCGCCGCCAGCAAGGCATCGACCTGTGCCGTGGTGTAGGCGCCGATGTCCGCCGGGGCCAGCGGGTCGGTTCCGGCGGCGGCATGCGTGGCGGCGTGCGCCGAGGGATTGAAGGACGTCGGGACGTTCGACAGGTCCGAGTAATTCAAGGTCGTTACGGCCCGCGCGATGTAGGTAGTGATGAGCGTCTGCGCGGATTGCGAGCCCGCCTCGGCGGCGAGCTGCCTGATCTCGTTGCGAATCTGCCGCAGCCGCGCCTCAAGCTCGGCCTGGCTGACGCCCCCGGGATAGAGCGGAGGCATCTATCAACCCGCCCTGTCGGTCATGGAGTAGAACCACTCCATCGGCGGCCGGAAGACGTCGGTGTAATCCATGCTGCGAAGCTCCAACTTCAGGTTCGTCAGCCTGGACTTCATGCCTTTCGGCAGGTGGAACGCCAGCCGTTCCTCCGAGAGTTGACCCAGCACGTAATCCGTCGATGCCGGGTTGTTCACGTCGGACTGGCGGCTGGTGTATTGGTAGTAGAGCCTCGGCACAGCCGTAGCGCTGTACAGGCCGTCCGTCCTGTCGGTCACGACGCTGGTGATGCCGCTCGCCGGGGAGACGCCCTGATCGGATGGGATGAGGAAACGCGCCCGGTACAGGGCATGCCGCCTCCCCGCGATCATCTCGGCGGCGCCGCCCTTCAGCACCCCGACGCCGAAATCAACGGCATCCCACTGAAGGTACGGGGTGTCCGGCGCTCCGTCGGTGCGCGTGCTGTAGGCCGCGCCAGCAGCGGTGACGCCGCGTGTGTAGTCGTCGGCATTGCAAGCGCAGTTCGGCAGCAGCCCTACCAGGTCCGTCGTCGGATCGTCCATCCAGAACTGGTACTCGAAGAAGTAGCGGAAGGTGCGACCGCTTTGCGAAACGGCCAACAGGCAGCGCCGCTGCGGTTCAGCCACGACGCTGATGAACGGATCGGTCGCCAGGAACACGTCCTGGCTCAGTGGTACGGCCTTTCCGCCTTGCAGCGCGTAGAGCTGGCCGCCCCAAGCGACGATGGCCACGCCGCCGAGGTTGGTAGGCGTGACGCCGTTGTCATTCCCCACGACGTCCGGGAACTGATCGACGGTGAAGCCGCCGAGGTCCGGGTCGCCGTTGATGACCATGATCTCGCTATCGAACATCACCATCAGGCCGGACGGCGTGGAGATCATGCCGGTGAACTGCGTGCTCTTGGTGGGCCGCAGGATCAGGTAGTTGTCGGGCCGCATGAAGTTCGCCCAGTTCGTCTCGCTGTAGCCTAGGATGAAGTCGCCGAACTGGTTGGCGATCTCCTTGCTGGTGCCGTCGGCTGGCCAGCGCGCCTCGTCCTGGGACATCATGCCGAACAGCCGCCCTTGATGCAGCGCCGTCTTCTGGGCGGACATCACCATGGT